>CANNFM010000003.1 GCA_947503835.1 uncultured Aquimarina sp.
TAATTCTCTTGTTAGTTTTACTCTTTACGTATTTTTATAATCAATATGTCAACTTATACAGTTGGCAGTCCAACAGTCACAGTGGGCAGTATTATACTGCTTACTGCATACTTTAAAAACTGCCCACTGAAAGATTTAAGGTGGTTATAGCAACGGGGCTCACCTCTTACCATTCCGAACAGAGAAGTTAAGCCCGTTAGCGCCAATGGTACTACAATCGTGGGAGAGTAGGTCGCCGCCTTCCTTGAAACCCTTCATTACAACAATGAAGGGTTTTTTTATGACTAATTTTTTTTATTAACTTTAAGATATTTAATTTTCTAATTAAATGAGATATAATAAAGTAACAGATACAATACTATCTTCAAAAGAAAAATTAATTATTCCTGTATTGTTTAGTGGTTTAGTTTTTTTACTTCTAATTCTATTTCAACCATTTGAATATAGAGCATATACCTTTTTTAGAACTATAGGAGATTCTTTGCTTTCAGCTTTTTTGGTATTATTAGTAACATTGTCTACAAGGGTTGTAATACCTTATTTATTTCGTGAACAATTGAAAGATAATAGGATGTTTATAAATGATGGTATTGAAATTATTCTGGATATTGTCTTGTTTCTTATTCTATCATTTTGTGTAAACCTAATTTATGGAGGATTTGTAACGGTAAGCTATAGTACTTGGTTAGGATTGTCACTTAAATATATTTTAATTTTTGAAGTCTTATTTATTCCATTATCAATATTCATTAAACATTATTTTTTATTATATCTGCCCTTTAATCAGAATGAGAAAGATTCTTTTGTTATTAAACAAAATATAGAAATCCCTTCAGAATCATTTACTAAAAAAATACGTTTTACTTCCAAAACAGAACAAAAGTATGTTGAGATATTACCTCAAGACCTTATAATGATTAAAAGCTGGAGTAACTATATAGAAGTATTTTATGTCAAAGATCAAAAGATCATTTTTAGTCTACTAAGAAATACACTTATTAATATTAATGATTCGATAAAACATTATCCTTTTTTGTTTCGATGCCACCGCTCTTATGTAGTTAATACAAATAAAATTTTAGTAATAAAAGGGAACACTAGAGGATATCAGCTTACAATTGAAGGAGTGTCATCTAAAGTTCCAGTTTCTAGATCAAGAGTTTCATTATTCAATAAGATATATACAAATAATGAATAAGTTTTTTATTTGACTATACTTCGTTTACACTTTTCCATTTCGCAACAAAATCTTCCCGATCGTCACATTTATTGACATGCAATCATTATTGTGATTTTATTTGTGGTGTTTAATACTATTAAATATCTATTTATGAAGGTAATAACTTTGAAAATTATAATGATTATAGGAATATGTATGTGTATTGCAAATTGTAAGACAGTGAAGAGTGATAATTTGTTAGAAGCTCCTGATACTTGGAGGAAAGAGGTATTGGGATTCCCATTAATTTTTGCTAAATCACTACCTTATAAAGGAGAAGAGCATATACGTTTTGCAGAAGGTTGGGGGGATGTTAATAGCGAATCATATTTTAGTTATGTGTTTTTATGGAGCTTAGATGAAAATCCTAGTTTAACCGTTGAAAAAATTGAGTCAGATATGGATATTTACTTTACTGGTTTAATGAAAATGGGGCTAATTATAAAATTCAAATTTTTTAAAAAACTACCTCAAACATTAACTTCTTTCAGCGAACATGGCTATACTGATAAATCTTTTAAAGGAGTAATTGAGGTGTATGATGCTTTCTTTAAGAAAGAAAAAATAACATTAAATTCTAAAATCTCAGTATCCTATTGTGACGAAATAAAAAAACATTTTGTTTATTTTCGATTATCGCCCAAAGAATTTCAAGATCCAATTTGGATAGAATTAAATAAAGTTGATGTTAAAGTTGATTGCAATATGGAATAATTCCATTTAATAGGAATAATTCCATAAATTCATTTTTTTTGTAGTAGTTTTGTATTGTTAAAGAAAATATAATGCAAGACCAATTATATACTGTTATTGACGTTGAAACTACAGGAAAAGGTATTTTGGGTAATCGTATTACAGAGATATGTATTGTACGATTACAAGGAAATAAAATCCTGGACAAATTTACATCTCTAGTCGACCCTGAACAGAATATCCCTCCTTTTATTACAGGGCTTACCGGTATTGATAATGATATGGTTCGAGATGCTCCTAAGTTTCATGAAATCGCAGAACGCATTATCGAAATTACTACAGGAGCTATTTTTGTAGCTCATAATGTTAATTTTGATTATAATGTAGTTAGGAATGAATTTAAAAACCTTGGACAGACGTTTACCCGAAAAAAACTATGTACTGTACGTCTTTCCAGAAAATTAATACCTGGATTATTTTCTTACAGCTTGGGTAGGCTTTGCTCATCGCTTAATATTCCATTAGTTGGTCGACACCGTGCCGAAGGTGATACCGATGCTACAGTAATTTTATTTCAACGAATTTTAGAACTCGACCCAGAGTTTGCAATGATCAACTCTTTTTTAAATGCTCGCTCTAAAGAAGCGACACTTCCTCCACATCTTGATGTTGATATTATAAATTCGTTACCAGAACAAACAGGAATCTATCTATTCAAAGATCAAAAAGGAAAAGTTATTTATGCTGGTAAAGCAAAGAATATAAAGCAACGAGTAATTAGTCACTTTTATGATAAAAAGAATAAAGAATATGCTCTTGGGCAAAATACGCATGCCATAGATTATGAAATTACAGGTAATGAATTAATTGCTTTATTATTAGAAGCAGAGAAAATCCAGAAACATTATCCAAAATTTAATAGCGCTCAAAAAAAAGTAGTAGCTCCGTATAGAATCATACAGTATACAAATAGAAGAGGTATTATACAACTTGCAATCGACAGATCAAAAAGCACAGATCATTCACTAGAGGTGTTTTATAGACAATCCGATGCCATAGAACAACTAGAACGATTGTGTTTTGATTATCAGCTGTGTCCTCGGTATTGTAATCTACAAAGTACTTCAAAGCAATGCTCTCATTATCGATTAAAGAATTGTAAAGGAGTATGTTATGGTCAAGAATCTGTAGCATTATATAATATGAGGGTACAGCAAGCATTAGGATCCTTAAAAAAACAAAAAGAAACCTACCTGATCAGGGAAAAAGGAAGGACTATAGATGAACATAGTTTTGTGATGATACAAAACGGAATTTATAAGGGGTTTGGATATGTTCATCAATCAGAACAAGTATCACATTTTGATGATTTTGAAACTTTTTTGACACTACAAAAACATACATATCATACTACAAAAATCATCAAGAGCTACTTACGCAAACATGGGGAAAACAATATTATATATATGTAAAAGGAATAATTATGAATACTACAATAGTGCACTTTGATCTGGATACTTTTTTTGTATCCTGTGAGCGTCTTTTGGATAGCAGGCTGAATAATAAGCCTGTGATTGTGGGTGGTACTGGGGATCGTGGAGTAGTGAGTGCAGCAAGTTATGAAACTAGAGGGTATGGTGTTCATTCGGGAATGCCTATGAAAATGGCTAGACAACTTTGCCCTAATGCTATCTACATACGTGGTAATGCAGGCACATACACTAAATTTTCAAAACAAGTGACCGAAATTTTACAAAGAGAAGTACCAGTTTTAGAAAAAGCTAGTGTAGATGAATTCTATGCAGACCTTACCGGGATGGATCGCTTTTTTGGGTGTTATAAGTTTGCATCAGAGTTACGTAATAAAATTATTAATGAAGCAGGGTTACCGATCTCCTTTGGACTTTCAGTAAATAAAACAGTTTCTAAAGTTGCTACCAATGAGGCTAAACCCAATAATCAACTGAAAATCGATACCGGTTATGAAAAAGCTTTTCTAGCCCCGTTATCAATCAAAAAAATCCCGATGGTAGGAGAGAAGACCTATCGTACATTTTGTAATATGGGAATCAAGAATGTACATGCAGTGCAGCAAATGCCTGTAGAAATGATGACCTCTGTTTTTGGGAAAAATGGACGTATTATATGGCAACGTGCTAATGGTATCGATCGTACTCCTATAGTAGAGTATCATGAGCGCAAATCTATTTCGAGTGAGCGTACATATGGACAAGATACAATTAATGTTACCATCCTTAAAACTACGATTACAGCAATGGCAGAGAATTTAGCTTTTCAATTACGACGGGGAGGAAAGCTTACATCATGTGTAACCGTTAAGATTCGTTATTCAGACTTTCAAACGTATTCCAAGCAACTTAAAATACCGTACACATCGGCTGATCATCATTTGATACCTGTGGTAATGGATCTTTTTGAAAACCTGTTCAACAGAAGGTTGTTAATACGGCTCGTTGGTGTTCGATACAGTGGTTTAACTGCCGGGACATATCAAATTAATTTATTTGATGATGAAAAGAAAACAGTAAATCTTTACAAGGCAATGGATACCATACGTATTCGATATGGAGATCGAAGTATAATGCGTGCAGCTACATTGGGTGATGGGGCCCGAACTATCGGTAATTTTACAAACCCTTTTAATGGGGAACCGCCTATAGTTTTAGCACATAGAACCCTGTAAATAATTACAATACAAAAGAAAAATGTATTTAAATAATCATTCATACTATAGTTTACGATATGGTACAATATCAGAAATTGAACTATTAGAAATGGCTCAACAAAACAGGTGTACTTATTTTCCTCTTACTGATATTAATACTACCTCAGCTTGTTTAAACTTTATAAGAAAAGCTCCTTCTTATGGTATTACACCTATTGTTGGGATTGACTTTCGTAATGATGCCCAGCAATGCTATGTTTGCCTTGCAGAAAATAATGAAGGTTTTTTAGAATTGAATCGATTTCTTTCAGAACATTTACATGCAGAAGAAACTTTTCCAGATCGAGCTCCATCTTTTGATAATAGTGTCGTTATTTATCCTTTTGAAAAATTACTAGCTTTAGATAAGACTACTTTTTTAGATAATGAATTTATTGGCGTTGGGCTTACAGACATTAATAAGTTACGCTTTTCGAAACTGAGTGAATTTACAGATAAATTGGTAGTGCTGCATTCAGTTACTTTTCGCGATAAGCGTGATTTTAATACCCATCGATTGTTGCGTGCTATTGATACTAATATGTTGTTGAGTAAATTACCTGAATCACAGCAAGGAGCTCCTGAACATACAATGTATCCTTTGGCAGTCATTGAAAAAGCCTTTGAGAATTACCCACATATTCTTAAGAATACACGACAATTGCTCGCTCGATGCAGTATTGAGTTTAATTTTTCAAAAAACAGAGAAAATCAAAATTTGAAAACTGTTTTTGGAAGTACTGACGCGGATTATGAAAAGCTTGTTAATCTATGTGAATTAGGGCTTCCTATACGTTATGAAGTGGTGACCGATGCTATACGAAAACGTTTAGAAAAAGAACTTACTCTAATCAAACAGCAAAATTTTGTAAGCTTCTTTTTAATTAACTGGAAAATCATTCAGTATGCAAAATCTAAAGATTATTATCATGTAGGTCGCGGTAGTGGAGCTAATAGTATTGTAGCTTATTTATTAGAAATTACAGATGTAGACCCCATAGAATTGGATTTATATTTTGAACGTTTTATGAATCTATATCGTGCGAGCCCTCCTGATTTTGATATTGATTTTTCTAGTTGGGATAGAGAGGATGTTACCCGTTTTATTTTTGAAACTTTTGGAAATAATGGTCAAGCAGCCTTATTAGGTGCATATGTAACATTTAAGCATAGTGGGGCTGTACGGGAATTAGGAAAAGTATTTGGACTTCCTAAACATGAAATAGATAAACTTAGTGATGGTAAATATGACCCTAAAAAGTTGGATAAACTCTCCGAACTGGTACTTCAGTATGCAAAATACCTGCATGGTCGGCCAAACTATATAAGCATTCATGCGGCAGGAATCCTTATTTCTGAAAACCCTATTCATTATTTTTCGGCGACCCATTTACCACCTAAAGGATTTCCTACGGTTCAGTTTGATATGCATATAGCCGAAGATGTGGGATTATATAAGTTTGATATTTTAGGGCAACGAGGGTTGGGAAAAATTAAAGATGCTATTGCAATTATCAAAGAAAATCATCCTGATATTACTTTGCCTAATATTCATAATGCGAAACCCTTTTTTGAAGACTCCAATATCAATGCAATGATCGAAAGAGCCGAATGTATTGGTTGCTTTTATGTAGAATCTCCTGCAATGAGAATGCTATTAAAAAAACTGGGAGTACGTGATTATTTAACACTAGTAGCGGCCAGCTCTATTATCCGTCCAGGAGTTGCTAAAAGCGGAATGATGCGCGAATACATTTTACGTCATAAAAATCCTGAACGAAGAAAACTGGCACATCCGGTATTGTGGGATATTATGCCTGATACTTATGGTGTGATGGTATACCAGGAGGATGTAATCAAGGTAGCGCATCATTATGCAGGGCTTGATTTAGGAGAAGCCGACGTGTTACGAAGGGGGATGAGTGGTAAATATCGATCACGGGAAGAGTTTCAGGCAGTGAGAGATAAATTTATTGCTAATTGTCGTGAACGGGGAGAGGCCGATGAAGTGATTTTTGAAGTATGGCGACAGATAGAGAGTTTTGCAGGTTATGCTTTTGCAAAAGGACACTCTGCCTCTTATGCAGTAGAATCGTATCAGAGTTTGTTTTTGAAATGCTATTACCCTCTGGAGTATATGGTGGCTACTATTAATAATGGAGGAGGGTTTTATAGAGTAGAAACCTATATACACGAAGCGCGAATCCATGGCGCCATCATCCATCCCCCTTGTATTAATACCAGTTCGATAGATACGATAATCAATGGAAAAGAAATTTACTTAGGCCTGCAACATTTGCAAGGGCTCGAAAAACGTTCAATATTAAAAATTATGAAGGCTAGAGTAGATGGATTGTTTAGCTCTTTAGATAATTTTATGGAGCGTGTGCCTCTCTCTATTGAGCAAATGGATGTACTTATTCGTATTGATGCCTTCAGATCCTTAGGCAAGGATAAACGAAGCTTGTTATGGGAGGCTCATTTTAAGTGTAATCATATTGTTGTCAATGAGTTTCAGCAACAGCTTTTTAAGATGAATACTAAAGATTTTACGTTGCCTACGTTTACAATTACAGATTTAGAAAGTGCTTTTGACCAATTAGAATTATTAAATTTTACACTTTATGATCCCTTTATTTTATTAGAAATACCTCCGACTAGTAGTATATTATGCACTGATTTAGCTCAATATTTAAATACGATTATTGTAATCTATGGATATTTAATTACAGTAAAAAACACAGGAACCTCTAAAGGAGATCGCATGTTTTTTGGTACATTCTTGGACCAGAAAGGAGAGTGGATCGACACAGTGCATTTTCCACCAGTGGCCAAGAAATATCCTTTTAGAGGAAAGGGGATCTATCGAATTACTGGAAAGGTAGTTTCGGAGTTTGATTTTTTAAGTATTGAAGTCATTAAACAAGAACGGATGCTCTATGTATCAGATCCTAGATTTGATACTACTTATAATCGCAAAGAACTCCCAGAAGAACAAGGAAAGCCTTTTGGATTATTGAGGTGATATGATTTGAAATAAGGTCGTAAATAAGTGAATTCGGTATTTTTAGACATAATTAGGCATAAAAAAACGACACCTGATTAAGGGTGTCGTTTCGAAAAATTTTATTTTGGGGCTACAAAATAAAATTCAGTTTTTATTAATTTCCAGTATAACCAGCAAATTGCTGCATAGCTGTTTTAGTAAGTTCTTTAGCTCTATTTACATAGAAGTTCTTAGTATCATCAAGCGATTCATTTTTTAACTCATTATCACTTCTAACATAATCTCTCTGAGATTCGAATGTAGACTCTTCATTAAGTACTACGCTTAATTCCTGAAGTGCGGTTTCTAAATTTTGCAATGCTCTTTCTGCTTTTGATTTTATTAACGACTGCTCTTTTAACTCTGCCGCTCTTTTTAATTCAAATTCTTCCTTTTTTTTGTTTTGTAATGCTATTTGTTGTTCTAGCTCTTTTTGTTCGATCGCCAATTGACGACGTTTTTCTTCTAGTTCTCTTTGCTTTTCAGAAACCTCATTTTCTACTTCAGCTATTTCATTTTCTTCTTCAATTGAAGCTTCTTCAGCATAAGAATTGTCACTAGTATTGGCTTGGCAATATGTTAATTGCTCTAGGAGTTGAGAACCTAGTTCTTTAGCACGCTTAGCAAAAAACCTACTACGCTCATAAGTGTCTTGTTCTAATGAGCTTTGCATATCTACTCTAGCTTGATATGCCGTTTCAGTGGCTATTTTACAGTCACATTCGCTAGCTAAGTTTTCTACTTTCTGGAATGACTCTATAGCTTTATCTGCATATTCTTGAGTATGATACACATTATTTGCGCCGTGTGCTTTTTTACTATGAGAATAAGCATAACTAGCTGCTGTTAAGGCATCATCATAAACATTTTGGGCATTAACCTGTGAGATAAAACAAGATAATAATAAGATAAGTGAAATGTTTTTCATTATAGGGGGCTTTTGATCACGAAGCAATAATACAATTTTTTTCATGTAACACCTAAAAAAAATGTCATTAATCGATAAAAAACGTATTTTATCTTGATTTTTACGGGGAAACCTTAGTTTTCTGGAATAAATGTCCTACTGTTTTGTAAGAATAATTATTGTTATCACATGAATTTTTATTAAAACGATAATTTTTATGTAATATTTTAACGATGCCAAATAAACTTGAAATTTATGATTCGATACTTATATTGTGTAAGTTAATTATGTATCTTTCGTCCTAATATTCTATGAAACGATTAATTATATCTTCAATAAATCATAACCTTAATAATGCTATAGCTTTATTAAAAGTAATAGATTCAATAACGTATTGTGATGCCTCTTTAGGACCTTATTATTCGAGTATTGGTTCTCATATAAGACATACTCTCGATTTTTTTGATTGCATTATTAGCGGGTTGGATTCTAATGATATTGATTTAACAGCTCGAAAAAGAGATGAGATTTTGTCTAGTGATAAAGAAGCTGCAATACTACATATATATAAATTACAAGAAATCTTACTTTCTTATGTAGATGTAAATACGGATTATTTAATTCATGTTACAGATGACATGGGGCAGGGTAAAGTAACAGTAAGTTATACATTAGAAAGTATTCTTGCCCATGCTAATAGTCATACGGTTCATCATTATGCTACAATAGGATACATACTTGACCATTTAGGAATAGAAGTTAAAATTCCTGGATTTGGTTATAACCCTACTACTCCTATAAATAAAAGAGAAGGAATATAACGTATCTTTTCCCGATTACAATAGTTATCCCTTTCCAAAGATCGAATCCATAATTGTTTTTATGCCTCTAAAAGCCATAAATATGGCGAATGCTGCGCCAATTAACCCTAATATTAAAATAGGAATGTACAATGGATGATCCTGATTCTTAAAGGCTGAATGTATAATTACGGGGCTTATAAACATAAAAATAAGGGCAATAGCCATACGCTGTACACCTTTCCCGAGTAGTTCTTTATTGGTTCTATTGGGCTCCATAATTATCTATCGCATTACGAACACTGCCGTATTCTTCTAATAATTTTGCGGCTTGCTCTCGCTCAATACTTAATTCTTCCATAATCATTCGAGTACCTCGATCTACAAGTTTATTATTACTAAGCTGCATATCCACCATTTTATTACCCTTTACTCTACCAAGTTGAATCATAGCAGAGGTAGAAATCATATTCAAAACTAGTTTTTGGGCTGTACCGGCCTTCATACGAGAACTTCCGGTTACAAATTCTGGTCCCACAATAACCACAATAGGAAATTGGGCTGTTGTAACCAAGGGGCTTCCTTCGTTACAGGTAATGCAACCCGTAATAATGTTATTCTCGTTACATTGTTGCAAAGCACTAATAACATAGGGTGTGGTTCCAGATGCTGCAATACCGATTACAACATCTTTTTGAGAAATATGGTATTCTTGAAGGTCTTTCCATCCTTGATCTGTACTATCTTCAGCAAATTCTACAGCTTTTCGGATAGCCATATCTCCGCCAGCTATTAATCCAATGACCAAGTCTTGAGACACCCCAAAAGTTGGTGGACACTCACTAGCATCAACTACTCCTAAACGACCGCTAGTACCAGCACCCATATAGAAAAGTCTACCTCCTTCTTTTAATTTTTGTACGATTTGAGAAACTAAAGCTTCAATTTGCGGTATAGATTGTTCTACTGCATCAGGAACTGTTTTGTCCTCTTTGTTGATTTGCGTAAGTAACTCGGTGATGCTCATTTTTTCTAAATGATCATGCTTTGAGGATTGTTCTGTAGTTTTTATAAAAGACATACGTCAAAAATACTCATTTTTGATTTTAGGAGCGCTTACTATTTTCTTTTCCTAAAAAAAGATTTATGGTTGAATAGTGAATTCGAATCTATCAGCTTCAGAAAGATTAAAGTACCCCAAGGCAATGTTATTTTGATTCGTGGTATTGATAATATTACCTCTTAATACTGCTGGTGGAGCCAGAAAAGGGTTTCCGCCATCTTGTTCACTTTGTTCTATAAGAAGATTTGCATAATTATAATAACGTTCATCAACTCCTAATATCTTAATGGTTACCTCTTGTCCAACTACCATATTTTCGTAGAAATAAGAAAAGTTGAAAGATTCACCCTGATAAAATCGATCTTCACTAGCAAGAAATAAACTAAAATCAAAATCGAAGAGGTAGAAATCATCGCGATCTGCGACATCGGTAAAAGTAACTATTATTTCTGTTTCATCACCATCAAAAAGAGTAGCATCACCCTGTTCTATACTATCAATAGGGGCAGTTGGTATAAGTTGCGTCGTAGCGATATATGTCTCATTTTGATAAATTACTGTTAATTCATATTGCGTATCAAATTCTGGAAGAAAATCTGTTATCTCTGGGATGTAGAATCCCGCTTCTCCTGATTCTATGAAATTAATAATAGAATCATCATTTTTGTTCGTAATAAAAACATCAGCATTACTTACTGTCGGAGCATTTCGATCAAAAAATGGTGCCGATAAAGTAAGTCTCACTCCTCCTTCTACGGTAACAGGATTTTCATTTGTATACAATTCAAATGAAGCATCAATCACTAATTGAGGTGTTCCATTAGGGACATCTACATCGACTACATCTTCACAACTGGTAAAAACTAATATTAATATGAGTATAAAAAGTAAATTTTTCATCGTTTTTAGAATTTAAAGTTATAGGTCACTGCGGGTATAATTCCGAATATTGAAGTTCGTATAGCTTCATTTACAAAAGTATCTGGGTTTCTTGTAAAGGTAATCGAAGCAGCATTTCTGCGGCTATATAAGTTATAGATACTAAAAACCCATTCTCCTTGCCATTTTCTGTTTTTATTTTTTCTAGGTGTCAACGTAGCACTAATATCAATTCGATGATATGCTGGTAAACGTTCACTATTTCTTGATCCATCAAATATTGGAACAGATAAACCCTGGTATTCAAACTGCCCACTTGGATAATTTGTAGGTTGTCCGGTTTGGAATATAAAATTGGCTCCGAATTTCCATTTTTCATTTAACTCATAGGAACCGTTAAAGGATATATCATGAGTTTTATCATATGGGGTGTTATACCATTCATTATTGCTAATTCCAGGTTCTTCGGGTGTTCTGCCTGGGGTTCTTTGCTCAGATTTTGATAACGTATACGCTAGCCAACCTTTAAATTTCCCTTCATTCTTTCGCAATAAGAATTCTAAACCATAAGCGCGGGCTTCTCCATTAAGAATATCTTGTTCTATAGCATTGTTTGCAATCAGATCGGCACCGTCTATATAGTCTATACGATTTTTGATATCCTTATAAAAAACTTCTGTTTCCAGAGAATACCTGTTGTCATTGATGTTTTTGAAATACCCTACAGCATATTGATTGAGTATTTGAGGTTTTATATACTTACCACTTGGTGCCCATACATCTAAAGGAGTAGGAGAGTTGGTGTTTGATAAAAGGTGAAGGTATTGCGCCATTCTATTATAACTGGCTTTTATCGAGGTGTTATCATTAAAAGCATATGCCAATGATACTCTGGGTTCTAGATTAGTGAAATTTTCTATTTGATCACTTCTCTTAAAACTTTCTGTTTGTATTGGTTCTGCAGATTCATAGATTTGAAGTTCTTCATTAAACAGAAGAGGGTTGTCATCCTGATAAATATTCAGTTCGTCTTGCCCTAATCGTATAAAGTTACTTAGTCTAAGTCCGTACTGAAGCGTTAAATTGTTAGAAATTTTGTGCTCGGCGTCTACATAAGCTCCAAATTCATTAGCATATTTATCGGTGAGTTTTTCTCTATTGATTCCAGAATCTGCACTATTGGGTTTTATCTCTCCAGGATTAAACTTAAAATAGATGTTATTGATCCCGTAGTTGAGTTGAAAACTATTACTTAGATAATGTTTTAAGTCATATTTGATATTAAAATTTCTAATACCCGAATTCCATTCAAAGCCTACAAAATCAAGTTCAAGCCCATAGAAATAATCAGAATAAATTAGGGAAAGGTTTGAAAATAGTTTGTCTGAAAACAAATGATTCCATCGTAAATTTAGAACAGTATTGCCATAAGTGTTCTCAAAGCTTTCTGAAATAGAGAATACATCACGCCCAAAGTATCCTGATAAGAATAGGCTGTTGTTCTCATTAATTTTATAGTTTAATTTAGTATTCAGGTCGTAAAAATAGGCTTTGCTGTCTTCTTCAAAAAGAGGTAAGAAAAGATGTGCATATGATGCCCTGCCTCCCACTAAAAAAGCTCCTCGATCTTTTACGATGGGCCCTTCGGCGAGTAGCCTGCTGGCTACAGCCCCAAGACCTCCCTTCATTTTAAATTTCTTACTGTTTCCTTCTTTTTGATATATGTCTAGAACAGAAGATACTCTTCCTCCGTATTTTGCAGGTATTCCTCCTTTATACAGTTTAATATCTTTTATAGCATCTGGATTAAATACAGAGAAAAACCCGAAAAGGTGGGAAGAATTAAAAATAGTAGCTTCATCGAGTAGAATAAGATTTTGATCTGCTGCTCCTCCTCGTACATTAAATCCTGATGCACCTTCTCCTGCACTTGTTACCCCTGGTAGCAATAAAATAGATTTGATCACATCTGCTTCTCCTAAAACCACTGGTATTTGCTTAATGGTTTCGGCAGAGAGCTTGTTAACGCTCATTTGCGGGGTTTTTATATTTAGTTTGTCGGTTTTTTCAGTAATCACGACTTCATCCAACATTTCGGATGATTCAGATAATTGAAAATTTAGCTTTTTATCTTCATTAAGATCTATGTCTTGGAAGATATCGGTAAACCCCACGTAACTCACTTGTAGTTTATATGTTCCTTGCGGAAGAGTAATAGAGAAGAACCCGTATTCATTGGTTACTGCTCCTTTTCCTATTTCTGGAAAAATCACGTTAACACCAATAAGAGTTTCGTTGCTTGATTGTTCGGATATAGTTCCACTAAGAGTAAATTTTTCTTGACTATATAAAGAATATTGTGTGATAAGTGTGAGTAAGAAACTAATTAAGATATATTTTTTCAAAGGATATGTGTTTTAATTATATATTGAATAAAATAAAAGAATATGATTACAGTTTAAAATTACGGTAAAGTTGTTTTTAATTGAAAAGTTATATACAAACTATTCATATTTACCTACCAATCCTTTTGAATAATCTATAAAAATGAAAATCATAAAAAGTAAGATTGTAAAGGAAGAAATATGAAATGAGTTTTACAATTACACAACAGTTAATTTTGAGTTATATTATTATATAATGAGGCTTATGATGCTTCCCACTGAAAGTTTATAGGAAGCCATTCTTCATGCTTTGCTGCTATATTATTTGATGAAAACGAAAACCTGTTTTTTTTAACGTATACTTTGTTGTTTTCAGTAAACACATACATAACATGTAATTTCTCTTTGTTTTTACTTGTCATCTGATATTTTTTTTTTGTAACGATTTCTACCTAAATTAAAGACACCAATTTTTATACCAAGACTTGTAGAGAACCCGTTGATACGAACAAATGCATTTGGAGTTAGCACAGCTTTACCAGAAAATCGATATTTTATACCTGCTTCTAATTGAACATATCTGGAAATATTATATAAAACATTTACTCCCGGTTCTACAACATATAGTGATGAGAACAGAGAATTCCTTTCTTTTGCTTCTTCTTCTTCTGTCAAATTTAATTCAAAATATCCAGCACCAGCAGCACCAGCACCTATTAGTAAAGGAAAAGAAAGGTTTACTTTGGCTTCACTAAAAAATATAGGTTCTAAATGGAAACCTCCATAAACTGCACCTAAGTCAGGACCTAATTCAGTGCCATCTGATAAAATAATACCTGATAAATTTTGATTAGAGTACAAGCCTTTTACTACAAGTCCAATTTCAAATTTACGGTTGGCTACATATGCTAATTTGAGGCCTGTTATATATGTGCTTTTACCTTTAATTTGTCCATAGCCCCCGCTAATTCCTAAATAAACTCCATGTACAATGTTTTTTCGATCATTAAATTCTATATAATTATTATCTTTTGAATCCTGTGCATTGCCTTGATATAGTATAAAAGTTAGAAAAAAGAGTAATGTTGCTTTTTGAAGTTTCATAATTGATTTGTTATTTTTTTATGATATTACTAAGTATGGCTATTAATGGTTATTCGGTTAAGACGATAATGCCTTTTGTTCCTGTAATTTGAAATTTACCCGAATCCCTATTGGTTCCATAAGTAGCGCTAATTTTTCTAATCCTTTTTCGTTTATCAATCATATTGGTTTTTACATTGGTGAACGATTTAGGAATTCTTAATAATCCTTGTTCCAAAGAAGCATTAAAATCAAGAGTGGTTCCTGCAATATTTATATTAAGTTCTGAGGATTCTTGATTGATAGTAATATTTGCATTCGGCTTTTGAAGTTTATAAACCCTAAAGTCGGTTACTTCCATAGTAAGGTTGATGTCTTCAGATACCTTGTTTAGATTCATGCTGCTAAACTTAAGTTCTCCTTGGATATTTCCTATTTGTTGTATAGTTATTTTATCCTTGCTAGACTGTATTTCTAGAGAGGCTACATTTTCAATAGTAATAGTGGTACCGCTACTGGTTATTTTAAGTTCTTTAGATTCTTCTATGTCGATTTCTCCATTTTTGAATCGTATTGTACCGTAGGTGATAGACTTTGTTTTTAGTTTGCCGAATTTCATTTCTATATTGGCATTGTTAAGGCTTTTGTTTATCCAAATGTCACCATGTTGTTGGTTAACTTTTAATTTACCATTCCATCCATTCATTATAATATCACCAAACTTATTCGTAATATTTATCTCTGCATTATGGGGTAAATAGATGTCATAATTGATTTGAATATTCCCTCTATCAAAATCAAAAGGATTAGCCTTGTCAAAAAGACGAGAAAACATACTGTTGCTTTTTTCTTCAATTACAGAAGAGATACTAATGAAGTCTTCTGTGCTGTTTATCACCGATTTGATACGTTTTAAAAGTTCTTTGGCATCTTCTTTCTTCTTTTTACTTACTTCTATATTAACAACAATCTGGATTGTTTTTTCTTCCCAGCCATTTACGACAATATTTCCATATTTATTATCTAAATGCAGTTCTCCAGTATTGGTTAAAGGGTATGTATTTTCTATCTTTTTAGATACTTTTTCTTGCGCCCACACATTATAATTTGATAGCAGTAGTATTAGTATCAATAAAATAGGTTTATAAAATATAGTCTTCATTGCTATTCAATTTTTTTGAATTATTGACCTGTTTTAACAGGTTCTCGATCAATTCTATCCTTTTCTTATAATTATTTATGATGGCTTCTAAAATGTACTCGTTATTAAGATTTTTTGTCATTTCTAATTTTAAAGCTTCATATTCATTATCTAATTCATCGATAAACGACAAGAATTCTTTTTTGTCTTCGGGTTGTAATTTTTGGTTATTTTTTACCAACTGTACTTGAAGAGAGACTAAGCCTTTGTAGTAAGTGTCAATATCATGCAATTCATTATGTACAGTATTATTCTGTTGATTTTGATTAAAATCCGAAATGTTAGAAAGCTTGTATATGGATACCCCACCTATTAAAATCAAAATACTTGCTGCTATTTTTAATAAAGGTGATCTCCATAATCTATTTGATTTCGGAATTTCTATACGTGACTCGATGTTATCCCACATTTTTGATCTGTCGGCTTTATGTTCATCAAACAGAAGTTTATTTTCTTTAATATATTTTTCTAAATCATCCATGCCATTATGGGGTGTTTATAATTTCAATTAGTTTTTTCTTTGCTCTATGGTATTGTGATTTTGAAGTAGAAACAGTAATTTCTAATATTTCTGCAATTTCTATGTGATCATATCCTTCAATTAGATATAGGTTAATGATCTGTCGATATCCTAAGGGTAATTTCTTAATGCCGGATTTTATTTTATTAATGTCATATGCTATCACTTGGTCATTAATTTCTTCGTTTAAATGATATTCATGATGGTCTAGAGGCACAAGAGTTATTCTTTTCAATTTTAAATGATTTATACTTTTATTAATTACTATTCTTTTTAACCAGGAACCAAAAGTGCTTTCGTATCTAAAGGATGTTAAGTTTTTAAATGCATCTACAAAACTGTCCTGTACAATATCTTCAGCATCTTCCTTTACATTAAGAATTCGCATACTTACGTTATACATGGCATCTACATAGAGTTCATATAATCGATATTGTGAATTCCTGTCACCAGACTTGCTTTGTTCCACAAGGTCTTTATGTGTGTAAAGGATATTGGTTTTCAATTGAGTTTAAGTTTCTTTTAAAGATACTTTTCTTTTCTAGTTACTATTATTGACAACTTGAATTTAGAAAGGTTGCATTTGTTGATGATTATATTTTAAATGAAAGTCTTTACAATAAAAAAAGCCTGTAAAATATTTATTTTACAGGCTTTTCTTATTGTATTTGTTATTTCTCTATGCGTTGATTATAGCATTAAATGTTTCACTAGGGCGCATTGCCTTTGCTACTTTTTCAGTATTTGGCCAATAATAACCACCCATATCCACTGGACTTCCTTGAGCATCGATCAATTCGGTCATGATTTTTGCTTCATTATCTGCTAATTGTTTAGCAACCAGAGCAAATTCTTTTTGTAATTCTACATCCTGAGTTTGTTCTGCAAGTGCCTGTGCCCAATATAGTGCAAGATAAAAATGGCTACCTCTGTTATCAAGCTCGTTTACCTTACGCGAAGGAGATTTCTTGTTGTCTAAAAACTCTATGGTTGCCTGATCTAAAGCTTCTGCAATAATCAATGCTTTAGAATTGTTGTTTACTTCTCCTACATGTTCTAGAGATACTGCTAAGGCCAAGAATTCACCTAAAGAATCCCATCTTAAGTGTCCTTCTTTATTAAATTGTTGAACGTGCTTTGGTGCAGATCCTCCTGCGCCTGTTTCAAAAAGCCCACCACCATTCATTAAAGGAACAATAGATAACATTTTTGCACTAGTTCCTAGTTCTAGGATAGGGAATAGATCTGTATTATAATCACGCAGTACATTTCCTGTAACAGAAATGGTATCTTTACCATCTTTGATTCTTTCTAAAGAGAAACGTGTTGCTTCAACGGGAGACATGATTCTGATGTCTAAGCCAGTTGTATCATGATTTGGTAAGTATTTTTCTACTTTTTTAATTAATTCTGCATCATGAGATCTTTCTTTGTCTAACCAGAAAATTGCTGGTGTAGCTGTTGCCTTAGCTCTGCTAACTGCAAGTTTTACCCAGTCTTTAACTGGAGCGTCTTTGGTTTGGCACATTCTCCAGATATCGCCTTTTTCTACAGAGTGTTCTATTAAAACATCTCCTGAAGCATCGGTAACACGAACAACACCCGCTCCTTGGATTTCAAAAGTTTTATCGTGAGATCCATATTCTTCAGCTTTTTTAGCCATAAGTCCAACATTAGGAACAGTTCCCATAGTTGTAGGATCAAAAGCACCATGTTTTTTACAAAAATCTATAGTTTCTTGGTATATACCAGCGTAACTACTATCTGGGATTACTGCTTTTGTGTCTTGAGTATTTCCTTCTGCATCCCACATTTGACCAGAGTTACGAATCATTGCGGGCATCGAAGCATCAATAATAATATCACTTGGTACATGTAAGTTGGTAATTCCTAGGTCCGAATTGACCATTGCTAGCTTAGGTCTTTTTTCGAAACAGGCCTGTATATCTGCTTTTATCTCAGCTCTTTTGGCATCTGGAACTCTTTTAAGTTTATTGATAAGATCTCCAAAACCATTGTTTACTTCTACGCCAATTTCTTCAATGATTGCGGCATGTTTTTCAAAAACATCTTTAAAGAACACCTCTACTGCATGACCAAATATGATTGGGTCAGAAACCTTCATCATGGTTGCCTTCATGTGTAAAGAGAACAGTACATCTTTTTCTTTTGCGTCTGCTATTTGTTCTTCAAGAAACGTGATGAGCGCTTTTTTACTTAATACAGTAGCGTCAATTACTTCTCCTTCAAGAAGTGCGGTTTTTTCTTTTAGTATAGTCGTGTTTCCGTTTTGATCAATAAATTCAATTTTTACATCTCCGGCTTTAGAAACAGTAACTGATTTTTCGTTTGAGCGAAAATCTCCGTTAGACATAGTAGCTACATGGGTTTTGGAATTTGAGCTCCAGGCACCCATAGAATGTGGATTTTTTCTTGCGTATTGCTTAACTGGTTTAGGGGCTCTACGATCAGAATTTCCTTCTCTAAGAACTGGATTTACAGCACTACCTTTTATTTTATCGTACTTGGATTTTATTTCTTTTTCTGTTTGATTCTCTGGTTCTTCTGGGTAGCTAGGTAAATCAAACCCTTGAAGTTGCAATTCTGCGATGGCAGCTTTTAACTGTGGTACAGAAGCACTTATATTTGGAAGTTTTATGATGTTGGCTTCAGGTTTTAGAGCAAGTTCACCTAGTTCGCCAAGAGCGTTTGCTTGTTTTTGTTTGTCACTTAATCTTTCAGGAAAAGTAGAGAGAATTCTGGCTGCCAGTGAAATATCTTTGGTTTCGATAGTGATATTTGCAGCTTTTGTATATTTTTCAACTATTGGTAGAAAAGAATAGGTTGCTAAAGCAGGTGCTTCATCAGTTTTAGTGTAAACAATCTTTGAGGTATTAACTCCCATAATTTTTAAAGTTTTTGTCTAGGTATCTTCATTTGTACTAGCCTTAACAGTTTTTGATACCCTATTTATAGTTGCACTATTGTTTTAAGAAAACATTTAGTCGTTTAATTTTTCTTTGACAAACAATACTAATGGTCTTTTTTATTACATACCTGATGTATTGTTTTTACAATAGTCGTATTCGGAGAATTTCCGTGCGCGAAGATACAAATCTAGTCATGTAAATGCAACCTGAGTACTGTTAGTTTTGCGTTAAAGGAAATGAATTGTAATTTCTTAAAAAATTAAGAGGAAAGTAGAGTGAAATCTAAAATATGAGTTCCATATTTTTTAAATGCTCAAAAATTAAAAAGCCATATCAAGAATACGTGTATTTTGATATGGCTTTATCGGAAATATTTTTTTTATGTTAGCTGTTTTACCCGCTATTAAATAAAAACTTTCGTTGTTTATAACACTTTTATATTTCCGGAATTTAAGTAGAATTTTAACTTTTATCAAACCATGATGTAGTTAAAATGGTTTCTACTTACAAGACTAACATGAGTGATTGTGTTTATAAATTACGATTGTAATTATTATAATCTTCACTCATATAGTCAAATGCCATTTAGATTTAAGAAGGTGTCAAAACTTAATTTTTTCTTTTGAATTTCATTTTGAAATGATTTTAAAGTAAACCCTTAAAGTTATTTCAAGGATGTACTCAAAAAAATAACTTTCGTTTCATATTTATCTTAAGTCGTAAGATGGTCTTTTAACTGTTCAAAGAACGTATTGTGTGAATTACATGATAAGGAATCCTTGTGTCATCCTCTTAGAATGTAATTTCTTTTATAAAGATAAGGAAAATCGATATCGCAGTCAATTTTTGTTATAGTATTAGTTATCAAAAGGTTATGAACCATCGTTATTAACTTTTGTTCATAAAAAAAAGCTGCCAATTGGCAGCTTTTTTTGTTTTATAGAAAAAGAAAATAGATTAGTTTCTTCTTTCTTTAATACGTGCTTTCTTACCAGTAAGTTCTCTAAAGTAGAATATACGTGCTCTACGAACTTTACCTCTTTTATTTACTTCAATTTTTTGAAGTGCAGGTAGGTTTAGAGGGAAAATACGCTCTACTCCAATAGTACCCGACATTTTTCTAATTGTAAAAGTCTCAGTAGATCCAGCACCTCTTCTTTGGATTACAACTCCTCTAAAGAACTGTGTACGTGTTTTATTTCCTTCTTTAATTTCGTAATAAACGGTGATTGTATCACCTGCAGAGAATTCAGGCATCTCTTTTTTTGTTACAAATTCGTCTTGTACGAATTTTACTAAATCTTCCATTTTGATATAGTTTTCTTTGGTTTTGTTAAAGCAACATTCACGATTTTCGCCAGAGGTTGTTTCAATCAGGCTGCAAAAATAAGTATTATTTGCTTATTTGCAAGTGTTTTACGGTTGAATTTGAATATTAGTCATCTAATAGATCTGGTCTACGTTCTTTTGTTATTTGATATGCTTGCTCTTCTCGCCAAGTTTCAATTTTTGGGAAATTTCCTGAAGTTAATACTTCCGGGACCTTCCATCCTTTATATTCTGCAGGTCTTGTGTATATAGGCGGGGCCAATAAGTTATCTTGAAAAGAATCGGTTAGGGCAGAAGTTTCATTCCCTAATACCCCGGGGATAAGACGAATTATTGCATCACATAATATCAAGGCTCCTAATTCACCACCAGATAGTACATAATCTCCCACAGATATTTCTTTGGTTATAAAATGATCTCTAACACGTTGGTCCACTCCTTTATAATGACCACAAAGAATAATTAAGTTGCCTTTTAGAGATAATTGATTTGCAATCCCTTGGTTTAAGGTTTCTCCATCTGGAGTCATATATATGACTTCGTCATATTCTCTTTCTGATTTTAAGGCAGTAATGCATTTGTCTATAGGTTCAATCATCATTACCATTCCTGCACCACCACCAAATTGATAGTCGTCTACCTGTTTGTAATTATCGGTAGTGTAATCTCGTAAGTTATGTAAATGTATTTCTACTATGCCTTTGTCTATGGATCGCTTCATTATAGAAGCTTCAAAAGGACTTTTTAGAATATCGGGTACTACGGTAATAATATCTATGCGCATCTTCTTAACTATTCACTAAATGTTGGGTGCAAAGATGCGAAAGAATATAGTAAAAATCTAAAAATTAAGTTTACTTCGCTCCAGCCTTACGTTGCTTATTGATCTCGTCTTGAAGTTTACGCATTACTTTTTGTTCTCTCTCTAAAGCTCTGCGTCTATGATCTTCGAATTCTGCTTCAGTTTCTGCGAGTGTTTTTTTAGCTTGTAGCGTTATTGTATTGCTGTTTTTAAATTTGAAAATGAAAAAGCCTAGAAATAATAAAAGTCCAGCTACAATTAACCACATAATAGTCATATAGCTAGATTTAGTAACAGATGCACCAAAAAAGCTCATGCTGTCTTTTTCATTTGTAACTGCAGTAAGATTCTCGTTTGTTTTGGCTAATGATTCTTCTAATCCTGTTATGGTAGATTTTTGTTTAGTTATTTGAAGATTTGTTTCGTTTAGTTTTGATTCAAGTGTTTTTATAGAATCTAATGTGTTTGCTTTTAGCTTATTTACCCAAACTTGCTTTATAACTTTATAGTCTTGATATCTTCCAGATTTTTTTATTACAATATCAAACTGGTCTTCGATCTTACCTTGCTTCAAAGCCTCCTCTACAGCCACATTTTTCTCTTGTGCATAAGTCGCTTTAGAAAAAGATAGTACTACGGTTAAAACGAATAGATAATGCGGTAATTTCATGTGATTTTATTCTTTATTTTATGATTATATTCCAAAAATTTCACCTGTATCTGGTAGAGTAGGTGTGTAAATAAATAACTTTTTCTTTTTAAAAAATCGTTTAAAGGCCTTTAAAGCCTTTCTCTTGCTATTAATTTCTTCTGTAACGATAATAAATGTACGATATTGTAAGTAATTAAAAAGTTTTTTTTGTAAGAATTTTAGAGGAATTAACTTCAGTGTTAATTATTTGATATGTAGTTAGTTGTGCTTGTAGTACGAAATGAAGATTTATAAAGCTCTCTGTGGTAGTTATGAATGTTGGGTTATGGAGATAAAAAAAGCCGTTATCAAATAACGGCTTTTAGAATTGAGATACTGTATTAGTAGTACGTAAATCGTCTTACTTTTGCGATATATTTTGATAGTCTTATTACTTGATGGCTGTATCCATATTCGTTATCATACCATACATATAAAATTGCATTATGTCCTTTTGGATCAACAATGGTAGCATTACTGTCGTATATTGATGGAGCAGAAGAACCAACAATATCACTTGATACTAACTCGTTATCCAGAGAGTATTTTATTTGCTCTACCAAATTTCCTTCTAATGCATATTTTTTCATTATTGCATTCATACTATCTTTAGAAACTTTCTTCTCTAAATTAAGGTTCAGAATTGCTAAAGAACCATTTGGAACGGGTACTCTAATAGCATTTGAGGTTAATTTTCCTTCAAAACTTGGTAATGCCTTTGAAACAGCTTTTCCGGCTCCTGTTTCTGTAATTACCATATTTAATGCTGCCGCACGACCTCTTCTATATTTTTTATGCATATTATCAACCAAATTTTGATCATTGGTGTATGCATGTATTGTTTCTAAGTGGCCATTAACTACTCCAAAACTATCATCTACGGCTTGTAAAATGGGAGTTATGGCATTAGTTGTACAAGATGCTGCCGAAAAGATGTCTACTTTATCAGGATCATGTTCTTTATGGTTTACACCATGTACAATGTTGGGAACGCCTTTTCCTGGTGCTGTAAGTAGTACTTTGTCAATACCTTTGGCAGCTAAATGTCTGCTTAATGCTTCTTTATCTCTAAAAACACCTGTATTGTCAATTACTAAGGCATCTTTAATCCCGTATGCTGTATAATCTATTTCTTCTGGATTATTTGCGTTTATAATCTTTACCGTGGTTCCGTTTATAATAAGTGCATTATTAGCTATGTCGGTTTCTACGGTACCTGCAAAATCTCCGTGTACAGAGTCATTTCTAAGTAGAGAAGCTCTTTTTTCTAAAATTTCTTCGGTTATACCTCCTCTAGTTACGATTGCTCTAAGTCTTAATTGATTTCCTTTTCCGGTAATGGTCATCAATTCTCGAGCGACTAAACGACCAATGCGTCCAAAACCATAGAGTACTACGTTTTTTGGTGAGATTGGTTTTACTTTTTTAGCATCTTTTAGTCTATCCTGAATAAAACGATTGATAGATCCGTATTCATCTCCCGATATATGATATTCGTAGGTAAGTTTACCAATATCTAACTTTGACGGAGGTAAATCCATTAGTTTGATTGCTTGTGCAATTTCTGCAGAATCAAAAATTGAAATTGGTTTTTGCACAAATTCTCCGGCATATTCGTGCAGATTGATAATTTCACTTACGTTTTTGTCGATGAGTTGATTTCTAAAAAGTACTAATTCGATCGAATTGTCGTACCATAAATCACTAATGGTTTTTATAAAAGCAACCGTAGCACGACGTCTGTCGGCTTGAAAAGCAAGTTCTTTTTCATAAACATCGTTAGAGCTCATAATTTTGTTGTGTTTTTATAGTCTTGAAATTTCGTGCAAAAGTATATATTTCAAACGTTTTCGTAAAGCTTTTTCGATAAAAAAATCCCATTGCATTTTTAAAGCAATGGGAAGTATGATTTTATCTAGGTTTTTACTTAATTATTGAAAAACAAATTCTCTTTTTTCTCCATCGCGATCCACTAAGCTAATCGTAATATCTTCATCTTTGTATTTGTTATCTATAATTTTCTTTACTTCAAGAACGCTTTTTACTTTTTTACCATCGACCTCACTTATAATAAGACCTTCTAGGTTATATCTTTTCATTCTAGAGCTTAAAGCCTTACTTATAACTACACCATGATCAAGATTAAATTTCTTTAGATACTCTTTTGGAGGGTTTACAACTTCGACTCCAACATCATCTATATTATAACTCTGAATTTCATATTTAGATAGAGTCACCGGTAAAACAAGTTCTGTGTTTTTTCTTAGAACTTTAACGTTGATCACATCTTTAGGTCTCTTACTATTTACATATCCAGTAAGATCTGCAAATTTTCTTATGGGTAATCCGTCTATTTCTTTTATAACATCTCCTTTTTTTATACCTGCTTTTTTTGCACCACTTTTTTCGGCTACCGATGCTACGAAAACTCCCTGAGATGTAGAAATGCCAAACTCCTCAATAGCCTTGGGATTGATAGTACCACCTGTTATTCCGATTATTCCTCTTTGTACATCGCCAAATTCTAGTATGTCTTCAACAATTTTACGAGCATTATTAGAGGGTACTGCAAAAGCATATCCGACATAGCTTCCGGTTTGAGAAGTAATGGCGGTATTAATGCCGATTAATTCGCCATTAACATTTACCAATGCGCCACCACTATTTCCTGGATTTATTGCGGCATCAGTCTGTATAAATGATTGCGCAGTATTATCTGCTTCATTAAGGTCTCTTGATTTAGCGCTAATAATACCTGCCGTAACCGTAGAAGTTAGGTTAAAGGGATTACCAACTGCTAATACCCATTCTCCGATTTTGGCTACATTAGAATCTCCAAAAGGGATATACGATAATTTTTGATCAGCTTCAATCTTAATTAAAGCAATGTCTGATTGTGGAGCGGTACCTACCACTTTGGCTTTATAAGATTTGTTATTGTTTAACGTAACCTCTAGATCTGTAGCTCCATCAATAACATGATTGTTAGTTACAATATATCCGTCTTCAGTAATAATTACTCCAGAACCCGCGCCTTGAATTCTTCTTTCTTCAGACCCTCCATTTCTAAAAAATTCCATTAGATTTCTTGGAGTTCGACTCACTCCGTATTGTTTTACGTGTACTACAGCATTTACTGTTTTTTCTGCAGCTAATGTGAAATCAGTTCCAGCCGTTATTGGGCGCAAATTGGTATTAGCAACAGTATAGGTGGTTGGAATTAAATTGGGTTTCGTTTCGTTTTCTGTATTTACAATTGGCTTAGGTTCTAAAAAAGCTTTGTACGCTGTAAGTGTTAGTACTCCAGCTAGAATGGCTACAGCCAATAAACTCAAAAATCGTTTCATCTGCGTTCTATTTATTTTTAATTTTTTTACTATTTATCTATATAGACTATAGATAACTCTTAAAATTACAATTATAGTATACTTTTTTTATGACATTTAACTCACAATTAACAACGGATTAATGTTAACATTCTTTGTACCTTTGCTCTATATAATGAAAGAATAATGACTCTTACTTTTTATAAATATCAAGGTACAGGTAATGATTTTATTATCGTTGATAATAGAGAATCATTAGTAACCAAAAATGATACCAAATTGTTTGCTAAACTTTGTGACCGAAAATTTGGCATAGGGGCAGATGGGTTTATGTTGCTTGAACTTCCTCAAAATCAAGAAGATGATTTTACGATGGTGTATTACAATGCAGATGGAAACGAAAGCTCTATGTGTGGTAATGGCGGAAGGTGCTTAGTCGCTTTTGCTGCCTTTTTGGGAATTATTGAAGACAAGGCTACTTTTACAGCAATTGATGGTAAACATCATGCAGAGATTAAAAATGGCTTAGTATATCTGCAAATGCAAAATGTTTCTGAAATAGAAAAATTCGATTCTCACTTATTTTTAGACACGGGCTCTCCTCATCATGTAACAATGGTTGAAGATTTGTCTGGTTTTGATGTTGAAAATGAAGGCCGGAAAATTAGAAATGGTGCACCTTATTTTGAATCGGGTAGCAACGTTAATTTTGTAGAAAAGCAAAATGGAAACCTTTTTGCTGTGCGAACCTATGAAAGAGGAGTAGAGGATGAAACATTGTCTTGTGGTACAGGTGTGACAGCTGTAGCGCTTTCTATGCATGCTACAAAAATTACGGATAAAGAAGAAATAGATATTCATACCGAAGGAGGAGTGTTGAAGGTTACATTTAAAGAGACTAACAATGGGTATGAAGATATTTTTCTAATTGGTCCTGCAGAGCAGGTCTTTAAAGGAGAGATTGCATGCTAACTTTAAAAGGCGAAAATATTTACCTAAGAGCTCTAGAACCTGAGGATCTTGACTTTATCTATAGTATAGAAAACGACGAACAAATTTGGGAGATGAGTTCTACTCAAACACCATATTCTAGATTTTTGATAAAGCAATATTTAGAAAATGCACATCAAGATATCTATGAGGTAAAGCAATTACGATTAGTTATCTGTTCTAATGATCATGCTACAATAGGTCTTATCGATTTATTTGATTTTAATCCTACTCATAATAGAGCAGGGGTGGGTGTTCTAATTGCAGAGAAAGAAAATCGAGGACAAGGTTATGGAAAAGAAGCCTTACGACTCATAGTAGACTATGGGGCTACTCATCTACATTTGCATCAGTTGTATGCCAATATTTCCGAAGATAATGTGTCGAGTATTAAGTTGTTCGAAAATCAAGGATTCACTAAAATTGGAGTAAAAAAAGAATGGAATTTAGTAAACAATATTTATAAAGACGAATTTTTATATCAACTAGTATATGTACATTAAAAAAATAGTAATAGCAATTGCGTTAATGGGCTTGGTAGCCGGAGGAATTTTTGCATATTATGTGTATCAGGCTGTGTTTTCGCCAAATACAAATTTTGAATCCGAAACAACTACCGTATATATTCCTACTGGAGCTACCTATACAGAACTTATCGAGTTAATGAGTCCGGTGGTTAAAGATATCTATAGTTTCGATAGAATAGCAAGAAGAAAAGGATATATAGATAAAATAAAGGCAGGTCGATATATTTTGAGTAAAGATTTGAACAATAATGATATAGTAAATATCCTGCGAAGTAAAAATGTACCTATTCAACTTAGTTTTAATAATCAGGAGAGATTAGAAAACCTGGCAGGTAGAATTGCTGTTCAGATTGAAGCGGATAGTATTTCTCTACTAGAAGCATTTAAAGAAGAATCTTTTTTGAAAGAAAAGGGTTTCTCGTTAGAGAACGCTTTGTCTATGTATGTTCCTAATAAGTATGAATTCTTTTGGAATACCTCTGCGCTTCAATTTAGGGATAGGATGCTAAAGGAGTATAATCGATTTTGGGGTGATAAACGAATGTTGAAAGCAAAAGAAATAGGGTTGACCCAAAGTCAAGTAATTACCATCGCGTCAATAGTTCAAAAAGAAACGGCCAAGGTTGACGAACGGCCACGAGTAGCTGGCGTGTATATGAACAGGTATAATAATGGTTGGAAATTAGATGCCGATCCTACAATCATCTATGCTATAAAGAATCATCGAAATGATTGGAATACCGTTATCAAAAGAGTTTTGTATAAAGATTTAGAGTTGGATAGCCCATATAATACATATATGTACAAAGAATTGCCTCCCGGGCCAATAACGATGCCTGATATTTCTTCAATTGATGCTGTTCTTAATTATGAAAAGCATGATTACTACTTTTTTGTGGCTAATGTAGAAAATATGGGATATCATAAATTTGCCAAAACGCTAAGTCAACATAATCGAAATAAAAAACAGTATGTAGATTGGGTAAATAAGCAAGGAATTAGACGTTAAAATTAACCCTTGCATAGTGCAGTGAAAAATTCGATGAATTACATTTCTGTCGATAAAACGCCTCTAATTTATTAACAAAATCCTAATTATTTTGTTAATTACTACCTAAAGAGCTTGAATAGTTTCGTTCGACCAAATCACTTGATTTGACGTTTAAGTGTCGGTTTTAAGTAGATTTTTGCTGATTTTCGCTCTTTTTTCATTTATTTTTTTGCTTAAATAACTGATAATCAGTCAAATAATTTTTTTAACACTTCATTCTTCATAGTTTCAAAAAACATTGTATATTTGCACGGCAAAAATTTAAGTAGATGGGACCATTTTTTAATGGCTACTTAGAAATTTTTTATATGATAAAAAGGATAATAAGTTTATCTATAATACTTACAATTGGGGGAATACTTTTGTTGAGTTTTACGACAACAAAAAAATCAGATTTTAGCGCTTATAGTACTGCTGGGCTTGATTTATATTACATTGCACCTAACTTTAATGAAATTGAGGATGACAACACATTTGTTTCTCCTGAGCTTGGTAAATCTTATCTAGGGTTTAAGGAAGCGGTTGCATTTAAAGAATCTCGTGGAGATTATGGTGTAGTGAACCAATTTGGATATATGGGTAAATATCAGTTCGGCAAAAGTACTTTGGATTTAATTGGTGTTAGAGGTATAAGTAGAAATGAGTTTCTAAAGAATCCAAAACTTCAGGAAAAAGCCTTTTATGCCTATCTTTCTAGAAATAAATGGGTGTTGCGAAGAGATATTAAGTGGTTTGTTGGTAAAACCATGAATGGAGTTGAGGTAACAGAGTCTGGAATTCTTGCTGCAGCACATCTCGGAGGTCCAAATGCGGTTAAAAGATATTTACGAACTGGTGGAGTTGAAGGTTTTGCTGATGCGTTTGGAACAACTGTTCGCTACTATATGAAGCGATTTGGAGGGTACGATACTTCTTTTGTGGTGCCAAATCGAAAAGCGAAAGTTGTACTATAATTTTTTAGTAATCTCTTTGGATGATATATATAGTTGGTCTTTTGTGTAGGTCAACTTCTGTTTTTTTCCATTCTGCAATAGTTTTAGTAACAATGTATTCTGTGGTAAGGGTAATGTCACAGGCAATGCATAACCTAGTGTTGTCGTTTAGTATAGATTTAAGGTCAGCATGCATTTTGTCATTTCTATATGGAGTCTCAATAAAGATTTGAGCTTGATTTTTTTCTAAAGAAGTCTTTTCTAAGTGTTTAATAGTCGATTTTCTTTCGTTTTTATCGATTGGAAGATAGCCGCTAAAACTAAAATTTTGACCATTCATTCCGCTACTCATCATAGCTAACAAGATAGATGATGGTCCGACAAGTGGGATAACCTGTATTTCTTTTTCGTGGGCTATACGTACTACTTCGGCACCAGGATCTGCTATTCCTGGGCATCCGGCATCTGATAATAATCCGATAGATTCTCCATTAAGACAGGGAGTTAAGTACCCGGGAATCTCTGAAGTATCGGTATATTTGTTTACTGTGTGTATAATCAAAGAGCGCTGAGATTTGCTAGGGCTTACCTTTTTTATAAACCTTCTTGCGGGTTTTTCGTTTTCTACAATGTAATGATTTACCTGTTCTAGTACCTTTTTGATTGATATAGGCAGGACTTCTAAAGGCACATCGTCACCTAATCGTGTTGGGATTAAGTACAATTTTCCTTTGGGATCTAGGGGTTTAAGTTCCATAGGTTTGTTTTATAACTAGTTTTGGTTTAGTTCTTTTTGGTTGATTTTAGACGTTTTAAAGGGTTGTGTATTTTATATTCAAATTTAAATATACAAAAACTTTATTTCTGAAAAAGTTAACTAAGTTGCTCTAGCTTTATAACGATATTATCACAGGCTTTATTGAGCATTTTAAATACATTTTCAAAACCTTGTTCATTATCGTAATATGGATCAGGAACATCCAGTTGTTTGTTAGGGTAGAGTTCTTCTAGAATAAGAATTACTTTATTTTTGTCATGGTCATTATCTGCAAGTTTAATGATATCTCGGTAGTTTGAGTTGTCCATAACATAAATAAAATCATAAGTTTTGAAGTCGTTTATGTTAAATTGAGCTGCTCTTTGATCATTTATGTCAATGCCGTACTTTTTTGCGATGTCGATTGAGCGTTTGTCTGGTTTACCGCCGATGTGGTAATTGCTTGTTCCGCAAGACTCTACAATATATTTATTTGAATCAAGTTTTGATTTTAGAATCCCTTCGGCTAATGGAGATCTACAGATATTGCCAAGGCATACCATTAAGATTTTGATTTCCATTTTAAGTAAAAATTATAAAGTGAGTTTCTTTCCTAAGTCTTCTACGTATTTTCTAAATTGCTTGTCGGTAGAGGATAGGTTATCCACAGTTTTACAAGCATGCAGAACAGTTGCATGGTCTCTTTTTCCTATTTGAGTTCCAATGCTTGCTAGCGATGCTTTGGTAAGCTTCTTGGCAAAGAACATGGCAAGTTGTCTGGCTTGTACGATATGTCGCTTTCTTGTTTTGGATTGAAGCGTTTCTACATCCATTTGGAAATAATCACTTACTACCTTTTGAATATAATCTATAGAAACCTCTCGTTTGGTATTTTTTACATAATTATCAACTATGGCTTTCGCAAGGTCGATAGTAATGTCTTTTTTGTTGAAAGATGAATGTGCGATCAAGGAAATAATTGCTCCTTCTAGTTCGCGAATATTAGTTTTTATATTATTTGCTAAAAACTCAACAATTTCTTCGGGCATTTCTACACCATCACGATATAGTTTGTTTTTGATAATAGAGACCCTTGTTTCAAAATCTGGTTGATGTAGCTCTGCAGATAATCCCCATTTAAAACGAGATAGTAGTCTTTGTTCAATATCCTGCATGTCTACAGGTGCTTTATCACTGGTAAGGATTACTTGTTTCCCGTTCTGGTGTAAATGATTGAATATATGGAAAAATACATCCTGTGTGCCGGCTTTACCAGATAACAATTGGATGTCATCAACGATAAGTACATCTATAATTTGATAAAAATGAATGAAATCATTTCTATTATTCTTTTTTACAGATTCTATATATTGTTGTGTAAACTTTTCTGCAGAAATGTAAAGCACAGTTTTTTCTGGATAATTGTCCTTAATGTTAACACCAATAGCATGTGCTAAGTGTGTTTTTCCTAAACCAACACCACCAAAAATAAGTAAAGGGTTAAATGATGTTCCTCCGGGCTTATTTGCAACAGCCATACCAGCAGATCGAGCTAATCTGTTAGAGTCTCCTTCTAAGAAATTTTCAAAATTATAACTTGGATTAAGTTGAGATTCTATTTTGACATTTCGTATTCCGGGGATGACAAAAGGATTTTTAAGCTCTGGGTTTTTACTTTTTATTGGGACGTCAACTTCTTGAGAGTTAACGGAAGTGCGATTAGAGCTCGGTATTTTTTCGGTAAATGGTTTTTTATTACCATATGTGTTTTCCATCTTAATAACATAAACCAGTTTTGCTGTTTCTCCTAATTCACGAGTTAGAGAAACTTTGAGCAGGTTAACATAGTGCTCTTCCAGCCACTCATAAAAAAATTTACTCGGGACTTGAATACTTAAAGCGCCATCTGTAAGCTTTACAGCTTTAATTGGTTCAAACCAGGTTTTAAAAGCTTGTGGAGTGATGTTATCTTCTATAAAAGATAGACAATTATCCCAAACTGATTGCGCGGTTACATTCATTCCTATAGTTAGGTTTACTTTGGTTAAGTTACTAAAAAGAAATTGTTGAAAAACTCCTTACTGTTTTTGCATGACAAATATGTGAACAAAAAATGTAAAAAAAAAACGATTTGGGGGTTGAATTTTAATTATTTTTTTTGCATAATTTGATAGTACTACTTTTAATAACGTTTATAATTTATAATATTCTGTTTTATGCCAATCACTTCAGAAACTATTCTAAAAGTAAGATATTCAGAAACTGATCAAATGGGAGTTGTTCACCATGGCAACTACGCGCAGTACTTAGAGTTAGCACGAATTGATTGGTTATCCCGATTGGGTATTTCTTATAAATCAATGGAAGAAAATGGCATTATGCTTCCGGTGTTTACTTTAGACTTTAAATTTACTAAATCTGCTTTCTTCGATGATGAATTGACTGTTAAAACTTCATTAAGGAAAATTCCTACAGCTCGAATTATTTTTGATTTTGAAATTTTCAATGAAAATCGTGAATCATTAACAACAGCTTCTGCGACATTAGTTTTTGTTGACAGTAAAACAAGAAAGCCTATTCCGTGTCCCTCTTACTTAATCGAAAAAATTAAAAGTTATTAATCTTCTAACTTTTTGACTTCTATTTCATACAACGGGGAAAAAACGTCTTTTATTTTGTCGGCAATTTTTTTTCTAACCGAAATATATACATTACATTTCAATTCGAGCTCTTGATTTGTGATTTTTATATTATTTTCTTTAATAATACGCATTACTTTATTCATATCCTTGTATTCAAAAGAAACAACAAAGTTGATGTTAATTGTTTTTTCTACAATTTTTGAGCTTTCTAATGCTAATTGAGCAGTGGTTCTATAGGCATTGATTAAGCCTCCAACCCCTAGTTTTACACCGCCAAAGTATCGTACAACAATAATTAACAGGTTAGTAACTTCAAAAGATTGAATTTGTCCGTAAATGGGTTGGCCTGCAGAATTCGAAGGCTCGCCATCATCATTAACACGATATCTACTATGTTCTGATCCTATTTGCCACGCATAACACCAATGTCTGGCCGAGTGATGTTGTTTCTTTAGGTCTTCAATACATTGTTTCACTTGCTCTTCGGTAGAAACCGGGAATGTATATCCGAAAAACTTACTGTTTCTATCCTTAAAAAGAACTTCGTCTCCAGGAGTCTCAATTGTTTTATATGTATCTTTTATTTCCAATCAATCTGGGTTATATGGAGAAGGCTACAAAGATAATACTGATAATGGCTAAAGTAATACCTATCCAGTTTTTAAGTATTAATCGTTCTCTAAAAAGTATAATACCTGCAATTGTCGATACCAAAAGTATAGCTACATTGTTTATTGTAAATACTGTAGAACTATCCATATTGTCATATCGTAATGTTTTTATTAAAAAGTAAATAGAGAAATAATTAAGTACTCCCAGCCCGATTCCGGCGATGATGTTCTTGTATGATAGCTTTAGAGTACCTTTTACAGCCTTGTATAGTAATGTGAAAATTCCTATGATTGCCGAAAACCCAAAAATTGAACCAGAAAAAATGGGAATATCGTTTTCTGCTACATAATTGGTTTCGAAAAATTTAATACTTGTATCTATAATTCCACTTCCAATAAAAACCAATAGCGGAAAAATCAGATTTTCTTTGGTTATAGAAATTCCTTCAGCCTTTTTCATTGAAGTCATATATACGGCTACCAAAGCAATAAGAATCCCAATTATTTTTAGTGCATCAGTACTTTCATGGTATACGACGATCCCAAAAACAATGGGTATGGCTAAACTCATTTTTGTAGCTACAGCCGCTACAGACAATCCATTTTTTTGAGTAGTAATAGCCATTAAATTGAATACTGATATAAAAATTAGACCTAAAGCCATAGCACCATAGAACCACCCTTCTTTTGGTATAGAAACTATATCTATGGGCTCAGAATAAGCAATAATTCCTGAGATTGATGCTACCACATAATTAATTACAATAGCCTGTTGTGTATCTACATTGTATTTAGAAAATAGTTTAAAGATTACAAAAATTAAACTTGAGGATAAAATACTGAGGATTAAATAAATCAAAATAAATCGGATTTTACGGTAAACAAGTTTGTGATATCTTCTGTTTTGGGATTGTTGTTCCAAATATGGATTCCTAATTTGGCTGCAGCATCTGTGTTTTCTTTTGTGTCATCAATAAATAGGGTTTCTGATGGCTGGATTTTATGTTCTTGTAGAACAAATTCAAAAATATTAGATTCAGGTTTTCTCAAATGGATTTCGTGCGAAAGATAAAAAGCATCAAAGCAGGATTTAAATTGCTCGTAAAATGTAATATTTTCTTTAACCCAACTAATGTGTAACTCGTTAGTATTACTAAGTAAGATGAGTTGGTAGTTTCGTTCTGAAGCTAAATTTTGAATAAACTCTAATCGATGTTTTGGAAAATTAAGTAAAATAGAATTCCACGCATTGATAATTTGGGTTTCGGTAGCTTTTGGGAATACTTCTTGAAATAAAGTAATAAACTCTGAAGTAGAAATTTTTCCAATCTCATATACATTGTTGATTTCCTGTATTTTTTGGAGAGATTGAATATCCCCTAGCATAGAGAGTTCTCTATGTGTAGCTGTTTTATCCAAATTGATAAAAACATCTCCGAAATCAAAAATTATCGTTTTAATCATTTTGATAAATCCTTAAGGTATCGTCTTTGATTTTTTCTTCAGAATATAAACTTCCTTTAAGTATAGGAGCTTTTGTGCCGTTGTCAAATGTAGTGTTTCCTTCAAAAATTCTTGCTTCATCCCAAAGATTTTCATCAATAAATGATTGTATCGTGTGTGTGCCCCCTTCTATAATGATAGATTGAATTTTGTGTTTATGAAGAATGGTGCATAATTCTTGTAAAGTACCCTCCCTTGTATTAATCACTTCATAAATAAGGTTTTTACTGCTCTCTTTTTTAAATTCTTCCTTAGTAATTAGTATAGTGGGGTTGGTCTTGTCTACCATGGCAGAATCTTTAGGTATTCTACCAGATAGGTCAATTGCAACTCTAATCGGATTAACCCCTGGCCAATCCCTGGCGGTAAGTTTAGGGTTGTCTTTGATGACGGTTTGGTTGCCTACAAGAATAGCTTGTTCTTCTGCACGCCATTTATGAACCAATTGTCGGCTACCAGTATTGGTAATCCAAATAGGTTCTCTATCGTTTCTCGTTTCGGGAGCAATAAAACAATCTAGGGTTTGAGCCCATTTAAGAATTATGTAAGGTCGTTTTTTGTTGTGAAAAGTAAAAAATCTTTTATTTAGATCGATACATTCTTTTTCTAAAACACCAACGGTAACATCGCAACCAGCACTCATTAATTTTTGTACTCCGGTGCCAGATACTTTAGAAAAGGTATCTATGGTGCCTATAACCACTTTTTTAATTCCTTTTTCAATAATCAAATCGCTGCAGGGGGGTGTTTTTCCATAATGGCTACAGGGTTCTAGGCTAACATAAATTGTTGCATCTTTTAATAGAGAAGGGTCTTTAACTGATCGTATCGCATGTACTTCGGCATGAGGCTCTCCTGCTTGATAATGCCAGCCTTCACCTATAATTTTATGATCATAAACCACAACACTACCAACCAATGGGTTTGGATAGGTGGTACCCAAGCCATTTTTGGCTAATTGAATGCATCGATTTATATATTTCTCGTGTGTTGTCAATTTATTGTAAAGATATTTTTTGCTCTTTATCAATCTTGTATGGATAAGAAAAACTCCCTAAATGATACCTGATACTTCCTTTGTATTGTATGTTAAGAGAATCGGTTTGGATTACCTTAAGAACACTTCCTAAGAGACCATTTTTGTTTTTCTCGTATATTTTAGATAAAGAAAAAGTGCCTTCTAGAGGAATGGCAAATTCACTTTCGGCAGGGACATCAAACTCTTCAGAAGAAATAGTACCAACATCTATGTTATCAACAAAAACATGAATATCATCTATAGAGAGTTTACCCTTTAGATTGTTTGGGTTGTTAAAAACAGCATCTGCTTTAAGTGTTATATTGCGTAAACCTATGTTTTTAACCTTAAGATTATCAACGTATTTAAATTCTGGTTTTTTAGAAATAGAACAGCTGGTAACAAGCAGAAACATTGTTAATAATAATAAAAACTTCTTCATTGATTTCTGATTAGATTTGACGTATATTTCAGTATCCTTAATAGAAGCGATCTTTTATCCAAAAGTAGTTCATAAGAATATTCTTATCTGAAATAATTGATAAGGCAAAAGTAGTATTTAAAAATATAATGGGGGTAATAAAAATAAGGAAGATAAAGCCTGAAGATAATCAAACGATTGCTCAGATAATTAGAGAGGTTTTAACCGAAATGGGAATTCCTAAAGTAGGAACAGTGTTTGAAGATGAGGCTCTTGATATGATGTATGAAACATACGATATAAATAATAGATCTTATTTTGTGGTAGAAGAGGAAGGTGTGATTATTGGTGGCGCAGGAATTGCTCCATTAGAGAATGGAAAATCAGACACTTGTGAACTTCAGAAAATGTATTTTTTACCTATTGCCAGAGGGAAAGGGTTAGGGTATAGAATGATAAAAACTTGCCTTGACTTTGCCAAAGAGCAAGGTTTTACTAAGTGTTATTTAGAAACCATGCCGTATATGAAAGCCGCAAGAAAATTGTATAAAAAAGTAGGTTTTACGGATTTAGAAGGTCCTGTGGGGGATACTGGGCATTATAGCTGCCAAGCATGGATGATAAAAGATCTATAATAGAAAACGGACTTCAAATTGAATATAAAAGACCTAAGGGCTAATTTTTTAAATTCTCTATCAGGAATCTACGATCCAGAAGAAGTATTGTCGTTTTTTTACCTGCTTTCTGATAGCTTTTTGGGCATGCGCAGAGTAGATGTAGCGATAAACTTAGATAAAACACTTTCAGAGATTGAGATTACAAGTTTTAGAGATGCAACAAAAAGATTAGAAAAACACGAACCCATACAATATATTATTGGTCAAACTAATTTTTTTGGATTGGATTTTAATGTTAACCAACATGTTTTAATCCCAAGACCAGAAACCGAAGAATTGGTAGATTGGGTTATAAAAGATCAAAGTATTACAAAAAAACAAATTCGTATTTTAGATATCGGTACCGGTAGTGGTTGTATCGCTGTTGCCATAGCTAAAAATTTACCTGAAACACAAGTATATGCTATTGATCTTTCAGAAAAAGCGCTTAAAGTTGCAAAAGACAATGCGAACAAAAACCAGGTAGAGGTAACGTTTATTCATGCCGATATTTTAAAAATGGATGATTTACCTCAAAATTTTGATGTGATTGTGTCTAACCCTCCATATGTTAGAGCGTTGGAAAAAAAAGAGATGAAACCGAATGTTCTAAACAATGAGCCGTCTGAGGCATTGTTTGTTGACGATAATAATCCTCTTGTTTTTTATAAAAAGATCACTGAATTAGCTAAAAAAGGTTTAAACGCCGAAGGATCATTGTATTTCGAGATTAACCAATATTTGGGTTTAGAAACCAAATACATGATTGAAACTTCAGGTTTTGGATCGGTTATATTGCGTAAAGATCTGAATAATAATATGCGAATGATACGTGCACGTATAAACTAAAATATGAGATATGAATAATTTAGATTCAATTTGTGTGTTTTGCGGAAGCAGCGAAGGTAATGATACCAAAGTAATCTCTGAAGCATTTCTACTGGGAGAGAAGCTTGCGCAAAAAAACATCACCTTGGTGTATGGGGCTGCCAAAATTGGAATTATGGGAGAAGTGGCTAAGGGTACCATGACACATAAAGGAAAAGTGATTGGTGTAATTCCAGAGTTTCTTAAATTGAAAGAAGTAGTTCATCAAGGGTTAAGTGAATTGATTACTACGAACAATATGCATGAAAGAAAAATGAAAATGCATGAGATTAGTGATGGGTTTATTACATTACCTGGAGGGTTTGGTACTTTAGAAGAGCTCTTCGAAATCATAACCTGGTCGCAACTGGGGTTGCATCAAAAACCAATCGGTCTTTTAAATATTGGCGGGTTTTATGATCACCTTTTGGGATTGTTAGAAAACATGGTGAGAAGAGGATTCTTAAAAATGGAAAATTATGAACTACTTCTTGTTGATGATGATATAGACCGTTTATTAGAAAAAATGAAAACTTTTAAACCTGTGCAAGTGCCAAAATGGTTAAAACCAGAAAGAACATAAATTAATTTACGAATTACAAATTACGAAGTTAGAATTACGATTTATACAATAATTTTTAGTCTCTCTTCTTCAAAAGAAGAATGTTCCGATGTGAAGGTAGGGAGGGAAATCAACTTGTGTGAATAATTGAAAACTCGATTTTAATACATGACTACAGAACAAAAAATCAATCAATTACGAGAAGATCTAAGGCAACATAATTATAATTACTATGTGTTAGATGCGCCAGTAATAAGCGATTACGAATTTGATGTAATGCTCAAAGAACTTCAAGTTTTAGAAGAAAAACATCCCGAATTTTACGATCCTAATTCGCCAACACTTAGAGTTGGGGGTCAGGTGACCAAAAATTTTGAAACTGTGGTTCATGACCATAGAATGTATTCTTTGGATAATTCATATTCGAAAGAAGATCTGCTTGATTGGGAAAAACGTATCAAAAAAATGGTAGACGGGGAGGTGAGTTATACTTGCGAGCTTAAGTATGATGGTGCATCTATTAGTCTAACCTACGAAGAAGGAGAGCTGGTTAGGGCTGTTACCAGGGGTGATGGTATCCAGGGAGATAATGTAACGACCAATATAAAGACTATTAAATCTGTTCCTTTAAAACTAAAGGGTGATTTTCCTCCCAAGTTTGACATACGAGGGGAGATTGTTTTGCCATATGAAGGGTTTGCTAAGATGAATCAGGAACGGATTGCTGCAGGAGAAGAACCTTATATGAATCCTAGAAATACAGCTTCTGGCAGTTTAAAATTACAAGACAGCAGTGAAGTCGCAAAACGACCTCTTGATTGTTTGTTATACAATATCATTGGGGATAGATTAAAGATTGTAAGTCAACTCGAGAGCCTAGAAAAAGCTAGAGAATGGGGGTTTAAGGTGCCTATTGAATCTAAAAAGGTAGATACTATTGATGAAGTACTGGATTTTGTAGCGTATTGGGATGAACACCGACATGATCTACCTTATGAAACAGATGGCGTAGTAATTAAAGTAAATAACATTCAGCAACAAGAAGAGCTGGGATATACCGCTAAAGCACCAAGATGGGCTATGGCTTATAAGTTTAAGGCAGAACAAGCTGTTACTGTACTTCGTGAAATTACATATCAAGTGGGTAGAACTGGTGCAATTACTCCGGTAGCAAATCTTGAACCAGTATTGCTTGCCGGTACTACCGTAAAAAGAGCTTCATTACACAATGCGGATCAGATTGAAAAGTTGGATATACGTGAAAAGGATACCGTTTTTGTAGAAAAGGGAGGGGAGATTATCCCTAAAATTATAGGGGTAGATTTTCAAAAAAGAACCACCGATTCGGTGCCTACTCAATACATTAGTCAATGCCCCGAGTGCCATACAGCGTTAATACGTAAAGAAGGAGAAGCTCAACACTACTGCCCGAATTATGAAGGTTGTCCGCCTCAGATAATTGGTAGAATACAACATTATATTTCCCGTAAAGCTATGGATATTGAAGGATTAGGCGGAGAGACGGTAGCGTTGCTTGTTAATGAAGGACTGATTGTAAATTATGCCGACCTTTATGAGTTAAAAAAAGAACAAGTTATTCCTTTAGAGAGAATGGCAGAGAAAAGTGCAGAAAACCTTATTGCCGGAATAGAAAAATCAAAAGAAATACCTTTTGAAAGAGTATTGTTTGCTTTGGGAATTCGATATGTAGGTGAAACCGTCGCTAAAAAACTTGCAAAACATTATAAAAACATTGACGCTATTGTTACTGCTACCGAAGAAGAATTGGTAAATGTAGATGAAATAGGAATTAAAATAGCACAGAGTGTAAAAGAATTCTTTGACTCTGAGAAGAATAAACTTCTGGTAGATAGATTAAAGCAATATGGAGTTCAACTAGAAATTTCGGCAGATAAATTGGCTAATCAAACCGATACTTTAAACGGACAAACATTTGTGGTTTCTGGGGTGTTTGAAAAAATATCTCGTAATGAATTGAAAAAAATGATAGAAGATAATGGGGGCAAAATTTCTAGTTCTATATCGTCCAAAACCTCTTTTGTTGTTGCTGGGGCAAATATGGGACCAAGTAAGTTAGAGAAGGCAAGTAAGTTGGAGATTCCTATTATTAGTGAAGACGATTTTCTTGATAAAATTACATGAAAATAAGGACACTTATTAAAATACTATTATTGATTACAAGTGCGCTATGTGTTATTAGCACCGCTTTACAATTACCTGTTTTAGAGCTTTATGTAAAGCCAATGACGGTACCGTTGTTTTTTATGTTGTATTGGTTTAATGTAAAAAAACCGGATGGTATATTTTTGATCGTATTAGTATTATGTTTTTTAGGAGATATCTTTTTATTAACTGATATAGGCAATGGTTTTATCTATGTGCTTTTAAGCTATACATTCTGCTATTTGATTCTATTTTATTACTTATACAAAAATCATAAACCAATTGATTATGGAGTCACCGATATAGTCTACTTAGTTGTGTTTTTTATAGCGTGGACCTATATAGCCTATGAAATTTATGCTATGACTTATCAAGCAATGGGGGGTATAAAGCCATATGGAGTGAGCTATTTGGTAATATTATATTTACTTTTATTAGGGGCAGTTTTTCAATATGTCAATATAAGATCGGCAAAATCACTATGGTTTCTAATCGCAATCTTAAATTTTGTCGTAAGTGATACTTGTTTTGCCCTTAATAGGTTTTATATACCCTCTATCGAATTCGAAATCATAAATTCGATTTACCAGTTATTAGCCGTTTTTTTCCTCGTGCAATTCAAAATAGCCAGCCCCATTTCCTTGAAAATGAAAAATATATAGTTCGATTGAAAGTTGGTTAAGAACTTTTAATTGTTTTTAATTCCCTATATTGTGTTGAGAAAATCACACTATCTGTTTGCGGGTATTACTCAGAATTAATGAAGATTAATCCTTGAGTATAAAAAAATAATGAATGGAGAGAAATTACTAAAACTTGTTATTTCCTTTTTGATCATATCACAAGTACTTGGTTTCGTATTTAGAAATTATATAGTGTGCCTATATTCCAATATGATTCTCTCGGTACTAATTACTGTGCTTTACTTTGTAAGCACAAAAAGAGTAAGATTTTTTCATGTTATAGTTCTATTAACCTTTTTAATCGAAGAGTTAATAGTTTTTTTTACTATTAATGAAGTAATTGGGTTTCAGATGATAGGACATATTATAGCTTATTTCTTGCTTTTTTATTTTTTATATTATAATCATAAATCATTTAAATATAACAGTAGAGATGTATTTACATTAGTGCTAGGTAGTTCTTTGTACACCCTGATTTTTTTTATGGCATACGTATCTATAAAAGATCAAATGGGGGAGTTGTATCTGTTAGGTTTTCTTAATTTATTATTATTGTATATTTTGCTAATAGTAGGAGCAATGCACTATATAAATATACGATCAGAAAAATCGCTTTGGTTTTTTTTGTCGATGCTAAATTTTGCGTTTAGTGACTTCATGTTATTGTTGGATAAATTTTATTTGCAATCGCAAGAATTAAAGGTGTTGATGCTAATATGTGAACCCTTAGCTGTTGTTTTTTTAGTCAATTATATGATCACAAAATCTCTAACGCTTAAATCAGAAGAATTTGAAGGTTTTTAATTAAAAATACATATTTGAGAATAAGAAAGTTTACATACTGGTTATTTTACTTCACAGGTCTGTTAACCTTGTTGGCTTCTATTTTTAATAGTAGTATGATTATCTATTTTAAACCACCTGTAATTATAGCTCTTGGGTTGCTTTATATTGCAAATGCAGAACATAAGAACTATTTAGTTTTGATTAGCCTATTGTTGAGTTTAGTTTGTGAAGTACTGTTCTTACGAGACTATTTGGGGAATTTTGAAATTTTAAATATTTTACTTTCCATATATTATGCTCTTAATATTTTTATCCTATGGAAAAGTTTGCAGTTAATTAAGATTAGCTTAAAAAAGGTGTTTACATTGCAGTTGGTGATATCAATGGTTTTAATTGCTTATGTTTTATTTTCGGTTGCACAATTGATTTTGCCTCGCGTTAATAATCATGTTTTAGTTCTTGTGATGCTTATTTTTTGTTTTGCTTTATTTATAGGGGTTTGTTACTATATTTATTTAAACAGTAAAACTGTAGTTAGTTATTCTTTAATGGTAGCTGCATCTTGTTTTCTAATTGTTAATATTGTTGCAGCTCTAAATAGGTTATATGTTTCTATAGATATATTTTTCGTAATTACTACTCTTTTGCAGATTTTTGGGCAGTTCTTTTTAATAAAATTTTTTATGGAACAGCATAAACTGGTGGCAAATGAAGAAGACTATTTTTAAAACCTTACATGTTTTATATTGATGATTTTTATTTTGTTAATTATTAAAATTTATTGAAAAAAATAAACATTACATATTTATTATTCTACTGTGCTTTTGCGATAGTGGTTTTTATAGCTATTTTTTTAGATAAATGGTTGTTGGTATATAGTAAACCAATTGTTCCTATGTCTCTTATTGTACTATATTTAGTACATGTCAAAAAAGTCAATCTTTTATTTCCTTTGAGTATGCTTGTGATTGCTATCACTGATATTTTTAATTATATTGATTTTATAAGATATTACGATAGTATCGCTTTACTGATCTCATCATTCTATGTGCTATGTATTTTTTTATTGAGAGACTACATTGTTAAGGATGATATTAAGCTTAATAGAATAGTGTCGCTGCCAGTAGTTGTAAGTACGATTTTGATTACTTATTTAATATATACTATTACAGAATTAGCTTTACCAAAAGTTGGAAACTCACTGGGGTCGGTCGCTATAATAGTTATAAGTGTTCTTTTGTTTGTTGCTGTTAGTTTCTTTATTTATGTAGCCGATAGATACGAAAAATCAATTTATTTATTTATAGCTGCGTGTTGTACATTATTTGTGGATGCACTATTAGCTATAAATGAATTGTATTATTATACAAGGGTATTTACTATTCTTATTAATATTGCAGAAATTGCCGGCCTCTATTTTTTTACTAGCTTTTTTATTGAAACCAAGAACAGAGATATGGAGCTAAAGGAAGAGGTGTATTTTTAATAATAAGTACGTTTTATTTGTGGATTTGTGTTTTGCCGATTCTATGTCATAATTTTTAAAGTTTCTTGAAAAAAAATACCATACCATACTTGTCTTTCTTCCTTATTTTTTTGACCGTTATTTGCGTGGCAGTTTTTTTTGATAAAAAACTACTTTTGTATAGTAAACCTTTTATAGTCATACCTCTTATAGTTTTGTATGTTCAGTCGGTTGAAAAGGTTAATGTTTTGTTTCCTTTAAGTATGATTGCAATTACAGTAACTAATATTTTTGTGTATATCGATTTTGTAAAATATTACGATGTTATAGCATTTCTTATTAGTATATATTACCTGTTAAGTGTGTTTTTGTTAAAAAGGTTTATAAAAAAAGATGATATAAGATTACATACATTAATTTCACCACAGTCGATAATAAGTATAGTTTTAATCATATATCTAATACTGTCTATTTCAGAAATAGCTTTGCCGGCCATTAGCAGTTCATTGATTGGCGTCGTTGTAGTTTTGTTAAGTATGTTTTTGTTCTTTGTCGTTAGCTTTTTTATTTATATTTCTAATAGATATGAGAAATCAATATATGTCTTTATATCTGCTTGTTGTGCATTGTTTGTGAATGCTCTTCTTGGTATAAATGAACTGTACTATTATTCTAAAGTATTTACTGTTCTTATTAATATTGCAGAAATATCGAGCCTCTATTTTTTTACTAGGTTTTTTGTGGAAACAAAACTTATAAATAAAGAGCTTTCAAATAGAAAATATTTTTAGAGTTTAGTTTAATGAAATAATAACGGTTACAACCAGTTATTTATACTTTATATTCTTGTCAATTTTGTTCTTTATTTAAACAATTAATAAAAATTTTCTTTTCTTCTAAGTTTGAAAATCTTGAAGAAAAATTAGTAGATTGTTTATATCGTGTTGGAATTCAGGTGATTCCTTTAAGTTATGTGACTTGGTATTTTGATGAAAATATTAAAGAAAGGTTAGCAACTAGGATAAGTAATCTTGGACACAGTAATTTTTCTGTTTATTCTTGAAGCTGTCAAGGTGATTTTAAATTGTAAAATAGCTACATTTGTGGCTTCTTAATCTTTTTTATAAATGATTTTAAAGGGTCTTAAAAGAAATGCAATAAAAAAAAGTATTGATACTCATTTGAAGAGAAGAGATTCTTCTTCTCAGGATATTTCTACCCTTACAACCCTTGCAATACTTGTTGACGCATCGTATTCAATTAATATACAGTCGATAATAAAGTTGGCAAATGAATTAGGAGTTGCACGAGAAAATTTAAAAATAATAGGGTACAAAGAAGATAAAGATATTGAAGATGATAAGGATGTTATCTTTTATAATGATAAAAGTTTTGCAGTTAATGGGTCAATAAAGAATGGAGTGTTGCAAGATTTTATACGTAAAGATTATGATGTATTGATCAACTTTTATGAGGAAGGTAAGCTCGAGTTGAATTATGTTGCCATTGCTTCTAAAGCAAAGCTAAAAATTGGTTTTGCAGAGGTAGATAATCGAATAAATGATTTGATTATAGGGGATACAACAAATGATACCAATCTCTTTATATCAGAACTTAAGAAATATTTAAAAATTTTACAGATTATATAGTATGAGTGGTTTTCTTAGAGGGACAGGTGTGGCATTAGCTACTCCATTTAATAAAGATGGTTCTATAGATTATCAAGGAGTTACATCACTAGTGAATCATTGTGTCGAAGGTAATGTAGAATATCTGGTGGTATTAGGTACTACTGCAGAATCGGTTACACTTTCTAAAGAGGAGAAAAAAAAATTAGTAGCGCATATCGTAGATGTAAATGATAAAAGATTGCCTTTGGTGATAGGGATCGGGGGTAATAATACTGCTGCTATCCTTAAAGAAATAGAAGAAACTGATTTGTCAGGTTTTGATGCTATACTTTCGGTAGTGCCAATGTATAATAGACCAAATCAAGAAGGTATTTATCAGCATTACAAAACAATAAACGATCATACTCCTATCCCTGTTATATTGTATAATGTTCCTTCGAGAACAGGAACTAACATGACGGCAAATACAACATTGCGTTTAGCGCAATTAGATAAAATAGTTGGAATCAAAGAAGCAGTTGGGGATTTTACTCAAGTATTGAAAATTATTAAAGATAAACCCAAAGGTTTTTTAGTTGTTTCTGGAGACGATACATTAGCATTGCCAGCGGTAGCTGCTGGAGGAGATGGAGTGATTAGTGTTATAGGTCAGGGTTTTCCTCAAGAATTTTCAGAGATGATTAGATTGGGATTGTCCGGTGAAACTGAAAAAGCATTTAATATACTGTATACACTTTTACCAATTATAGAGTATGCTTTTGAAGAAGGAAATCCTGCAGGGATAAAGAATATTTTGAAGGTAAAAGGTATTTGTGAAGATAATCTTCGTTTGCCATTAATACCTGTTTCTCAGGATTTAGCAAAAAAAATAAAAGCATTTATTGAAAATTAATAGTTTTCAAACTTCATGGCTAAAAAAATAAAAGACCCGGGAATAGGAAAATCATCAAATAAACACGCAAAGCGTTTTATTAATTCTGATGGTTCTTTTAATATTACGCATGTTAATAGGCCTAGTTCTCTATCAGAAAGTTATGAATACCTAATAAGTATCAGTTGGTGGAAATTCTTTTTATGGGTTGTGCTAGGGTTTACTTTAATCAATGCCTTGTTTGCAGTTATTTACACCATTCTGGGTATATCTAATATTATAGAGCCAACCGGAAGTGTTTTTACCGATTTTCTTAATGCCTTCTTTTTTTCGGCGCAAACAATAACTACAGTAGGTTACGGGGCTATGGCTCCTAAAGGAATGTTATTTGGTATTATATCGTCATTCGAAGCCATGATAGGGTTGCTTAGCTTTTCTTTTATCACGGGATTGTTATACGGGAGGTTTTCAAGGCCTAGAGCAAACATTAGATTTAGTAGTAGTATGCTTCTAAAAAAGCATAATGGGGTAGATTCGATTATGTTTAGACTAATGAGTAAAAGTGCAAACGTCATGATTCATCCCAAAATAGAAGCTACGCTTACTTTGTCTCAAGAAGATGAAAATGAAAAATATGTCAATAGTTTTTATAAACTTAAATTAGAACGTAATTCGATTACGTATCTTCCCACTACATGGACTATTGTTCATGCAATAGACGAATCAAGTCCGTTACAAGAGTTTGATAGAGGAATGTTGTCGCAATTAAATGGGGAAGTATTGATATTGGTCAGTTATTATGATGAGTCTTTTAACCAGGAGGTCCATCAAGTTCATTCATATGTGTTAAAAAACATTAAAGAAGGTCATGGTTTTGTTCCTGCATTCTATTATGATGATAATGGCTATACTATTCTTGATCATAATAAATTGGATAAAACATATACTAATCAGCCAGATAAGTCATAAAGTTTCTTTTTTTTGAATGTATATATGATGTATTCTGCAACAACCTTTCAAATGTATAGTTATTAAAGTGTTCTAAAGTCAATCGTATTTTGAAGTTATTTTTGTCATATTTATCTAACGATTAAATGGGGATAAATAAAGACAGGCGAATTGATGGGCTAAAGTTTTTGTAATACCGCAGAAATGCATATTTTTGCACGATGTTTTTTAAGCTATGAAGAGATTATTGTATTTACTAATTTTTGTGTTAACCTTTGGATCGTGTAGTGAGTACCAAAAAGTACTTAGGAATGATGATCTTTCTCCTAAATATAAAATGGCCGAAGGGTTGTATAAAGAGGGTAAGTATAAAAAAGCATTAAGGATTTTTGAACAAATCGTTCCGCAGTATAGAGGTAAGCCTCAAGCCGAAAGAATAATGTACTATTATTCAGATACATATTACCAATTAGAAGATTATTACCTGGCTGGATATCAGTTTGAGAGATTTGTAAAATCGTATCCTAACAGTGATAAAAAAGAAGAAGCAGCATTTAAAAGTGCAAAAAGTTATTACCAGCTATCTCCTAGGTATAGTTTGGATCAGACCGAGACAACCACAGCTATAGAAAAGTTGCAGTCGTTTATCAACACATTTTCAGAAAGTGAAAGGTTAGCAGAGGCTAATACTTTAGTTGCCGAACTTAGAGAGAAAAAAGAAAGAAAGGCATACGAGATAGCCAAGCAATATCACCATAGACAAAATTATAAAGTAGCTATTTCGACTTTTGATAATTATCTGGTAGACTATCCTGGGTCACCTTACAGAGAAAAAGTGTTATATTACAAATTAGAATCTGAATATCTTTTAGCTATTGGTAGTTATGAGGATTTAGTGAAAGAACGTCTTGAAATCACTCAAGGATATTATAATAATTATAAAAAGTATTATAAATCGGGCGAGTATACAGAGAAAGCAGAAAAAATAGCAGAGGATATAAAGTCACGATTAGAACAATATAAACAGAAAATAAAGTAGAAGATGGATTTGAAAAAAAGTAATGCTCCGGTAAATACTACTACAATTGATAAAAACCGTATCGATCAACCAACAGATAATATATACGAAGCGATTTCTATAATATCTAAAAGAGCAACTCAGATTAATACGGATATTAAAAAAGAACTTCTTGAAAAATTAGATGAATTTGCTACGTATAATGATAGCTTAGAAGAAATCTTTGAAAATAAAGAGCAAATAGAAGTTTCTAAATTCTATGAGAGATTACCAAAACCACACGCCTTAGCGGTACAAGAATGGTTAGAGGATAAAATCTATCATAGAAATACAAAAACGGACACAGAATCTTTATAAATCTATGTCTGTTTTAAGCGGTAAAAAAATTTTAATAGGTGTCACCGCTGGTATTGCTGCATACAAGATAGCAGGTTTAGTGCGTTTATTCATTAAAGTTGGTACCGAAGTAAAAGTAGTAATGACACCTGCATCCAAAGATTTTATAACACCGCTTACATTATCTACACTATCCAAAAACCCAGTACATTCATCTTTTTATGACCAAGAAGATGAAAATGCAGTCTGGAATAACCATGTAGATCTGGGATTGTGGGCAGATTTTATGATTATTGCCCCGGCTACAGCCAATACATTATCCAAAATGGCAACAGGTAATAGTGATAATTTGTTGCTTGCTACTTACTTATCTGCAAAATGCCCAGTGTATTTCGCTCCGGCAATGGATCTGGATATGTATAAACACCCTTCTACGCACGAAACTTTTAAGAAATTACAAGAATTTGGCAATATCATGATTCCGGCAGAATCAGGAGAACTGGCAAGTGGTTTAGTGGGTCAAGGTCGTATGGCAGAGCCAGAAGCTATTGTTGATTTCGTAGAGAAGGATATTGTAAGTAAACTTCCGTTAAAAGGACAAAGAGTATTGATTACTGCTGGCCCAACCTACGAAGCAATTGACCCGGTTAGGTTTATTGGAAATCATTCTAGTGGTAGAATGGGGATCGAACTAGCATGTGCAGCCGCAAATCTGGGAGCACAGGTGGATCTGATTTTAGGCCCATCATCACTTAAAGTTGATCATAGCTTTGTTAATGTGATTAATGTTGTTAGTGCAAAAGATATGTATCATGCCGTAGTTTCTAATTATAATAATTGCGATATTGCAATTGCATCAGCTGCAGTGGCCGACTATAGGCCTAAACATGTATCTGATCAAAAGATTAAAAAAGCAGACACTGCGTTTTCGATAGATTTAGAGAGAACACAAGATATTCTTAAATGGATGGGAGTCGAAAAGAAAAATCAATTTTTGGTTGGCTTTGCTTTAGAAACAGATAATGAAGAAGAAAATGCTAAAAATAAACTAAAAAATAAAAATTTAGATTTAATAGTTCTAAATTCTCTTAATGACAAAGGAGCAGGTTTCAAAGGAAAGACAAATAAAGTAAGTTTGATTAATCATAAATTTGAGATTAAAGCGTTTGAACTAAAAACTAAAGCAGCAGTTGCTCAAGATATATTCAACGAAATTAATACGCTAAGAAATGTATAGATTCTTACTAGTTATATTACTTACATTTGGTTTTAATCTTAACGCCCAGGAATTTAATGCCCAGGTGGCAATTAACGCAGAGCAAACAGGAAATCCTAACCTGCAAGTATTTAAGACCTTAGAGCGTGCTCTAACTGAATTTATTAATAATACAAAATGGACTAACGTTGATTATCGTACCGAAGAACGAATAAACTGTAGTTTTTTTATTACCATAGCGACGTATGATAATGATGATTTTTCTGCAACGGTACAAGTGCAAGCTTCACGCCCTGTATTTGGATCTAATTATGCGACTACAATCTTCAATGTTAATGATAAACAATTCAATTTTAACTATTTAGAGTTTCAGCCTTTAAATTATAATCCTAATAGTTATGAATCTAACCTCATTTCTGTAATTGCATTTTATTTATATACAATTCTTGGAGTAGATGCCGATTCGTTTGAATTAAATGGTGGTGGTAAATATTTTGAAGAAGCAAAAAATATTGTTGGTAATGCCCAAGGAAGTAACACATTAGGGTGGAATGCACAAGACGGTACCCAAAGTAGATTTAGATTGAATGATGATATGCTTTCTGGTACTTTTGATGGATATAGATCCGCAATGTATACTTATCATAGAGAAGGGTTAGATGTGATGCATAATAATTTAAAACAAGGGAAAGAAACGATTACAGAAGCAATGAATTCTCTTCAGGAAATGCATAACAGGAGACCCAATTCTTATTTAATGAGAGTGTTTTTTGATGCCAAAGCTGATGAGATATCAAGTGTTCTTTCTGGAGGACCTTCGGTTAACATTGCAGAGACTGTGCAAATACTCAATAAAATTGCACCAACATATACAGACAACTGGAAAGATATAAAGTTTTAGAAAACTCTTTTTGAAAACACATAAAATCTTTTTAAAACTATAGTATCTTTACCTTTTAAACAATAAAATTACCTATCCTTTGCTTAGAGGTCTTTCTATAAAAAACTTCGCTTTAATAGAACAGCTACAAGTATCGTTTGATTCTGGTTTAATCACTATTACCGGAGAAACAGGTGCGGGTAAATCCTTGTTGTTAGGAGCTTTGGGGTTATTGCTTGGTAAAAGAGCCGATCTTAGTAGTGTAAAAGATAGTTCACAAAAATGTGTTGTCGAAGGGGTTTTCGACATCAGTCAATACGACCTTACTGCACTTTTTGAACAAGAAGGACTCGATTATGAAAACGAGACTATTATCAGGCGAGAAATTTTACCATCAGGTAAATCAAGAGCTTTTGTAAATGATACTCCGGTAACCTTACAATCATTGGCTGCACTTGGTGTTAAATTGATAGATATTCATAGTCAACACCAAACATTAGAAGTTACTACAAACGATTTTCAATTTAAAGTCTTAGATGCATTAGCAGAAACCCATCGCGAAATTGAATCCTATAAACGTGGACTTGGATTACTAAAAGAAAAAGAAAAAGAAGTACATGGCTTAATTACTAGCCAGGAAGAATTTAATAAAGAGTACGACTATAATGCTTTTTTATTAAAAGAATTAGAAGAAGCTAAGTTGAAACCCAAAGAACTTCAAGAACTAGAGGAACGATATGAGAAGCTCAATAATATCGAAGAGATTCAGGAGAGACTGTCGGGATCTCTTGGGATAGTATCTTCAGAAGAAATTGGAGTTTCTGATCAATTAAATACAGTAAAAGCTAATCTTTCAAAAATAGAGTCGTATTCAGGTACTCTTAAAGAACTTTCGGATCGAATTCAAAGTATATACATAGAATTAGATGATGTACATCTGTCATTGCAGAATGAACTAGAAAAACTAGAGGCAGATCCTCAACAATTAGAAGAACTAAATAAACGAATAGAACTTATACATAACCTGCAGGTTAAGCATTCTGTTGCCAATGTAGAAGAGCTTATCGTTATCACAGAATCACTTCAAGAAAAGGTGTCTAAAACAGAATCACTTACAGAAGATATTGAAGTGCTTAAAGAAGAGATTGTAACGATTAAATCCCAGTTGGATAAGGTAGCCGTAAAGATTCATGATAAAAGAAAAAAAGCACTTCCTAAATTGATCGAAGAATTAGAAAATATACTTAAATCTCTCGGGATGCCTAATGCTTCATTTAGTGCTTCGCTGGATTTGCAAGAAAACTATTTTTCTAACGGAAAAGAAAACTTAGAATTTTTGTTTTCTGCCAATAAAGGAGGCTCTTTTGGGGAGTTAAAAAAGGTAGCATCAGGAGGAGAGTTGTCAAGAATTATGATAGCCATAAAAGCAATTCTTTCACGATATGCGCAATTACCAACTATTATTTTCGATGAGATAGATACGGGAGTGTCGGGAGAAGTAGCTCATAAAATGGCAGATTTAATGATGAATATGAGTAAAAACTTACAGGTGCTTAGTATTACTCATTTACCACAAATAGCTGCCAATGGTCAAAGTCAATATAAGGTATATAAAGAAGACATAGATAACACGACAATTACACAGCTTAAACTATTAAGTGAAGAGGAACGTGTGCAAGAAATTGCAGAAATGATAGGAGGTAAGAGTATTTCGGATTCGGCTTTAACACATGCAAAGTCTTTATTGTATAATTAAACACTAAAATGTATTTTGATATGTTGCTGTTTAGGTCGTTTTGTTATCTTTACGGCTTGTATAATCATCTTTAATTTATAATTAAAATGTCACACAATTTATTAAAAGGTAAAAGAGGAATTATTTTTGGTGCACTTGATGAGAGTTCAATTGCCTGGAAAACAGCCGAGCGGGTTTTTGAAGAAGGAGGACGTTTTGTTCTTACCAATGCTCCGGTTGCAATGCGTATGGGAGCTATTAATACCCTTGCCGAAAAAACTAATTCTCAGGTTATACCTGCAGATGCTACTTCATTAGAAGATCTAGAAAACCTTGTAGAGAAATCAATAGAGATTCTAGGGGGTAAAATAGATTTTGTATTACACTCTATTGGGATGTCGGTAAACGTTAGAAAAGGACGTCATTATACAGACCTTAATTATAGCTTTAGTGAAAAAGGGTGGGATGTTTCTGCACTTTCTTTTCATAAAACCATGCAAACGTTGTATAAAAAAGAAGCTATGAATGAATGGGGAAGTATAGTGGGCTTAACCTATATGGCAGCACAGCGAGTATTTCCAGATTATAATGATATGGCAGATAACAAAGCGTATTTAGAATCTATAGCACGTAGTTTTGGATATTTCTTCGGAAGAGATAAAAAAGTACGAGTAAATACTATTTCGCAGTCTCCAACACCAACTACAGCAGGAAAAGGAGTTAAAGGATTTGATGGATTTATAGAGTATGCAGATAAAATGTCTCCATTGGGTAATGCAACAGCTAGTGAGTGTGCAGATTATACGGTAACCATGTTTTCTGATTTTACGAAAAAAGTAACGCTTCAAAATTTATATCATGATGGTGGTTTCTCTAATATGGGAGTAAGTCAATTAGTGATGGATAAATTTATGGACGAAGAATAGACATCAGTATTAAAAACTAATATAATATCGTCTTAAATCCCATACTTAATTGGTCATGGGATTTTTTGTTGATTATCTTTATGCTATGGAAATGTATTTTTCTTTTATTGTGCCAGTATATAATAGGCCAAACGAGATAGAGGAGCTGCTAGAGAGTATGAAGGCTATGGATTATGCCAAGCCATATGAGATTGTGATCATAGAGGATGGGTCATTAGATACATCAGAACATGTCGTTAAAGAGTACAAAGATAAACTGTCTATTAATTACTATCAAAAACCAAATACTGGGCCCGGAGATTCTCGTAATTATGGGATGCGTAAGGCAAAAGGTGATTTTTTTATTATTCTTGATAGTGATGTGATATTGCCAAAAAATTACTTGTCTAAAGTGGACGATTTTTTATCTGAAAAATTCGTGCATTGTTTCGGAGGCCCAGATGATGCACATAAAAACTTTACTAACCTTCAGAAAGCTATTAGTTATAGCATGACATCATACCTAACTACAGGAGGGATTAGAGGGAGAAAGAATACCTTGGGTAAGTTTCAGCCACGTAGTTTTAATATGGGGTTGTCTAAAGAAGCTTTTCAGGCTTCAGAAGGATTTGGTAATATACACCCGGGAGAAGATCCTGATCTTACTATAAGGTTATGGAAATTAGGGTATAACACAGCATTGATTCCTGATGCTAAAGTGTTTCATAAAAGAAGAATTTCTTGGAAAAAGTTTTATGTTCAGGTCAATAAATTTGGGTTGGTAAGACCGATTCTTAATCAATGGCATCCCGAAACAGCGAAAATAACCTACTGGTTTCCAACTTTATTTCTCTTGTATATTGTTTTTTCTTTACTTTCTGTGGTTTTTGGATTATGGTATTTTATTGCTTTTTTAGGGTTTTATTTTCTACTTATATTTCTAGGAGCAACCCTAACATTCAGGAGTTTTTCAATAGGAATACAGTCTATTCTGGCGGTTTTGATACAATTTTATGGATATGGTAAAGGATTCTTAAAATCTTATTATTATATTCATCTATTAAAGAAAGTACCTGAAAAACAATTCAAGACATTGTTTTTTTCAAAGTAATACATATGTCAAGTAGAAAAAAAAATAGTTTTTCCTTAAAGAGAAACAATGTAAAGATCTTTTTATTTTTTCTGATATTTACTTCGATCCTTTGGTTGCTCATACAGTTTTCTAAAAACTATACTCAAGAAGTTGAGGTTGCAGTGCGATATACAAATCTTCCGAAAGATAAAATTTTTAATGGCGAAAGTGATCAAATATTAAGGATGATGCTCAATGGTAATGGTTTTAGATTAATGAGCCATAATTGGAAAAGACCTGTATTGCAATTAAATGTAGATGATGCAGTTTCTAACAATGAAAATGAATATTTTTTTTATGTAAATAAAGAATCTTCGATATTAAAGAAAAAATTAGATTTTAAAGGAAGAGTGTTGTCAATACATAAAGATACATTGCGATTAAAACTAGATGTTAATTTAGAAAAAAAGATCCCTGTTAGGATGCAACAGGATATTAAGTATACTGTAGGGTATGGAAGTGACAAGGGATTAGTGATTTCTCCTGATTCAGTCCTGATAAGTGGGCCCTCAAAGATTATAGATACCATACAATTTATAGATACAGAAGATTTGATAATAGAAGGGCTTAATGTAGATTTCACATCTGAGCTGAGTATAAATGTAGAAAAATTGCCTTCCTCTGTTATTGTTATGCCTCAAAAGATAAAAGCCGATATTTTGGTTAGCAAATTTACTGAAGGGAGTCAAAAGATTCCAATTACTGTAAATAACGTTCCTGAGGGCATAGAAATTAAGATTTTCCCCAAAGAAATTACGGTGGTTTATAGAGTAGGGTTGGATGCATACAATGAGATTAGTCCTCGTGACTTTATGGTAACCGCCGATTATGCCAAAGCTTCTGAAGAAAGTTCGTATATGACATTAGAACTTACCAATATACCTAAGTCAATCCATGATGTTCGTTTGCAGGAGAAACAAGTTCAGTTTGTTGTTTTAAAATAACTTTTATGAAAGTAGTTGGATTAACAGGGGGGATAGGTAGTGGGAAATCTACTGTAGCAAAAATGTTTAAAAAAATAGGTATTTCTGTATACATCGCAGATGATGAGGCTAAACAACTAATGAACAATGATAAAGCCGTAAAACAACAAATAGTAGAGTTGTTAGGTGCTGATTCGTATAGCAATGACCAATTAAACAGAGAGTATATTGCAGCCATAGTTTTTAACGACACCTCAAAACTTGAACAACTAAATGCGATTGTTCATCCTGCAGTTGCCCGTCATTTTAATACCTGGAAAAAAGACCAAGATGGAGATTACATCATAAAAGAGGTGGCAATTCTTTTTGAAAATGGAGGGCATAAACAATGTGATTATACAATACTGGTTTCTGCTCCTATAGAAGAGAGAATCAAAAGAGTACTAAGTAGGGATGAGACTACAAGAGAACAAATACTTTCGAGAATAAACAATCAATGGGATGATACTCAGAAAATTATACTAGCAGATTTTGTCATAAATAATATTGATTTAAAGGAAACTGAAAAGCAAGTATATGAAATTCATAAAAAAATATCTTCCTGAGGCTATTATACTACTAATCTTTCATTTTGTTAACATTTGGTTAAACCGTAAAGTAGCTAAATGTTAAAGTCTTACTTTTGAACTATGAATAAACGGTTATTCGTATTACTGATAATCCTTATGAGTTTATCATTAATCGGGATTATTTTCGTTCAGGGATATTGGATTAATAACACAGTTGAGAATAATGAAGAACAATTTTCTTTTAATGCTAAGCAAATTCTAATATCAGTATCCAATAGGATACAGTATAGAGAATTTGAAGAAATGTTTTTTCCCTTTCGGGAAATCTTGGACAGCATAGAAGAACCTGATAATAAAACAATACGACAGCTCTTAAACATTAGTATTGACAATACCACAAGATCACTTGCATATACTAATGGTATTTTAGAAGAAGATTATAAATTATTCTCGTCTTTTATAAACTTTAATATTGATACAGTAAAATTAAAGAATATATTAAATCGTAACGTTGATATTATTGCTCAGGATAGTCAAAATGATAACACAAAACAAAACTCTAAGTCAAAGTTAGAAAGAATAAGAGGTTTAACAGACCTTCAGAGGAAAGATTATGAGATAGTAATAGGAGAGATTGCCAGTTTTATACCCATTCATCGAAGAGTTAAAAAGAAAGAGATTGAGTATTTACTAGCAAAAGAACTTGAAGAAAGAGACATAAAGGTAGGTTTTGAGTATGCAATATATAGTAATGCTTTAGCAACAAGAGTACGTTCTGATGATTTTAGTTTAGATCATCCAGCTACATATGCAATACCGCTTTTTGTAGATGATGAAGGTATAAGCGAATATCAGTTGCTTGTTAATTTTACAGGAAAAAAGCAATATGTCCTTTCTACCATTAAAGGGATGGCCATATTATCAATAATATTTACATTGATTATTGTCGTCGCATATTCTAGTGCACTGTCACAATTAATGCAACAACGACAAATATCGCAGATTAAAACGGATTTTATTAACAATATGACTCATGAACTTAAGACTCCTATAGCAACTATTAATTTAGCATTGGACTCTATTAAAAATCCGAAAATAAAAGGAGATCCTGAAAAAGTACAGCGTTATATGAATATGATACGTGAGGAAAATAAACGAATGCATGCCCAGGTAGAAAATGTACTTAGAATATCTCAATTAGAGAGAAATGAACTGAATATAAAGAAAGAAAGAAAAGAGTTACATGATATAATTGAAGATGCGGTTACTCATGTTTCATTGATCATTGAAAATAGAGAAGGATATATAAAAACTCATTTAGGAGCTCTTAAATCTTCTGTATTGGCAAATGATAGTCATATGACTAATGTAGTGGTAAATATTCTTGATAATGCAATAAAATATTCAGAACAAGAACCAAAAATTGATATATACACCGAAAATGTAAAGAATAGTATTGTTCTTAAAATTCGTGATCAAGGAATAGGAATGAGTAAAGTTGCTCAAAAGAAGATTTTTGAAAAATTCTTTAGAGAGCATACAGGAGATTTGCATAATGTTAAAGGACACGGATTAGGGCTTACATACGTAAAAAGAATTATTGATGACCACCATGGTCAAATTTGGGTGGAGAGCGAAAGGGGAAAAGGCTCCACATTTATAATTAAATTACCGTTAATATCTTAAAATATGGAAACAGAAAACAAAAAGATTTTGCTTGTAGAGGATGATCCAAACTTTGGAACAGTATTAAAGGATTATCTAGTAATGAATGATTATGATGTTGTGCATGCTAAAAATGGTATGGAAGGCTTCGAGAAATTCAAAAAGGATGATTACGATATGTGTATTCTTGATGTCATGATGCCTTATAAAGATGGATTTACTCTGGCAAAAGAAATTAGGGATAAAAATGAAGAAATACCTATCATTTTCTTAACCGCAAAGGCAATGAAAGAAGATGTATTAAAGGGGTATAAGGTAGGTGCAGACGATTACCTTAATAAGCCTTTTGATAGCGAGGTGTTGTTAATGAAAATACAAGCCATAATGCAACGTAAGAATACAGAGTCTGTTGCAGATAGTAAACAGTTTGAATTTAAAATAGGAGGTTTTCATCTTAATTCTAAACTTCGCTTTTTAACATATAATGATGAAGATCCAATCAAACTCTCTCCAAAAGAGAACGAATTATTACGTTTATTAGCATTACATCTTAATGATTTAATGCCTAGAGAATTAGCGTTAACAAAAATATGGAGAGATGATAATTATTTTACCTCTCGTAGTATGGATGTGTATATCGCTAAACTGAGAAAATACCTTAAGAAAGACGACAATGTTGAAATCCTTAATATTCATGGAGAAGGTTTTAGACTTGTAGTTCGAGGCGAAGAATCTTAGTAAACAATAACGGTAACAAGTTTAAAAAATCACTATGACCATCTGATTATAGTGATTTTTTTTTGATGTATTGAAAAACCGAATCAAGATCAACTTTAAAATTAAACCATTCGATTTCAGAATCCTTCCTAAACCAGGTAAGTTGTCTTTTTGCAAAACGACGGGTGTTTTTTTTGATTTCAGAAATTGCGAAATCCAAATCCCACTCATTTTCTAAATAATTAAATATCTCTTTATACCCTACTGTATTTAATGCATTTAATTGTTTGTACTTATGAAGACTTTTTACTTCATCAACTAATCCGTCTTCAACCATTATATCTACTCGCTGGTTTATTCTATCGTAGATGATTTGTCTTTCGGCTGTGATTCCTATTTTAATACTATTAAATGGTCTTGTTTTCTTTGTTTTAGTAAGAAATGACGAGTAGGGAGCGCCGCTACTCAAACATACTTCTAATGCTCGCATAACTCTATGCGTATTTTGTAAATCAACCTTCTCATAATAAGTAGGATCTAATATTTTTAATCGTTGTTGTAAACTTTCAATACCATTATTTTGATATTCTTCTTGTACCTTTTTTTTAATTTCAATATCTATTTTTGGGAACGTATCTAATCCTTTGGTCACCGCATCAATATATAAACCAGAACCACCCACCATAATGACATAATCATTGCGAGTAAATAAATCATTAATAGTATTCAAGGCCTCTTTTTCAAAGTCTCCTACGGTGTATACATCATGAATGCTTTTGTGCTGTATAAAATGATGTTTGGCTTGTTCTAATTCATAAGATGAGGGTGCTGCAGTACCAATACTCATCTCTTTATAAAACTGCCTGCTATCTGCCGAAATAATTTCACAATTGAAGTGCTTTGCAAGTTCAATACTTAAACTAGTTTTACCAATTGCAGTAGGCCCAGTGATTACAATGAGATTCTTATTCATTATGCAAGTCTTCTCCGCATTTATGACAGAATTTTGCTCCATCTAAATGATTATCTGTATTGCAATTACCACAATGTTGGGTATTAAGAGGTAGTTTTTCTTTGGATTGTTGTTGAGTGTACTCTGCGCTAACAATACCTGTGGGAACAGCAATAATCCCGTATCCTAATATCATGATTATCGAAGCGATTAATTGCCCTAAAGGGGTTTCGGGAGATATATCTCCGTATCCAACAGTGGTTAGAGTAACAATACACCAATACACACTTTTTGGTATGCTATTAAAACCATGTTCAGATCCTTCTATAAGGTACATTACGGTTCCTAAAATTATAGAGGCTATTAAAACAGCAAACAAAAATACAGAAATCTTGGCCCTGCTGGCTCTTAATGCCTTCACTAAATTATTAGAAGCTCCTACAAATCGAACTAATTTTAAAATTCTAAAAATTCGTAATAGGCGCAGTGCTCTTAGAGCTACAAGTGCATGAGTACCAACAAATAGTATAGATAAATATTTAGGAATAGTTGAAAGTAAATCAATAATTCCGAAAAAACTAAAAATGTATTTTTTTGGCTTATTAATGGCTATAATCCTCAAGAAATATTCAATGGTAAATACTATGGTAATAATCCATTCTAGAAGATTAAATAATGAGGCATATTTATCATTAAGATAAGAAACACTTTCTAGCATTACCAAAATAATACTAGCAAGGATCATAACAAGAATAATGACATCAAATGACTTACCGGCAGGAGTGTCTGCCTCATAGATAATTTCGTGTAATTTGTCTTTCCAGGTTTTATATGATGTTTTTTTGCTCAAGCGATGTGTTTTTTATTAAAAGTACTAAATTACTTTTTTAATTGTTATAAGTGTATTGTTTTCTACTTCTACAATTAGGTTAAAAAATTCTTTTAATATCGAATAGTATTCTGGTGGATAATATGGGGAATTAAATACTATTCTATGACTAACAATCAACTGTGATCCATTCACTTTAAAATTTGTAATTACGCTTCCTAATTTATTAGGAATAATATACTTCGAATTTTTTGGAAGATCAATAAATTCATAGTTTTCAGGTAATTCAATAGCAACATAATAGTTGTATGAATCCTTGTAGCCAAAGTCAACAGGATACGTTCTTTCATTTAACTTAAAAGGATTCTCTTTAAAAAAAGACCTCAAAAAAGGTTTAATTAAAATAACATTATCAATTTGCTCTGTATTTCTTGTAAAATTGAATTCCTCTTCATATACTTTTTCTAAATCCTTATGGTTGTTTACAGAAGCATTGGTAATACTAATTTCGGGGTTCAATTTTTTGAGTTGATCAAAATGATCATCAACATCCATATGTCCCAGTGTTTTTCTTTTGAGATAAGCATGATATCCAGAGAAAGCATGATTTGCTCTACCGCTTAGCTTTAATTCAGCATTAAGTGTAACGGATTCTTTAAAGAAATACGATGAACGAAGTCTAGGTTTGATATTAATCCAAGAACTTCCGTTATCAAAATCAAGTAATCTACCGTATTGGTTTAAGCATCTAAAAGGTACTTCGCCAAATGCCAGCATATTTTCGGTGGCATCTAAAAGGTAAGTGTCTTTATCTATCGTTAATTGCGTAATTATATAATTGAAATCAGAAATTACAGGATACAATTTTGTGGGATATCCATTCTCTCTTGTAGAAAGTAAAACAGGGTTTACTATAAACCCTTGTTGCTTTAATATATTGTGAAATAGAATATTGATACCAGATACATTTCCTGTTTTGTTCTGGATGACCTTTCTAATTTCACTGTCCTCGTTATCTATCTTAAAAAGTTCATATTTTCCATTCCATTTATAGTTCTGTGTTACATATGTGTAGATCGCTTTAGCCTTTGAAAGGTTTGTTGCCATTGCTTTTATGGAATCTGGTAAAATGTCTTTGGTGCTGTTTACTTTTTTTAACTGTAGTCCAATGGTTGGTTCTTTTTTAAGCTCTCTATCTACATTTTCCCATGTTTCAGTATATTTTTGTTTGGTTCCATCAAATCTTTTAACCTCCTTTAGTTCATAGTCGATCCTAGAAAAATAATTCTCTTTGGCAGTCATGTATTTTTCTTCTTTAAAGGCAGGGATGTTTTTCATGATATAAGCCGTATGCATACAATCTGCACTCCCTCCTCGGGGTACTTCGATACATCTTTTTATTAACTTTTCTTCTCTGGATTCTAGTTTTATGGTACCTACAATTTTGGCATTATAGACGTAGTTTCCGGGTAGATCTGCTATAAACTCACTATGGATCTTTGGGATATCGGCCTGAAATTCCCAATCTTTAAAGTTATAAATAAAGGGAGATTCTATCTGATATTTATAGGTTAGAACAGATCCAGGTTTTACTTTGGGAAATGTGAATTTTACCAAAGTATAATTTTCGTTATATTTTTCTTTGTAGATGTTCTGTTCGTCTATTTTGGTTTTTACAATTTTACCATTTTCCAGATTGTGTGTATAGGCAATGAGCTTTCTGAATGTTTTTTTTCTAGATTTATTACGATATAGCATCACTTCTACTGTCGACTTGTCAAAACCTTGCTTGTTCAATATTTTTACTTTAGCTTCATAATCAGTAAGCAAATTATACTCCCCTCCATTTTCAATTCTACTATATCCTTTTTCATAAATAAAAAAAGCATTGGCAGTGGTGTCTTTTTTATACGTGTTGTTTTTCAAATCAGCATTACTAACCACCATACCTGTACTGTTATAAGTTTGTTGGGAGTATGAGTAAAACGAGATGGTTAAAAAGATAAACGAAAGTATATTTTTAATCATTTTTTGATAGTTTGATAATCTTTAATTTTTTATGCCCTCGGGTATAACTTTGTATGATATGCTGGGCATCTCTATTGTGTTCCATTGGAGTGATAATAGAACGTAAAATATCAATATTATTTACTTGATGATTTAGATTAAAATATCCTATACCTCTAAACTTTCCTTCTTCAATTAAGATGACACTTTGTTCATCTATATCTCTACCACGATCTATTATCATCATATCCTGGCTATCGAAAGAATTATTATGTATCAACTGCTGTACTCTGGGATTGTATTCTTGTGGATTTTCAGAAAAAACGCATGCACCAAAACATTGTTTTATAGTATAGTTAAAACAATTGCCTTTATTTGTGTCTAAGCCTACTAGTTTATGACAAAGGTTATATTCTTCTGCCCATCGGTGCATAAAGGATTTGGCTTGTTGCCGGTTAGAAAAAGTTGTAATAATTGTTTTTCGATGATCGGCCTTTGATACTTTTAGATTTATAAAACCATTATCGTCAATGAATTTATACAAAGCCTGATCAAATTTTGTTCTTCGAAGCGCCCTGTTGTATTTGGGTGTATTGCGTTTTATTTCTTCGCTTTCTTTTAATAATGCTACAAGTTCGCTTCCTGTAATTTCGTAGGATACATTAACTACTTCTTCTTGAATTCTTCTCGATTTTCTATTATCGTTAGTAAAATGTTGATTAAGCCGTTTTTTTATATTTTTACTTTTTCCAATATAAATAATAGTGCCATCCTCACGGTGCATATAGTATATTCCGGTAGCAATTGGTGCTTGCTCTATCAGTCTAAGAAGTTTGTCGTCTACTTGTTTTTTAGTGTCTACACGAACAGCATCTGTAATTATTTTTTTTTCTAAATCTTTAGTTAATAATAGTTTAAAAAGCTTTACAGTTGCCTTGGCATCACCATTGGCTCTGTGTCTGTCTGATAACGGAATTCCTAAGCTTCGAACTAGTTTTCCTAAACTATATGATTCTTGGTCTGGGATTAATCTTTTGGAGAGTTCAACAGTACATAAGGATTGTCTTTCATACTCAAATCCTAATCTGGAGAATTCAGTTCTCAAAATTCGATAATCAAAACTTGCATTATGAGCAACCACAACACAGTCTGAAGTTATTTCTACAATTCTTTTAGCTACTTCATAGAATTTTGGAGCACTACGTAGCATTTGATTATTTATTCCTGTTAAATTAGCTACAAAAGGTTGTATGGGTCTCTCTGGATTAACTAAACTAATAAATTGATCAACTACTTCACGTCCATCAAATTTATAAATAGCAATTTCGGTAATCCCTTCTTCATTGTATTTTCCTCCGGTAGTTTCTATATCTAAAATTGCATACATACTCAGTTGGTAGTCTTTAGTAGTTAGTCTTTAGTGGTTAGTGGTTAGTCTGTTTTTAATTCGTTTCTGAAGACTGGTGATCATTTTTGAAAGTTCTGTTAGTCTCAATCGTGCAATTTTGTCTTTATCGTTGCTAATATATTTTCTTCTTAAAGCGATAGTAGTGCATACAACACATTCTCTAGTAGAATCTAAAGCTATCTGAAGGTATCTATTAAACTTAAGAAACTCATCACAAATATCATAAACAAAATCAATGTAGTCTGGTGATTTTTGGTAGACAATTAAATTTTCAAAACTAAATTTTACTTTCTCCATTGTTTGTTGCTAAACTAATTCATTTAATAATAGCTAAAATAGGTCATTTTCTATTAGGCACTAATCACTAACTACTAAAACCTATTTACTGTTTTTAATCTCTCGCTCCAAAGATAGAACTTCCTATTCTAACCATTGTGCTTCCACAATCAATAGCAATCTTATAATCTCCACTCATTCCTATTGAAAGGACTCTTAGTTCAGGGTATTTAGATGTATTTTGATCAAAAAAAGTTTTGATTTTTTCAAATTCTGTTTTTATTTGGTTTTCGTCGTTAGTAAAGGTCGCCATACCCATCAATCCTTGAATATGTATGTTCGTTAAATTCTTTACTTCTTCAGAATCTAATAATGCGATTGCATCTTCTTCAGTTAATCCAAATTTACTTTCTTCTTCGGCAATTTTAATCTGAAGCAAACAGTGTATAGTTCTATTGTGTTTTTTTGCTTGTTTGTTGATCTCTTTAAGCAGTTTTATGCTGTCTACGGCATGAATTAGATCAACAAACTGGGCCATATATTTCACTTTATTGGTCTGTACATGACCAATCATATGCCAGCTAATATCTTTTGGCATGGTTTCCCATTTTTCGACCATCTCCTGTATTTTGTTTTCACCAAACACGCGTTGACCAGCTTCGTAAGCTTTCATCAATTCGTTAACAGGTTTGGTTTTTGAAACCGCTACAAGAGTAACATCTTTTGGGATTGATATTTGTATGTCTTGAAGGTTTCTTTCAATATCATTCATAGCTTGCAAAGATATTTAAAAAATCGTTGTTATAAACTCTATATATGTTTTGAAGGATTTTACTGCGTGTTTTTGTGTTCTGTAGGTATTTTGAAGGATTTTACCACGTGTTTTTGGGTTCTGCAGGTATTTTGAAAGATTTTACCGCGTGTTTTTGAGTTCTGTAGGTATTTTGAAAGATTTTACTGCGTGTTTTTCAGTTCTGTAGGTATTTTGAAGGATTTTACCGCGTGTTTTTGAGTTCTATACATATTTTGAAGGATTTTACTCTGTATTGTGCTGAGCTATAAAAAAATAGGGTAATTTAAAACTCATAGATAGTTACACCACTTCGTAGCTTAGGTTCGATATAGGTACTTTTAGGAGGCATAGTTAGCCCTTGATCTGCAATTTTTTTCATTTGCTCAACCGATGCAGGAAATAAACCAAAACCAACTTTGTATTCATCATTATCCACTTTATTTTTTACAGAAATGATGTCGTTTTTACCATGTGAATACTCTATTCTAGTATCAGTACGCAGGTCGTGAATACCCAGAATTGGTTTTAATACTGTCTTATATAGAACCTGGGCATCTAATTCTTCTAATGCGTCGGTAAACTCATAGATCGTTTTTCTAAGGTATAAAGAGTAGAACTCTCCATCTAGGTACATGCTAAAATGATGAGATTTTGAGGGTTTGTAGACTTCAATTCCTCTATTTTCGATCCGAAACCATTCGTCTAATTGTATTAAGAATTCTTCTTTAGATAATCCATTAAGATCTTTTATTAGTCGATTAAACTCATAAATTCTCAAATCAGACTCAGGAATCAAATAGCTCATAAAAAAACCATATGCTTCATTTCCTTGGTGGTTAGGATTGCTCTCTTTTAAGTCTTTTGCCAAAAGATATGAGGAAGCCGAACGATGATGACCATCTGCAATGTATATAGTTTTTATTAAAGAAAAAGCCTTTTGTATGGCAAGAATGGACTCTTTATCATCTACTTTCCAGAGATAGTGTGTGTCGCGATACGTTGAGGTAAATTCGTATTCTGCTCTGCTCTGCGTAGTTTTTGAAATAATAGCTGCTATTGCATCGTTATCGGGGTAGGTAAGTAATACGGGTTCGGCATTAAATCCTACTGTTTTTAGATATTCTTTAAAGGTGTTTTCGCGATGTTGTAGTGTGTCTTCATGTTTTTTTATGATATCATTTTCGTAATCTTCGGCACTAGCCGCAGCAATGATTCCACTAAAAGATTCGTGCTCTCGATTAACAATTTTGTAGATGTAGTAGCATGGCGTATCATCTTGTTGAAAGATTTCATCTTCTTTAAACTCAAGATATCTATTTCGAACTAATTTATAACGTTCTTCTCCTGATATTTCTTTTTGGTATTTGTACCCTGGATTTACAATATGCAGAAAAGAGTAGGGGTTGTAATCCATCCTCGAGTCACGTTCATTTGGAGTGTAGCTCTGGTACGATCTAGAGGCTACAAGACTTACTTTATCTCTAGTTGGGCGAACAGCTCTGAATGGAATAATTTTGGCCATATTTTGGTTTTGGATTTCAAGTTTCAGATTTCAGGTTTCAAGCACAATATGATTCCTTTTAAAACCTGAAACCAAAAACTTGAAACTAACTAAACTGCTTCGCAACGGTTTCTGCTTTTCTGCTTTCAACATAATCATAAAATCCTTCACCGCTTTTTACACCTAATTTACCAGCCATAACCATATTGACTAGTAGTGGGCATGGAGCATATTTTGAATTCTTGAAGCCTTCATACATTACATTAAGAATTGAAAGACATACATCCAAACCAATAAAATCTGCTAATTGTAAAGGTCCCATAGGGTGTGCCATACCCAATTTCATTACGGTATCAATTTCAGTAACACCAGCGACACCATTATATAAAGTTTCGATAGATTCGTTGATCATAGGCATCAAAATTCTATTGGCTACAAATCCTGGGTAATCATTAACTTCTACAGGTACTTTGCCCAGGGTCTTAGACATTTCCATGACGGTTTTAGTTACTTCGTCTGAAGTATTATATCCTCGTATGATCTCTACTAGTTTCATAATAGGTACCGGATTCATAAAGTGCATTCCGATTACCATTTCTGGCCTATCTGTTACAGCGGCTATCTGTGTAATTGATATAGAAGATGTATTGCTTGCAAGAATTGTATCTTCTGGGCACGCATCATTAAGCTCTTTGAAGATCTTTAATTTAAGATCTACATTTTCTGTTGCAGCTTCAACAACAAGACCGGCATATTCTACCCCTTCTTTGATACTGGTATATGTAGATATATTGGCTAATGTTGTTGCTTTGTCGACCTCAGATATTTTTTCTTTAGCGACCATTCTGTCTAGATTCTTAGTAATTGTAGCTATACCTTTATCTAGTGCTGGTTTAGAAATATCAATAAGCTGTACTTTAAAGCCTTTTTGAGCAAAAGTATGAGCAATACCATTCCCCATAGTTCCTGAGCCAATAACTGCTATGTTTTTCATATGTATTGTGTGTTTAAATATTTATTAGTAGTTAGTGGTTAGGTTTTAGTCTATTTTTAATACGTTTTTGAAGACTGGTAATCATTTTTGAAAGTTCAGTCAGTAGTAATCTAGCGATTTTGTCTTCTTTTCTAACGCTTTATTAGTCACTACACTAATATCTAACTACTCCTGCCTAACTACTAAAACCTAACTACTATTAAAAACAGTCTATAACTTTTAAGGCTACCTCTAATGCTTTTTTTCCTTGTTCTAGAGATACAATTGGAGTCGTATTATTATTTATCGCCTTGGCAAAGGTGTCTAATTCATCTAAAATTGCATTATTAGAGGGAACATTTGGGTTATCAAAATAAATTTGTTTTTTTACTCCTTCGGCGTTTTGTAAAATCATAGCAAAATCATCGGGATGTTCTGGTGCATCTTTCATTTTAACAACCTCGCATTTTTTCTCAAAGAAATCTACCGAGATATAGGCGTCACGCTGAAAAAATCGAGACTTCCTCATGTTTTTTAATGAAATTCGGCTTGCTGTAAGGTTAGCAACACATCCATTTTCGAATTCAATCCTTGCGTTGGCAATATCAGGTGTTTCGCTTATTACTGAAACGCCGCTTGCACTAATGTGTTTTACTTCAGAATGTACCACACTTAGAATGGCATCAATATCATGGATCATAAGATCCAGAACGACAGGAACATCTGTTCCTCTAGGATTAAATTCGGCTAATCTATGCGCCTCAATAAACATAGGGTTGTCGATCTTATCGGCTACCGCAGTGTAGGCAGGGTTAAAACGTTCTACATGACCTACCTGCCCTTTTACATTGTTTACTTTGGCAAGTTCAATTAACTGTTCTGCTTCTGCAACGGTATTCGTAATAGGTTTTTCTATAAAAACATGTTTTCCAGCCTCTATGGCTTGCTTTGCTACTTCAAAATGAGCAAAGGTTGGTGTAACGATATCTACTACGTCTACGGCATTGATCAATTCATCAACAGAATCGAAAAGGGTATAACCAAATTCTTCTACAATGGCTTTAGCTTGCGATGAGCTTGCATCATAGAACCCTACAAGTTCATAATTTTCAGATTGTTCCAGAAGACGTAAATGGATTTTACCAAGGTGTCCCGCACCGAGTACTCCGGCTTTGAGCATAATTCAAGATTTTACACAAAAATAGTATTATTTATAAATTAAGTGATACTCCATTTTGAAAATCCTAACATTAAATTTTTATTTATTTCAAAATGGCTAGTAGAACTTATCCCACTGTAGAGTGGGATCTTAGCAAAATTTTAATTCTAAAGGCTAAATTGTTTACCTATCTTTAAAATCTTTACGTAATTTTAGCCTGCTAAACAACCATCAAAATATAGTGAAAGATACCCTTAGACATGCCGGAAAAAGAAAACAACTGGTTGCCGTTTTGATTGAGAAAGGAATTAAAGATAAAGCTGTTTTAGCAGCTATCGATAAAATACCCAGACATCTGTTTATGGATTCTGGTTTTGAAGATCATGCATATCAGGATAAAGCGTTTCCTATTGCTGCTGATCAAACTATTTCGCAACCCTACACAGTGGCTTTCCAAAGTGAATTATTACAAGTTAAAAGAGGGGATAAGGTACTAGAGATTGGTACAGGATCGGGGTATCAAACTGCGGTTTTGTGTGAATTGGGTGCCAAAGTATATAGTATTGAACGCCAAAAGGAATTGTTCAAAAAAACAAAATTGTTTTTATCTAAGTTAGGATATAGACCAAAACATTTGTCTTTTGGAGATGGTTACAAAGGATTGGTAGAACATGCTCTTTATGATTCTATAATTGTAACTGCAGGAGCACCGTATGTTCCAAAACCTTTATTGAGTCAATTACAAATTGGTGGACGTTTAGTAATACCCGTAGGTAATGATCCACAGATTATGACCTTGTTTGTTCGAAAAAGCGAAAAAGAATTCGAGAAACGTGAGTTTGGCGAATTTAGATTTGTGCCTTTGTTAGAAGATAAGAATTGAAAGTTATTAAAAGCAAGTATCAAAATTGCTGTCAAACCAAGTAGATATAACCCGAAATAAAGTTCTATTTTTGTGCGGAATATCATATTACATGAAATTGATGTTCATAGAGTGCTGCCTTAAAATGAATATTAAAGCACAAGAAGTTTTTTTATAAACGAATTTGAATTAATGGATTATTTAAAGAAGTTATCACGGTTTATTTTACCTTATAAAAAATATGCTGTTTTAAATATTATATGTAATATTTTTTATGCATTGTTTAGTACTTTATCTATGGTTTCTTTAATGCCTATGATTAATGTGTTATTTGGCGAAAGTAAAAAGGTAACTATAAAGCCTACATACGAAGGAATTGGTAAAATCAAACCTTATTTAGAAGATTCATTAAACTATTTTGTTACCTCTGTATCGGCTAATGATGGTCCTCAGCAGGCCTTGATGTATATGATTATTTTGATTATTAGCTTGTTTTTGCTTAAAAACTTGTTTAGTTATTTGGCGGTCTTTTTTGTGACCTATCTTAGGAATGGAGTTTTAAAAGATTTAAGAGATAATATATATGATAAGGTTATTAATTTACCAATTTCATATTATTCAGAAAAAAGAAAAGGAGATATTATTGCTAGAATTTCTGGTGACGTGAGTGAAGTGCAGGTGTCATTGTTATCGGTTTTAGAGCTTATCGTTAGAGAGCCATTAACCATTGTTTTTGCTATAATAACAATGTTTATTTTAAGTGCAAAGCTAACCATATTTGTATTCTTGTTTATTCCTATTGCAGGTTTCATCATTTCTCTTATAGGTAAAAGGTTGAAAAAACATTCACAAAAGGTTCAGGAAGAGCAAGGGTTGTTTTTATCTACTTTAGAAGAAACATTAAGTGGGTTAAGAGTTATAAAAGGATTTAACTCTGAATCCTACTTTAATAAGAAATTTCAAGATTCTACAAATAGGTTTTTTCGTTTCTCTAATAGCTTAGGCCATAGACAAAATTTAGCATCACCAACCAGTGAATTCTTAGGTATTGTTACCATTGCGGCATTGTTGTGGTACGGTGGGGGCATGGTTTTGGTAGATCATTCTCTGTCGGGAGGAGCTTTTATTGGATATATGGCATTGTCATATCAAATATTAACTCCGGCAAAAGCTATTAGTAAAGCAAGCTATAAGGTAAAAGCCGGAAATGCTGCTGCAGATAGGGTTTTAGAGGTTTTAAATACTATTTCTCCGTTAGAGGATAAACCAAATGCTATTGTAAAAGATAGTTTTGAGATTCAAGTTTCTTTTGAGAATATTTCGTTTAAGTATCAGGATGACTATGTATTAAAAGATTTTTCTCTAAAAATTGAAAAAGGAAAAACAGTAGCGCTAGTTGGGCAATCCGGAAGTGGAAAATCTACTATAGCAAATTTGATTACTCGGTTTTATGATGTGAATAAAGGAAATATTACAATCGATAATGAAAATATTAAAGATCTTACAAAGAATTCATTAAGAGGTTTAATGGGATTGGTTACTCAAGATTCTATCTTGTTTAATGATAGCGTTAAAAATAATATTCTATTAGGAAAAGAAGATGCTACCGATGAAGAAGTTATTAATGCTTTAAAGATTGCAAATGCCTGGGAATTTGTAAAAGATTTACCAGATGGTATACATACTAATATTGGTGACTCGGGAGGAAAACTCTCTGGAGGACAAAAACAACGATTGAGTATCGCCAGGGCTGTACTTAAAAATCCACCGATCATGATATTAGATGAAGCCACATCTGCATTAGATACCGAAAGTGAGCGATTAGTTCAGGATGCTCTCGAAAATATGATGAGAAATAGAACATCGATTGTTATTGCTCATAGATTATCTACTATTCAGAAAGCAGATGCTATTGTGGTTATGCAAAAAGGAGAAATAGTAGAGCAGGGGACACATTCAGAACTACTTGCTAAAAACGGTATGTATAAAAAACTAGTGGGTATGCAATCACTATAATTGCACAAGCCCATTTTTACACTTCGTGATTTTATTTTTTAGGGTTTCTATTTGAATTTTGTCACCTATTTCTGTGTTTCCTCTTGGTGCTTCTTTATGGTAAATATGAAATTGTATGGCAACATGTTTAATTCGTTTAGAAGAAACTCCCGAATTTAATAATCGTTGTGCAAAATTAAAATCTTCGTACCCCCAGCCAATAAAATCTTGATTATATCCATTAATGGCTATGGCATCTTTTCTCCAATACGACATATTGCAGCCTCTTAATTTACTAGAATTTTCAGTGCTTTTTTTGCTTAAAAATTTACTGAAAAAAGGTAAATATAGAGCTCTGCTTCTTCGTAATAAACCACTGTTGGTCCAGTAGAATTTAATCGTTTTGTTTTGTAAAACTTTTTTCGAGTATTCTTCTTTTAGTGAAATCCGACTGCCGAATAAATAGGTGTTCTGTTCTGATAGCCTAATGTGGTCTTTTATAAAATGCCTATGCAAAATTACATCACCATCTATTTGTATAATGTAATCCGAGGTGATCTGTTGCAATGCCTTGTTAAGGATTATTGTTTTTGTAAATCCTACATCTTCATGCCATATATGTTTTAGAGGAATAGATAATTTGTCTTTTAACTTTGAGATTAGATGTTTTGTGTCCTCTGTAGAGCCATCATCTGCAATGATAACCTCATTAGGCAAAACACTTTGGGATATAACGCTTAATATTACTAATTCTAACGCTTCTGGCCAATTGTATGTTGTAATCAATAGCGTTACCTTCATTATTAAGCTGTCTTGTAATTATCGGTAAGATCAAAAACTCTATCTACCCACGATGAGATATGATATTTATTAACTATTTCGGGTTTTACCTCTTCATAAGGGGTTGTAAAAAAAGCTTCTGGAATATTAATATCATCACTGTCTACAATTGCAATATTATTAGGGTTGTAAAAATCGTAATTAGCAATATCCTTATTAGTAGTAATGATTTTCTTTTGTAATCCTATGGCTTCAAAAATTCTAAACGATAGTCCTTTTTGTTTAGGCCTCTGTAGGTCTAAAAGAATGTTACTTTTGGTAACAAAATCCGAAAAAATAGTTTTTAAAGGGTATGTTTTTTTCGTAATTTCTATATCATACGTTTCGATTAATTCTTCGTTATCACCTTTGTCATAGGCTATTAATTTATAATCGATATTATGCTCTTTAAAATACGCCACGAATTGGGGTAAAACTTTGGATCTCTTATCCAGCGAACCTATATTAAATATGTTGTACTCTACATTTTCGTTGTCGAATGTTTTAATATCGAAATAAATATAATTAGTGATAAAGCTAAAGTTAAATTCGGCAACATCTTTAGAATCAAAAGAGTATACTTTGTCAAAATAAGGATATATCTTTTTCATTCGAGGATATCGATCAATACTATCATTAAAGAAAGTAATTAATTGATCTGTATTCTTACGTATTTTTTTTATAGTTGATAATGACAAATCATCTCCTTTTATGATCAGTATAATATCCTGTTTTTCTTGATTGGATAATAACTTAAGTAGTACTTTGTTTAAATGTTGTCTTTTAAAATTGAAATTGAACAAATTTTTAGTGATAAAATTAAGAATCTTGTGAAAAAAAGTGGGGTACCTATATTTTAGCTTATAAAAATCCAGGTGTCTAGCTTTGATACCTCGACTTTGAAGCTCTTTTGCTATGTATTTATTATAGCCCCATTTGTCTAAACTAATAATAGTTATATTCACAATATCAATATTTAATTTTTTAATCTAAAACCTAAAATTTTATTGTTTATGTTTATTGGGTATAGATTTATGAAATTGTTAAAAATTCTTAAAATAATGCTTAAAAGAGAAGATACCATAACCTTATTAAAGTTTTAGTTGCATTGATTTATATCAATGTTATACAGTAATATAGGTAATGATTTTTTCAATTTTAAGGCAAATTTAGGCTTAGCAAAGGTATAGTTTTGTTTGTTAAACTTCAAAAAATAAAAAGCAAGGGTTTAGCTACAGTAATACAGTGCTTTTTAATACTATGAATTAGTGCGGTCGTAGGATATTTAAGAATCATTTTATTCTAAAAAACATAGTGGCTATATATATAATTTTATCAAGAGAGGTCTTTTTTATTGTTTTTAGCATTTCTTTTCTGTTGACATAGAATAATCTTACTCTTCTGAAATTATTAGCTAACGAAAAACTGTTGTACGATGTTTTTAATGATTGGATAATTTTTTTTTCTTCTTCTAGAGAATAAGGGCATTTGTTATAAAAGCTATCTATTCTCTTCCTTTTTTCGATACGCTTTAAACGTTTAGGCCTTTTATTTTTTTTTGTTTTCTTATCCTTTTTGCTTGAGGCGATAATGTTATTTTGATGATGCCTATATTTTACAAGAGGCTCATCTAAATAATGAACGTTATTCTCTGTCGAGGCAATATAAGCCAACCACCAATCATGCGGTATGAAATCTGGAAAAGGGATCGCTTTATCGTAAAGCGATTTTTTAAAAAGTGCTGCATGACCAGAAACACAATTGTCAATGAGTAGATTTATTGGAGTGTTGATGCTGATTAAATTTTTAGTCTCAGAAAAGCTGTTTCCTAGTTCATTTAGGTTTTCATCAACAAAAATGGAGTCACAATACACTAAATCACATTGATGTATATGACGCATTAATTTTTCAATTTTTGTGGGCATCCACCAATCATCCTGATCTGATAATGCAATATAATTGCCTTTAGCCAATGCTATGCCTCTTTCGAAATTTTTAATGTATCCAACATTAGAGTCAAATGGATGAATCGTAATATTGCTATGTTTCTCACTATATGTATTTAAAATATCCAATGTTGCATCACTCGAGGCATCATCCACAACAATAATTTCTAAAGGGGTATATGTTTGGTGAAGTATACTGTCTAATTGCTCTGAGATGTATGCTGCACCATTATATGTACCAATAACTACGGATACTAATTCCATACGGTTATATTTTATATTTCGATTTGATTTTTTTGTTTCGAATCTTAAATATCTTATAGGAGGCGTAGCTATATGCAGAAGAAAATTTATCTAAAATAAAATCGTTAAGTTTTGATTCTTTATAAAAAGGAAATACATTTTTAAAACCATGCCTTTTGTATGAAGATACAGTGTAAAAGTTTTTAATGACCATCACATCATTTTTAGGAATGTGCTTTTTTACTTCACTAAAAATAGGGTTGCTCAAAATTTCATGACAGATCTGAATTTTTTCATAGTATTGTATGTATAAAAATTTATGAAACTCTTTTTTGTCTTCTGTATTGATCTCACTATTCTTCATAGATTCTGAAGAAGTATGCACTCTAAATTTTACTAGTTTATCGCTTATAAAAACAAAATCATGGTTAAGAATTTTATTTAGAATGAAGATGTAATCTATTAATTGAAAGTAGTTGTCAGGGAAATCGTCTCGAGAATACTTTTCTTTGTTAAACAAAAATGTTGGAGGCTCACCAATACAGTTATTGAAGATATTAAGAGCTATTAATTGAGCAGTTTCCTTTGGAGAATATACTCGTTCTTCTTTAAATATATTTTCTGTTTTGGGTAGTCTTTCTGAATAAAATAGTTTGATTTTTGGATTAAATCCTTCTTCAAAAAAATATTCTCTATTACATATTACAAAATCTACATTATGCTTTGTAGCGCAAGTGATCATTCTTTCAACACAATTTTCTTCTAATAGATCATCTTGAAATAGGAATTTAACCCATTTAGAAGAGGCTTTCTCTAGTGATTCACACCAGTTGCCTACCAAACCTAAATTTTCATCATTTCGATAGACTTTTATACGGTTGTCTTTCTTAGCATATGATTCACAAATTAGAACAGTATCATCTGATGAATGATCATCGGTAATGATGATTTCTATATTTTTATACGTTTGTCTAAGAGCACTGTCTAAAGTCTCACGTATATATCTGCTACCATTGTATGTAGGAATGCATATAGAAACTAATGGTGATTTTTCTTGAGTTACAACGTTCATCTGTAAAAAACTAGGAAGTTAATGGTTTGAAAAAAACGTTAATCAGGTGAATGATTGAAATTTTCGGTTAGTAAAATGTCAATATTCCTTTCAACCAATTCATAACATAAAATATCGGGCTTCTCGGATTCGATTAATTCTTTATTAAAATTATGTCTCCATATAAAAACAGATTCGCCAAAACTATCGGCAATTGACTCAAAATAAGCTCCAAAAAAAGAATCTCTTAACATTAAAATTTTTAAATCATTTGCATTGCTTTTGTAACGTTCTTCGTAGAAATGTGACCCAAAATGATAGTTAGAAGGTACGGTAAGTATTTTTTCTTGGGTGGTAAAACTAAATGGTTTTTTAGGTTTAACATTAATAAATTCTTCATTTTGCTCAAGAAAAAGAGCTCTGTTGAGGTCTCCAATGTGTGCCCAAAATTTTTCAATGTCCATATCCTTCATGGTTCTGTAATTAAAATCTACATTTTTAAAATCGGGCATGATCGCTTCTAATGTGGAGTTGTACGCATAAAACGCTCCGTAGTGATTCCAGTGAGAATCTGTTTTGTGGTACAAGCGTAAGCTATCATTTTTTGGAAAGTTAGACCCCAGATCTATAAATTTAATATCTAAACTTTTGCAGATAGAGTCTAGTTGCTCGAACTTTGTTTTTCGATTACTCTTTTTTATTGGGATCATATTCCCATAAATACTATGCTTATTTGGAGCAATAGAGAAATAGAATTTTATATTTTGTTTATCTAGCCATTCTTTTTTTTCTAGAAGATTTTTAGAAATCTTAGATAATTGTTTTTGATTGAAAACCACCAATCCTTTAGATTCAGATAATGCATTGCTAAATTTATTTCCTAAAAATTTCCAACCATTTTTCCCCTCAACAACTCCATTAGGAATAGGTTCTGAACCAAAAACATTATTTTTCCCCTGTGAGTACACTTTAAACAAATCTGACCGTAACGGGAAATTTCTTTTAAAATTCAGACTTATTTTCTTTTCCTGTTTATTTACAGGAGTAACTTTAATTTGAAGAATTACAAAAACAAATGGGATTGAAATTGTGGTTAAGAATACAATGATAAATATTTTAACAATTTTCTTTTGCATACAAAAGGTCTTATTGAGACTGCTATTATTGGTTTAGTTTGGTTAATGATCTTAAAAACGAGTTTGTTTTATAGAGATTAAGTTGGCTTTTAAGATAGGTGCAAATGTACTGATTAAATGAAACATCTCTTAATTATTAGATCTGTTTTAGAGTAAGGGTTTAAGTAACAAAAAGAAAAGATCGTCTAATTAGACGATCTTTTTTTTATCCTTCTTAAGGTTCGAAACTTTGAAAATTTCCTTGGTATATTCTACTGTTTTTTATAATTGAAATACCTTTCTTCTTTGATTTCTAGTGTTTGCCCACTTATCTCAGTTGTATATCTTCTCGAATTAATTCCATTTGATCCCATACTTAATATGCCTCCTGGGTAAAGATTACCGTTTAATTGAATTATTCCGTCCTCATCTACAAAGGCAATAGCATCATAACCAGGTACCTCTATTGATATATTGGTCCCATCAGAATAGGGGCCAGCTACCCAAGAATAGGTCTTTGATGATTCTGCTGTTGGAGTACATGTTAATTGCTGCTCAAGCTCATTGGTGGTACCTTCCACAAATTGTACAGATATATCCAGTTGTGATGATGATGTGATAGTGGCGGTACCATCTGCATTGATCACAATTTCTTGTATAGAACAATCTTCACTGGTAACATCTATAGGAGCAGAAGATACGTCTGTATTGTTCTCAGAAAAACTACTTACAAAGCCGCGGTTAAATTTCCATGTTCCGGTATAGTCAGGTCGGTCATTATCATCTGATGAACAAGAAAGAATTACGGTCGAAATAATAAGTAGTAAAAATAATTTGGTTTGTTTCATGATTAATTTTGTTAAGCATTTACCTAATGTAGGTGATTTGCGTGTGATTATTGATTTTGACATGAAAGACCTGTTTCAGGATGATGATGTTGCAATAAATTTAGTTGCAAGTATTTTATTTATTTGAAAAAAGAATGCTATATATTGAGTTACAGGTGTTTTAAATAACGATATTCTGTAAAGTGTAGTTGAATAAAAACGGTATAAAAGATAATTGGGTTTTACTCTTTTGTTCTATGCGTTTTTTGCTAAGAACTTAGGATTGTAATACACTAAAGTTCCTCCTTCTGTGGTGGTATACAATCCAAAATCAAATTCATCAAGGGCTTTCATAACAGTGATAGAACATTTAGGAATCATTCTATCATGTGTTTCGACCATGAGTACATTAACTTTAGGAAGCCAATGTTGATAATTAGATTCAAATAAGTTTTTCTCTGCTCCTTCGATATCGATTTTTAGAATGTCTATTTCATCCCAGTTGTGATCTTTAATAATTTGATCAATGGTTATGGATTCGATATCATAATCATCTTTGGTAGATTCTTCTATAACAAAACTATTAGTAGCATTAAAAGGGTCAAATACTTTAAAATAGGAGATTTTGTTATATAGCCCTTTATTAAGAATAGTTATGTTAGTATGGTGCTTCAGGTTTTTGCGAATCATCTCAAGATTGCCACTATCAATTTCAATTAATGCGATAGCAGCAGCAGGGTACTTCATTTTAAAGAAAAGAGAAGCTAGGCCAATATTTGCACCAGCATCAATTATGGTTTTTGGCTCAATAGGCAAAGGTAAATTGTATATATTATCGATAAAAACTTCATCAAAAGTTTCATGATCTTTTGTGTTTTTTCTAAGATGTATCGTGGTATTATTCGATAATTTAATGCTCTGCTTTTCTTTTTTTAAGGCTCGGGATATTTTGATAGAGTCAAAAAACGAGAAATTACGTTTTAAGTTACTAATACCTGCTATTTTTTTTAACATTTTAGTTTTCATGCCTTCCTCAAAATATTTATTTGGCTAGAAGAAAATCAACGTCCCTTTCAGCAATTTCATGTAACAAAATATCTGGTTTTTCTGATTCGATCAGATTTTCATCGAATTTATAATCCCAAATTAAAAGAGAGTTTCCAAAATTATTTACAATGTATTGTCTAAAATAACCAAAAAACGAATCATTCATCGTCATTATTTTTAAATCATTAATGTCATTTCGATATCTTAATTCGTAAAAAGATGGATCCTTGTGATAGCCTTTTCGTATGGTCAACGTTTTATCAAGTTGAAATACTTTTTCTGGGTTTTTGAAATTAAAATGAATAAATGCTTCGTTTTTTTCTAACTGTAACATTTCATGTAAATCGCCAATAGGATCATTGGTGGTTTCAATAATCATATCATCGATAGTATAATTATTAAATTTGGTATTGGCAAAATCTCTATTTATTCGCTTCATAATAGATCCAAACGCATAAAAACCTGCATAGTCATTCCAATGAGAATCGGTTTTATGATATAATCGTATGTTTTCGTCTTTTGGAAAATCTTCACCAAGATTAATAAAATTTATACCTATGACTTTACAAATCGAATCTATCTGCTCCAATTTATTATTTCTATCATTTTTTTTAATAGGAATCATGTCTCCATAAACACTATGTTTGTTAGGGGCTATAGCAAGATAGAATTTAATGTTTCTTTTTTTTAGCCAATTGTTTCTGTAAGAGAGTATCCCTTGTAAAGAATCCAGTTCCTTTTTGCTGAAGACGATCATGCCTTTTGATTCTGATAAGGCATTGCTATAGGCGTTACCTAAAAATTTCCACCCGTTTTTAATGTCGATTACTTTTTTAGGAATAGGATCGGTATCAAAAATATCTGCCTTGATATAAGAATACACTTTAAATAAGTCAGCTTTTAATGGAAAGTTTCGCTTAAAGTTTAAGCTAATGTCTTTTTCCAGTTTATTAACAGGCTTGACCTTAATCTTTAAAACAGTGAATACAAAAGGTATCGAAACTATCGATAAACTAAGTATTATGAATATTTTGATTATTTTTCTCTGCATAGCCTAAAATCTAAAATAGATAAATGGGTTGTAGGATCCTGCAGCAATATAAATGATGCATAACAGCAACATTATGATTACGCTAAAATATCTAAAAATTAAGAAATTAGGGTTCTTAAACTTTTCCTCAAGATACGGGTAGATTGGAGTAGCAAAAATAAGGGCAAGTACAGTTGTAAACACTAATTCATTAGTGTTGCTAAAATAAGCAATAAAATCGTTTACAGTTTGATTACCTTGGGTATAGACAAACATAGTTTTGAGATAGGCCATCGACGATTCAAAATCGTCAGCTCTAAATAGTCCCCAACCTATATTAACAACTAGTAATGCATAGAAATGTTGAATAGGTTTCCAGGTTTTTTCTAAAATTTTATCAAAACCAAGTTTTTCAATAATAATAAATATACCATGATAAAGGCCCCATATTACAAAAGTCCATTCGGCTCCATGCCATAAACCAGTAACTAAAAATACGATGAATAAGTTTACATAGGTTCTGTATTTACCTTTTCTGTTTCCACCTAACGGGATATAAAGGTAATCTCTAAACCATGTAGAAAGAGATATATGCCATCTCCTCCAAAACTCTTGAATGCTTTTCGAAATATATGGGTAATTGAAGTTTTCTAAAAGGTTAAATCCAAACATTCTTCCTAGACCGATCGCCATATCCGAATAACCAGAGAAATCATAATAAATTTGGAAACTATAGGCAATGACACCAAACCATGCATAAGGTGTTGAAAAACCTCCACCGCTTTCCGTAAAAATAATATCTACGGTACTTGCAAAAGTATTAGCTATAATCATCTTTTTAGCTAAACCAATCGTAAAACGTTCTAAACCTTTAGCAAAACCATAAAGCGTAACCTCTCTATCTCTAATCTCTTTTTGAATGTCTATATATCGAACAATAGGACCTGCTACTAATTGAGGGAACATGGTGACGTAAGTCGCAAATTCTAGTAAATTTCTATCTGCTTTTACATTACCTCTATACACATCAATAGTATAAGACATGGTCTGAAAAACATAAAAACTAATCCCTAATGGCAATACAATTTCGGGAATGTTATGTAGACTTTCAGAATTTATATCAAGTACATCTAGTATAGAATATAAATTATCGATAGCAAAGTTGAAATACTTAAAAACTCCAAGAGTAATAAGGTTGGTAAGTATCGAGATTCTTAATCCAAGCTTGCGTTTTCCTTCTTCTATTAGAATACCGCACTTATAATCAACTACAGTAGAAAACAACATGACTAGTACTAAAAACTTCTCACCGTATGTATAAAAATAGATACTAGCTACAAGCAATACTAAGTTTCTGTACTTTTTGGGAACAATAAAGTACAATAGTAATGTTAAAGGGAAGAAAAGAAGTAAAAAATAGGCGCTACTAAATACCATGTATAATGATTAAAAAAATGCAAATATAGGATTTATTATTCAGTAACTTAACATTTAATTTTGATAAATACCATGAAATGAAAAGTTAAATCAATGCTGTTTTTTTGTTTAATAAGTTGTTGATTATTAAATTTTTATAATCAAAATTTTAAATTTTGACTTTTTTATTTTTAAATTAATTAAAGCAAAACAATCGGACTAAAAGGTGTAGTCAAGAACTTGTTAAAATAAGTTGATTTATGATGCGATTTTTTGAAAACGCATTATTACTTATAGTCTTTTTTTATTCTATCCAGAGTTCTTTTATTATCTCTGTCTTTTATAGTTTCTCGTTTATCATACATCTTTTTACCTTTAGCCAGTACTATGTCTAATTTGGCTAACCCACGATCACTAATAAACAATCGGGTAGGTATGATGGTGAGCCCGCTGTTTTTTACTTCTTTTTCAAGTTTTTTTAGTTCTTTTTTATTGAGAAGTAGTTTTCGTTCACTTTTGGGGTTGTGATTAAAATATGTAGCATGAGAATACTCTTCTATATGCATATTGATAACAAAAAGTTCACCATTATTGAATTCACAAAAACTTTCGGCAATATTGGCTTTTCCTGCACGAATTGCTTTTATCTCGGTACCAGCAAGTTTTATTCCTGCAGTGTATTTGTCAAGAAATTCATATTCAAATTTAGCCTTTCGGTTAAGTATGTTGATTTTATTTTGATTCATGTGTTTGTATTCGAGAACTTTTGTAAATGCCTACAAAAATACAAAGCTTTCCCGAAAGAAAGCTTTGTATTATAATATTTAAAAAGTGTCTAAGGTTCCTGAAACTGAATTGTAGAGATTTTCCCCTCTTCATTAAGTTGTAATTCCATAACCAGGCTTATTTTGTCAAATTCTGCTTTATAACTATTTACATTTTCACTTGTTTCAATAAAAGTGAGAGATTTTAATTTTCCAAATTGTTCATAACACCCATTAACAAATCGTGTAACCCCTTCTTTGTTCATGGCTTCCTGCATTTCTGAAGTATACATGTCGTAAATTGCATCTACATTTTGGGCGTTAAAGTTTTCCTGAAATGCTAAAGTGATTTTCTCATACATAGCACTATTTTGTGCTAAGACTGATGATGTTGAAAAACAGATTAATAGTAAAAATAGAGTTCTCATAGCAGTCTTGTTTATTGGATTTAGGATATGCAAAATAATTATCTTTTTTGAAATTTTAAAAAAAAGTTAACAATAAAAACAAGTAAAGGGTTTAGATAAATTATTGTTGCGTAGGGTATTACTGGTAATCACTTTCAAATGCTGTGTTGTTTATAGATTATAGTTTTCTAGTTTAACAAAATTGTTACATTTTTTAAAGGGATAAAAGTTACTTTAGTTTTATGCAGCGATATTCATTTTTAATACTACTATTGATTTTTTGCTCTTTTGCAGTAATGGGTATCCAGTTTTCTGGACAAGAAATTGTAGACAAGACTATAGAGGCTGCCGGAGGAGCAAGGTATAACAATGCGATCATACATTTTACATTTAGAGGAAAACGGTACCGAAGTAAACGAAATGAGGGTGTGTACGAATTGGAAAGAACGGTAGATAGCCCTAAAGGTTTAATTCGTGATATAGTAAGTAATTATGGGCTTAAACGTACTATAGAAAATTGCCCTGTACATGTTGTAGATTCATTAATTACAAAAATTAGTGATGGGGTAAATTCAGTTCATTATTTTGCAAGTTTACCATATGGTCTTAATGCTCCTGCGGTACATAAGGAATTGATTGGCGACGTTGTGATAAAAGGGCAAGGATATTATAAAATTAAAGTGTCTTTTGATAAAGAGGGTGGGGGGACTGATTTTGAAGACGAGTTTTTATATTGGATTCATAAAGAAAATTTCACCATAGATTATCTTGCGTATAAGTATGCAGTCAATGGTGGCGGAATCCGATTTAGAGAGGCGTACAACCCCAGAATGATTAATGGAATCCGTTTTGTGGATTATAATAACTATAAAACCTCTGACCTAAGCACTCCATTACCGACTTTAGATAAATTACTCGAGGAGAAAAAATTAAAATTACTATCAAAAATTGAACTCGAAGATGTGTACGTCTATATTGAGAGAGATTGCTGCTAGTTGATATGTAGTACCATATCGGTTACTATGTTACCAGTAACTTTAATGATATATAGTGTGCTATAGTTTTTTTCGTCTAAAGAGGAATACTTTTCTTTGCCAATAATTTTATTTACAAATGAAGGAGTAGTATTACTATGGCCTACAACTACAGAGGTTTTTCCCTTTGTTTTTTGTTGAAAATCGGAATCATTTAACTTTCTGGGATCATATAATGATACCTCTATTCCTTGACTTTTTGCTATAGGTTCTGCAGTTTGTAAGGTTCTATCATAGTTCGTAGAAAATACAAGATCTACTTTTGTTTCTGTTAAGGATTTTGCCCATTCTTGAGCTCGTGTTTTACCTTCTTCTGTGAGTGTAGGGTTTTTATTGCTAGGGTCACTAAGGTCTTTTTCTGCGTGTCTTATAAAGAAGTATGTAGTGGTTATTTGTTCTTCTGATGGAGCTTGAGCACAACTTGCTAGTGTAAAAATAAAGATGAATAAAATGTAAAGCTTTTTCATGGTAAGGGTAGGATAGGTTTTGAATGTAGTTGTTAATTAAGAGTAAATATACTTAGATTAAAGTTATTCTATTCTAACATGCCCATTTGCCATATCACAACAATCATAGACAGAATAGCTATGATAAAAAACCCTATATAAATATAAGAGCTTTTCTTTTTGTGTGAAGAGCCTAAGTCGCCAGAAGATTTCATAATGGCATGGTTTTAAGTGATTGTCGTTTTTATAAGACTTTTAAAAAAAGTAAATGTTACACTTTTTGAGGTTTTATTTGCATAATTCTTTCTTCAAAATTTTTTGCCCCTACTTGTAGTGTTATATTTTGAAATAACTCCATAAGTTTTTCATCATGATTCCATCGCTTTTGTTGTAACAAATTAAAATGCACAAAAGTACTCCACATCACTGCTTTAAGTTCTGTCTTATTGTGGTTCCACATCCTGATTTCTACATGTAGCTGATTCTCTGTGCAGTGTATTAATTGAGAATCAATAATCACGTCCTCCATTAATAATGCAGGCTTTAAATAAGCGATTTGATTAGTGCCTACTACCCAACTAATACCTTTGGTTTTTGCAAGGTCAAAAATATCAAGACTGTAGTGTTTCTCGATTTGATCTTCTCTGGCATTGATCATGTAATTGATGTATGCCGCATTGTTGAGGTGGTTAAAAGGGTCGCAATCCTGAAACCTTATTTTTGCTTTGCTTTCTAATATTTTTGGTAATTCCATATTTAATTTTAATTATATACCAATTGGTATATTTTGATTCAAAAAAATCATTTTTTAAGTTCTTTGTGGATCATAACATCCAATTGATCCATGGTTTCTAATAGATAGCTATTGTCTTCTATAGTGTGTGTCATAAAAATTGCTCCGATAATCATAGTGTATAATCGTTTTGCGTACAATACGGTGTCTATTTGTGGATGTATTTCTCCTTTTAGTTTACCAGCTTCAATGATTTTAGCAACATTGCTCTGTATCTTATTTATGGTATATTTTACATGTTGAAATAAAGAAGGGTTTTGATGCTTGGCATCTACTCCCATATTAAGAACAGGACAGCCTCCAAGTTCTTGACTATAGTTGTAGTAATTTCTATAAAAATCGGTAATCAGAAATAATTTTTCTAAAGGTGATTCACTTAAAGATTGGTGATCTGTAATACGACGTAGCATGTTTTTAACGGTCGTGTTAAACGCCGCAATAGCCAATTCTTCTTTATTTTTAAAATTTCCATAGATTGCACCTTTGGTAAGTCCAGTAGCTTTAGTTATATCACTAAGGCTTGTGGCTGCGTACCCATTTTTATTGAAAATAGGAGCAACGATATGAATTATAAACTCTGTGGTCTGTTCGGCTTTTGTAAGCATTTTTAAAGTGAAATCTAATCAAAGATACTAAAAATATACCATTTGGTATATTTTTAGTATAAAAAAACAGAAAACAATCTGTCAAAGTGCTTTCTGTCTTTTGGTGCCTTTTAATTATATAGTTGACTTACGGTACTAGATCAGCTTGATTTCTAAAGACTAAATTATCATCAAACTCATCAAGAAGGATTATATCCTCTGTTGAAACTTTACCAGCCAGAATCTCTTTAGATAACTTGTTTAATACTTCTTTTTGTATGGTACGTTTTACAGGTCTGGCTCCAAACTCTGGTTGAAAACCTCTCTTAGAAAGATAATCAATGGCTTCGCTAGTTGCTTCTAAAGTGATGTTTTGCTCTGTAAGCATGTTCGATACCTTTTTTAATTGAAGCTTTACAATTTCTGTAATATCGCCTTGCGTTAACGGATAGAACATAATGATATCATCAATTCTATTTAAAAACTCGGGGCGTACAGATTGCTTTAATAGGCCTAAAACATCAATTTTAGCCGTTTCCATAGCTGTTTCCATATCTTTTATGGCCTCCAGTTTTTCTTGAATGATATGGCTTCCCATATTGCTGGTCATGATAATAATTGTGTTTCTAAAATCGGCTGTTCTCCCTTTATTATCAGTTAATCGCCCTTCATCTAATACTTGTAATAAGACATTAAAAGTATCTGGATGTGCTTTTTCTATTTCATCTAATAAGACTACCGAATAGGGTTTTCTTCTTACGGCTTCTGTTAATTGCCCGCCTTCATCATATCCTACATATCCAGGAGGAGCTCCAACTAATCTACTCACGGCATGCCGCTCTTGATATTCGCTCATGTCGATACGTGTCATAGCACTTTCGTCATCAAAGAGGTATTCGGCCAGTGCCTTGGCTAATTCTGTTTTACCTACACCGGTAGTGCCTAAGAACAAGAAAGACCCAATAGGTTTTTTCTGATCTTGTAATCCTGCTCGACTTCTACGTACCGCATCGCTAACTGCTTCTATGGCTTCTGTTTGGCCAACTACTCGTTTTCGGAGTTCTTTTTCAAGGACCAGAAGTTTTTCACGCTCACTTTGTAACATTTTGGTTACAGGTATTCCTGTCCATTTTGCAACAACCTCGGCAATATCATCATTAGTCACTTCTTCTTTGATTAGCGAAGAGGCGCTTTGTTGTTGGTCTAGTTGCTTTTGTAAGGAGTCTAGATTTTCTTGCGCTTCTTTTATTTTTCCGTAACGTATTTCGGCCACCTTGCCATAGTCCCCATTACGTTCTGCGCGTTCGGCTTCAAGTTTGTATTCTTCAATATTGGTTTTGGCATTTTGTATAGCATCTACGACTTCTTTTTCGCTTTGCCATTTAGTAAAAATTTCATTACGTTCTTCTTTGATGTTTGCAAGATCTGCATTCAATGCTTTTAACTTGGTTTCATCATTTTCACGCTTTATAGCTTCAATCTCTATCTCAAGCTGCATTATCTTTCTATCTAATACATCGAGTTCTTCGGGTTTAGAATTGATTTCCATACGAAGTTTTGATGCAGCTTCATCCATTAAATCAATGGCTTTATCGGGTAAGAATCTATTGGTGATATATCGTTGCGATAATTCTACTGCAGCAATAATTGCTTCATCTTTGATCCGCACTTTATGATGTGTTTCGTATTTTTCTTTAATTCCGCGTAAGATAGAAATAGCACTTTCCGTATCCGGCTCATCTACGGTTATTTTCTGGAAACGTCTTTCGAGTGCTTTGTCTTTTTCAAAATACTTCTGATATTCATCTAATGTTGTTGCACCAATAGCACGCAGTTCTCCACGGGCAAGAGCAGGTTTAAGGATATTTGCTGCATCCATAGCTCCCTGGCCTCCTCCGGCACCTACCAAAGTATGAATCTCATCAATAAAAAGTACAATATTTCCATCGCTGGAGATTACTTCTTTTACCACTGCTTTAAGTCGCTCTTCGAATTCTCCTTTGTATTTTGCTCCAGCAATCAAGGCTCCCATATCCAGGGAATAAATTTGTTTGTCTTTTAGATTATCAGGAATATCACCAGCGATAATGCGATGCGCCAGACCTTCGGCAATTGCAGTTTTACCAACTCCAGGTTCACCTACCAGCATTGGATTGTTTTTCGTTCTACGAGACAGGATTTGGAGTATTCGGCGTATTTCTTCATCGCGACCAATCACCGGATCAAGCTTACCGCTCTCAGCAAGTTCATTGAGATTTTTAGCATATTTATTTAGGGCTTGATACGTTTCTTCGGCACTTTGAGAAGTGACACGCTCTCCTTTTCTAATTTCTTTTATGGCTTCTGTGAGATGTTTTTCGGTTACTCCCTGGTCTTTTAGAATTTGAGCGATTTTACTTTTAGATTTAAAAATGGCAATCACTAAATGTTCTATAGAAACATATTCATCGTTCATTTTTTTGGCAATAATACTAGCCTCATTTAACGATGTTCCTGCTTCTCTTGATAATTGTAATTCTCCGCCCGTAACTTTTGGAAAACTCTCTAAGGTGCTATCTAAAACTTGTTGTAAAAGAGTAAGATTTACGTTTAGTTTTTTAAGTAAAAAGGGAAGCACATTTTCATCTACAGTAAAAATAGCTTTGAAAATATGCTCGTTTTCTATTTGCTGATGACCATATCCCTGTGCAAGCTGCTGTGCTTGCTGTATGGCTTCTTGTGATTTTATAGTGAAATTATTAAAATTCATTTGTTTATATTTTGAGTTCGATTGAAGAAAATCAAATAACATTCCTATTTAAGAAACACGTCAAAATGTCTTGTTTTTAGCTGGTTTTGCTGACTTTTTGACTTACTGTAAAGTTACGGAAATCATAACGACAAATATATGATCACGGTCAATTTTAAAATCATTTGACTATGTTTGTAACAAATAAATTAGTAAAAAAGAAATGGGAATACTAGGTAAGTTATTTGGATCTAACGAAAAAGAATCTAAAGAAGAAAAACAACCATTACCATGGCAAGAGCTAACCTCTATTGATCAATTGAACAAGATAGAAAAAGCTTCAAAAACAAAAACTCAAGCGATTTTTAAGCATTCTACACGATGTGGTATTAGTAGAATGGTGATTCGCAATTTTGAAGGTAGTTTTGATCTTACAGAGAATCAAGTCGATTTGTATTACCTTGATTTGTTAAATTATAGAGATATTTCTTCTGAGGTAGCAGCCAGGTTTCAAGTATTTCATGAATCTCCACAATTTATTGTGATTCGTAACGGAGAAACAGTGCATCACTCTTCACATAGTGCGGTTACCCCCCAGGTGTTACATCAGTTTGTTTAGTCGTCAAATGTTACTAGAAGGTTCTATTTTTGAATATTGTAAAGAAGCGTTTATTTTAAAAATTTGACGTAGAGGTAAAATAAAGTAAAACCAATAAGAAATAGAATACCTAAATAACTAATCACTTTCATAATTGGTTTTGGAGTTGCATCTTTATGTATGTATTTTTTACTCACCAATTTAAAATTAGCAATCGCAACAAAAGGTGCAATTAAGAAAGATATTGTAGTGGCCAGATCAATTAGCCCTTTAAATTCTCCTTTGAAGAAAATAATAATTGAAAATGAACCAATAGCCAAGATAGATAGTGAGCTATTATATATTAGCCGGGAATTTTTATTTTTAATAGTACCTGATGAAAATAATAGTTTTATAGTGCGTTCAAGTGCCCGTGAATAGCCATCAAAAACGCCTAAACTTGTTCCTAGCATAATGGAAAAAGAAGAAATAGCTATGATCAAATAGCTCCAATTTCCTATAGTCTTAGTGTATAATTTAATAATCGTATCAGCAAACCCAACGCTATCTCTGGGTAATGTTTTTCCAGTTCCAAAAACAAGATATGCTCCAATTATCAAAAAACAAATGGCTAAAAAGGCCGATATCCAGTACCCTAGATTAAAATCGAATAATGTTTCTTTTAGTGTTGGGCGATATTTCGTGTACTTCATTTTTTCTACTGTCCACAAACTAATCCAAGTTGATAAATCTAAAGCCGTTGGCATCCATCCCATTAATGCAATTAAAAATAAAATTCCGGTGTCATCAAAAATATCGGGAGCAATAAAATCTTCCATTCGAGCTGCCTGACCATTAATCAAGGTTAGAATAAATACAGCTATAGTGGATAAAAATAATACTAGCCCAATAGTTTTGATGATACTATCCAGAGCATTAAATTTTCCAAAGACTAGTACGCCAAAACACACCAAGAAAATTAGACTAGCTGGAAATAATTTCAATGAAGGCCAGAGTGCGGATAAACCGAAGAGGTTGTCCATAAAACCTGCCGTAACTAGTCCAACAGCAGCAGTAACAAAAAACATAGAAGATAGAGTTACTATAAAATAAATCCATAATGGAAACTTCCCTAATTTCTTATAACCGTCAATAAGGGTTTCTCCAGTAGCATTGGCATATCTGGCGCCATATTCAAAAAAAGGAAACTTTAAAATATTGGTAATTAATACAATAAATAGAAGTGCAAAGCCATAATTAGCCCCTGCACGAGTGCTTTGAACCAAATGAGAAACACCTATAGCAGTGCTTGCAAATAAAATACCGGGACCTAGGGCTTTTTTAACTTTATTCCAATTCATTTATCAGTATTATATCTTAGTATAGAGCTATTCAATTTTAAAATTTAAAGGAGGTAATTCATCCAGAGCCTGATTAATTTCTTTTGGGTTAGGCTCTGGATAAAAGCTAAAAAAATAAAATGTTTAAAATGAATATGATAGAGTAGCGTAATAATTTCTAGGTCGCGCATATATGCCATTTTCATAACCTATAGCAGTGTTTGCGTCACCTCCAATTAAATATAATTCGTCTGTTAAATTTTCTACTCCAATGATGAATTCCCAGTGTTTTTTGGCATTAAATTTTAGGGAAGCATTTAATGCAGTATGACCATCATCAAAAACGTAGTCACTATTTTCAGCTTCAAAATCAACTCTTGATTTATAGTGTCCGTCTATTCTTGGGGTAAAACTACCAAAGGAAACAGGGATTTTGTATGATCCTCCAAAAATTAAAGTATGCTCTGGAGTCAAAATAAAGTTATCATCTTCTGTTACTGTAACCCCTTCAATAAGATCTTTATATTCTGCATCGGTATATCCATATCCAAGATTAATGAGAATAGAAGAGGTGGGAAGCCAAATAATTTCTGTTTCTAGTCCTTTAATTTCAGCATCTCCAGCATTTGTTTGAAAAGTTGCTATAGATCCTGGAGGATTAGCAGCAATTTGTAGGTCTTTATAATCTGTATAGAAGAATGCTGTATTGAATCTAAGCTTTTTTACTTTCACTTTTGCTCCTAGTTCATAAGAAGTAACCGTTTCTGGGGCAAATTGCGGTAAATCACCATCACCATCACCATCAAAATCATTTAGAGGGTCGTCATAAAAAGAAGTGTTGGTAACTCTCCATTCAAATCCACCAGATTTGAAACCGGTTGAAACGGTACCATAAATATTTAATGCTTCAGAAACTTTATACGCTGTATTAAATCTCCAGGTTACTTGATCAAAGGTGTTTTCTTGCCAGATTTTATCGAGTAAACGTCTTGGATTTGTATCGGCATCCCGTATTGCATCCGGGACATTGGGAGTATCTTCTATACCCACAGAAGGGTCTCTAAAAGCGTCGGGTCTGGCTTTCTTGGTTTCGTTAGTGTATCTTAATCCTCCCGTTAGTGATAACTTATCTGTTACCTTATAAGTAGCCTCGCCATAAATTGCGTAATTACTATTTTCTACTAATCCCCCTAAAAATACTGGATAAGCCGCATCCTGCAATGCACCTGTAAAAGAAAGAATATTGTCAACATTTTCTATGAAATAAAAAAGTCCCGTTACAAAATCTAGCTTATCGCTAGATTGGCTGTATCTTAGGTCGGCGCTAAATTGATCCTGATTATAAATGTCTCTGTTTTCAAAAATGTTGAGTGGTGATCCATCTGTTTGTCTTGCAAATTCTGCATCCAAATCTCTATATGCTAAAATTAATTTGGCGTTTGAGTTTTCCTTTATTTCATATTTTAAATTAGTGGATACTCCCCAGGTATCAATATCATTTTGAGAAAGTGAATTTTCCCCTGTTTTAAATGGTCCAAAATTCCATCTTTCGTCATAAATATCAGTGCCTGCAGTACTATCGCCTGGTATGTAGCCAGAAGCAGTAGAGGTAGGTGCTAATGCTGCATTGGTATTCCATAATTCAGGTAATAGTCTGTCATCATGAAAGAATAAGTTCTGCTCTGCGGCAGATTCTTCTCTTTCTGTTGCAAAATCAACAATAAATTTTGCGGAGAATTTACTGGCTGGCTTTTGATAGTTTAATTTTAATCTTGCCCCATGTGAATTGTCATCGCCTAAATACGAATCTTCAACAAATACTCGTTCTACATAGCCTTCTCTATTTCGACGTATTAAATTAAATGTAAAACCTAGACTTTCGGATATGGGGCCGCTCATTCTAAATGTGGCATCATTTCTTGAATAGCTGCCCCCAGTAAAACTAGCTCGTCCTTTTAATTCGTCTCCTGGATTGTTAGATATGAGAGATATAGCTCCACCAATAGAATTTCTTCCAAAAAGCGTTCCTTGAGGACCTCTAATAACTTCTACACTTTTTAAATCGGCCAAGTCCAAAACTGCACCTACTGTTCTGCCTAAATATACCTCGTCGACATAAATACCAACTCCGGGATCTGCTACCGGTACATAATCATTTTGCCCAATACCTCTAATATAAACAACAGCAGCAGAGCTTGATCCAGAAACTGTTCCGGTTGTGCTAAACGTAAGGTTAGGGGCGATGTCGCTAACTCCAGCTATATTGTTTACCCCCATTTCTTCTAAGACCACTCCTTGGATAGCCGTAATAGAAATTGGAGTATCTTGAACATTCTCTACTCTTTTTCTGGCTGTAACAACAATGTCATCTAGTGAGAAACCTTCCTCTTTTAGAACAATTTTTAGTTCTTCTGAAGATGAAACATCATTTATTTCTTTAGATTCGAATCCAAGATATGAAATTACTAAAATAACATTGGTGTCAGAAACAGTAATAGAAAAATTACCCTCAAAATCTGTTATAACACCATTTTGGGTGCCTTTTTCTATAACACTAGCGCCCTGTAAAGGAGTGTTTTGACTATCAAAAACCTGTCCTTTGATCTCTATTTCTTGTTCATTTTGATCATCTATTTTACTCTTCTTTATAGAGAAAATCTTATCCCTTGTTGTTTTAAGTAAGATTTTGCGATTATCTATTTCAAAAATTGTTCGAGAATTAGAAAAAAGTGTATTTAAAACTTCTCCAACTTTTTTCTTTTTAAACCTTATGGTTACGATACGATCTAAATCAACGGCTTTTGTATTAAAAACAAACTTAAACTCGGTTTGAGATTCAATTTCATCAATTACTTGCATTACAGTCACATTTTTCATATCCAGTGACAGTTTTGTATTCTGCGAATAACTATTATTTGCCTGCATGGTGAATATGGCGAGTAGTATAAAAAATAATGATATTTTCATTTTTAAAGTAAGCCTTAACTTTCCTAGAGAGTTGCTCTCGGATTTCAATATTTTTTTCATAATTTTAAAATGTTTAATTTGTGGTTTACGCATTGGTGTTAGATCACTTTATTCAATCGGAAAGTGTGGCAGCATTTTCCGATTTTTTTTACTAAACTTGCATACTAAAATCTTATAAAAAGAGATTAGTTAGTATCATTTGGTTTGTTTTTATTCCATTTTTTTCATATTTATCTATGTTATAATTATTCTATGACTATTTTATTATTTATAATTTGGTAGTTGATCTGATGAGCTTTGTTGAAATAATGTAAGACTTCATTAATGGTTTCTTTATCGATTTCAAAACTTGCATTAAAAGTTTCTTTCGCTAAGTCTTTGTTGTTATTGATGATAGTAACATTATATTGACGCTCAAGTTTTTTGATGATATCATCAAATGGTGTATTTCTAAAAACAATTGTGCCTTCAATCCAGGAAGTATATATTGAAGTATTTACGTTCTGAGTAGAAATGGTATGCCTAAAATTATCAAATGTTCCTTTGGATCCAGGTTTTAGAATAACATCCTGTTTGCCTTTGGATTTATTTTCTGAAGAATTCAAGCTAACTGATCCTTCTACTAATACAATTTCTGTCTCGATATCATTAGGATATGTTGATACATTAAATTTGGTGCCCAGTACTTTTACATCTAGTCCCTGAGCTTCTATTATAAATGGATGTTTTTCATCTTTTGAAACGTCAAAAAAGGCTTCTCCTTCAAGAAATACTTTACGAGGGTTTCCCGGAATAAATTGTATTGGATATTTAATAGAACTTCCCGAGTTTAGGAAGACATGAGTTCCATCAGACAAAACAATATCAAAACGTTTTCCATATGGGATAGTCAAAGTATTATATTTCAGTTTTTCTGCAGTAACCTCATTGTTATACACTAATCGCGTTCCTTCTTGCTGCATAACTATAGTCCCAGAAACATCAGTGACTTTAATATCTCCATCTTCAGAAATTACCTTGATATCTCCATTCTCCATTTTTAGGGTTATTGTTTTTTCCTCTGGAATTAATAATGTTTCATTATTGTTTAAAACACCTTGTTGAAGTAGATAGCCTATTCCTAAAAATAGTACGGCTACGGCTGCATATTTGTACAAAACTCTTAATCGACTGCTATAGAACAAGCTCTTTTCTTTTCTAATTTCAGTCAGTAGATTTTCTTTTATTTCATCTAAATTAGAGTCATGCATACCCAGTGTAATTGCATAGTGAGTCTTGACATAATCTTTAAAAATAGATTGGTTGTTCGGTTTTTTGATCCAGTCATCCAATATCTCCATCTCATTACTAGAGATAGTTTTATGGAAGAATTTTATAAGAAGTTTTTCTATTTGAGGAGAAATCATAATATTTATTAACTTTATACTAGTAATACAAAGCGGAATACAAATACCCTTACTTTTTAGTTGTTTTTTTGAAAAATTCTTATGTTTTTTAGAATTAAACTGAATTATTAAAAGTTTTTATGTGGAATTTAAAAATGATTATGCTTTAATAAAAGCTCTTAAAAAAGGAGAGGAAAAGGCTTATATATTTTTATTGGAGAAATACCATAGGAGGTTACATGCTTATGCCTTGTCTTTAATTGGAAACCCTGTTGTTGCAAAAGATATAGTACAAAATGTGTTTTTAAAAACCTGGCGATTTCGAAAGAAGTTAAATAGCGATTGTTCAATTAAAAGTTTTTTATTTAAATCGACTTATAATGAGTTTTTAAATACCTACCAAAAAAAAAAGTCAACGATGTTACTTCAATACAAGTATATTGAGTCACTATATGAGGTAGCCGAAGGTAGCAATGAATCTGTTTTGGAGATTATGATTGAAATTGTAAATCAAGAAATCGAAAATCTTCCACCCAAATGCAAAAGGGTATTTATGTTAAGCAAAAAGGAAGGCCTAACAAATGCTGAAATATCTGAATTTTTGAATGTTTCTATAAAAACGGTAGAAGCCCAAATTACTAAATCTTTTTCCTTACTTCGTGAAAAACTTGGAGACAAATACAAAACGATCTTGTTTCTTGTATTTACACGCGATAAATAACTTCTATTTGATGATCGCCTTTTTTTGTTTAGTTAGAATTGGATGTAAAAAATGAGTTTACTCAAATAAGGGAGGTTCTCCAAAACTTGTTCCAGAACTAAAACCCCTTTTTACCTATAATATGAAAATTATTCATCTTAATCTGGCCAGAATGTACCTGGTGGTAATAATGAGTAATATCACCTTCTTTAAAAAGTAGTTTTCCTTTCTGATATTTTTTTAAAACCGCACCTGTATTATGTAAGGTATCTTGATCAATCATTATATTAATATAATTTCTTGCTACAGAATTGAAAACTACTTTTATTATTGAAGAACTTAGAAAGCTTTATCTTATTTAAATCGATAACTGGTAATTATGCTTTTAAGTTTATTCTTTAAATCTTCACCAGAATCATAAACCATTTGCTCATTAGTAGGAAATTGTACCGCTTGTATCCCTAAATAACGCACCAAATCATCATCTAGAGCTCGTTTATCTCCATTATAACTTGCATAAATGTGTTCGAAAACATATTCGCTGGCTATAGGGAATGACTCTAAAAGTTGCTTTGTTCTTAAGTTTTTGTATTGCACATTACCTACCACATTTGCGGCTTTAAACTGGGTGAATTCATAATATTCGCATACTACAGTCACCATTTTATCTACTTTTACTTTATTACCTTCTTCATTAATAACAATCTCATCGTTTTCATCTAGTAGATATTCCCATCCATCTTTGACTTGCTTTTCTCTTTCTAACTGGCGTTCTTTTACCCTTTCTGGAGAAATGTTTATTTCTCTCAATGTAACTTCCATCGCATAGTCATATTGTATCGCACGTTGCGGTTTGCTATGATACACAGTCCATAGGTCATCAAGTCCATAGGTACCAAAGTTTAGTAAATCGGTTTCTAGTCGTCTTGGGATTATAACATCGGTTCTGTTTTTCATAGTTACCTTTACAAAATCGGTGCCTTTTAAATGAGCTTCTTCGATTAGGGTTCGGGTATCTTTATAATTAGGTGTAATCTTATCCAAATACACTAAGTTATCATACACTTGTCTATACTCTGTTTTTCTTTGAGCTGAAGACATTCGCTTTTTTGCTGTGTCGTATAAGTACTTAGTAAGCTTATCTTTAGTAGCTATAATTTCTTGATCATAATTTTCTATCCTGAAATTAGCATTACGACCTTGTTCTACATGATAAAGAGGTAATAAAGGCTTTATGCGTTCTTGCCTGTTTTTTAAAGATAGGTAGGTGTTATACGTTTGTTCAAGATTAGCAGGATTGCCTTCTTTTTCAAGGTATTTAATAGCGTTTATATCTCGTTCTACAACTTTGGCATAAGCTTCTTCGAGCATAAGAATATAAGGCTGTTTTCCTTTTTTCCCTTTATTAGCTTTAAGTTTGTTCAGAGCTATATTAATGGCCTGGTCGTAGTTTCCTGTATTAAGTGCAGTTTGAGTCTTCTTAACACCGCTACAAGAAAAAGTGATCATCAGTATAAGTAATAAATGTAGTAGTTTTTTCATGTCTATACTATTTTGATTTGGGTGATAAAATCAATTTTAATGCCACAAAGTAATAAAAAAACCTCGAAATCTAATGTATCGAGGTTTTATAGTAGTTTGCAGTAGTTTTACTTTTTAAATACAGGGAGTAATTTGGTAGATACTTCTCCAAAACCAATTCTTACTTTGTCTTTTTTACAGAACCCTCTCATAATCACGGTATCATTATCCTCAATAAATTTGCGGCTACCACCGGATTTTAATTGAATAGGTTTTTCTCCTCTCCAGCTTAATTCTAACATAGATCCGTATGAATCTTTTGTAGGTCCTGATAGAGTACCACTGCCCATCATGTCGCCCGAGTTAACAGGGCAACCATTAATGGTATGATGTGTTAACTGTTGAGCCATATTCCAGTACATATGCTTAAAATTACTTTTAGATACTACTGTTTCTTCTTTTTTTTCAGGTTGTATGGCAACCTCTAGGTGTATATCAAAACTCTTTTGGCCTTTATATTGAAGGTATGGAAGTTGTTTTTTTAATGGTTTTGGACTATCCGTTCTAAAGGGCTCTAAGGCATCTAAAGTAACAATCCATGGGGATATTGAAGAAGCAAAGTTTTTGCCTAAAAAAGGACCAAGGGGTACATATTCCCATTTTTGTATGTCCCGGGCACTCCAATCATTAAATAACACCAAGCCAAATATATAATCTTCAGCCTCTTCAATAGGAATAGGTTCTCCTAGTTGATTAGCATCAGTAGTGATAAAAGCCATTTCGAGCTCAAAATCAACTAATCTTGATGGTCCAAAAATAGGTTCGGTTGCACCATTAGTTAATTTTTGACCCTGCGGACGGTGAATAGGGAGTCCCGAAGGAATAATAGAGCTGCTACGCCCATGATACCCAACAGGCATGTGCAGCCAGTTAGGCATTAAAGCATTTTCTTTACCTCTAAACATAGTACCCACATTAGTTGCATGTTCTATGCTACTATAAAAATCTGTATAATCACCAACATTAACAGGGAGCTGCATTTCGATTTCATCCAGAGTAAAAAGAACAATTTTTCGGTGTTCTTCATTGTTTTTTAAGGCATCATTTTTAATGTCAAAAATGTCGGCAATTCGATTACGTACTAACCTCCATGTTTTTTTTCCGTCAGAAATAAAATCATTTAAAGAATCTTGTAAGAAGATGTCATCTGTTAACGGGATTCCTTCGAAGTAACCTAATTGATGAAGTGCTCCAAGATCAATAGCAGTATCACCAATTCGGGTTCCTATGGTAATGATATCATCTCTGGTAAGAAATACTCCAAACGGAATATTCTGGATAGGGAAATCTGTATTTGAACGAGTTTCGATCCATGTTTTTCTATCTGGATAATTTGCAGTTATGGGCATTGTAGTTTTTTTAATATGTTGTTGGTAATTCTTATAATCAAATATATAATTTTCGGGCGGTTAAAAGTTTCTAATTGTGTGAAAAATGTATAAAATAATCATAAGATTTTCTCTGTTTGTGATTTACGGTTTGGATTCCTGATGAAATTCATCAGAAATGTGAACAAGTTGTTTATATTTATTAGGGTTTGTTTAAGTCGAATTAAGGAATGTATTTCCTACTTTTGCACCTTTATTAACAAACTACAAAAACATGCAACGCGACGAACAGATTTTTGATTTAATCCAGGACGAAAAAGAACGTCAAATTAACGGGTTAGAACTTATTGCTTCAGAAAACTTTGTTAGTGAACAAGTAATGGAGGCAGCCGGATCAGTATTAACTAATAAATATGCTGAAGGGTATCCTGGCAAACGATATTATGGCGGATGTGCCGTAGTGGATATCGTTGAACAAATTGCTATTGATCGTGCCAAAGAATTATTCGGAGCCGAATATGCCAATGTACAGCCCCATTCTGGATCTCAGGCTAATACAGCGGTATATCATGCTTGCCTTAAACCTGGTGATAAGATATTAGGTTTTGATCTTTCTCATGGAGGACATTTAACCCATGGGTCACCTGTAAATTTCTCTGGTAAATTATATAGTCCAGTTTTCTATGGAGTAGAGAAGGAGACAGGAAGATTAAACTATGATAAAATTCAGGAAATTGCTACTGCAGAAAAGCCGCAATTAATTATTGCCGGAGCTTCTGCTTACTCAAGAGAAATAGACTATAAAAGATTTAGAGAAATTGCAGATAGTGTAGGAGCAATTCTCTTTGCAGATATCGCTCATCCAGCAGGATTAATAGCTAAAGGAGTGATTTCAGACCCTGTTCCGCATTGTCATGTAGTAACCACCACCACACATAAAACGCTACGTGGCCCAAGAGGAGGGTTGATTATTATGGGAAAAGATTTTGAAAACCCTTTTGGCATTACCCTGAAAAGCGGTAAAAAGCGCATGATGTCTTCTTTATTAGACAGCGCAGTATTTCCTGGAAATCAGGGAGGGCCATTAGAGCATATTATTGCAGCTAAAGCTATTGCGTTTGGAGAAGCATTGACTGACGAGTTTTTACATTATATCGTACAAGTAAAGAAAAATGCTGCGGTTATGGCGGAAGCATTTGTGCAAAAAGGGTACGAAGTGATCTCTGGGGGTACCGATAATCACATGATGCTAATCGACTTAAGAAACAAGGGTGTTACCGGAAAACAAGCTGAAGAAGCACTGGGAGTAGCCGAGATTACTGTAAATAAAAACATGGTGCCATTTGATGATAAATCACCTTTTGTTACTTCTGGTATTCGTATTGGGGTTGCAGCAGTGACAACCAGGGGATTAGTAGAAAACGATATGTTGGCTATTGTAGAACTAATTGATAAGGTAATCAGTAATGTAGAAAATGAAGAAGCATTGCATGCAATTGCTGATGAAGTTAATGCAATGATGGCCGATAAACCATTGTTCGTAGGTTAAATTCTAAGAAAATATAGACATAAAAAACGCGTGACTAAGAATCACGCGTTTTTTCGTTTCAAAATAGTGTTTTAAGAATGACTCCAATTCTCTGGATCATCACTTTCATTCGGAGATAGCCCTATGATATCTCCGTCTGTATTTACGCCTAAACCAACCACAGTTCTATTTACATAATTAAAGTAACTTACGACTTGGTTAATTTCTAATATTTCTCCATCAGATAATTCTTGCTCTCTAAGGTTGCGTATATCTGTTTCTGTGATCGTATGGTGTGATAAAGTCAGTTGCTTAGCATAGTGCAAGCCTGCTAAATATTGATACTTAAAATGAAGATGTACTTCATCTTTTAATATACAGGATATAATTTCCTGAAATCTAGAATCATCATTCAATAATCGTTTTAATCCTCCGGAATGATGATCTACACAATAACTGCATTGATTAAGATGACTTACATAAACTCCTAAAGTTTCTAGATACCATTTGGGTACTGTGTTATTTGAGTTATGCAACACATTTTTGTATAGCCCCATGTGTCCAATAAGGGTATGGGGTCGTAAACTATGAATAGATAATACGTTGTCAATATTGTTATTAGGACCTTTTATACGGTCATAAATTTTCTTTAATTGTCCTGTTGCATCTTTATAGGGTATTTCTTTAATCCAACTCATGATTATTGAAGCTTTTGTCTGAAAAATGTTTCATTTTTACTAAATAAGGCACTTAAGAGAACTAGAATAGATCCAAACATAATAGAAACATCAGCCATGTTAAATATTTCAGTTCTTATAATTCCCAGATCCAAAATCAAAAAATCTGTAACCGAACCATAAACAATACGATCAAAAAGATTTCCAATTCCGCCACCGATAATAAAAGCAAGACCCGCGATTGTTGTTTTAGAATAATTCACTTTGATGATTATTAATCTTAGTAGCACTAATAATACAGCTACAGGTAGTATCTGTAATATTAAAACCTTTAGCATTGGGGCAAGATTAGAACCCAAACTATAAGCAGCACCTGTGTTTTCTACTTTGGTAAGTACAAAACTATCTTTCAGTACTTCTATACGTTCATTAGGAGCAATAGTTTTTCGAATTACACTTTTAGAAATCTGGTCACAACTTATGTTTAAAAAGACCAAGGATAGAATGAATACAATTCTTATTTTCTGAGAAACTTTCATTAGTATTTAAAAATAGGGGGATGAATTTTTCAAAAGTAATAGAAACTGTCGATTATCCTAGTGTTTCCAGTATTTTTTATACTCTGAAAGAGGAAAAGCATTGCCATAACTATCCTTATTTATACTTTTTCCTTCATTAGAATCGTAATCAGTTAATACTCTCCAGTTGTCATTTTCTAGTCGTAATAGTACATGAAACTGGCCATAAGAATATCTTGACTTATTTTTATCATCTGTATAGGTTACTCTATACACTCCTCTGTCTGAAACTAAAGAATCTGAGTACACCCTTTCAAAAAGTCTAAAATCAATAGGAGCAGGTTTTCTTTTTGGATCAGACCATCTTTTTTGATACCCCTTTAAATATGTTTTCACATTTTTTATTTTTCCACCATCTCCAGAAATTCGAATCATGTCTTTGCTATGTATAGAAGCAAATAAATCATAATCCATAGTGGCATATGCTTTAGAGAAGTTTCCGTACATATCGTCATTGATTTTAGCATGAATAGACTCATCTTGTGCTGAAATTGTATGGATTATGGTCAATACGAAAATCAGCAGAATTGATATGTTTTTAAATGTAGACATCATGTGCGAGTTGATCTTATTTTTTCATACAAAACACAAGATAATAAATCTTTGTAATCTACCAGTTTAGAATGTTCAAACGTTTTAATTCGCTGCATCCCAATTTTTTTCATGATCAATTCTGATTTTACATTGATCTCTGGGGCAACCGAATAGATTTTTTCTAACCCAATTTGGTTAAACCCAAAATCTATGCAGGCTTTAGCACCTTCGGTGGCATAACCTTGGTTCCAGATACTTTTTTTTAGACGCCAGCCAATATCCACAAAATTTCCTAGCTCATTTAAATACGTTTGTTCACAGAGGCCAATAAATCCAATAAACTCATTATTTTCTATAATATCAACCGCAAAATAACAGAACCCTTTTTCTTTTTGCATGTCTTGCATTCTTTGGATAAAATCAAGGGTATCCTGTTTAGAGGGTTTGAAAGGAAAAAACTCCATCACATCATCATCATTATTGATTTCGAATAATGTTTCGGCATCATTGAATGTCCAATTTCTAAAACCAAGTCTTTTAGATGTGAAGATGTAGTTTTTCATTTGGACTAGGTTTTTATAATACCTTGATTACTTTATTCAAAAGCAGCACTTTCATAGGCTCCTATATCTGGAGCTGTGGCGCTTCTCGGGGTGCCTAAAATATCTACCCCTAATGTAGAAGTAGAGGCACGCCCATTTGCTGGAGAAGTATCATCGATAGTAAATATATTTTCAAATGGTGCTTTAAAAGCAGGGTCTTCATTCAAGATGACATTTTCAAACAAATCGGTATTGGTAAAATTGTACAAAGGATTGTCTGTAAAACTATCATCAAAGTCATTAAATCGAATCAAACAGTTTTTAAACGTATAGTTAAAAGCAGTACCGTCTACCTTGCTAAATATAAGCTCAAGATCTTGGTCACCATAGATAATACAATTCGTAAAATTGGCTTCAACTAGATCCGCCACTATGATTTCGGTTTCACTTATTTGTAGGTTGTTATCTATCAATACAGTGGGTAATTCTCTAAAATCGGGTCCTATGCTTGAGTAATTAGTAAATGTACAATGGTTAAAATTGTAGGTTCCTCCAAAAGAACAATTAAGAGATACTTGTCCGGCATTATTAATGACCAGGTTTTCACCCTGTACATTAGCAGCACGAGCCAAAAGCCCTACATTAGAACTATTAAAAATCTTTGTATTAGTAATACTAAGCGCGGCGGTTGCTCCACCATTGTTAGAATTCATAAAAACACCTACTGTAGCGTTTTTTATGGTAGCATGATTGATGATATGACCTGTACTTCCTGCAGTAAGCCACAAGGTTCCCCATTGCCCAGGGACATCACTAAAAATAGGCTCAAGGCGGTCACCTTCAAAAATGACTTCGTTTTCCATACGTTCGAGATCCGTGCTAACATCGCCATTTACGATCAACGTTGCATTGTCGGAAGCAATGATACCAGAATTAGCATGAAAATGTATTCTTGCTCCTGCATTGATAGTTAGTGTTTTATTGTTAGGAATCACCGCATAGCCATAAATAACATAGGGCTTTTCGTTAGTGAAAATTAATTCTTCATCTGATAATATATGGGCAGATATAGTAGCATCTCCAACCGTAACACCTTCTATGGTACATACTTCTTGGCCATTGATTTGCATACATTCTCTGTTAGGTTTAATGAATACTGCATCTTTTATTAAAGTAACTAAATCAACATCTTGTTGATTACCCCCTTGATCAAATAATATACGATCGGTATATAAAAACTCTGTATCTGTAGTCTGACCTGTGATATCAGTGGTCGTTTCTACAAAAACAAAAATACTATCCTTAGCCAGGACTTGTATATTCTCGAAAGATTTTCCAGGAATCCCATCAACATTAAGTCTGTAATTCGAACTTTCTCCTCGTTCTAATGCGATTGAAGGGATAGTAAAATCATCCCCAGTTCGGTTATATACTTTAAAACTATAGGTACTAGAGCCGATATTTGTAAATACAGTATCCAGAAACAAAGTATCAGTAGAAAATTGAAGATTTCCTGTGCTAGGGCCAGATTCAAAATCTTTACGGCATGAACTCCATAGAATAATTACCAGAAGTAAAAAAAAAGAAAATAAATAGCGCATATTGGTGATGAAAGGTCTTTATGTTAGGATAAAAAAAGAACAAAATATCAAACTGCAAAGTAGCAAAGATTTTTGTTTTTTAATATTAATGTACGGTTTCATTTTTTTAGTTAAGAATTTTCTCATTCTCAGATTAATTAAATGTATAACTTTTCGGTTAGACTAATATTGCTTTGTAATGAAAAAATGACGAGATCAGTACTTCGGTAAGAAGTAAAACATTTGTACATTTGCTTTTCTTAATTAATACGCACAACATAATAATCTATTATGAGTATATATGATGTAGCCGTAATTGGCTCTGGGCCTGGTGGATATGTGGCCGCTATTCGATGCGCACAACTAGGTATGAAAACCGCAATAATCGAAAAATATTCTACACTTGGTGGAACCTGTCTTAATGTAGGGTGTATTCCTAGTAAAGCATTATTGGATTCTTCTCATCACTATGAGCATGCTACGAAGCATTTTGCAGATCATGGTATTGAAATTCCAGGAGACGTGAAAATCAATCTCGAAAAAATGATTGCTAGAAAGCAAGCCGTTGTAGATCAGACTACGGGAGGTATTGATTTTTTGATGAAAAAAAACAATATAGACGTTTTTGAAGGACTAGGTTCTTTTAAAGATGCAACCCATATCAATATTGCTAAGGCAGATGGTAAAGTAGAGACCATTGAAGCAAAAAACACAATTATTGCTACAGGTTCTAAACCATCTACCTTACCTTTTATCAAGCTTGATAAAAAGAGAGTAATTACTTCTACCGAGGCATTAAAGTTAAAAGAAGTACCAAAGCATATGGTGATTATTGGTGGTGGTGTAATAGGTCTAGAATTAGGACAAGTATACCGCCGTTTAGGAGCCGAAGTTTCTGTGGTAGAGTTTATGGATAGAATAATCCCTGGAATGGATAAAGCACTATCCAGAGAACTTCAAAAAGTAATGAAAAAGCAAGGATTTAAATTTTATACTTCGCATAAGGTTACCAATGTAAAAGCGACTGCAAAAGAGGTTAGCATAACCGCAGATGATAAAAAAGGAAACCCAGTAGAATTTAAAGGAGACTATTGTTTGGTGTCTGTTGGGCGCCGTCCTTATACAGATGGATTAAATGCTGAGGCCGCTGGAGTTAAAATTAGCGATAGAGGACAGATCGAAGTAAATGATCATTTGCAAACCAGTGCAACGAATATCTATGCTATTGGTGATGTGGTAAAAGGAGCAATGCTAGCTCACAAAGCCGAAGAAGAAGGAGTGTTTGTAGCAGAAATTTTGGCTGGTCAAAAACCACATATCGATTATAATTTGATCCCAGGAGTTGTTTATACATGGCCAGAAGTTGCTGCAGTGGGTAAAACAGAAGAAGAATTAAAAGAGGCAGGTATAAAGTATAAATCAGGACAGTTTCCATTTAGAGCATTAGGTCGATCACGTGCTAGTGGGGATTTAGATGGTTTTGTAAAGATTCTGGCAGATGAGGTTACAGATGAAGTATTGGGAGTTCATATGATTGGAGCCCGATGTGCAGATTTGATTGCTGAAGCGGTTACAGCAATGGAGTTTAGAGCCTCTGCAGAAGATATTTCTCGTATGTCTCATGCACACCCTACTTTTACAGAAGCCATAAAGGAAGCAGCACTTGCAGCAACAGAGAATAGAGCATTACATGTGTAATGTGTTGATAAATATAATGTTAATTCAAAAATCCTGTTTTTTTAAACAGGATTTTTGAATTAACTCTTATGCGATCCGTCGCAATATGGTGGATTACCCGTCTGCTTACAAGTACATAGATAGGCTTCTCTAGCTTCTTCAACACTAAAAATGACCGGATTCGTTCCTCCTTCTTTTTTGTGATTACCATTACAAAATGGTTGGTCTGCACTATGTCCGCAACTACACCAAGCATAGTTTTTATTAGCCTCAAGATCACAAGCTATAGGTGCATCACCACCTCTGATATTATTTTTCATACATCTGATTTTTCCTTCTTTAAAATTATCAAATCTTACATTAAGATTGGTTTTAAATTAAGTGAAACTCTAATTTCAAAAATCGCTGGAAGCTTTTTGAAATCATTTAATTAAAGTCGTTCTGTTAAAGAATTAATAGGAATTGTTTTATCTAAGAGATAAATGTTTAATAATATCGTTTTTGTTATGGTTTTCAGAGATGTATTAGATTATTTGAAGTATTTTTATAAGAAATAAAGTTCTTTACATAAAATTCTTCATCAACCGATATAGGTTTTGCTTAATTGTGAATTAATAGGGAATCATGTGAAAATCATGAGCTGTCGCGCAACTGTAAGTAACTATAAAGTTTTTACCAATTTAAATCCACTGTTTTATTATTTGAAAATGGGAAGGAAGGTAGAAATGTTACAAGCCAGGAGACCTGCCTAATATCGAATGGACTGCGCTTTCGCGATTTGAAGCCATGGTTAAGTTTGATGCCCTAATATTGTTTCAGAAGAATCATTTTTTTGAATGATAGAATATGATGGTGTCATTTTAATTTTGTTTTTATATCCAGGAGCGTATTGAGTTTATACAAAGGATTTTAAGAATTAGTATTAATTTTTAAAATTGTAAACTATGCTTACACACAATCTGGGCTACCCGCGTATTGGTAGCAAAAGGGAGCTTAAAAAAGTTTCAGAGCAGTATTGGTCAGGAAAGACTACGCAAAAAAATGTATTGCAAGTAGGAAAGAATATCCGCCAAGAAAACTGGTTACTGCAAAAAAATGAAGGAATCGATTTGATTCCGTCGAATGATTTTTCGTTTTATGATCAGGTGCTGGATATGTCCTTAACAGTAGGAGCAATACCAAAACGATTTCAGAACTTGGTTTCTAAAAAAGTTTCTCCTTTAGACTTATACTTTGCAATGGCCAGAGGATATCAAAAAGATGACTTGGATATTACAGCCATGGAAATGACAAAGTGGTTCGATACGAATTACCATTATATAGTTCCTGAATTTTATAAAGATCAACAATTTAAATTATCCTCTACTAAGGTTGTTGATGAGTTTTATGAGGCAAAACAATTGGGTGTTATTACAAAACCAGTGTTAATTGGCCCTATATCTTATTTGTTGCTAGGTAAAGAGAAAGAACCTGATTTTGAAAAAATAGAGTTAATAACTAACCTTCTGCCTGTCTACATTGAAATTGTAGAAAAATTATATGACCTTGGAGTAGAATGGATCCAGTTTGATGAACCATTTTTAGCACTTGATATTAGTGAAGAGATAAAATTGGCATATCAGGATACATATGAAAAACTAAAGAATAAATTCCCAGAAGTTAAGTTTATAATTGCTACTTATTTTGAAGGGATAACACAAAACCTTGATTTGATATCAAACTCCCTGGATTTTGATGTTTTACATATTGATTTGGTGAGAAATTTAAAACAGCTGGATTCTGTTTTAAGAGAACTTCCCGATACAATTCAACTTTCATTGGGGATTGTTGATGGAAGAAATGTATGGAAAAATGACTTCAGAAAATCTTTAGAAGTAATTTTTAAGGCCGTAAAGAGTAGAGGAGAAGAAAATATTTTAATAGCACCTTCTTGTTCGCTATTACATTCACCTTGTGATCTTGATCTAGAGCCAGGCAGTGACAGTTTAGTAGCAGAAGTAAAACAATGGCTGTCTTTTGCAAAACAGAAACTAAAGGAAGTTGCGATGCTAAAGCGACTTACTTTTTCTCCAGAAGACGAAAGTATTTTAACTAAATTAGATAACAATACGGCTTGCATTTTGAGCAGAAAAACTTCGAGTTTGATTCATAGTACTTTGGTAAATGAACGTGTAAAAAATATAACAAATCAAGATGCCAATAGAAACTCTACTTTTGCTGTAAGAAAAGAAAAGCAAAAAGTTGCTTTGAACCTACCCTTGTTTCCGACAACAACTATAGGTTCTTTTCCTCAAACAAAAGAGATACGCAGTTGGAGATCAAAATTTAAGAAAGGAGAGATTTCTTTTGAAGAATATACGGAATATTTAAAACAAGAAATTAAACAAACTATTCTAGTTCAAGAAGAGCTGGGATTAGATGTTTTAGTACACGGCGAGTTTGAGCGAAATGATATGGTCGAGTATTTTGGAGAACGGCTAACAGGCTTTGCTTTTACAAAATATGGATGGGTGCAAAGCTATGGCTCTAGATGTGTGAAGCCTCCGATTATTTATGGTAATGTTGATCGCCCAATGGCTATGACTGTTAAGTGGTCTTCATATGCGCAATCATTAACCTCTAAACCAGTTAAAGGCATGCTTACTGGACCAGTTACGATATTGCAATGGTCTTTTGTACGAGATGATCAGCCTCGATCTAAGACGTGTTTTGAGATAGCATTAGCTATACGAAACGAAGTGATAGATTTAGAAAAAGCGGGGATAAAAATTATTCAAATAGACGAACCTGCAATAAGAGAGGGGTTACCGCTATTAAAAAACGAATGGCAACAATATCTAGAATGGGCGATTAAAGCCTTTAGAATTTCTGCAAGCGCGGTACAAGATCAAACACAAATACATACCCATATGTGTTACTCAGAGTTTAATGATATTATTGACCATATTGCCAATATGGATCCCGATGTGATTACTATCGAGTGTTCCCGATCCCAGATGGAGTTACTAGATGCTTTTGCAGATTTCAAATACCCTAACGATATCGGTCCGGGGGTATATGATATTCATGCACCTAGAATTCCGTATAAGGAAGAAATTGTAGAACTAATGCATAAAGCCCAACAATATATACCCGAAGAACAATTATGGGTCAACCCAGATTGTGGATTAAAAACTCGGGGATGGGAAGAAACAAAGAAAGCTCTTATTGCCATGGTGCAAGCAGCAAAGCAGCTAAGAACCAAAGTGCCACAAACCGTTTAACTATAGTAATAAAATAATATGCTAGACTAAAAGAGGTTGTCTAAAAAGAATAAAATAATATCATTACGATACGTCTGAGGTGGAGAAGTAATGATATTATTTTATTCATTTGATTAGCTGGTGTATATCCCATCCTAAATCCTTCCCAAAGGGAAGGACTTTATAACCCCCCTTCCTTTTGGGAAGGGCTGGGGATGGGATGCCAGTAATTTTAGTAAAATTAACCAACCTAAATATTAATTACGCTTAGATTAAAAATGACCTCTAGCAATAGGGGTCATTTTAATATTTTTTTGTCTATTAGATACATATTATTTAACTAAAGTTACTTTAGGAAAAGCGGCTTTGTATCCAAACCAAAATGCATTATGCGTGGGTAGACGTTTGAGTATATTATTTGTTGGGATATTCTTTAAATGATCTTCTTCTAATGTCCAGGTATTTCCATTAGAATCTGTAGCTATGGCTATATCATAGGAGATAAACTTAATAGTGTTGGTAAAATATACTCGGTGTGCTCCGCTTTTACCGGTAAATACGGTGAAGTTTTTATTTGCAATTGTACCTTGATAAATAGGGTTTCTTTTCAGAAATTTAGAAGAGATTGCAATGTTTTCATCAGTTTCAGAAGGAAGTCGTATAGCTAGAATTTCTTGTTTATTAGGTAATCGGTTATCCTTTTTTGGGACAGTAAACATTAGTTTGTCTGTAGAAAAATAATCTTGATATGCTACACCTTCACCATAATCTCTGGTGTGACCAGTTTTTTTAGATAAAACAGTAGTTTCTGGATGTAGCTTTTTCCATGCACCCCAGGTAGTAGTGACAACGCTAAGATATTCGAGTTCAATTCCTTTTCCTACCAAAGGCCCGATAACGGGTTTTCCCCATAGCGTATTCCATAAAGATTGTGTTTTTTGATCATACATTAGTTTATTGGATCGATATAAAAAACCACTTGTTCCTAAATCGTACTTCACTCCATCTTTTTCTGTATTATAAAGAATTACAGTTCCGCATAGGGTACAGTATACACCGGCAACTGGCGTATTTCCGACTTGATCAGTAAACATTTCATGCCAGGCAAGAATACGTTTAGGGTAGGCACGAGTATCTCCGTGTACCGAAATACCAAAGACAACATCGTTATCATTTAAATAAGTAGCTTCTCTGGCTTTTATCATTTTAGGATTACGCAATGGCGGAATACCATCTTGAATAACACCACCCCAGCGCACTTCATCTAACCGAATAGTAGATTGTTGCTCACGATCCAAAAAATAAGTATCAAAACGAGAGTCTATAGCTTTATGTAAAATGGCTTTAAATGTGTAATAGGAAGAAGTATACGAGGGTTCTTTGTCCCAAATATGTGCGTACCATGCATCAAAATCTCGAGGATAATACTTCTTAGTTTTCTTCTGAAGAATATGTAAAAGTTGAAGAGAAGTAGAAGGACTTCGAAGAAAATACAAAGATTCTATTGCCATGATCTCAAAACGTTCTGTCCAGTTTTTTTCTATGTACTTTAGAGCACCTTTATGAACGCGTGTATCTCGAGAGGTGAAAAAATCCAGAAAATACTCATAATCCTGTTTTGCGATGTTATTGTTTGCCGTTTCCTGGCCATACAAAAAACCAATATTTATGATAATAACCGAAACGAACACAAACCGTATCATCTAATGTACTTTTTATAGTAAGTCGAATTAATAAGGTAATCTCTACAAGTTCAAATAGATTTGTTGTCACCCCGGCATAGTACAGAATCTACGATTACGTTAGTTTACTTAAACATAAAATAGATAAACTGTAGTAAAAACGAGCATTGGCCAAAGACAAACTATTCTTAAATTTTAACATTTAGAAACTTCCCAGTCCCGAAAAATGAAACTGGTATTGTCTAGTATTGCATCAGGAAACAGAAAAACAACAAGAAAACTATGGGGAAAACCGTAACATTTGAGAAAAAAACATCACTTTTTTGTGTTGTTAGTCTAAGATATCTAACTCCTTAACGAAATGTTGAAAACACAGGGGGATTTTCCCCCCTTTCGATTTAAAAATTAGCATTAGTTTTGCCGCTTTGTTTAAAGAAACCTCAAAATAAATCACATATATGAACCATTCAGTATTACGCTATGTATATCTATTGCTTAGCTTTCTATTCATTCAAACTACAATCGCCCAATCGGGTTTTTACGGAGGCTACGGCACTGCAATAACGGCTGCTCCCACAGCTGCCAAAGCTACTAAAGCCAGTGGTGCCAGTGTAGATCTTACCACTGGGACCGTACAACAGTCTGTACCTATCTATACGATCAAACAAAACGGAGTAAGCTGGCCTGTTGGCTTACAATACCGTTATACCGGTCTACAGGTGATGGAAGAACCTTCCCCCATTGGACTGGGTTGGGGTCTTGTTGCTACCGGTATGATCTCTAGAGAAGTTAGAGGCTTGCCCGATGATCATCCCAAGGGATATCATGGGGCAGAACGACTAAAAGAAAGCATTTTGGATCCCTATTATCACTTTGATCCTAATAACAGTCCGGATACTCATGGTAAACAAGTAATGAAAGAACATCATGCCTATTTATTAGCCAATGGTATGGTGGATGGTGAGCCAGATCTGTTTACAGTGAATGCGGGAGCCTTAAACTTTTCGTTTAAAATCGGGAACAATGGGCAACCCGTATTTTTATCTCATCATAATGTAAAAGTATCCTTTAGTTGGGATCAGATAGAAGTAATCGATGCCGAAGGGGTAAAATACATTTTTGCCACCAAAGAAATATTTGATCCCTATGAACCTACGATGCTCTTCCTTCCTTTAGGAGGAGTAAATCCTGTAGCAGATGCAGATTATGAAACCTACACGCGTAGTTGGTATCTTAGCAGTATACAACCGCCTAATACGACACAGCAAATTACCTTTGAGTACCAAAATCAAACGGATAGAAGAAAAGCTTTTGTGCCTAAAGCCTATTCTTTAAAATCAAGAGCATCAGAGTTTTTATTTGATCAGGATTTTGAAGGAGATGATCCCAAGACAGATCCTTATATCTATCCCCATGTTCGTATGGATGTGGATATTACCACACCAGTACTCACCAAAATTAACTTTGCTGAAGGGTCTTTGGGTTTTATCAGTAAACCTGGGACTTCAGGAATATACCACCAGTATCACCGTATTGCCCTTAAAGATTTTCATAACAATACGATTAACAAATATGATTTCTTTACCCAGCGATCGAGACGTTTACTTACCGAGATCAAAAAGAACGATCAGTTAGAGGTTCGGTTTGACTATTACGATCAGAATGATCCGTATGACATTCCTGATTTTGATTTTGATAAAGAAGAAATTACTTCGGGGATGGATAAATGGGGATATTATGCTAATAGAAGAGTGCCTTCGAATGAAAGTGATCCTGTACTAGTTGACTATCCAATTTTTAAGGGAACCGTGCAAGGTGCCTTAAAAACCATAACCAATAAGGCTGGTGGGAAAACAGAAGTTACCTACGAATTGAACTCATATTCTCAGGGGTATGGAGGTATTCGCGTACAGCGTATCGAGAGTTGTGGAGGAGCCACCAGTGCATGTACAAAAAAGGAATACGACTATAGTAAAGGAGAGTTAGGCTCTAGTGCCAAAATCAATTCGGTGGTTCGCAATGCAAACAGTGGAGATTATGTGGGCCCTGCCAAACCTATTTATTATGCACAGGTGAGTGAGCGCATCGTATCCTCAGATCCTTCCAAAGCAATCCATAACGGACGAACGGTCTATACCTTTGAAGATACCGAGGTATTTGAAAATATAGGGGATTTTAGTGATTCTTTGGTTCATAATCTTGCTCCACGTGGTGAAGTAGAGGGTGATATCCGGATCAAATCGATCCGCACCTATAAACATATCGATGGCAATCCGCAGCCTACAGAACAATTGCTTACTGAGCAACGCTATGAATATATACCGGTACATATGGAACGAGATGAATTCGGAAATTCCCTGGATCCTAATTATCCTTATGCACTTAAAGTACGTTCTAATAAAGGAGTAAAGCGAGAATTGAATTTGAGAGAATTTATTCGTAGAGAACTAGAAAGGACAGGAAGCGAGTTTCTTCTTTACCTGCCCCAATTAGCGTGGGAGTATCGCGCTCTTTATCAAGAGGGTACCCAGGTAGAATATGAAGATTGGGCAAGACATGTGATGAATACAGTCGGTTTGACACTAGGGTTTTCATTTACAAAATATACCCTGGCAGTGGGTGATGAAGATGCTCCTGCTTGGATGAAAAAATACGCAATAGAAACCTATAAAGAAACGAACATCCAACCGCTACAAAAGCGGGTAATTAGTAGAACTTATTCTGATACGGATCCGACAGAATATTCAGAAAACATCACAGAATATCTGTATGATGAGTACCATCAAATGATTGGGCAAACTCAAACGAACTCTAAAGGTGAGATACAGAAATCAAACTATTACTACCCGTATCACCCAGATATTAATAATACCCAATTAATGAGTGCACATCGTATGGCTTCACCGGTCAAGACGGAGACTTTTATTGGGCCTAAAAAACAGGCCACGGCCATCGTTAATTTTAATACCACTACAGAGGGATACTATTTACCTTCTGTCATACAAGGAGCCAAAGAAGGCGCCCAGCTAAAAGATCAGACGATTTATCATAAATATGATGCCAAAGGAAATGCTTTAGAAGTCTCCCAAGGTAAAGGCCCGCATACGGTCTATATCTGGGGATATAATGATCTCTACCCCATCGCTAAGATCGGTAACGCAACCTATGATCAGGTGGGCGGTTATGTAGCCGATCTTAAAGCAAAATCCAATGCTGATATCGATCGCACTTTAGAGTACACTGGTGCAGAAGGTGTGCTAAGGCAAGCCTTAGATGCGCTACGTGATGCTTTACCCAATGCAATAGTCACTACCTATACCTATGATCCATTGATCGGACTCACTAGTACAACTGATCCTAGAGGATATACCACTTATACCGAATATGACGGACTGTATCGTTTGAAACACACCCGGGATGCCGAGGATAATATCATTACTAAGTATTATTATAACGATAGCGGGATACAGTATGACCCTATAGTGGCTAATATCACTTCAGAGAAGAACTGGATGGATACCAATACTACGTTAATGATTCTATCTGAAGTTAGTGGAGGATCAGCCCAGTTTAGCTACCGTTGGGAAGTGACCAAACCGGGAGTGGCAACACAGTATTTTACGACCAAAGATATTACCCTGCAAGGGGGAAGCACTAAAGGAATGGCTGCCATAAAGCTTACGATCACCGATACCATTACGGGTAAAACCAAGGTGGTAAACAAGTCGATTAGTATTTATGCTCCACTTTCTACTGCGGCCAGTCAAATTGTTCGACCAGCGAACCATGAGGTAAAAAAATCCGCTTCGTTTGGGATCAACCCTATAGGGGGATCAGGAAACTTTAGCTATAGCTGGAGGGTATATAAAGGCAATAAAACCCATAAATCTACGCAAAAGTCCTTTAGTCTTTATATGGACTATGCATATTATGGGCAAGTGCGTATCGAGTGTATTCTAACCGATAGAACCAGAGGAAAAAGCAAGACCATTACTTCTACGATGAAGGTAGAAGAGTTCCAGTCCTGGGGGATTTCACTTCGAAGAATGCCAGCTACCACCTCTCCACCACGAACAGAAAAGTTTGAAGTCAGTGCTCATAAAGGTGGAGGATCAGGTAGCTATAGTCATACCTGGTATGTTAACGGAAGTAGGGTAAGTTCTTCTTCGAAAATTAATGTCACCCTGTATTGTGGATCTAACGGATCTAAAAGTGTACGATGTGAGGTGAAAGATAATGTCACCGGTATGGTGAAGAATATGCTTGCAACAACCTATACGATCAGTAGTGCCCGATGCAGTAGCAACAATGGTGGGCCTGGCGGTGGAGGTGGATCGGGTGATGGCCCTAATCCTATTGACGATAGCGATAACTATAACCAATAACCTAAGCCCACCACAAGATGAAACAAAGACATAAAACATATACGTTGATGAATACCATAATCAAAACCACATTATATATCATAGGGCTACTGCTTACGATAAGCACTACCTATGCCCAGGGGTTAGTCCCGTCTGAGGATCAAAACTATGTCATGGCAGTACAGGCTCTACAGCCTTTTACTTCTGCCAATGCTTTAGAAACGGCACCCGAAGATCAAAAAGTCCAAACCATCACCTATTATGATGGATTGGGAAGGCCCATACAGCAAAATGCCATCAATGCCTCGACGGGTAATAACGATATTATTTCTCATATCGAGTATGACGGCTTGGGTAGGCAAACCAAACAATATCTGCCTTTTGAAGCTACAGGCGTACCCGGTAGTTACAGGGAAGTTAATATCCACCAGGATATCAATGCCTATTACCAAAACAAATATCCCGATGATTTTGCAGGAGTTCCGGTAGAAGAAGTGAATGCCTATAGCGAGACGATCCTGGAAGCCTCTCCACTCAATCGGATGCAAGAACAAGCCGCACCGGGAACAACCTGGAAGTACACGCGTCATAAAGATCCGGTATATGCCAGTTTTCCGACCGATTTAAACTATGTGAAGAACTGGACGGCATCCGACGTTTTGGATCCCTATGCACCCGCATATACTTCTATTGATTTGGATAATGTCGTTGCCGTAATGATTAACAATGCAGAACTTAAACTGCGTATATGGGCAAAGCCAGAATTGGGAATCGAGGTATTATCAATCGGAGCACTCCGAAAAATCGATGTCTATCCCGAAATCGAAGACCTGGATTTAGGACGTTTAACCGATGTAAACGATACTCCCATAGATTATACCGCGAGTATTAAAGATAACTATTTGGTCATTACTCCACTAGGTGATACCCCAAGACCTTTGACTAATGGAATAAAATTACAAAGTACTCGTGATCTTAGCCATATACAATATATCAAAGAGTATAACGAATATGTGACCAACGAGCATACCGTAAAATCAGTATATGGTCTTAACAAAGCGGCTGAAGTATTACGTTTTGATGTAGTGATAACGGCTGGTGTACCTACACTAGTACCCAATGGGAGCTATGCGGCAGGACAGTTAAGCAAAAGCATCGTTAAAAACGAAAACTGGACCGCTGCCGATGGCAAGAACAAAACCGCAGAGAGTTTTACCGATAAAAATGGTCGCGTTATTCTAACCAGAAGCTATAACAGTTCCTCACCCTCTTCAGGGGGAGGTGCCGCAGGCGGAGGGGGTATAGACACCTACAATGTCTACGACGATTACGGTAATCTTACTTTTGTGATCCCAACGAAGGTAACTACTACCGATGGGATCTCTGCCGAAGAACTTAGCGAACTCATCTACCAATACCGATATGATGAGCGCAACCGTTTGATCGAAAAGAAAGACCCGGGCAAAGGCTGGGAGTATATCGTATATAACGAGCTTGACCAACCTGTATTAACCCAGGATGAGCTGATGAATGCAAAGGGCCAATGGCTCTTTACCAAATACGATGGCTTGGGTAGAGGTGCCTATAGCGGGATGTATACCGATACTCGGGATCGACCGGCACTACAACAAGAGGTCAATACGCTTACCACCCTGTGGGAAGAGCGAGCAGCAGCAGCAACTATTTCGGGGACTACGGTGCATTATAGCAATACAGCATTCCCGACCACGAATATCGAGCTGCATAGTATTAGTTATTATGACGATTATAATTTTGATATTCCTGCCGAGCTTGCTAACCCGGGAACAGTCTATGGTGAACCTATAACTAACCGTACTAAAACTTTACCTACGGGCGGCAAAGTACGGGTGCTAGGAACCAATGATTGGACCACTACGGTGACCTATTATGATAAAAAAGCACGACCTGTTTATGCTGCCGGCAAAAATGAGTATCTTAGTACTCTAGATATTGCAAAAACTCAATTAGACTTTGCAGGCAAAGTGATCCAAAGTACAACCACCCATACCAAAGGCATCAATGCACCGATTGTAACTATCGATAGGTTTACCTATGATCATATGGGTAGGGTGCTTACTCAAACTCAACAAATCAATGACCAGGCCGAAGAACTCATCGCAAGTAATGAATATGATAATCTTGGGCAGTTGGTTGCCAAAAATGTTGGAGGTGGCCTGCAGCATGTAGATTACAAAACGAACATACGCGGTTGGTTAACGGCGATTAATGATGGCGATACCGCTAATGGAGATCTGTTTGGCTACGAAATCCACTATAACAAACCTACCGAAAATCTAGGGGCAAAGGCCCTATATAATGGTAATATAAGCGAGATCACCTGGAAAACGGCCAACGACCACACTCAAAGAGCGTATGGGTATCAGTATGATGCCTTGGATCGATTAACCCAAGCCATTAGTAATGATGGCAAATACGACTTGAGCGAGATTACCTACGATAACATGGGTAACATACAATCGTTACATAGAAAAGGACATACCAATACCAATGCCACGACTTTTGGGGAGATGGATAAGCTATCCTACACTTATGAAGCTACAGGACATAAATTACTAAGTGTAACCGATACAGGTAATACTACCTTTGGATTTAAGGATGGAAATGTTACCGGAAATGATTATGAGTATGATGAGAATGGAAGTATCACCGTTGATAAAAACAAAGGGATTACCAGTATCGAGTATAACCATTTGGATTTACCGGTAAAGATCACTTTTGAGAATGATACCAACAAAACCATTGAGTATATCTACGATGCTACAGGAAGCAAACTAAAAAAGATCCTTAATGACGGCGGTACGATTACGACTACCGAATACGCAGCTGCACAATACAAAAACGGGGATCTGGAGTTTATGGGGCAACCTGAAGGATATATAGAACCCTCAAATAATGGGTATCAATATGTTTATCAGTTTGCAGATCATCTTGGAAATATCAGGTTATCATATTCTGATAAGAATAATGATGGTAGTATAACGGTAGAGGAAATTATAGAAGAAAATAACTATTACCCTTTTGGGCTGCAACAAAAAAGACCGAACATCCCGGTTAATGGACGTTCGCATGCATACCGATATAACAATACCGAGTTAGAGGAAGGTTTAGGGTTACAATGGTATGAAATGCCACTTAGATCCTTTGATCCTACCATAGCCCGTTGGAATCGTGTTGATCCGGTAACGCATTATACCTTATCTACGTATAACACGTTTGCGAATAATCCTATCTATTATGCTGACCCTAGTGGTGGAAGTCATAGTACTATAAAAGAAGGACGATGGATGAGTGCCAGAGAATATACTTTAGATAGTAATGCTGGAGCAAGAGTAAGTTATAATTGGGATACCGAAAGATACGAAGATAGCAATGGAGAAGAAGTTTCTTATGAAGAAGCTTTAGCAAGTATTGCTAATCCAAATGATTTTATTAGAATTAATACAGAAACTCTCAAAGCTGAAATTTTTGCAGATGATAATGATTATGATACCATAGAAACAGATGGTGAAATAAGCTATTCTCCTAAAGGAAATACAAGGGCACGTTTAGAAGCTGAAGGGTTTTTAATTAGAGATATAGAAGGAGTAGGTATGGGGGCCTTCGATAATGCTGTTTTAATGCTTTCGGGAGAAGCTGCATTTGCCTGGGTTCTAAGGAGTCTTAGAGGTGCATTGGCAGGTTTAGTAGCAAAAGGATCAAAAAGTATAGATGATGTTTCAGCTAAGGTACTTAGTAAAGTAGAGGCTTCAGGTTTCTGGGGAGCAGGTAGTAATGTAATCAGGTCGGTGTCTAGAAAGGGAATAAATAAAGTAGATAGGTTATTCCCTAACAGAAGTGCTGCAATGAATTGGGCTAGAAATCAACTAGGACATAACACTACTAAAATGTATAATAATTCTGGAAAATTAATAGGATGGAAGAACAAAGCTGGGGACTCCGTATATTGGGGACATGGTGATTGGGGTAAAGGTTTAGGGTCAAGTACTTTTCCCCACTTGAATTACAAAATAGGTAGCTCGAAAGGTCACTTATTTCTTGAAGATAAAATAATAAATAGAGGGATGTTAGATGCTTTTAAAAACTATTTTGGACTGTAAATTATTATGAAATTAAAAGATATAATTAAGACAAGTGGAGATTCTTATTTAGAAAAATACGAATACTCTAAAGGTGTAGTAACACTTCAACTGGAATTAGATGAACTTGATAGAAAGATATTGATAAGTATAAAATCAAGCTTAATGGCATTTAATGTTCCCGAAATAAGTGAAAGGGCATACCGCACATGCTTTTTAGAGTTGATTGAATTATCAGATGTTTTAAGGTCTAATAATGGCATTTACATTGCATCAGAAGAGTTTGGCCAATTTATGAGAGAAAAACGTGAAAATTTAAATTTAGCTTATGGTTTAAGAGAAAAAGAAAATAGATTCATTTTTTCCTTATCAGGAAGTGAAAAATTAATTTCACTTATTATTAGAAATGAAGAAGATATTAGTTTTCAATATATAGATTGATGCTAACCTGATAGCTCGGATATGATAGCCCCCGCTACAGCTAGTCTGTGACTAGTGGCGTATCTGAATAAGCAAGAAAAGTAACGATCCCGATCGCTCGGATATGATAGCGCGGAAATGTTTTCCGTGCCCGCTATGAGTAGGCGATATGAGTAAGAAAATACAAGAAATAACCAGTTACATTTTGTGTGTAGCTGGTTTTTTATGCAATAGACTTAAGTTTTACATTTTTGATTAGGGCATCAAGAGTATACAAGATATGTTCTTTGTCCTGTTCGTTCATTTGCTGTACTTCGATGACACGTTTTAGAAGTTGATGATCTACTTCTACAGCTACTTTACCAATTAAGAAGTCCAGACTTACTTCTAATATATCTGCAATTTTAGCCGCTACTTCTATAGATGGTTTTACTTCATCCCGTTCGTAACGTCCAATAATATCGCCAGAGGTACCTACTTTTTTACCCAAATCATTTTGAGAAAGCTTTTTTTGTTTACGTAGCTTGGTTATCTGCTGTCCTAGAGTCATACCTAAAAGTCGTTAAAATGCTATATATAATAAGGTTTAAGCAAATATAGCTGATATAAATATCACAACAAAGATATATAAACCTTGTTTAAATCTGATAAATGTTTTAGTTTTGTGATATATATGTCAGATAATAAACTTTTCAACAATGCTTGATACGACCCACCCAAACAACTATACGTATATCACTCGCCATCTAGAACTCTCAATATTAGGCGGTATTAAATTGAATCATTTAGACAGTCTACGGGTTACGGTAAGTATTAACAAAGTAGATCATCATATAAAACTTAGGCACAATGTAGATTTATATAACGATAATCAGGTAGAGAAGTTGGTTAGAAAAGTAGCTGAGCGTATCGAGATCGGTACCAGTATCGTTCGCAATGTATTACAAAACCTAACCAACGAGTTAGAGCAATACCGCTTAGAGCAGTTAGAAGCTGATGAGCAGGAAGCTCCTGCACGCGAATTATCATCATCAGAAGAAAAGAAAGCTATCAAGTTTTTACAATCCAAAGATTTGTTTAAAAAGACCAATGATCTGATAGGACAAAGTGGAGTGATCGGAGAAGAAACTAACCGACTGTTAATGTATCTGATCTTTACCAGTCGTAAAAGCAGAAACCCTCTGCATTGTATCAGTCTTGGAAGTTCAGGCGTTGGTAAAACACATCTGCAATCTAAAGTAGCCGAACTGATCCCCGATCATGAAAAGGTAGAGATTACCGTACTGTCTGAAAATGCTTTTTATTACTTTAACCGTACAGAACTTAGAAACAAACTCATCCTAATCGAAGATCTAGATGGTGCAGAAAGTGTACTCTACCCATTACGAGAATTACAATCTAAACGCAGAATTACTAAAACGGTGGTACATAAAGATCGAAAAGGCACCACCAAAACGATACACTTAACCGTTGAAGGTCCTGTAAGTGTTGCAGGGTGTACCACACAGGAGAGTATCTACGAAGATAATAGCAACCGAAGCTTTTTGCTCTATATCGATGAATCACAGGAGCAGGACAATAAGATTATGCACTATCAGCGATTGATTAGCGCAGGCAAGGTCAATATAGAAGTCGAGATTAAAGCCAAAGATTTTTTACAAGGAGTACAAATGCTCTTACAACCTATAAAAGTGATCAATCCGTATGCAGAATATTTAGACTTACCACGATCTGTATTTAAGCCACGAAGGACAAACTCACACTATTTACAATTTATAGAAGCCATTACTTTTTACAAACAATATCAAAGAGAGAAAAAATATGATAAGCAAACAGGTGAAGAATATATTGAAACCTCGATCGAAGATATAAAAGAAGCGGGCGAGATTATTAAAGAAGTATTGTTACGTAAAAGTGATACGATTACGGGAGCTACCCGAAATCATTTAGAACGCCTCAAGGAATATTTAGAAGCTAATACCCAAACGACTTTTACTAATGCTGAAATCCGTAGGAACTTACGAGTAAAGGAAACTACATTACGCAGATATAACAAACAGCTACTAGAAGAAGGTTATATCAAACGTATTAAGAATGCCAAAACCAAGAGTTATTGCTTCGAGATTATTGATATTGACGAATACACAAACCTTAAAGCACAAATAAATAGTGTATTAGATACTTGTCTGCATCGACTTGATGCCGCCAACTCGCCACAAGCTCGCCACCACCCTAATGGCGAGGTTAACAAAAAGAAAGCTAGTTAGTTATAGTAACTCGCCAAGGAATCACAAAAAAGACATACCGATGAAAAAATTAAAGCTAAAACATCATAGCTATAGGACACTATTGTCCTCATTTAAAGACTGGTTAGATATACTTGGTTATGCAGAAACCACGGTGTATAACTTGCCAAATCACCTGCAAGAGTTTTTTTACTGGTTAGAGGGTCAAGGGTACAGGGATATACACCATATCACTACCCAAGATGTAAAGGAGTATTATAATCAGCTTACTCAAAGAGCTAATGAAACCCGATATGGAGCACTTAGTAAATCCTATCTCAATAAACACCAACAAGCACTTAAGAAGTTTAGAGAATATTTAATACAACATAATGTGAAATCACCCTTGAGGGTGCATCTAAAAAGTGAGACCAACCCCACCGAAGAAAAGATCGATATCCTTACCCAATCAGAAATCAAAGAACTCTTTACAGCTACTGGATATAGCCATACCAAGAAATGTATAAGACTTAGAGATAAAGCGATTTTAACGATATGTTACAGTTGTGGATTACGTAGAAATGAAGCCGTTAGTCTTGATGTAAAAGATATCCTTTTTGATAAAGAACGTGTACATGTTCGTAAGGGTAAGAATTATAAAGAACGTTTTGTACCTCTAAATCCTTATAATCTACGCGTATTAGAAGATTATATCTACGAGGGCAGACCAGAGTTTTATAATGCTAGTACTACCGAAGCTTTATTTATTAGTCAGCAAGGAAATCGTCTGCAGGGAATGTCTTTTGCTAATCGTCTTAAAGCAATGATAGCAGTAACAGAGAATCAAAATATCATTGATAAAGACATCACGCTACATACCTTACGTCACTCTATCGCCACACATTTATTACAAAGAGATGTACCACTGGAAAGTATCAAAACTTTTTTAGGGCATAGTTCTTTAGAAAGCACACAAATATATACTCATATCTTAAAAAGTAACACCTTATGAAATACAATGAATACTTAAAAGAACAAGGCTACACCGATAGTAGTATCCAAACTTATCTAAGAGAAATCCATCTTTTTACCCAATGGTGTAAAAAACAAGGTGCTACGGTGAGTTCTATTGATTATAAAACTAGCTTAAAATATATCAAACACTTAACCAGAAAAGGCAACAGTAAAAAGACTGTAAATCATAAACTAGGCAGTCTAAAAACCTATTTTGCCTACCTGATTGGTGAGAGCTACAGAACAGATAATCCTTTGGATAATGTTGTAGTACGAGGAGTAACAAGAGGTATATCACATACGTTATTAGACCCTGAAGAACTGGAAGACTTGTATTATTCTTATGAAGGTGGCAATACTAGATCAAAACGCAATAAAGTCATTGTTGGATTATTGGTCTATCAAGGATTACATACTTTAGACCTAAAACACTTACGAGTAGAGCATCTACAACTACAAAAAGGGAAACTTTACGTGTCTGGCAAAGCCAAGAGTAATGCACGAGAGTTAGACCTCAAACCCTGGCAAATCATGGAGTTTATGGAGTATACCAATGAAGTTAGGTATGTGCTACTGAAACGTACAAAAAACTGTAGGGATCATCAGCAACTCTTTCCGTATAACGATGATCGATTTACGATGTTAGAGTACTTACTTAAAAAGCTAAAAGGTTATAATCAAAAAGTAAAGAGCATACAGCAAATCAGAGCCAGTGTGATTACAAACTGGTTATCACAATACAACCTTAGAAAAGTACAATACCTGGCAGGGCACAGATATATTAGTTCTACAGAACGATATCTGCAAGATGATTTAGAAAACTTACATGAGATGATTAATAACTTTCATCCGATACACTAAATTATTATGAGCCAAGAAAAAGACATCAGAATCCCTGTAAATAACTGGGTAGAGCGCGAAGAGCTACAAAATACCTTAGTTGAGATCATCAGCATACTTAATAAACAAGAAGATACAGAAACCATGCACAGATGTATTTACTGGCTTAGTAAAATCTTACTGTTTAGTGAGTTCCCGAAAGAAATAGAAAACGAATAAATAATATTAAACTATCTTTGTTATGAATGTAAAACTGAGAATTATGGGAGCATTAGAGTTAAGAGACACAATGCTTAAATACATTAATACAGCAGATGAACGCTTGTTAAAAGTATTAAAAGCAGTTGTAGAGAGTTATCGTGAAGATGAAACTGTAGCCTATACCGTAGAAGGAAACCCATTAACAAAATCCGAATATCGTCAAGATTTATTAGATGCTGAATCAGAAATAGAGCGAGGCGAATATACTACACAAGAGGATTTAGAAAAAGAATCAGAAAACTGGTAAATGAGTACACTGAAGGTTATTTGGTCAAATAAAGCCAAAGCACAACTAAAATCTATTCACGATTATATAAAATATAAGAAAAAGAGTCCACAGGGTGCTGCAAATGTTAGAAAAGATATTTTACAAGCCAGTCGAGACATTGTTTTTGAAAAGCAATATCAAGAGGATGAAATCCAACCAGAATATCGGAGAATAGTTGTTCGACATTATAAATTATTATACAAAGAAAAAGACGGTAAGATTTTAATACTTCGGCTTTTTGATACCTATCAAAGTACCGAAAGACAATTAAAAGATAAGTACTAGAAATATAATCCCGAATCGTAAAGGTTCGGGCTTTTTGTTTTTATAGATAAAATAGCCAAGTGTCTCCCTTCGGTCGGATCATTATTATGGGCGCATCAAAAAAGCTTTGCCCATAAGCTGCAATAAGGTGTTCCTTCGTCACGCCACAAGCTATTTTTTGTTATTCCACAAGTGCTGAAAAAAGCACTTATTCCATACCGTTGCAACTCCCTCGCCTTCGGTCGGTAGTCTCCACTACAAATAAATAGCCTTGCTCTGTTCCTCCATCACCCGTAGCTACTCTTGTGCTTAACAACAAAAGGTACGCTTCGCTGTGAGTTATTTAAGCACAACTGCTACTTCATGGGCTACGCCGCTGGGTCGCAACCTAGATGATTTTTTGTGAAGCCAATATTGTTAAATCAAGGTCGCAAAAAATCATCTGGCACACAATCGCTTTACCAAGCTCTTTTTGTGTGTCGGTTGCTCCGCTACGCTTTGGCTACGCCTTTGTTTTTGCGTACACGCAGTATCTTCAATCGCCAGATGGCTATGATTACTATTAAAGTGGAAGGTCGGCAGCAACAGCCGTTGCGCACTTCCACTTTAATAGTAATCTTTAATATAACACGAAGGAAAAATATCTATCTTTAATTAGTTAATTAGAACTAATGTGTTATGACAAGTAAAAACAAAAAGATAATATTAAGAAAAAAGATAGAAAAAAAATTATCAGAACTATCAAAAAGTGTTGATCGTCAGTTAACTAGTATTGAATCTTTTAAGCGAATTAAACTACAGCAGTTTTTGGATAAGTTTGCAAATAGCTTTGAATTAGAAGAATTAAGACAGAAAAATAGAACCTTGTTTGATTATAAAACTGCTAAAACTATTTACCCAGAAGAAGTTCCATTGGACGATAAAACAAAAGACACTTTATTAAAATTCACCTTAGAATCTAAGCCGATGGAATTAATAGATATAGGAAAAGATTTTGTTGTAGTAGTTTTTGAAAATCAAATCGATAAAGAATCTGAGATAATGATCATTGAATTATCAGATGAAATACAAATTTTAATATCTGAATAACTTCAAAAGTGGAATAGCGAAAGGATGGAGCGCAGAGGCTCTTCCGCTTTTGAAGTACTAGCCAAGTGGCGACTGAATGCCGCGTAAATAGCATAAAAACTACCTAAAATGCCTCCAAACCCGTCCAAATCACGTCTACGACATGATTATAGGTGTGTAATATTATAATATCTTCCGAAAAAATAGCTCGTTAGAAGTCAAAATCTTTAAATATAGTAGCCTGTGTGCGGCTATTTTACATAGTGGCGTTATAGGCCCTGAGTATACGAAGAGCGACTATAACTACCCATTATGTAAAGATAGCTTTGATGATGCGGCGGACAATAGGAACGAAATTACTATTTTAGCCGAGCAGTAAGATAGATGACAGGTAGGAACGTTCTTAAAAATAATTTTTGCCGTAGGTATAGGCTATAAAAGTGGGCCGTTGCAAAAAAAAACGCGTTAACTATTACCCTTTTGGGCTGCAACAAAAAAGACCGAACATCCCGGTTAATGGACGTTCGCATGCATACCGATATAACAATACCGAGTTAGAGGAAGGTTTAGGGTTACAATGGTATGAAATGCCACTTAGATCCTTTGATCCTACCATAGCCCGTTGGAATCGTGTTGATCCGGTAACGCATTATACCTTATCTACGTATAACACGTTTGCGAATAATCCTATCTATTATGCTGACCCTAGTGGTGGAAGTCATAGTACTATAAAAGAAGGACGATGGATGAGTGCCAGAGAATATACTTTAGATAGTAATGCTGGAGCAAGAGTAAGTTATAATTGGGATACCGAAAGATACGAAGATAGCAATGGAGAAGAAGTTTCTTATGAAGAAGCTTTAGCAAGTATTGCTAATCCAAATGATTTTATTAGAATTAATACAGAAACTCTCAAAGCTGAAATTTTTGCAGATGATAATGATTATGATACCATAGAAACAGATGGTGAAATAAGCTATTCTCCTAAAGGAAATACAAGGGCACGTTTAGAAGCTGAAGGGTTTTTAATTAGAGATATAGAAGGAGTAGGTATGGGGGCCTTCGATAATGCTGTTTTAATGCTTTCGGGAGAAGCTGCATTTGCCTGGGTTCTAAGGAGTCTTAGAGGTGCATTGGCAGGTTTAGTAGCAAAAGGATCAAAAAGTATAGATGATGTTTCAGCTAAGGTACTTAGTAAAGTAGAGGCTTCAGGTTTCTGGGGAGCAGGTAGTAATGTAATCAGGTCGGTGTCTAGAAAGGGAATAAATAAAGTAGATAGGTTATTCCCTAACAGAAGTGCTGCAATGAATTGGGCTAGAAATCAACTAGGACATAACACTACTAAAATGTATAATAATTCTGGAAAATTAATAGGATGGAAGAACAAAGCTGGGGACTCCGTATATTGGGGACATGGTGATTGGGGTAAAGGTTTAGGGTCAAGTACTTTTCCCCACTTGAATTACAAAATAGGTAGCTCGAAAGGTCACTTATTTCTTGAAGATAAAATAATAAATAGAGGGATGTTAGATGCTTTTAAAAACTATTTTGGACTGTAAATTATTATGAAATTAAAAGATATAATTAAGACAAGTGGAGATTCTTATTTAGAAAAATACGAATACTCTAAAGGTGTAGTAACACTTCAACTGGAATTAGATGAACTTGATAGAAAGATATTGATAAGTATAAAATCAAGCTTAATGGCATTTAATGTTCCCGAAATAAGTGAAAGGGCATACCGCACATGCTTTTTAGAGTTGATTGAATTATCAGATGTTTTAAGGTCTAATAATGGCATTTACATTGCATCAGAAGAGTTTGGCCAATTTATGAGAGAAAAACGTGAAAATTTAAATTTAGCTTATGGTTTAAGAGAAAAAGAAAATAGATTCATTTTTTCCTTATCAGGAAGTGAAAAATTAATTTCACTTATTATTAGAAATGAAGAAGATATTAGTTTTCAATATATAGATTGATGCTAACCTGATAGCTCGGATATGATAGCCCCCGCTACAGCTAGTCTGTGACTAGTGGCGTATCTGAATAAGCAAGAAAAGTAACGATCCCGATCGCTCGGATATGATAGCGCGGAAATGTTTTCCGTGCCCGCTATGAGTAGGCGATATGAGTAAGAAAATACAAGAAATAACCAGTTACATTTTGTGTGTAGCTGGTTTTTTATGCAATAGACTTAAGTTTTACATTTTTGATTAGGGCATCAAGAGTATACAAGATATGTTCTTTGTCCTGTTCGTTCATTTGCTGTACTTCGATGACACGTTTTAGAAGTTGATGATCTACTTCTACAGCTACTTTACCAATTAAGAAGTCCAGACTTACTTCTAATATATCTGCAATTTTAGCCGCTACTTCTATAGATGGTTTTACTTCATCCCGTTCGTAACGTCCAATAATATCGCCAGAGGTACCTACTTTTTTACCCAAATCATTTTGAGAAAGCTTTTTTTGTTTACGTAGCTTGGTTATCTGCTGTCCTAGAGTCATACCTAAAAGTCGTTAAAATGCTATATATAATAAGGTTTAAGCAAATATAGCTGATATAAATATCACAACAAAGATATATAAACCTTGTTTAAATCTGATAAATGTTTTAGTTTTGTGATATATATGTCAGATAATAAACTTTTCAACAATGCTTGATACGACCCACCCAAACAACTATACGTATATCACTCGCCATCTAGAACTCTCAATATTAGGCGGTATTAAATTGAATCATTTAGACAGTCTACGGGTTACGGTAAGTATTAACAAAGTAGATCATCATATAAAACTTAGGCACAATGTAGATTTATATAACGATAATCAGGTAGAGAAGTTGGTTAGAAAAGTAGCTGAGCGTATCGAGATCGGTACCAGTATCGTTCGCAATGTATTACAAAACCTAACCAACGAGTTAGAGCAATACCGCTTAGAGCAGTTAGAAGCTGATGAGCAGGAAGCTCCTGCACGCGAATTATCATCATCAGAAGAAAAGAAAGCTATCAAGTTTTTACAATCCAAAGATTTGTTTAAAAAGACCAATGATCTGATAGGACAAAGTGGAGTGATCGGAGAAGAAACTAACCGACTGTTAATGTATCTGATCTTTACCAGTCGTAAAAGCAGAAACCCTCTGCATTGTATCAGTCTTGGAAGTTCAGGCGTTGGTAAAACACATCTGCAATCTAAAGTAGCCGAACTGATCCCCGATCATGAAAAGGTAGAGATTACCGTACTGTCTGAAAATGCTTTTTATTACTTTAACCGTACAGAACTTAGAAACAAACTCATCCTAATCGAAGATCTAGATGGTGCAGAAAGTGTACTCTACCCATTACGAGAATTACAATCTAAACGCAGAATTACTAAAACGGTGGTACATAAAGATCGAAAAGGCACCACCAAAACGATACACTTAACCGTTGAAGGTCCTGTAAGTGTTGCAGGGTGTACCACACAGGAGAGTATCTACGAAGATAATAGCAACCGAAGCTTTTTGCTCTATATCGATGAATCACAGGAGCAGGACAATAAGATTATGCACTATCAGCGATTGATTAGCGCAGGCAAGGTCAATATAGAAGTCGAGATTAAAGCCAAAGATTTTTTACAAGGAGTACAAATGCTCTTACAACCTATAAAAGTGATCAATCCGTATGCAGAATATTTAGACTTACCACGATCTGTATTTAAGCCACGAAGGACAAACTCACACTATTTACAATTTATAGAAGCCATTACTTTTTACAAACAATATCAAAGAGAGAAAAAATATGATAAGCAAACAGGTGAAGAATATATTGAAACCTCGATCGAAGATATAAAAGAAGCGGGCGAGATTATTAAAGAAGTATTGTTACGTAAAAGTGATACGATTACGGGAGCTACCCGAAATCATTTAGAACGCCTCAAGGAATATTTAGAAGCTAATACCCAAACGACTTTTACTAATGCTGAAATCCGTAGGAACTTACGAGTAAAGGAAACTACATTACGCAGATATAACAAACAGCTACTAGAAGAAGGTTATATCAAACGTATTAAGAATGCCAAAACCAAGAGTTATTGCTTCGAGATTATTGATATTGACGAATACACAAACCTTAAAGCACAAATAAATAGTGTATTAGATACTTGTCTGCATCGACTTGATGCCGCCAACTCGCCACAAGCTCGCCACCACCCTAATGGCGAGGTTAACAAAAAGAAAGCTAGTTAGTTATAGTAACTCGCCAAGGAATCACAAAAAAGACATACCGATGAAAAAATTAAAGCTAAAACATCATAGCTATAGGACACTATTGTCCTCATTTAAAGACTGGTTAGATATACTTGGTTATGCAGAAACCACGGTGTATAACTTGCCAAATCACCTGCAAGAGTTTTTTTACTGGTTAGAGGGTCAAGGGTACAGGGATATACACCATATCACTACCCAAGATGTAAAGGAGTATTATAATCAGCTTACTCAAAGAGCTAATGAAACCCGATATGGAGCACTTAGTAAATCCTATCTCAATAAACACCAACAAGCACTTAAGAAGTTTAGAGAATATTTAATACAACATAATGTGAAATCACCCTTGAGGGTGCATCTAAAAAGTGAGACCAACCCCACCGAAGAAAAGATCGATATCCTTACCCAATCAGAAATCAAAGAACTCTTTACAGCTACTGGATATAGCCATACCAAGAAATGTATAAGACTTAGAGATAAAGCGATTTTAACGATATGTTACAGTTGTGGATTACGTAGAAATGAAGCCGTTAGTCTTGATGTAAAAGATATCCTTTTTGATAAAGAACGTGTACATGTTCGTAAGGGTAAGAATTATAAAGAACGTTTTGTACCTCTAAATCCTTATAATCTACGCGTATTAGAAGATTATATCTACGAGGGCAGACCAGAGTTTTATAATGCTAGTACTACCGAAGCTTTATTTATTAGTCAGCAAGGAAATCGTCTGCAGGGAATGTCTTTTGCTAATCGTCTTAAAGCAATGATAGCAGTAACAGAGAATCAAAATATCATTGATAAAGACATCACGCTACATACCTTACGTCACTCTATCGCCACACATTTATTACAAAGAGATGTACCACTGGAAAGTATCAAAACTTTTTTAGGGCATAGTTCTTTAGAAAGCACACAAATATATACTCATATCTTAAAAAGTAACACCTTATGAAATACAATGAATACTTAAAAGAACAAGGCTACACCGATAGTAGTATCCAAACTTATCTAAGAGAAATCCATCTTTTTACCCAATGGTGTAAAAAACAAGGTGCTACGGTGAGTTCTATTGATTATAAAACTAGCTTAAAATATATCAAACACTTAACCAGAAAAGGCAACAGTAAAAAGACTGTAAATCATAAACTAGGCAGTCTAAAAACCTATTTTGCCTACCTGATTGGTGAGAGCTACAGAACAGATAATCCTTTGGATAATGTTGTAGTACGAGGAGTAACAAGAGGTATATCACATACGTTATTAGACCCTGAAGAACTGGAAGACTTGTATTATTCTTATGAAGGTGGCAATACTAGATCAAAACGCAATAAAGTCATTGTTGGATTATTGGTCTATCAAGGATTACATACTTTAGACCTAAAACACTTACGAGTAGAGCATCTACAACTACAAAAAGGGAAACTTTACGTGTCTGGCAAAGCCAAGAGTAATGCACGAGAGTTAGACCTCAAACCCTGGCAAATCATGGAGTTTATGGAGTATACCAATGAAGTTAGGTATGTGCTACTGAAACGTACAAAAAACTGTAGGGATCATCAGCAACTCTTTCCGTATAACGATGATCGATTTACGATGTTAGAGTACTTACTTAAAAAGCTAAAAGGTTATAATCAAAAAGTAAAGAGCATACAGCAAATCAGAGCCAGTGTGATTACAAACTGGTTATCACAATACAACCTTAGAAAAGTACAATACCTGGCAGGGCACAGATATATTAGTTCTACAGAACGATATCTGCAAGATGATTTAGAAAACTTACATGAGATGATTAATAACTTTCATCCGATACACTAAATTATTATGAGCCAAGAAAAAGACATCAGAATCCCTGTAAATAACTGGGTAGAGCGCGAAGAGCTACAAAATACCTTAGTTGAGATCATCAGCATACTTAATAAACAAGAAGATACAGAAACCATGCACAGATGTATTTACTGGCTTAGTAAAATCTTACTGTTTAGTGAGTTCCCGAAAGAAATAGAAAACGAATAAATAATATTAAACTATCTTTGTTATGAATGTAAAACTGAGAATTATGGGAGCATTAGAGTTAAGAGACACAATGCTTAAATACATTAATACAGCAGATGAACGCTTGTTAAAAGTATTAAAAGCAGTTGTAGAGAGTTATCGTGAAGATGAAACTGTAGCCTATACCGTAGAAGGAAACCCATTAACAAAATCCGAATATCGTCAAGATTTATTAGATGCTGAATCAGAAATAGAGCGAGGCGAATATACTACACAAGAGGATTTAGAAAAAGAATCAGAAAACTGGTAAATGAGTACACTGAAGGTTATTTGGTCAAATAAAGCCAAAGCACAACTAAAATCTATTCACGATTATATAAAATATAAGAAAAAGAGTCCACAGGGTGCTGCAAATGTTAGAAAAGATATTTTACAAGCCAGTCGAGACATTGTTTTTGAAAAGCAATATCAAGAGGATGAAATCCAACCAGAATATCGGAGAATAGTTGTTCGACATTATAAATTATTATACAAAGAAAAAGACGGTAAGATTTTAATACTTCGGCTTTTTGATACCTATCAAAGTACCGAAAGACAATTAAAAGATAAGTACTAGAAATATAATCCCGAATCGTAAAGGTTCGGGCTTTTTGTTTTTATAGATAAAATAGCCAAGTGTCTCCCTTCGGTCGGATCATTATTATGGGCGCATCAAAAAAGCTTTGCCCATAAGCTGCAATAAGGTGTTCCTTCGTCACGCCACAAGCTATTTTTTGTTATTCCACAAGTGCTGAAAAAAGCACTTATTCCATACCGTTGCAACTCCCTCGCCTTCGGTCGGTAGTCTCCACTACAAATAAATAGCCTTGCTCTGTTCCTCCATCACCCGTAGCTACTCTTGTGCTTAACAACAAAAGGTACGCTTCGCTGTGAGTTATTTAAGCACAACTGCTACTTCATGGGCTACGCCGCTGGGTCGCAACCTAGATGATTTTTTGTGAAGCCAATATTGTTAAATCAAGGTCGCAAAAAATCATCTGGCACACAATCGCTTTACCAAGCTCTTTTTGTGTGTCGGTTGCTCCGCTACGCTTTGGCTACGCCTTTGTTTTTGCGTACACGCAGTATCTTCAATCGCCAGATGGCTATGATTACTATTAAAGTGGAAGGTCGGCAGCAACAGCCGTTGCGCACTTCCACTTTAATAGTAATCTTTAATATAACACGAAGGAAAAATATCTATCTTTAATTAGTTAATTAGAACTAATGTGTTATGACAAGTAAAAACAAAAAGATAATATTAAGAAAAAAGATAGAAAAAAAATTATCAGAACTATCAAAAAGTGTTGATCGTCAGTTAACTAGTATTGAATCTTTTAAGCGAATTAAACTACAGCAGTTTTTGGATAAGTTTGCAAATAGCTTTGAATTAGAAGAATTAAGACAGAAAAATAGAACCTTGTTTGATTATAAAACTGCTAAAACTATTTACCCAGAAGAAGTTCCATTGGACGATAAAACAAAAGACACTTTATTAAAATTCACCTTAGAATCTAAGCCGATGGAATTAATAGATATAGGAAAAGATTTTGTTGTAGTAGTTTTTGAAAATCAAATCGATAAAGAATCTGAGATAATGATCATTGAATTATCAGATGAAATACAAATTTTAATATCTGAATAACTTCAAAAGTGGAATAGCGAAAGGATGGAGCGCAGAGGCTCTTCCGCTTTTGAAGTACTAGCCAAGTGGCGACTGAATGCCGCGTAAATAGCATAAAAACTACCTAAAATGCCTCCAAACCCGTCCAAATCACGTCTACGACATGATTATAGGTGTGTAATATTATAATATCTTCCGAAAAAATAGCTCGTTAGAAGTCAAAATCTTTAAATATAGTAGCCTGTGTGCGGCTATTTTACATAGTGGCGTTATAGGCCCTGAGTATACGAAGAGCGACTATAACTACCCATTATGTAAAGATAGCTTTGATGATGCGGCGGACAATAGGAACGAAATTACTATTTTAGCCGAGCAGTAAGATAGATGACAGGTAGGAACGTTCTTAAAAATAATTTTTGCCGTAGGTATAGGCTATAAAAGTGGGCCGTTGCAAAAAAAAACGCGTTAACTATTACCCTTTTGGGCTGCAACAAAAAAGACCGGGTATCCCAGTGAATGGGCGATCACATGCATATCGATATAACAATACCGAGTTAGAGGAAGGTTTAGGTCTTAACTGGTACGAGATGCCACTTAGATCTTTTGATCCAACCATAGCGAGATGGAATCGTGTTGATCCAATCACTCATCATACGCTATCAACCTATAATACCTTTGGTAATAATCCTGTATACTATAATGACCCTAGTGGGGGTAGTCATCGTGAAATACGAGAAGGGAGGTTAGTAGATGTTAGAGAGTATGCCAAAGACCCTAATGCGCATGCTGGGTATTGGAGTACTGAAGAGTTTAAGAATCGGGATAGTAATAACAAAGGACAAGGGATTACAAATTATGGTACAAACCTTATTGCTGCGTTAAAGGATTTAGGCATAGGGTATACTATTCAATTTCCTCAGGATTTACAGGACTCAAGAGAGGTAGTTAAAAAAGCACTTAATAATTTCAAACAGGCAAAAAAGGTTAGTGGTAAGTTTCAAAAAGCATATAATGCTTTAGATGCATTCTATAGTTTAGGAGATGGAGCTTCTCCAACAGAACAAACAAAAGCATTAAGTGCTTTATATAAGTCAATAGGAGGGTTACTTCCTAAAAATGTATCAGTCGGAGTTTTCAGTGCATACTATGATACTTATTTAGCAATGATTAATCACCAATTAGGTATAGTTGTTCAAGGTATGAGACAATATAATCTTAATCTAGGGAGCATTGCTGCGCTTGATGGAAGTGAAGCATCAGTTACATATCCAGGGGCATTTGCTGGAGGAAATGAAGTTTACAGATATATGCAACAAATAAAGGCTGCACGAGATGGTGGAAATCATGGAAGTCTAGTAGGTGTAGATAATAAAGTTTTGAACTTTGTTTATGAATATAAGAACATCATACAATTTACTACAGGACAAAATATACCGTCTCTTTATTCACTCGACAAAGGAACATTTAATTTATATACAAGGTTTAGAGGTAATGGTTCTGCTATTGACTATCAAACCGCAGAGTATTTCCTTTCAAATTTTGATTCATTGGAGCGAGCACTTTACGGAGGTTTAAAAGTTAGAAATTAATATGATGAAAAAAATAATAATAGTTTTATCAGTAATTATATTTTTAATAGCTGTATTAGTGTCTTCTAAATATATATACTTTTATTATCTTGAAGATATATATTATTCGACAAGTTATACAAAATATGATGGAGTAAAGGAATATGTAATACTTTCACCTGAAGATAAAAACATCAATGAACGTATCGATATAAAATATGTAGATACTATTGCAGGAATTGTAAAGTTTAAGTATCCATATATTAATGAAAAGCCAAAAATTAAAATCAAGAAAAAAGATTTTTTGATTTATGAGAAGATAGATAAGAGTCGAAAAATAGTTTTTGTCAAAAAAGAAGATAATCTTAATTATGAGATTAAAAGAAATATAAGAGAAATAGATTCAGAGGTTGATACAACAAATATTTTTCAAGTATATAATAAAATATATTCTCATATTCCAAAATTAAATATTCTCATGGATAGTTATGAAAATATCAAATATGACTTGAGATTAACAAAATTAAAATCAGTGTTATTACCAAATGGATCAGATAAAAATATTTATAAGTTTGATCTTGGAACGTTAAAAGGGTTTCAATTCTGTAATCCAGATAATTGTAGTGATACTGTCGTGTCTCTTTTTGACGATAAAAAAGAGTATACTTTAGTTTTTAGTAATTTTACTCAGAATGAAATAGATTTTATACTAAGTTCGATCAAAATAATTGATAAATAAATAGCCCCCCAGCTGGGCATAGTATATGCTAGTGCTCGTTTGTAACGAGTACCGATTATGAGTAAGAAAAGAGAAGACCCCGATCGCTCGGATATGATAGCGCGGATTACAACCTTAAATCCGTAGGTCTATTGTAAAAAACAACCGCAAACCTTTGATAATATAATAGTTTGCGGTTTTTGGTGTTTTCCCCTGCTAGCACCAGAATGTTTCTGGTGCCGTTAAAGATTGGCAGGATATGGATGGGGTATGAGTAAGAAATAAATTAAAAACAACCATGTTTGTAAAAAAATGTGGTTGTTTTTTTATTCAAGATCATAATGAAGTAATATCAGTTTCAAAAAATGAAACAGGAATATTGTTTTTTTACGATTATGAGTAGAAAATATAAATTTCATGATAAACAAGGACTATATTTTGTAAGCTTCGCTACGGTATACTGGATTGATGTTTTTACACGTGAGAAGTACTTGACTATTTTGGCAAACAGTATTGATTATTGTAGAGCAAAAAAAGCAATGGAAGTATATGCTTATTGTTTTATGCCAAGTCATGTACATCTCGTTTTTCGCTCAGGTAAAGAGGATCCATCGGGATTACTTCGTGATTTTAAAAAACATACGGCAAAAGAAGTATTACAAGCAATAGAGGATAATCCCCAAGAGAGCAGAAGAGAATGGCTATTTTGGATGTTTGAAAAGGCCGGAAAAGAAAAAGGAAATATAAGCAAATATCAATTTTGGCAGCATCATAATAAACCTATAGAATTATGGACAGATAAAGTAATACAACAAAAGATTGATTATATTCATAATAATCCTGTTGAATCAGGTTTTGTAATTGATTGTGTGGATTGGAAATATAGTAGTGCAAGAAACTATCAGAATGATCATACTGTATTAAAAATAGATAGTGATGGGTTTCTGTTGGGGCTGTCTAAATAGATATTATGAGGCACAAGTTGCAAACTTGCGCCAGCGTGGGGTAAGAAAATAGAGACACAACAGTGTAAAAAGGTATTGTAGTTTTTAATTCAATTTCTTTCAAAAACAGGGTAAAACCCCCTATTGTATCTATTGTATACCTTCAAATTTAATTATAGGTTTGCAGCTTCATTTTTTGTGCCTAGTTTCAAAAAATGAAACTGGAGTTGACTACCATTGCAGTACGAAAATAAAGTAATGCAAAGAGAAGGATATAGAATATGAAGAAAATATATGTTTTGGTAATGTTTTGTTTATGGGGTACCATAACTATTGCCCAAAAGCAAAAAGTAATAGATAACGATAAAATTCTTTCATGGGATACAGAAAGAAAGCTAACATGGGATGATTTTAAGGCATCAACAGACCCAGACACTTATGGCTTTAACGATGCGATGACTACCTATACCTTAGAAATACTACCAGAAACCGTGCAGGTAGATGAGCAAGATAGAATTCAGGGATATCAAAAGATGGATATTGCTACGTATTTCTTTAAGAAAAAATCTTGGACCGTTAAAACAGATAATTTATCGTTACTGGCTCACGAACAGTTACATTTTGATATTGCAGAACTCTTTGCCAGAAAGATGAGAAAACGATTTGCAGAACTCAAGAAGAACAAGATTGATACGTTTGATGCATATCAAAATACGTATACTACGCTTTGGAAATCTTGTAGAATGTATCAAAGACAATACGATGACGAGACTAAGCACGGTAAAGACATAGAAAGCAATGAAAAATGGATCAAAAAAGTGCATAAAGAACTACAAGAACTAAATGATTTTAGCCGGTAATTTATTTTGTAAATACCTCTAAAGCCCTCTAGAAAAAGCATATGAATAAGATATATATAGTTCTATTTTTCCTAACATCATCTATGGCATATGCTCAGGATATCCAGGAACAGTTAGAACAGGATGTTTGTTTTTGTGTAGATAAACAAATGAAAACCAAATTAAATCCTAGAAGTGTTCAAACCTTAAAAACCTGCTTACAAGGTAAAATATGGCATTACTCTCCAGAGTTTAAAAGTATTCTAAAAGAAGAACGTTTTATAGAAGAAGCAGATAATTCATATAAATACGATATAAACTTTACCAATGTAAGCCTCTTTATCGAGGGGCATTTAGATTTTTTTATCCAAGAATGTGATATTTACTATCTGTACATATCGGCTGTTAGGATAGAAGAATTGTTAAATGTTAGAGTATATGATTGGAGTAAGAACATGAAACTGCTATCTAAAAAATTAAAGAAATCAAAAAGAAAAGCAGCAGTATACTATGAAAGAGGAATGCAGTACATGGCAGTAGGGAAGTATGAAGAGGCAAAACAGGATTTTTATAAATGTCAAGAGGATAGTTTATATCGTGATAAAGCAACCTATGCACTAGCATGGACCTGCGAATTGAATGAAGAGTTTGGTGTAGCAATGGGCTGGTATAAACAGTTGATTAAGAAAAATAATAATCACAGAGAGGCTATAACGGGATTAGAAATTACAAAACGAAAAATAAAAAATAAAGAAGACTTTGAGTCTCTTAAATATACAGTAGGATTTTCTTTAATGCTTGAAGCTTTTAATTCTAAAGAGAGAAAGATATTGGCAGATACATATACCGTTCCCGTTATTAAGGCATGTGATGGATTCATCGGGAATGAGGCAATTGAAAGATGTATGTATACAGTGGTAAAAAGTCATGTACAAAAGAATTTAAACCTTAGATCTATTTTGAGTTACTCTAATTTGGAATCAGGTAACTATGAGGTATTAACATCGTTCAAAATTTCTAAAGAAGGTAAGGTTACTGATATTAAAGTATTGTTTAATGATCCTTTTGTAGTGTATGAGATTAAAAAAGGATTAAATTCTTTACCAAAACTAAAACCGGCATTATCGGCTGATGGAGAACCTATCGAAACGATATATTCAATACCTATAGACTTCGCAATACGGAATTCTATTCGGTATTGATGTTAAATGACCCCGATCGCGTGGATTTGTAATCCGTGCCAAGTATGAGTAGGGATGTCCTTCAATGAATAACGAAAAGCTAAGCTAGAAATAGTTTAGCTTTTGTACTTTAGAGGTTTGTTTTACACGGATTACAAATCCGCGCGATCGGGGCCTATATTTTTTGGTACTAGAGCAGAAATTAAAGTTCAAGAAAAAATAATGATCTACGGTTATGCATTAATGAATGGAGAATTACCTCCAGGAAATAAAATATTTAGATAAATATGAAATTTGGATTAGGAATATCGATGTCAAGAGAAGTTAACTCTGATTTAGTTGTTAATACATCAAACGACTTAGAGGATTTTTTTGAAGCTAAAAATTATGGTGCAAAAATAAAGCATATTTCTATTGGTTTTATTTGTGTAAGCCCTGATTTTGAACCATTTTTTAAGGTTAAAAAACCTAAATATGTAAAGAGTAAAAAATCAAAAGGACTTGATGGTTTAGAATATACATTGGAAAATGCTTTAATGTATGATTGTAAAATAGATTTTGAATTATATCAAAACTCGGATGATTTAGGTCGTAAAAAACTTATAGCTGAAGGAGTTCTAAATACTACCAAAGAAGTTTTTGAGAAGAAGAAAATCAAAGATTTTAATGAAGTTGAGTTTATAAATGATTTAGAAAGTTTTTTTAAAGAACGAGGTTATTTAGAATAAACCTGCTCTGCGACAGTTTTTAACTTCGCAGCGCGTATGAGTGAGCGGTAAGCGTAGGTAAATACAAGAAATAACCAGTTACATTTTGTGTGTAGCTGGTTTTTTTATGCGATAGATTTAAACCCGATCGCTCGGATATGATAGCGCGGATTTGTAATCCGTGCCAAGTATGAGTAGGGATGTCCTTCAATGAATAACGAAAAGCTAAGCTAGAAATAGTTTAGCTTTTGTACTTTAGAGGTTTGTTTTACACGGATTACAAATCCGCGCGATTGGGCTAGGTCAAGCTACAAGCTTTACTTCTACAATATCTAGAAGTATTCCTACAATAGTGAGATGGGCAATTGGTGTTGGAGGTTCTGTTCTAGTTGGAGCGGATCGAGCTAATAGACAAAAAAATTAATTCGAGAATAAAGTAAAGAATGTTAGATTTTATAAAAAATGTTTTGGGTATTCTCCCTAAAAATCCAAATCAATTTGTACGTAAATTTATTAAGGATAGTAAGAAAAGTCGAGTCCAACTCGAGATGATATATAAACAAAAAAACATTTTACAAGTTGATTCTCTTAAATTTGTGCCCTCTTGGTTTAAGGTAGCAAAAGTTGATTCAAAACCTTATAAAGATGGCTATGTGATTTTTTTTATCTTAGATAAAGAGAATTTAGAAAAAAATAAAAGTTACCAAAATTACATTCAATCTGGGATAGAAATGATTGAGATTGAAGAGTTACATGGTAAATCAAAAATCATGACTTTTGCCAAATTTTTAAGTAGCGATTTTGATTACTTTAACATAGCTAAATGCATGAGAGAAGTGATTGAAAGTGTATATGATTTTAAAGAAGAAAACCCTCAAATACTATTTAATTTAAGGTATTTGAACAATGAGGATGTATTATAATAAAGCTTAAAATGGATAAATTTTGAAAAATCACGTTGTATTATATTTTTTAGTATTGTTTACATTTTGTTCCTGTGCCCAAGGAAATAAAAATTTAGATATAATTGGAACATGGGAAATGCTAGAAATGAAAACTAATAACTCTAATCAGATTGATGTTGGAGAGTTGGTATTGAATAATTCCCAAATACCTTCTTCTGATGACAGCATAAAGAGAATTATTGAAGAAACTAAAGCGAAAGACCTTCGATTTACTAAATGGTATTATTTTTTTGATAAAGAATATTTTTATGAATATCGTTTGGGTGTTGGTTGGAAATTTAAATCAAAGATTAAAGAGGGTAATATTTATAAGTTTGAAAAACCTTATTATAAAATTCTTTCTTTAAAAAATGATACTTTAAAAATTAAAGAGTATTCTGACGGGAAAACATTGACATTAAAGAAAGTGAATACAAGTTTAGAGGGGTTAAAAATTGTTGTTCAAAAATAATCAACCCGATCGCTCGGATATGATAGCGCGGATTTGCAATCCGTGCCAAGTATGAGTAGGGATGTCCTTCAATGAATAACGAAAAGCTAAGCTAGAAATAGTTTAGCTTTTGTACTTTAGAGGTTTGTTTTACACGGATTTAAGGTACAAATCCGCGCGATCGGGCCTACGGATTTAAGGCACAGACTAGCGGCAGCGAGTGTCTTGTCCCAAAAAAAGTTTATATATTTTGCGAATGCATATAGAACAAAAAACACTCATGCACGAGTATATTTGACTCGTGCTCGAGTATAAAACACTCAAACTTGAGCAAAAAACATTCAAACTTGAGTATAAAACACTCGTGCTTGAGTGAAAAAGACTCAAACTTGAGTATAAAACACTCGTGCTCGAGTATAAAAGACTCAAACTTGAGTGAAAAAGACTCAAAGTTGAATATAAAACATTCAAAAATCTTTAACAGGTATGCTTTGCAAATTCAGGAGATTTTGTAGCACTAGTCTTTTTATTCTAGATGCGTTGTTATATTCTGGCTTGATAGGTATATAAATCATAATATCTACCCTCTGCTGCAATAAGCTCTTCGTGAGTACCGCGTTCTGCAATATTTCCTGATTCGATGACCAGAATCTGATCAGCCTTTTTTATAGTACTTAATCGGTGTGCAATAACAAAAGTTGTTCTTCCTTTCATTAATTCTGCAAGACTCTTTTGGATCAAAGCTTCACTTTCGGTATCCAGGCTGGATGTAGCTTCATCGAGGATAATAATTTTTGGATCGGCAAGTATAGCTCTTGCAATGGCAATTCGTTGTCGTTGTCCTCCTGATAATTTAACCCCGCGTTCACCAATTAAAGTATCTAATCCATCGTCAAAACGATCCGTAAATTCATTTACATATGCTGCTTTTACCGCCTGTTGTAATTGCTCTTCTGTAGCATTAGGACGGGGAAATAAAATATTAGCACGAATAGTCCCTTCAAATAAAAATTCATCCTGCAGCACTACGCCTAGATTTCTTCGATAACTACTTAGGCTTATTTTAGAAAGGTCTTGCTGATCAATAGTAATTTGCCCTGATTCAGGATTTAAAAAGGTGGCGGCTAAGCCCGCAATGGTTGATTTACCCGACCCAGAGCTCCCGACCAAAGCAGTGACTGTTCCTGATAAAGCTTCAAAACTGATATCATGCAGTACTTCTTTTCCTTTTTCATAAGAAAAAGAAACATGGTCAAAAATGATATCTCCTGTAATGCCATTAAGGTGTATCGTTCTGTTGGCCAGGTCTTCTTCGGGATCCATATTCATCAATTCTTCGGTACGATCCAAACCAGCTAAGGCTTCGGTTAATTGACTTCCTATATTACTCATTTGCACAATAGGAGCGATCATAAAAGCTAAAACCATCGTAAAAAACAAGAAATCACCAGTAGTCATTGGATCAATGTCTTGCATCATATAATATCCGCCAATACCCATGATTCCGGTAGAGGCTATACCCGCTAATAAAAATGTAGAAGAACTAGTCATTAAAGCGGTGGCGGTAAGACTCTTTTTTACATTTTGAAATAAACGATCAACACCTTTCTCAAAAATCTTATTTTCTTGCTCTTCTGCTCCAAACCCTTTGATCACACGAACACCAGCAAGTGTTTCGGTTAATCTGCCTTTTACTTCGGCATTGATTTCACCTCTAACCCTAAAAATAGGACGGATATACTTAAAAGCCTTTAAAGCAACCAAACCAAACAGGCTTACAGGAACTAAAACAAATAAAGTCATCCAGGGATTAATATAGATCAGTATTCCTAAAGAGACAATGGCTGTAAATGTTCCTCCGACCATTTGTACAAGGCCTGTACCGATTAGGTTTCTTACTCCTTCTACATCACTCATTATCCTGGAGACCAAAGCTCCCGATTTAGTATTATCAAAAAAACTGATAGGTAACGAAAGTACTTTTTTCTGCACTTGGGCCCTAAGTTCTGAAATCAGATATTGTGCCTGTACACTCAAAATTCTGGTGAGTAAAAAGGAAGTAGTGGCCTGGATTAGTATGGCTCCACCAACAATGATTAGCAGTTCATATAACTGCCCCATGTCTTTGCTTGGGATTACTTCATCGAGTAATGTTTTACTTTTCCACGGAAGTATGAGCCCTGCTATTCTATTAAAAACAATCAATACTAAACCAATAAAAACGAGGTTACGTCTTGGCCAAATGATCGTTTTAAACGCCTTTGCCATGGTAATCTTTGGTTTCTTTTTAATAGTACTTTTATCTTTTAGTTCTTTCATTTTTAATGTTTGACTTTAAATAGAGAAATGGTATAATCAAGCAAACTTTGATCGCCATGTTTACCATGCCCCGGAATTACAACTTTTACTTCTGGATAGGCTTTTTTGATTTTAGAGATCGTATTTGACCATTCATTGATGTTTGCATCGGCTAGGTTACCTTTTTTAGCATCAAGACTTTTAATCATGCACCCACCAAATATTATTTTTTCATCCGGAAAATAGGATATGATATTATCCGATGTATGCGCTTCACCAAAAAATGTATTCATGATCGACTTTTTTCCTAAAGTTAATTCCAGATCATTTTCAAACACACGATCCGGAGCATCATATTTTTGCATGTGCATGTACGTAGCTGTTTTTTTAGAAGCAATGCAAGGAATATTGTTGTTTTTGAAAACATCCATGCCTTCATTGCAATCTCTATGGAAATGATTGAATACTACACCTTTTATGGTAACTTTCTGGTCATTTTGAAGCCAATCAATTAATTCAGCCGTTGCCAGATCGTTTGCAGGGGTGTCAAAAACATAAGCTTCATTATTATGTAGATAAATAAATCCATTACACGGGTAGATAGACCCACTCTCTAAAGTAATAGATGAAACATGAATGTAACTATGATCATTAATTTTTGTAAGCTGTAAATCTTCAGAGATATAAATAGTTTCTGATGACTTGTTTTTGTTACAAGAAGCAAAGCTTAGGCATAAAATAAATACTAAGAATAGTTTAATCGATGTTTTTATCATTTGGTATAGAGGAAGTTTTTTTCTTTTTTAGATATCGCATTGCTAAGATATACATCCCAGCCGGAATTCCGATCCAGATCAATTCACTTAACAATACTTTAATGCCCCAGATACCAAAAAATTTACTGAAGCCGATGGGCGAAACCTGTATGGGTCTCCATGGAAAGAAATATCGTGTATCATCAATAGGGGAGAAAAATGCAATGCCCAATCCTCCCGAGGTCATTGCATCTAATATACCATGCGAAGCTGTACAGATGGTAAAATAAAGAATTAAAGAGAGCCCTGCTTTATAAAAGAATTGTTTATTGTAAAAAATAAAGGTGACTAAGACTCCAAGGAGTAACGCAAATACAAGTGAATGCGAAAACCCTCGATGTCCCCAAAAATCTTCATAGGCAATACCAAATTTAAAACCGATTACATCGGCATCGGGTAGAATCGAACAAGCCATACCGAGAAGCCAAAATTTATAGGTTGTAATCTCTTTGGAAAACGTTTTTCCTAAAGCAAATGCTGTAAGTCCATGTGCAAAGATTGAAGCCACGATGTATACGATTGAAATATTGATAAATAAAGGCTACGTTTTTTTGGTAGCTCTCGATTTTTGCTGTTTTTTATTCCTGACATAAATTAATTTAGAACGTCCTTTTGAAGCTTCTCGTTGTTCTATTTCAAAATTTTTGATGGATTTGATCAAGGGAGTTAGTTTTTGAAACCCATAATTTCTAGAATCAAAATTGGGTTGCTTTTTTTGTAGAAGACTTCCAACATCTCCTAAAAAAGCCCAACCATCATCATCTGCCAAATCTGATATCGTATTCGAAATTAGTCTAATATCTTTTGCAGTTATTGTATCAACGTTACTCTTGGCTGTAGGTTTACTATCTGTAGATTCGTTTTCTTCGGCCTCATGCTTTAGTATTTCGAGGTAAATGAATTTATCGCAAGCAACAATAAAAGGGTTTGGTGTTTTCTTTTCGCCTATCCCAAAAACTTTCATTCCGGCTTCACGTAGCCTTGTCGCCAAACGAGTAAAATCACTATCACTAGAAACCAGGCAAAAACCATTAACTTTTTCAGAATATAGAATATCCATGGCATCAATAATCATTGCAGAATCTGTGGCATTTTTACCTTTTGTATATCCATATTGCTGGATAGGTGTAATTGCATTTTCAAGAAGTATTTTCTTCCACTTCGTGAGGTCTGGTTTGGTCCAGTCTCCATAAATTCTTTTGATGGTGGGATTACCATATTTAGCAATTTCTTCCATCATTTCTTTGATGTAGGTTGATGGGATATTATCACCGTCGATGAGTACTGCAAGATTTAGATCCATAAAAAATTATTTTCTTTTACTGTAAATATCTGTCCACATTTTTCTCCATATTTTCCAGGATGTATCTTGTTGTTTTTTATATACCGTAGTACTAATACCTTTCTGGATCATTCCGAATTGGATTGTATCTTTTTGGTAAGACCAGTCCAATAGGGTAGTGTGTGTTGTTATTGCTAAAGAATCTTTAATATCCAGATTGAGTAGTTCTGTTTCGTAAGTATTAATAGTCGTAATAGAGCTATCTTTAGGAAACCAAAAACTTCTGATTTCCTCCTTGCCTTCAATAGGTTTTAACGAGTTAGGTTGTATCCTTGCATTATTTTCAAAAAGAGACATGATTTGTTCTTCACTCATGTTTTTCCATCCATTAACATACTTGTCATGAATAGTATGTATTGCATCTTTATTATTATCTATAATCAGTGTTGTGTCTTCGGTAGCTTCGGTATGTTGTTTACATCCCACTAGTATAAAAAATAGGATGATAACTGATAGAGTTTTCATGCTTATCTTCTTTTGTTCTTGTTCTTTAAATTATAGGTTTTATCACCTTTTGTCTTCGGTTTTTTGTATTTCTTTTTGATTTCACGCTGATACGACCCTCCTTGGTTTACTTTTTTGTTTTTTTCTTTCTTTTCGTGAAAAGAAGCCCCGACTTCATCATTAGGTCGTTTGTGCGGATTGTTAATTTCTTTTATTTTGGGTTGCTCTTCAGGAGTGAGTTGATCCGAAATTTCGACTTCTTTGGGCAATTCAAGTTGCTCGATGTTCATTTCCATTAAATTCTCGATAGCATCCAGGTGTTCTTGTTCTTTCTCGGTGGTAAGTACAAAAGAAACCCCTTGTTTTTCTGCACGTCCTGTTCTACCAATACGATGCATATAATTTTCTGGATATTCTGGAGTGTCAAGGTTGATTACCTGGCTTACATTTTCTATATCAAGTCCTCTGGCCATGACATCGGTAGCAATAAGTATTCGGTTTTCACCTTTTCTAAATTGCTCTATGCTACGTAGTCGGTAATTTTGTGTTTTGTTAGAATGTATAATACATATTTCATCGGCATAGTTTCGTTCTAACTGTTCGAACAATCGATCGGCTATTTTCTTAAAACCAACAAAAATCAATGTTTTGTGATAGGTTTCTTTGTCTGAAAGTAAGTGTTCTAACAAATTAACCTTTGTATAAAAGTTAGGGACTTTATAGCCAAATTGCTGTATATTTTCCAGAGGCGTTCCACTTTTTGCAACTGATATTTTTTGAGGTGTGACAAATGTTTCTGAAATCATTTGATCTACGTCATCTGTCATTGTAGCCGAGAACATAATGTTTTGTCGCTGTTGCGGAAGAATATCAAAAATATTCATTAATTGATGTCTAAATCCTAAATCCAACATCACATCGACTTCATCAATAACTACTTTTTGAATAGATTTTAATTGTAAAACTCTACTTACGGCCAGGTCATACAAACGCCCGGGTGTAGCTACAATAATATCCAATCCTTCAGATACAGCTTGCTTTTGTGTATTAATATTGGTGCCACCATATACACCAGTGATTCGCATATTAATATAGGTCGATAGTTTTTCGATTTCGTCGACTACCTGTACCACTAATTCTCGCGTAGGAACCAATACTAAAACTCTTGGGTTTTGTTGAACAGAATACTTTAACATTCTTAAAATTGGCAACATATAGGCATAGGTTTTACCAGTACCCGTTTGTGCTATACCTACGACGTCTTTGCCAGACATGACAACAGAAAAAGCCTGCTCCTGGATGGGAGTAGGAATTTCGAACCCCAAATCATCAAGGGCGTTAAGGAGTTGCGTGCTTAAATTTAAATCTCGAAAAGTCAATTGATTTATTTTTTATCATGCAAAGGTAGCCTTATTTTGTGACTGTTTTCATTTTAGTTACTTTTGGTTTCTTAAGATCATCATAATGAAAAAAATTCTTGCCTTTTCCGGTTCAAATAGTAGTACTTCTATCAATCATAAATTAGTAGAATTTGTAGCTTCAGAAATAAAAGATCACGAAGTAAAAGTCGTTAACTTAGTTAATTACTCAATGCCAATGTATAGTGAGGATGAGGAAAAAAATGGATTTCCTGGAATGACTATGGGTTTAAAACAAGAAATTTCTGAGGTGGATGCCTTAATCATTTCGGTGAATGAGCATAATGGGAGTTGGAGTGCCTTTTTTAAAAATGTAATAGATTGGTTATCTCGTTTGGATCGTAACTTTTTAGAGGGGAAGAAAATATTGTTAATGAGCACTTCTCCTGGGAAAAGGGGAGGAATAGGTTCATTAGATTATGCAAAAAATGTGTTACCTAGATTTGGCGCCGAGATCATAGAAAGTTTTAGTTTTCCATCATTCTATGATAATTTTTCTATAGAATCTAATGGAATTACAGATGAAACACTATTATTGGGATTGAATGAAGTTCTCAGTACTTTTGCACATCAAATCAAATAAACAAGTGCGAAGTATTAAAAAGTATACTTTAGAAAACCCTTTAGAATTTAAAACCAAAATATTGCTTTGGGCGCAACAGTTTGAAGATGTGGTTTGGTTGGATTCTAATCATTATGCACAACACTATTCTAGTTATGATGCCGTACTGGCGGTTGATGCTTTTACCTCTGTAAAAACAGATTATCAAAATGGTTTTGATGCTCTAAAAGAGTACCAGGAACAAACTGCCGATTGGATTTTTGGATATCTTTCTTATGATCTAAAAAATGATGTAGAGCATCTTGTTTCTAAAAATGTAGATGAACTTCATTTTCCGGATCTTTATTTTTTTCAGCCAAAAAGGTTGTTCCTGATCAAAAATAATACTCTAGAAATGCATTATCTAAGAATGGTAGATGATGAAATGGAGGAAGATTTTGAGTTGATTCAAACTTTTGTTGACTCGACAAAAATGCCTCAAAAAGAAGAACCTCCATGTGGTAAAGTCAAAATAAGCCTGAGAATAACAAAAGATGTCTATAAAGAGAAGGTAAATACGATGTTAGAGCATATTCATCGTGGGGATATATACGAAGCCAATTTTTGCCAGGAGTTTTTTGCAAAAGGAAATTGTATAGATCCTTTACAGACCTATCATCATCTTAATGATATTTCAAGACCTCCTTTTGCTACTTTTTTCAAAATGAATCATCGGTATTTATTGTCGGCATCTCCAGAACGATATATACGAAAAGAAGGCTCCAAAATTATTTCTCAACCTATTAAAGGAACAGCCAAAAGATCTCTGGATGAAAAAGATGATCAAAAGCTCATCGAGGAACTTAAAAATGACCCTAAAGAACGCTCAGAGAATATAATGATTGTGGATTTGGTAAGAAATGATTTATCACGAACCGCAATAAAAGGCTCGGTTGAGGTAGAAGAATTGTGTAACGTATATTCTTTTAAGCAAGTTCACCAGATGATATCGACTATAATTTCGGAGGTTGATATAGCCACCTCTCCGGTTGATGTGATCAGATCAACATTCCCAATGGGAAGTATGACAGGGGCGCCTAAGATTTCTGCAATGCAAATCATAGAAAACCTTGAGGAGTCTAAACGAGGTCTATACAGTGGTGCAATGGGATATTTTACACCCAACGGAGATTTTGATTTTAATGTTGTGATTCGAAGCATTCTTTATAATGAAGAACAACAGTACGTTTCTTATACCGTCGGGGGGGCGATCACTGCCAAATCTGATCCCGATAAAGAATACGAAGAGTGCTTACTAAAAGCAAAAGCCATGCGAGAAGTTTTAGAAGGGGTGTAGAGTTTGCAGTAGTTAGTCAATAGTGTGCAGTCTGTATAATTTATTAAGAAGAAATTAACTTAACGAAGATGAATCATAAAAACCTTTTTGGCTTACAAGAAATCTTTTGATTTGACAATGAAAATTTTTGAGATTACCAGAAGCTTTTCTAAAGAGGGGAAATATTCTTTAACTGATTAAATTCAAAGATCATGTCCAATTGTTACAGCAAATATTTCAGAATCTTATAGAAAAAGGAACTATCCAAAACATTTTGTCAGTGAATTGTCAGATCGTAATTCTGAAAATGCTGAAACTCAAACTTGGCCTGAGTTTTCTCTTGCTTGTGAATAGATTAATCAAACAACATTTAAAGACTTAAACTCCTTAAGTACAGAAGTAGGGAATCTTATAAATTATATGATTAATAATCCAGAGAAGTTTGGAGTTAAGAAATAACATTATAACTAAAACTGCTAACTGGCCACTTTTTACTGCTTACTTAAATAAGGTTCCTCCTAAAACTCTTTCTAACATCAATAATAATCTCTTTAACTTCACTAGCGGTTAAATCTTTTATTGTAGCTATTTCTTCAAAATTTAACCTTCCAAAAACAAAAAGATCGATAATTTTAGAGGTCTCCATGGGTAACCAACTATAAAACTTACCTAGTAACTTTTGTTTTCTAAAATCTGAGGAAGGCTCAGAGTCTATAATTTTAAGAATTTCAGAATCTAAGTCATCATAGATAAAATTTTGTTTTTCTTCAGCGTTTTGATGATAACATATATCATTAAGATCCTCTTTCATAACAAGCTCATTGTCTCCTTCAACAGTATAGTTTTCTTCAAGTTTTTCGAGCTCAATTTTCAAGAAATGACTAGTGCTTATGTTTCTTTGATGCCAACCTTCACTATTGTAGAGTTCATCAATAAGATCATCTGCGATTTTAAAAAGTTGGAGTTCTAATGACAATGTATCAACTTCAACATCTATGTCATCAGAATATAATTTTAAAATTGCATCATCAATAATCCCATTAGAACAATACATGTTTTGGGGTAAAATACCGACACTTTCGGCAATATATAACCTGTGTTTAACATAAGGATGTAAGTGGGGTACAATGGATAATAGTTTCTTACTGAACTCTCTTTGATCATCAGCCCCATAAAATTTCTGTAGTTCTTGCGTGCTATTCATTAGTGAATGATTTAAGAGTTGTTTTCTAAAAATAACGAAAACAAACCAAAATTGATGTTAAAAACTTGAAAATCAATGCATAAATCAATTTTTGGAAGGAATTGTGATAGCAATTCAAAATCGTATATTTGAAAAATTAAAAAAAATATAAACCAAAATCTTTTGCTACAAGAGTTCAAAAACCATATTGCTAACGATCTTTCATTTCTTTTAGGAAACAAATTATTAATCGCGTGTAGTGGGGGGGTAGATAGTATTGTTCTCACTCGTCTTTGTCGTTTGTTGAATTTAGAATTTGGTATTGCACATTGCAATTTTAATCTTAGAGGATCAGAAAGCGATGATGATGAGCAGTTTGTCAAGGATTTTGCTGATCAGGTTAAGGCTCCTTTTTTTGTAAAACATTTTGACACCCAGAAGTATACTAAAGATCATGGAGTATCTATTCAGATGGCCGCCAGAGAGCTTCGGTATACCTGGTTTAGAGAAATAGCCAATGAGTATCAATATGATTATATTCTTACAGCACATCATGCCGATGATAATTTAGAGACGTTTTTGATTAATCTTTCAAGAGGAACTGGTATTGAAGGACTAACAGGAATTCCCGAAATTAATGAAATATTTGTTCGACCATTATTGCCTTTTTCTAGAGATCAAATCATAGAGTTTGCTAAAGAAAGCAAGGTAGAATGGCGAGAGGATAGTAGCAACAGTAGTGTGAAATATTTAAGAAATAAATTAAGACACGATGTTATACCCGATTTGAAATCAGTAAATCCTCAATTTTTACAAAACTTCGGGGCTTCTTTAGAGTATCTTAAACAGGGTAATGATTTTATTAAGGGGCAGATATTTCTGATCAAAAAAGGATTATTCGAGTATACAGAAGGCGATATAATCAAAATACCTATAAATAGACTACGTGAATATGGAAACCCAAGAACGTGTTTATACTTTTTACTAAAAGAGTATGGTTTTAAAGCATGGGATGATATCGAAAAGGTGGTTACGGCACAATCTGGGAAACAAATTTATTCTGAAACCTATAGATTGGTAAAAGATAGAGATTATTTATTGCTAAGCCCAATAATAGAAGGGTTTTCGGATCGAAGTTATAAAATCCCTGAAGAAGAAAACATGATTATGATTCCTTCAGGAACGCTAAAATTTAAAATTGTTGAAGAAATGACTGATGTAGATCTGAAAACAATTTTTGTTGATAAAGAAAAGTTAAAGTACCCCCTAACTGTAAGAAAATGGAAAGAAGGCGACTATTTTTATCCATTGGGAATGAAAGGCAAGAAGAAATTGAGTAAATATTTTAAAGATGAAAAACTATCTTTACTTGCCAAAGAAAGAGTATGGTTATTGTGTTCTGGAAAAGAAATCATATGGATCATAAATTATAGAGCAGATAACCGATTTAAGATAATACCCCAAACAAAACAAATATTAAAAATTACAATAACCTGATGAGGTACTTCCTATTATTACTAACTACATTTTTATTTTCTACACCACTTTTTTCACAAACTTTGGACCCTATCAAATGGAAAGCCAATGTTGAAAAAGAGTCTGAAGATAGCTACATATTATATTTTAAAGCCACTTTGGATAAAGGCTGGCACTTATACTCTCAAAACGAAGCAGAAACAGATGAAATAGCACCCACACCTACAGAGTTTACTTTTAATAATGGTGCAGAAACCTATACTTTAGTAGGAGAAACGATAGAACCAAAAGGTATTGAGAAGTATGACAATATCTTTGAGATGGATGTCAAGTATTTCGAAAAAGAAGCTACTTTCTCTCAAAAAATAAAACTTGTTGATAAAAGCCTTAAAACAGTAAAAGCAGAAGTGTTTTTTTCGGTTTGTGATGACGAAAAGTGCCTTGCTCCAGAAGTTCTGGAGTTTGATTTAAATCTTACCGGTGAAGCAACCGAAAATAAAGGAGATGTATCTACAATTACCGCCGAAGATCGAAGTAAGTCTGAAGCTTTGCATATTAATATAAATGGTAAAGAAAAATTCTTATTAGAAGAAGTAGAACAGAAAAGTTATTTAAATATATTTATTTTAGGGTTTTTAGGAGGATTAATTGCTTTATTGACACCTTGTGTTTTTCCGATGATACCTCTTACCGTATCGTTTTTCACCAAAGGAGCAAAAGACCGCAAAAAAGGAACATTTAATGCCGTTTTGTATGGTGTTTTCATATTTGCAATATACGTGTTACTTAGTCTACCTTTTCATCTCTTAGATTCTTTAGACCCAGAGATCCTCAATAATATCTCTACTAATGTGACACTAAATATTATCTTTTTTATAGTTTTTATTGTATTTGCAATTTCATTTTTTGGGTATTTCGAGATCACTTTACCAGCATCCTGGAGTAATAGTCTCGATAGTAAAGCAAATAGTATTGGTGGAATAGTAGGAGTGTTTTTTATGGCACTAACACTAGCTTTAGTATCATTTTCTTGTACCGGACCCATTTTAGGATCATTGCTAGGGGGATCATTAAGCTCTGACGGAGGAGCAATGCAGTTAAGTTTCGGGATGGGAGGTTTTGGCCTGGCTCTGGCGCTACCATTTGGCTTGTTTGCATTATTCCCTAATTGGCTCAATTCTCTTCCTAAAAGTGGCGGGTGGCTAAATGCTGTAAAAGTAGTGTTAGGGTTTATAGAGTTAGCACTTGCATTTAAATTTTTATCCAATGCGGATCTAGTAGAACATTGGGGTATTCTAAAACGCGAAATATTTATAGGAATATGGATTATTATCGGTATCGCGATGGTACTCTACCTTTTCGGGAAGTTACGCTTTCCGCATGATAGCCCAATCAAAAAACTAAGCCTTGGTAGGAAGAGTTTAGGAATTCTAACACTGGCTTTTGTAATTTATTTAATCCCTGGATTAACCAATACAGCTTATGCTAACCTAAAATTATTAAGTGGTTTTCCTCCACCATTGTTTTACAGCATATATGAAAAAGAAACGCATGGGCCATTAGGATTAAATGCCTATACCGATTTTGAAGAAGGTATAAAAATGGCAAAACAACAAAATAAACCTATTATGATTGATTTTACGGGCTGGGCTTGTGTAAATTGTCGTAAAATGGAAGAACAGGTATGGAGCTACCAAGAAATTACAGATATTCTGAAGGAAGAATACATACTTATCTCTCTTTATGTTGATGATAGAAAGGAACTAGATGAAGATGATCAGTTTAAGTTCTTAAAATCTGATGGTAGTGTTAAGAATATAAAAACCATAGGGGATAAATGGGCAACTTTTCAAACCTTAAATTTTAGGAATAATTCTCAACCCTACTATGTTTTAATAGATACAGAGATGAATTTATTAAATCATACTACTGCGTATACACCAAACACAAATGAGTATTTAAAATGGTTGAAAAAGGGTGTTAAGAATTTCAAGAAATAAAACTCTATTCTTTTTAAAACCAAGCTATGTTTCTAAACTTATGGTGAATTTTTATTCATTTTAATTGTTTAATGAATAAAAATTCACTTATATTTGCGCGGAGTATTAGTAAACATGCCAAAGTTAAAAGATCAAAATAAGGTTAACGCTATTCATAAAGCCACTATAGAATTAGTTACTAAAACTGGTTTCTCGGGTTTAAAAATGGCAGAGGTTGCTAAAAAATCTGGTGTAGCAACAGGTACGTTATATGTGTATTATTCGAGTAAAGAGGATCTTATCAATGACGTATATCTTATCACAAAAAAGGAGATTTCAGCTGCAATTATAAGTCCAGAGTATCTAAAAGACACTTTCTATGAAACCTTTAAAGCAATGTGGTATGGATATTTTGGGTATTGCCTTCAATATCCGGAAAAAATGCTTTTTGTAGAACAATTTATCTATAGTGGTTATATTTCAGAAGAGAATATGCAAACTACCGATTCATATTTCGAATCACTAGATCAATTCCTGATAGATGGCCAAAAACAAGGGTATATTAAAGATGTGGATGTCGAAATTGTGAAAGCCCAATTGCAAGGCGCTATTCATGAAATAGTAAAAATGGTGGTAAAAGGAAATATTCAACTTCAAAAAGACGGTATGCATACATGTTTTACTATGGCATGGAATAGCATTAGGAAATAATTTTTTTAACTTTTAAATGAATAAATATTCGCTAAAATAATTTTAAATGAAAAAGACAGCTTTAATTACCGGAGCATCCAATGGTATTGGATTAGAATTGGCAAGAGTGCATGCATCTAAAGGAGATAACCTTGTTTTGGTAGCAAGAAATCAAACGAAATTAGAAGAACTAAAATTAGAATTAGAAAAACAGTATCAAGTAAGTGCAGTGGTAATTGCAAAAGATCTTTCTGTTCCAAATGCAGCTCGAGACGTTTTTGATGAGACGCAGAAAAAAGGTATCCAAGTAGATTTTTTAATTAATAACGCAGGTTTTGGAGATTTTGGAATGTTCTATGAAACTGATTGGGATAAAGAACACAAGATGATTGAGCTTAATATTACCGCATTGACGCAGTTTACCAAACTATACTTAAAAGAAATGGTAAAACGAAATAGTGGTAAAATTATGAATGTAGCATCAACTGCTGCTTTTCAACCGGGACCAACTATGGCAATTTATTATGCTACAAAGGCTTATGTTTTACATTTTTCAGAAGCGATAGCTAATGAACTTAAAGGTCAAAATATCACAGTCACTGCACTGTGCCCGGGAGCAACAGAAAGTGGATTTCAATCTGTTGCAGAAATGGAAGAAAGTAAGCTTGTAAAAGGTAAAAAACTACCGTCATCAAAAACAGTAGCACATTATGGTTATAAAGCCATGATGAAAGGAAAAACGGTAGCTATTCATGGATTAATGAATAGAATACTGGCAAATTCAGTACGGTTTATGCCTAGAAAAATGGTAACCGCTGTAACAAGAAGTGTACAGGATAAAGCTAAATAATACTCAACTTTAATTCATTTATTAACCTGTGAAATATTCAATACTTCACAGGTTTTTTTTGCAGTGCTGTTAAAATCTCCTTAAAACTATCCTGCTCGCACTATCAATTTTTTATCTTCAGCCATAAACTAAATTCAAACCAATGCAATCCGTCAAATTAATAATGATAAGAGGACTCTTTCTCTTATGTTTTCTTTTTGGATATACCCAAAATTCTGATTCATATAGTGTAAAAGATCATTACAACAAACAAGAAGTTGATATTGTAATGAGAGATGGGATTAAACTACATACCACTATCTATTCTCCAAAAGATACATCCAAGAAGTATCCAATCCTTATGCAACGCACGCCTTATAGCTCGAGGCCTTATGGTAAAGATCAATTTCGATCTAAAATTGGACCGAATGAGTTTTTAATGAAAGAAGGTAATATTATTGTGTATCAGGATGTACGTGGTCGTTGGATGAGCGAAGGTGTTTATGACAATATGCGAGCATACATTCCTAACAAAAAAGGAAAACAATTTGACGAAGCCAGTGATACCTATGATACTATTGATTGGCTGGTTAAAAATGTAGATAATACTAATAAAAAAGTTGGAGTTTGGGGGATCTCGTATCCAGGTTTTTATGCCACATATTCTTTATTAGATTCGCATCCGGCTCTCAAAGCTGTATCTCCACAAGCCTGTATTGGAGATTTTTATTTTGATGATTTTCATCATAATGGGGCATATTTATTGAGTTATTGGAGAGCTACAGCTGTTTTTGGTTATGAAAAAACAGAACCAACTCCAGAGTCATGGTATACGTTTCCAGATCTTAAAAGTGAAGATCAGTACCAATTCTTCAAGGATATCGGTCCGTTAAGTAATTTGGATACATATTATAAAGAAGACAATGTATTCTGGACACAGTTAAAAGAGCACCCGGATTATGATGAATTCTGGCAGAAAAGAGGAATCATCCAGCATTTAAAAGATATTAAACCCGCAGTAATGGTTGTGGGGGGGCTTTTTGATGCCGAAGATTTATACGGTCCTTTTGAAACGTATGAGAAGATCGAGAACCGAAGTGATAATTATAATATTATGGTTTTTGGGCCATGGAGCCACGGTGATTGGGCAAGAACAAAGAAAAGACAAGCTATAGGTAATGTGTATTTTGGTGATGATCTTTCTTTAAACTATCAGAAGAATATAGAAACCAAGTTTTTCAATCATTTTTTAAAAGGTGAAGGAAATCATAATTCAGGATTACCCGAGATTCAGATTTTTGATACCGGAAAAAAGGAATGGAATTCTTATGAAAGCTGGCCACCCAAGAATATCGAAAAGAAAACCTTTTACCTTTCTGAAAATGACCGATTGTCTAAAGAAACAAAAGATAGTTTTTCAGAATTTATTAGTGATCCTAAGAAACCTGTTCCGTACACCGAAGATATAAAAATGGTATTTACACCAAGAAAATATATGACCGATGATCAAAGATTTGCTGCACGACGACCCGATGTATTGGTATTTGAAACTCCTGCACTTTCAGAAGATCTAACTATGTCAGGTGAGGTGTTGGCAAAATTAAAAGTTGCTACCACGGGAACAGATGCAGATTGGGTGGTAAAATTGATAGATGTTTATGCTAATGATGTTAAAGATACCGAAGAAACTCAAAAGTACTTAAAGATGTCTAATTACCATATGTTGGTGCGTAGCGAGGTTATGCGAGGAAAATATAGAAATGATTTTAGTAAACCAGAACCATTTGTACCTAACACAAAAACTGAAGTGAATATAAAATTACAAGATGTACACCATACATTTAAGAAAGGACATAAAATTCAGATTCAAGTGCAGAGTACCTGGTTTCCTTTGATAGACTTAAATCCGCAAACCTATGTGCCTAATATTTTTAAAGCAGTAGCGTCAGATTTTACCAAACAAACACATAAGGTATATCACGATTCTTCGATTGAAGTTACCGTATTGAAATAAAATAACTAACCTTTATAAATTAATAATAAGATGAAAATAAAAATTAGTATACTACTTCTTTCTTTTCTTTTGACTTTATGGAGTTGTAAGCAAGATGCTAAAGAATCAGAAGAAAATAGTACTGTTTCTGAAGAAGTGATCCAGGAACATTCTAAGAACTTAAATGATTGGTTCGAAGCACAATTTCAGGAAGATATAGCAAAATCACCTATGACCCAAACGTATTTAGGTATTAAAACTGATTATGGTAAATGGGATGATATATCATCAAAAAGGGAAGCAAAAGATCTGGAACGCGCAAAAGAGCGTCTGGCATATCTTAAAGACTCTATAGATGTGGCTAAATTGAATAAAGCCACTGCGCTTAGTTTTAAATTGATGAGACAGAGCCTAGAAAATGAAATCGAAGATTTTCAATATCGATTTTATAATTATCCTATAAATCAAATGCATGGTATGCAGGCAGAAATTCCTGCTTTTATGATAAATATGCATAGAATAGGAGATAAAAGTGATGCAGAAGCTTATGTTTCAAGATTAAACGGCATGAAAGAGTTGTTTGCCCAAGTAGTTGAAAATTTGAAGATTCGAGAAAAAAATGGGATTCTTCCTCCTAAATTTGTTTTTGCCAAGGTGTTAGATGATAGCCGTAACATCATAATAGGGCAGCCTTTTGATAAGTCTAATAAAGAAAGTACGCTATTGGCAGATTTTAAAAGAAAAGTAAAAAAACTAGAACTCTCTGAAGAAGAAAACAATGAATTATTTGTTAAAGCAGAGAAGGCGCTTTTAGAAGGTGTAAAGCCGGCATTCGAAAATCTCATAGTTTTACTCGAAGAACAACAACAAAGAGCTACTACCGAGGATGGTTGTTGGAAATTTCCGAAAGGAAATGCGTTTTATAACAACGCTCTTAAGCGTACAACAACCACAGATTTTACTGCAGATCAAATACATGAACTTGGTTTGAAAGAGGTAGCACGTATACATGACGAAATGCGTGATATTATGAAGCAAGTAAAGTATGAAGGTACATTACAGGATTTCTTTAAGTTTATGAAAGAAGATAAAAAATTCTATTTCGCAAATGATGAGGCAGGAAAAAAAGCCTATATGGAGCAAGCGGTAGGATTAATTGATACCATGAAATCAAGATTGAATGAGTTATTCATTACTAAACCAAAAGCAGACATTATTGTAAAAGCAGTAGAACCTTTTAGAGAAAAAAGTGCAGGAAAAGCTTTTTATCAAATGGGAACACCAGATGGATCTAGACCAGGTACTTATTATGCTAATTTATATGATATGGAAGCAATGCCAATATACCAAATGGAAGCCTTGGCATATCATGAAGGTATTCCCGGACATCATATGCAGATTTCAATTGCGCAAGAACTACAGGATATCCCGAAGTTTAGAAAATACGGTAGATATACGGCTTATATAGAAGGTTGGGGATTATATAATGAGTTTTTACCAAAGGAAATAGGTATGTATAGTGATCCATATTCTGATTTTGGAAGATTAGCAATGGAACTATGGAGAGCTTGTAGATTAGTTGTCGATACAGGGATTCATACAAAAAAGTGGAGTAGAGAAGAAGGAATTAAATATTATACTGATAATACTCCTAATGCAGAAAGTGACGCCATAAAGATGGTTGAACGCCACATTGTAATGCCTAGTCAGGCAACGGCATACAAAGTAGGAATGAATAAAATTCTGGAATTAAGAGAAGATGCCCGAAAAAAGCTCGGTGATCAATTTGATATTAGAGAATTTCATGATGTTGTATTGACTAATGGAGCCGTACCACTTAATATCCTGGAAGAATTGGTAGCAGAGTGGGTAGCTTTAAAAAATAGTGCTTCCAACGAAATATAGGATTCTTAAGAATACAAGAGTAATTTTAACACCAATAGAATAAGCCCTTCATATAATGAAGGGCTTATTTATTTTAAAAATAAACCTGTTTACGGTAAAACCACAAAATTAATGTAAGAAAAAAACTACAAAGTAACTAAAAATGCATTATTTTGTGTATTTTGCAGATTAAATAAGCTTTTTATCATATTAAGCCCCCAAATATAACAATATGAAGAAAACGGCCTTTACATTTTTAACTCTGTGTCTAATATGCTTCTCGGTTTTTTCACAAAATCGACTGTCAGGAGTTGACCTTTCCCAGATAAGAACATTAAAAGATTCATTGATATTTGATAAAGCAATCAATGATTTACAAAAGCTTATTACCGAAGAACAATTAACTAAAGCACAACAATTATCCGATCAACTTATCAGAATAGGTAATACTATAGGATATATAAAAGGCTTAGGTCTAGCCTATAGAGAAAAAGGAGTTGTAAGTACTGAGTACAATAAAAATGTAGAGTCTGATGAAAATTTTAAGAAAGCAGTAGAATATTTTGAGGAGATCAATTACCTAGAGGGGTTGGCTATGGTTTGCAATTCGAGATTTATTATTGAACAAAGTAGGGGGAATTTTGAAAAAGCAGCCGATTATCTTCTAGAAGCTAAATTGTACAGAGAACAACTAAATGATAGTATTGGTTTATCAGGCATTTATAATAATTTGGCGATAATCTATAAGGAACTCAGAAATATACCTTCTTCCGAAGAATATTACTTAAAATCCATAACACTTAGAAAGCAATTAAAGTTAAAAGGCCTAGGGCTGGTTATGAATAACTTGGCATTATTGTATACCGAAAATGGTAATCTTTCTAAGGCAAAAAGTATATTGCCTGAAGCATTGAAAATTAACAAAGCAGAAAATGATGTAAGGCATACAGCCCAATCCTATAGTATTATGGCCAAAGTTGCCCTGTACAACGAAAACTATAAAACTGCAAAAAAATACTACGATACGACTTTATGTGTAGCAAGCCAAACCAATTTTAAGCTCCTGGTGATTAACGCCAAACAACAATTGGGTATAATTGCGCTAAAAGAAAGGCAATACAATAAGGCAGAGGAGTTGTTAAAAATTGCCCGAGAAGATTTTATTAAAGCTAATGCAATACCATTGGTATTAAAGAATTATCAATATTCATTCAAATTAGACTCTACAAGAGGTAATCTATTAGGAGCTATAAACTGGCAGAAAAAATATCAGAAGCTTTTAGATAAAAGAATGTCCGATATAACGGCTAAGAAAGTTGAAAAAACGAAGTCACAATATGAGGCAGAATTAGAACAACTTAAATTAATTGAAGAGCAAGAGAAAAGAGAACGCGAAACAAAGGCTAAATTGTTTAAATTCCGTTTAGTTGCCTATATAGCTATTGCGGCAGGTTTAGTTATTCTTACATTTTTAATTTTGATAATTAGAACCCGAAATGAACGAAAGAGGCTGATAGCCATGCTTGATAACTCTAACAAAGTAAAAAATAAATTATTTTCTATAATTGCTCACGATTTAAAAAATGAAATCAATGGCCTAGAAGGTAGTCTTAACCTGTTGAAAGATAACTCTATTTCTGAAAATGAATTTAAAGAAATCATTCCATTACTTGCAAGCGGAACACATCAGACTTCTATACTTTTACATAATTTACTAAATTGGTCAAAATCGCAATTGAAAGAGTTAAATGCAAATCCTACCTCTTTTGATATTTCAGAAGTTATTTGTGATAAATTCACCTTTTTTGAGCAGAAAGCACAGAAAAAAAATATTAAACTTATCAATAATCTAAATCCCACTATGATTTATGCTGATAAGGACATGTTTGCTATTGTTGCGCAAAACTTAATTGCAAACGCGATTAAATTTTGTAATTCGGGAGATTCTATAGCATTGCTTTCTGAAGAGAAAGATGGTAGTTATGAAATATGTTTTAAAGATACAGGTATTGGTATTGACCCAAGTCATATCCACAAATTATTTGCCGAGGATACCTATACAACTCGAGGCACTCAAAATGAGACAGGAACAGGTCTTGGTCTTAAAATATGCAAAGAGCTTATTGAGCTTAATCAAGGTAAAATCGAAGTAAAAAGTGCTCTTGGTTCTGGTAGTGTTTTCTGTATTTCATTACCTAAGGCGGCATAATAGAAATAGTTTAAAATAAGAACAGAATCTTATATTATTTATCTACCAATGTTCTAAATTGATAAAAGAAACGTTCAATAAGTCTAAGATCTTCTGTTATGATTTCTACCACACCTCTCATTTCCTGTTTAAAAGGGATTTCTTTACCATAAGTGGTAATAAGTTTTTCGGGTAACTCTACATTGATTAAATACAATCCGTCTTTATCTGGTAAAAGAGATATATGTTTTACTTTTCCTTTTAGAGTTCCAAATTCATCATCAGGAAAATTTTCTAACCTAATATTAGCTATTTGTCCTAACTTTATTTTTCCTGAGTTTTGTGAAGGTGCCTTTATTTTTGCTAGATAAGAAGAATCCTCAGATGGTATTACAATAAATACGAGATCACCCTGTGTTACTGTCTGATTTTTAGTCCAAAAATTAAGAAATGATACCCGACCTTCTATATTAGATTTAAGGACATATTGCAACTCCCAATCCTTGATGCTCTTTTTTAATTGATCAAAGGATTGCAATACTTTTTTGAATAGGTTTATTTCTTCTTTTCTTTTGTTAATTTCTGTACCCTTGGATGTTTTAGTAGCATTACTAATATTTTCTTTTATTTGAGATAATTGTACATCATTGCTCTCGTAATTACGCTTAACCTGAAGGTAATCCAATTCTTTACTTTCATATTCTTGAGTAGAGATTACCCCTTTTTCAAATAAGTTTTTTTGCCTTTGTAATTCTTTTCTTTTAAATTCTAGTTCGGTCTTACTAAGTTTTTTCTGGGCTTTTAGACTTTGTTGTCTTCTATATAATTCTGATAATGATATTTGATTGGCTAAAGCTTCATTAGAAAATGGCTGAAGCTCTTTATTAAGAATATATTCGGAATAGCTGTTTTCAAATAAAGCAAAATTGGTTTCGATATCACCAAGAAATAAAACCGGCAATTCATCTAGAGGAAAAGTAAAGGATTTATTGCTTATTTTGATGGTATCAACAACGGATTTAAGCAAAAATATATCTTCATAATTTGCAGAGCTTTGTAAAATAGCCAAAGGAGTATTTTCGGGTACGATTTGGCCATCTTCTACAAGTATAGATTCTATTTTTCCACTCACTTTGGCATACTCTTTTTGTGGCGGAATTTGTGTAGTGATTATGGCTTCTGCAGGGATTACATCTGGATATTTGATCAACCATGATAGAAATAGTAGTAGAAGTACTACAATTAGGATTAATAGATTTCCCCATCTAATCATCCAATTAGGAATACGAGTAAGTATTTCTTGTACTTCTTCACTACGTAATTGTATATCGTCTATATTATCTGGCATAATATTTTAATTAAGAATTATAAATTAAGAATTCTCAAATTTTAGATTTAGTTGTTTTTTGAATTGAACCAATTATCTATAATAATTTAACACATAATAATGCAAAATCATAACTTTTAGTTTGAACAATATTTTCTTTTTTCATCTAATTAGTAACTCTTAATTCGTAATTTATGATTGAGCTTTATTTTCCTAATTCGAGCTGATTTTTTACTAAGTTATAATAGTTTCCTTTCTTTTTGATCAAAGATTCATGATTCCCCACTTCTACAATTTTTCCTTTGTCTAAAACTACGATCTGATGTGCATTTTTAACGGTACTTAATCTATGGGCTATCACCATAACCGTTTTATCTTTAAAAAAGGTATCTAACTTTTCCATAATTACCTTTTCATTATTAGCATCAAGTGCTGAAGTGGCCTCATCAAAGAATAAAAATTTTGGGTTTTTATAGACGGCCCGGGCTATAAATAATCTTTGCTTTTGACCTGTACTTAAACCTACACCTTCCATTCCGATTTTAGTGTTGTACGATAACGGAAGAGATTCGATAAACTCTTTAATGTTAGCTACATCTACAGCATGGGCTAATTTTTTCTTATCTACATAATCTTCTCCAACAGCGATATTATTGGCAATAGTATCATTAAAGATATAGCCTTCTTGCATTACAACACCAAAATGATCTCTCCATGCCTTTTGAGATACATTGCTGAGGTCATGAGAGCCTATAAAAATTTGACCTTCATCGGGTTCGTAAAATTTAAGCAATAGTTTCATTAAGGTAGTTTTTCCACTACCACTTACTCCTACAACAGCTGTAATTTTATTGGCAGGAATCACAAGGTTTAAATTTTCTAGAACAGGTTTATCAGAACCCACATATCTAAAACTTAAGTCTTTGATTTCAAAACTAGAATTTTCAGAAATTTCTCTTATTTTTTCATCTCCTGGTTGCTCTTCATCTTCTTTATTGTGAATCTCTCCTAAACGTTCTAGAGAGATTTGGGCATCCTGAAGTTCTCTAAGAAAGTTGATTAGTTGAGAGATAGGAGCATTTAATTGGCCTACAATGGCTGTAATCGCAAGCATCATACCTAGTGTTATATCACCATCTATAACTAGCTTTGCAGAAAGCACTGTGATAAAAATATTTTTAAGCTCATTTATAAATGACGAACCCACATTTTGATATTGTTCGAGTGCTAAGTTTTCGATAGAAATTCTAAACAATTTTGCTTGAACAAATTCCCAGTTCCATCGTTTCCTCTTTTCTGCATTATGAAGTTTTATTTCCTGCATACCATTCACCAACTCAATAACCTTGCTTTGCTCCTCGCTGATTTGTGAAAAACGTTTATAATCAAGTTTTTTACGTTTTTTGAAGAATATTAGTATCCAGATAAAATAGAGGGTGCTACCGATAGCAAAAACACCAAAAATAGGGATGCTATAGTATATCAAAACAATACTAAATACAACCAGATTTACCATCGAGAACAAAACGCTCAAAGAAGACATCGTTAGTATTTGCTCTATACGTTTATGATCATTAATTCTTTGTAATAGATCTCCCGTCATCTTTACATCAAAATATGAGATCGGCAAATTCATGAGTTTAATAAAGAAGTCAGAAATTAGTGAGATATTAATTCTGGTACTTAGGTGTAAAAGAATCCAACTTCTTAAAACATCAATTACTGTTCTACCAATAAATAAGGAAAGCATAGCAATTAGAACAAGATATACGAAATTTAGATCCTGGTTTTTGATTCCTATATCTACTATACTCTGTGTTAAGAAAGGAGTGATAAGCTGTAGTAAACTTCCTGCTGCCAGACCTAATATAAGCTGTATGATGAATGTTTTGTATTTAAAAACATATTTGGATATAAACTTAAAACCAAACTTTTCTTCTTGTTCATCTAAATCATCGTTATAAAATTTGGGAGTTGGTTCTACTAATAATGCAACACCTTCTTCGGTATTTTCATTTGCATTATTACCGATCCATGCTTTTATAAATTCATCTTTAGAATATGTAATTAAACCATGTGCAGGATCTGAAACATAAATGGTAACATCACCTTTTCGTGTTCTCTTAACTTTGTATACTACTACATAGTGTACTTTGTTCCAATGTACAATACAAGGTAGAGGTACTTCTTCTAATTTATTTAATGAAATTTTAACTCCAAGAGATCTAAAACCTATTTGCTCTACAGCATCACTTAAACCTAAAAGAGAGCTCCCTTCACGAGTTGTTTCACTTAATGCTCTGAGTTTTGCTGTATTAAGCAGTTTTCCGTAATGTTTTGCAATAATCTTAATGCATGTAGGCCCACAATCTTTGGCTTCAGCTTGATGATAAAAGGGAAATTTAGGCATTAACTATTTTTAATTGATTTGATTTTTGTGCGAAAAATTGATCATCTTATCCCAGAAGATCTTCTACAAAGAAAAGTAATTCTTTTCTATTATACTCTTTTGGGTATGATTTCCCTTCTATAAGGATTTCAGGAGTAAAATTTTTGTTATGTTCAATACACCAATTGCTTTGTTCTTTTAGTACCTCAAAAAAACTTTCTGTACTACAAAACTCCCATTTTCGAAACCATTTTTCTGGTTCTAAATTTATATAAGCATCATGCATAGCATTCATACACTTTTCTTCACCTTCATTATGGAATAACTCAATAAGTCGAGCAGTAATTTTAGTACTGTCAATATCATGAGAAGAAACAGGTACGTTAAATCTAATAATGATTTGTATTTGGTCTTTATTGAGATGTAATAGTTGCTCGACTAAAGTGTGAACTTCTTTACAATGACTGCAAGAAGGATTGGTTATTATAGTAATATTTAATGCGGGATTCTCTGTTTTATTACCTAACACAATTTCATTTTCATGAATTACTCCGGTTGGTGATATATCTGACTTTGATAATAATGTATTAAAAACAGAGTAGTTTCTTTTAAATTTATAATGCTCAATTTTTAGATCTTTTAGCTCAATCTCTTTCTTTAATAGCGGTGAGACATATGACCATACTATAGATGCAAAAGAAAAATTAAATAATAATAGGAGTAGTGCAGAAAGATCAAAAGATACATTCTTCATACTAAAATCATATAGATAGATAGGTATCACTTGAAGCCATAAAAGAGCAACGATACACAAACAGAGAGTACACCAACTTTTTACAATCTTGAATTGATAAATAATAGAATACAATGTAAAGGGGATGGTTAACAAACTTATGATATAAATAAGGTCGAAACTGTTATTACTTACTAGAAACAGAAAGCTAGAAAAGAATAGGCCTATGAAATATACAATCCCAATATCGCTTAATTTTATAGATCCGAATATAGAAGCTCCCTTAGAGTTTAGGACAGCATCACAACTAACTTTGTTTTGTCCCAAAGAACAAAAACGATCTAGGGTATTAGATTGTAATCCTAACTCTTTGAGGATAATAAGTATGCTAACTACTATTCCTATACACGATAAAATAGAATGTGAAAATTCTATAAAAGTTAGTTTTAACAAGATGAAAGAAGCAATAAGTGATAAAGAAGTAAGTATAATCCCTGCGATTCTCTTGTTGTGGTTTTTAGTATTTAGATTTATCTCTGCTTCATTGGAATCAATAGCTAAAATAACCCCAGTCCAAATTTTCAGGAACTCCTCTTCAGAAAGTACCTGCGTGTATTCCCTACTAAAAACAAGATTTATTTTATCCTTATTTCTTATAAATAGCACAAAATGTTCGCCGGTATCATTTTTAATTTGTGCTAGAAAATGAGATTCTAATTGAGATAGTGTTTCTTGATTATTAGGAGCTTGTACAGCGACATTCTCTATATTAAAATGATCCAAAACACCAGTAATAGCATGAAGGCTAGGGTAGGTAGGGTGGCTTAATAATTGAAATTTAACTTCTTCTTCATCTACAGTGATTTTGTTTTTTCTTAGTAGTTTGTACAGAAGGTAAACAACAGAATCTTTCATAAAACTATGTTATAATGTTACAGGATTTAAAATTTCTATAAGTAACGTTTTTTCTAGTACAAAGGACATAATTTTATTTTTAAATTTTGATAAATCACCCTGAAATTGTTTCATGAGTGCTTTATCTTGAGATAATTCATCATATAATTCCTTCATAGATACAGCTTCTAAAAAATATAAAAGAATAGAGTCCCAACCTTCTAACTCTTTTTTATGTATTTGTTGATCATGAGGAATTGAATACTCTACGGTTATTGGCTCTGATTCAAAATCGATAACACATTTTTCATTGATCTTAAATTTAGTAGTCCAAAGATCGTCTATAGATATTCGATCCATAAAAGAATAGAAATCATGTATGTACTGTATTCTTTTTTCTGGAATTTGTGTTGTGAAATATTGATCTCCAAAATGTTTTCGAAGCTTTTTGTTTAGGTGCTTATAATATTCTGGAAAATGGTAGCTTAATCGTGCTTCTATTTGTTCACAAGCGAAGACTGATTTTTTTGCATAGCCAATGCAATGTATATATTTAGATGAAATAGGTATAGAACTGAAGTCTATTATTTCGGCAAAATTGGGAGCAACTTCTTCAAATAAATATTGGACTCTTAGATTTTTGTTTTCTGATAATGTATACCCTAACTGTTGCTCAAAGATAGTATTGAATATGCCTACATCCAGGTTTTTTAAATGATGCGTATTCGTTTCGATTAGATTGAATGCCTTGTCTTTTAATTCTTTGAAAAAACTCAGATTTTTACCTCCAATAAAACCTGCATTATGAGCTAATATTTTCCCGTTTTTATAAAAAGAATGAATTAGTTCTTCGGGGATAGAATCAAAATTAGCAAGCATATACCCAAATGCTTTACCGTAGTTAGGAAAATCCTCTTCTACATTTTGTGCAATAATATCATATTCATCTATTTTGTATGAGATTTTATCCCAGATAAAGATGTCATTATCAAGATGGATGAATGGATCCTTCTGATCTGCACAAGCGACTAATTTACCTAGTGCCCATAGTTTAGGGTTATAATCATTTAAGGTATCCAATTTGGTATGGATCTTAGAATACGGAAGCTCTAATAAATCCTGGAATAATTCTTTTCCTCTTTGATCTGTATATAGTTCATTCTCGGGATAAAATTTATTTATAGTCAATGCACTAAGTGCAAAGCTGTAAAAGGCATTTTTTTGATTTGGCCAGCCACCATTAAATCGTGCATTGGTGTCATCTGAATTGTGATATGCCGGTTTAGTCCAAAAACTTTGAATTATTTTCATTACAATCAAGCTTAAAAAAAGAGGATGTTTCTAACATCCTCTAATAGATAATTAACTTCTTTTTGTTGAGAGAAATTATGCTCTACAAAAATTAACACTTTGGTTATCCCAGTATAAAACACCACAGCTATTACTCCATACTCCATTTGGAGGATAAGTTCTATCTGATGGACATTTAGGATAAGGGCAAGCACCGTAACCAGTATATCCACCGGTAATTTCTTTAGCTTCAGCCTTGTTTAAAATTTCGCATTTGATTTTTTTCAAAATCTCTGATTTTTTCATAATGATTTGTTTTTAAATGATTAATAATACTCTAATCTATAGAAATAATAATAGGGCTGAAAAATCGAAAATAGCTCTAACGTTATAGTGTTGATAAAGAATTAGGTTTTGTGATTTTTTTAAGAGTTTTGGTGCAAAAACAATGGTATTGGTATATGATATTTATGGTTTTTACATATTTTTAATTAATTGTTTGGCGGTCTTTAGGGTTTGTTTTTGCTTTTTGTTTACCCTTGTTTTTCTTTGTGGCCAAGTATCTTTGATCCGTAATTTGTTAGGTCATCTTTTGATTTAATACCAACAATACCATTTTAAAAAGTAATAGAGGATAAACAGAATATGGTGGGTAGAGTGGGGGTGTAGGAGAAGTATGTAACAAAAAAAAGAGTGCTTATAATAAGCACTCTTTCATCATTTTGGCTAACTCAAAATTGTGTGAATATCATTATTTAGTTACAGACCAGATTGCATAACCTCCTGCAGGTGCTTGTAAAACAGCATTACCTTCACCATCGGCAGTTGGAGTAGCTCTTGTGTTATCTGTATAATCAACTAAGGTTCTGTTTGCCCAGTTTGTTTTTACAGTACGTGTTTTGGTTTGTCTACTAATATTCATGTATAAGATTAGTCCTGGATTATCTCCACTACCGCTTCTTTTCATGATGTATTCATCTTTACTAGCTTCGATGATTTCAATATCGCCTACGGCTAATGTGTTATAGATTTCGATCAGTGTTTTAAGCTGTCCTTTGTATGCCTCATAATCTAAATAGAAAATTGTTGGATATCCATCATGAGTAAGAATATAAGAGTATGCTAATAATTTGTTCGCATAACTAATTCTGTTGTCTTCATTTTCATCTTTTTCTGTATCATGATTAGCAACAAAAGTTACGGCCATACTAGGATCTAACTTTCTTAGCATGTTATCTGCCTCTCCTAAAGCGGTAAGATCTTGAGTTCTATCAAGAGTCTCATCTAGTCTATAGAAACAAGCAAAGTCAAAAGCTGGCGAGCCAGAAGCATCAACCCAGTCTTTTAAAACATCTTGATTACCATCAAAGTTTTCTCCTACAGAGAATCCACCTACTTTAGTATTCCATTCTGTTACCCATTTTGCGGCAAAACTTTTCACATAATCAAAACGCCATCCATCAAAACCTAAAGATTTATAAAACTCTGCTACAGAGTCATCTCTTTTCCAAAGCCAATCCTGAACATAAGGTTGGTCATGGCATACATCGGTTTTTTCAAAGAATAAAGCTTGTTCATCATTTGCATGAATATCATTAGGATGAAAATGCTCATAAGAACGGTTAAATTTACCAGATGCATTACCATTCGCTTCATTAAATAAGCTATATACTTCAGTATCTCCAGGTCGAAGAGGGTTATCTTGTTGTCCTCCTCCAGAGTTGTGTCCCATAACGATATCGGCAATAACTTCAATACCGTTAGCATGAGATTTTTGAATTAAACTCTCTAGTTCTTCTCTAGAACCAAAACGAGTTTCAACGCTATCACCTCTTTGACTAAATTCTCCTACGTCGAAATAATCCATTGGATCATATCCCATAGAGAAACTACCCGAAGCACCTTTACCCGGTGCAGGTAACCATATTCTATTTATTCCTGAAGCGGCATAATCTTCAATCTTTTCATTGACTACATTATACCAATCACCAATAGGTTCTACGTCCCAATAAAAGGCTTGCATAAATACTCCTGCATCTTCTTTTGTAAACGGAGTAAGATCCATTTTTAAAGTCCGGCTATTTACAATAGGATCGTCAATACCAGTACCAATGGTTTCATCATCCTCATTACAACCGACCAATCCAAGAACCACCCCCCCTAGAAGGAGAATGGTTTTGGTTGATATATTTTTGAATTTTTTCATTTCAACTTTTTAAGTTTATTAATCGTTTATTCTACAGGAACTAATAAATAACGTCCATCAAGGTCATTAAACCATATGTCATATTTACCTGCGGTAACCTCAATTGCTGGAGGGTCACCATCAGTAATACCAACACCTGTAAGAGGTGTAGCACCACCCCAGTTACCTGGCCAGTCATCACTATGTCTGAATTTTAAAGGTCCGTCAAATAGATCAACACCTTCTAGGTACCAAATATGTGGGTTAAATGGAGACTGATTCATATCTGTATCAGGAGCATTCCATCCACTATCGTCACCAGTTCTTGATGCACCAATAATACCAATAGTACCATACGTAGGTTCTGTAGTAATAGTAAAAGGAGTAAAAGTGTATGTTAACCCTTCAGGGTCAATATTCACCATTAAGTCATAGTAACCAGAAGCAGCTACTGTAAACGCACCTGGATCACCACCAAGGATATCGCTACTTGTAAATCCACCACCATCTAATCCCCATTGTGGCTGCCATTCACCTTGAGTCTCTAATAATTTAAATTCGTTTCCATTATCAATACTAAAATATCCTCTAAAGTGGAAGACGTTTTCATTGTCAGCGTCTCTAAAGATATAGGTGTTGGTTGCAGCAGCAGCAGAACCATTATCCCAATCGTCATTATTAGCAATTCCATCTTTATTTGTATCTACTGAATTACCTACTAAGAAAAGGTTTTTTACAGGTAAGATAGTTGGATATGGAGTTAAGGTAATAGAAGTAACGTTTGATGTAATTCCTGATCCGCTATTTGTACCTATAGTAGAAACTATACGAAAGTCAATAGCACCTTCAGTTAGAGGCTCTACACCTAATTCTATCGCTAGGTTATTAAGCTCACCTATAGTCCAGCTATAGAAACGGTCATTAGTTGTAGCGATTACTGCTCCATCTTCTAAAATGGTTTCGAAGCTTGTTCCTCCCAGACCTGCTTCAATATTATACGTAATAGGAGTATTAATATTATACGCAGCATCATTCCAATGCATAGTAAATACTGTTTCATCCTTTCTTTCTTCATCAAGATTTACTATAGCATTAGCCGAAGTAATCTGAGGTCCTTCTGTTTGTTCTTCTTGGATAACGAATGTAGGTTCTTCATCCTCTACACATGCATTGAAGCATAACGCTGCTACAAATGCAAACATTAAAATTGATATCTTTTTCATGACTGTATATATTAAATTTTTCATAGTTTATTAAAATCCTGGGTTTTGTCCTAAATTGGGATTCGCAGCTCTACTCTGTTCTGGAACAGGAAATAGCTTAAAGTTGTCTGAAATAGAAGACCCATTTGGTGTACCTCCTTTATATCTCCAGTTATAAGTTCCGCCAGTATAACGACCAAATCGTATTAGATCCTGTCTTCTGTGAGCTTCCCAATATAATTCTCTAGCTCTTTCATCAATGATGAAGTCCAGCGTTAGATCACCTTCAGTGATATCTCCAGAATTATTTCCAAAAGCTCTTTCTCTAAGTGCATTTACAAATCCAGTAGCAGTAGTTAATGAACCACCACCACCTCTTAGATGAGCTTCGGCATACATTAGGTATACATCGGCCAATCTAAATAATGGGAAATCGGTATCAGCGAAAGTAACATTTGATCCTGGTTCACCGGTTGATTTAATATTCGAAAATTTAGTTACTAAATATCCCTTAGAGAAATCTGTAAAGTCTTCTCCAATTTCAATTGGTCTATCCACAGTAGCAACAGTAGGATCTGTACTCACATCTTGTGTAATCAAGGTGTTTCTTGCATCATTATTAAAAATAGGATCATTAGCAAACACTTCAGAAAATTGTCTTCTTGCTCTGTACAGTGTTGTAAATCCTTCTACTCCAAGAGATTCTGGTGTAGGCTCAAATCCTGCAGCATTATGCTCCCCTTGTATAATTAGTGATGCACCACCGAAGTTTCGTACTGTATTACCATCACCAATGATTGGGAAAATAATTTCGTTTTGAGCACCATTAACATCATTATCTGCATTGAAGTTGTTTAGATAAACAGGGTTTAATGAATATCCACTATTAATGATTTCTTCAGAAACTCGTAGACAATCTACATATCGATTGTTACCATCTCCTAAATATACTTCAGCATTTAGGTATAGTTTAGCAAGGATCATTTTAGCTACTCCTTTATCCGCACGCCCATAATTTTGACCAGGGTTTACATCTAAAAGCTGAGCATCTACAGCAAGAAGCTCTTCTTCTATGTAATTGAATAAGTCTGCACCTTTAATTTCTGATAACCTTGTAAATCCTACTGCGTCGTTCTCTGTCGCAAAAGGAGCTCTTCTGTATAAATCTAATAAATGATAGTAAGCTAATGCTCTTAGTACTTTAGCTTCTGCTCTAAAGGTCTGAATCTCATTTCTAAGATCTCCAGAAACTCCTCTTTCATCTAGCTTACCGTCTGATGTTTGGCGCAAAAATTCATTAGCTAGAGAAACTTGAAAAGTAGCTCTTGCAAAAAAACTAAGCACAAATACATTGTTTGCATCCCATCTATTTCTCTGAAGGTCAGCAATACCTGGGTCATTTTCATAGGTCCAGATTGTTTCGTCAGTAGAAACATTTTGCATAGAGAATAGCCCTCTTATGTATTGGCTGGTTCCGTCATCGATCCCTTCAAGGTTAGCAGTTTCGGGTCTTCCATCTGCAGTAACATCAAGTCCGATCAATGAGAAGTTAGCATATACACCTCCTAGAGCGCTTCTATAATCATCTCGAGTGTTAAATACATCACTAGCGAGTAAATCATCATCGTCTTCTAATTCGATATCTAAGTCTCCTTCACAAGAGGTGAAGATACCTATTGATAGAAATGCGTATAAAAAAATCTTATATAGTTTCATTTCTTGTTTTTTTAATATTTATAGTTTATTCCTAATAAAAGAGTACGTCCTCTAGGAAATATTGTATTATCTACTCCGTTATTTTGAATCTCCGGATCCAATCCAGAATAATCGGTAATAACGAAGGCATTTTGTACACCAGCCCATATTCTAAGGCTAGAAACACCTTTCATGATGTCTCGTAATGTATATCCCATCGTGATGTTATCCATTCTTAAGAATGAAGCATCTTCTATATAGAAATCTGATAATATTACATCAGAAGTACTCTGAAAGTTAGTATCTAATACAGAAACCGGTGTATTGCTAAATACAGTTCTAACTACGTTACCCAATTGTGCATTTGATGACGCTACGTTATTGTATATTTCACCACCTATATTAGCTCTCATATTAAAACTAAAATCAAAGTTTTTGTAATTTAAACTCGTCTGAAGTCCCATTACATAATCTGGTGTCCCTTTACCAGCAACATATCTATCATTATTATTTAATACACCATCACCATTTAAATCGGCATAAGCACCTTCTATTGGTCTTCCTGCACTATCATAGATTTGAGCGAATGTAAAGAAAGAGAATGGTGCTTCTCCTTGTCTTTGGATTTGGATAGTATTACCTGTACCACCACCAATATCAGTAGTCAATATATCTTGACCAAAGGCTAAGCTTTCTATTTCTCTATCAATAAATGTAGCATTGTAACTTACATTCCAATTGAAATCTTGTTTTTTGATGATATCAGCACTAATAGAAAATTCAACACCTTGTGTTATAAATTTACCAATATTTTGGAAACCTTGATTAGAAAAGTTTGCTGCATCTGGTATCGGTGCTTGAGAAAGTAGATCATTGGATTCTTTTCTAAATACATCCACCGCTCCGCTAATTCTATTACTCCAGAAACCGTAGTCTAATCCAATATTATATTCTGTTATTTTTTCCCATTCAATGTCTTCGTTTCTAAATTGAGGCTGTACAATATTTATTACTTCACCATCTAGGATGTATTGTGTAAAAGGACTACTACCTCTATATCTTTCTAAATATGCGTATGCCTGATCGATATCCTGTTGACCTGTAATACCATATCCTAAACGAAGTTTTAAATCACTTAATACTGATGAGTTTCTAAGGAAGTTTTCATCGCTAATTTGCCAACCCAATGATGCCGATGGGAAATACCCCCATCTGTTATCCTCACCAAACCTTGAAGTACCATCTCTACGTATAGAAGCTGATAAGAAATATTTATCGCTAAGTTTCAAGTTTGTACGTGCAAAGTATGCAATCAATACTTCATCGGGATCGATTGTTCTTTCGGCCACATTACTTGGGTCACGTTGATTTCCTGTTTCAAACCTATCTAATTCGAATTTTTGATAAGAATACCCTCCCGTAGCTTCGATATTCAAAGCTCCAATAGTTTTATTATATGTCAAATAAGCATCTAGAAGTCGGTTTTTAATAAGTAAATCAGTGTCTGATTTAGAACCAACAAACTCTCCTTGAGTTGAATTAAAACCAATTGCACTTTCTGTAGATACATCTCTAAAACGATCAGTTTCACTATCATCTACACCTAAGTTAACTACTGCACGTAGATCAGGAAAGAAGTGTAATTGATAATCTAGTTTTACGTTACCAAAATATCTTCTAACGTTTGCAATTTCACGAGTTTGTTCTAGTTCAGCGACAGGGTTTCTCTGTACATTTCCTTGTGCAAAACCAGTACCAGAATTTATGTATTCAAAGTAACCTCCATAAGGAGAACTAGCATCAAAAACTGGTTGAGTAGGATCAAAAGTAATTGCAGCACCCTCTACATTTGGAGCAAATCTGTTTTTTTCAAAGTTAAGATTGGCATTGATATCTATTTTTAAGTGATTATTAAATAATCTAGGGTTCAAAGCAATAGAGGATGTTGTTCTCTCAAACTTAGATGTTTTTCTAAGACCTTCTTGATCAGATCGTCCAAGTGCTACCCTAGTAGGAAGAATTCCTAAAATTGAACCACTTGCAGATAAGTTATGATCTGTAGAAAAAGCAGTTCTGTAGATCTCGTCTTGCCAATCTGTATTAGCAGAACCTAATTCACCAATTCTATCTGGAAAATTTTCAGCAATAAATTCACGATATTGGTTTGCAGAAAATACATCAACAGTTTCATTAGCAGTATTTATACTGGTTTTAGAATCTAAATTGATTTGTAAATTCTTTTTTCCTTTCTTAGTTGTAATAATGATTACACCATTTGCACCTCGATTACCATATATTGCAGCAGACGAGGCATCTTTAAGAATAGAGAAAGACTCTATATCATTTGGGTTAATCGTCGAAAGAATCGATCTAGATCCGTTAGACAAATCACCCGGGTCATTTAGGGGTAGACCATCAATAACAATTAATGGATCGTTTGATGCATTTAAAGAGGCACCTCCTCTAATTCTAATTTCAGAATTTCCTGCCGGACCACCATTGGTGTTAATATTAACACCGGCTACTCTACCATTAAATAAATTCTCGGCAGTAATATTGTTACCAGTATTAAAATCTTCTGATGTTACAAGGGCTACAGATCCTGTAAGATCCTTTTTCCTAGAAGTACCATAACCAATAAGTACCACTTGTTCAAGTTCAGCAGCATCTTCTTCTAATGCTATGTTCACTGTGGTTTGTCCAGTGTATGCAACTTCCTGCGGTATAAAACCAACGTATGTGAATACTACAATATCACCCTCGTTAACATTGTTAAGAGAATAATTACCATCAAAATCAGATGATGCTCCGTTTGTAGTTCCTCTTACAATGATATTTACACCAGGAATGGGTTGACCACTTCCTGCATCAGTAACTGTTCCATTAACAGTAGACTGTGCAAAAAAGCTCATTGGTATCAACCACAATAAAAACAATGCGCTTTTTGTAAATGTTTTCATAAAAATTAAATTAGTTTTTGATTGTTTTAAATCTTATATTTTCACTTTCCTGCAACCAAAGTATGTAAATTTTATGTTAATTTTCAGGTAAGGTTTAGCCGTACCCTTACGAAAACGTTTGCGTGTGGAAAACTTTTAAAATTTTGTTAAAATTTTAAGCATAATTATGACCATATGGCATATTTTCGCTGCAAATTTTGATTTTTTGATTAAAAAAATATACTTGTACAATAAGTTATAATGAATTACGTTGACCGCTTTTGCTAAATTTGGAGGAAAATTATTTAGCGTGGATTTCACCTTTTTTTGAGTAGATATATTTAAATTAATAAACCATAATACAATATTAAAAAAACCGATGAAACAAAAAGTTACATTAAAACAAATAGCAAAAGAACTGGATGTTTCCATTTCTACAGTATCTAAAGCATTAAAAGATAGTGTAGAGATAAGTTTAGACACACGCCAAAAGGTAAAGGCTTTCGCTAAACTCTATAATTATAAACCTAACAACATAGCACTAAGCCTTAAAAACAGGAAAACCAAGACGATTGGTGTCATTATTCCTGAGATTGTACATCATTTTTTTACTACAGTGATTGGTGGTGTAGAAAAGGTAGCTAATGAAAAAGGATATAATGTAATCATATGCTCGTCAAATAATTCTTTTGATAAAGAAGTTATTAACCTAGAGATGCTTGCCAGTGGCAGTGCAGATGGATTTATTTTATCTGTAGCTAAAGAAACACAACTTAAAAAAGATTATCATCATATTGAAGAAACTATGAGTCAAGGCATGCCCGTAGTGCTTTTTGATAGGATTATTGACGAGGTTGTTTGTGATAAAGTAATTATAGATGATAGCAAGGGTGCTCAAATGGCTACAAATCATTTGTTGTCGATAGGTTGTAAGAAGATAGCTATTCTTACTACGGTAGATTATATAAGTGTCGGTAAATTAAGGACCAATGGTTATCTTAGAGCGTTACGGGCTTATGATGTTCCGGAAAGGGAAGAATTGATTCTAAAAATAGAAGATATCGATAATTGCGAGTCAGAAATTTCGAATTTTCTTAAGGATAAGGATATTGATGCTGTTTTTGCTGTAAATGAATTATTTGCCGTTACCGCTGCAAAGGTTTTAGGTCAGCAGGGTAAAAAAATTCCAGATGATATTTCCATTATAGGCTTTACCGATGGGATTCTTTCCAAACATTTTATACCAAGCTTAACCACTATTAGTCAGCATGGAGAAGACATGGGGGTTAGGGCAGCTAAACTTTTAATAGATAAGTTAGAAGGAGATGAAGCTGCTACCGAAGAATATCGAACAGTTATTATAGATACAAGCTTAATTCAGAGGGAATCAACAAAAAAAACCAAAGAGTGATCCTTTTTTATTGAAAAAATATAATATCTTTGGCTCCTATCAAAACTTATGTTTTCACTTTCTACTAAATAAGTTTTGATAAGCAATGTCGCTTATCAAGTTAATAATCAAATGATTACTTGATGAACAAGCGTAAGTTAAGTTTCTGGGAAATTTGGAACATGAGTTTCGGTTTTCTAGGAATACAATTCGGTTTTGCATTGCAAGGCGGATTTATGTCTAGAATTTTTCAAACCTTAGGTGCCGAAAAAGATGCCATACCTTTATTATGGATTGCAGCCCCTTTAACAGGGTTGTTAGTACAGCCTATTATAGGGTATCTGAGCGATCGAACTTGGAGCCCAAGATGGGGTCGTCGTAGACCTTATTTTTTAATTGGTGCGGTATTAAGCTCTATTGCTCTTTTTTTAGTGCCACATTCACCTGTCCTTTGGGTAGCTGCTGGTTTTTTATGGATTTTAGATGCTTCTATTAACATTTCAATGGAACCTTTTAGAGCTTTGGTAGCAGATAAACTTCCAGAATCTCAACGGTCTTATGGATTTGTAACACAAACACTAATTATAGGAATAGGAACATGGGTAGCTAGTAATTTACCATGGGCAGTTTCGCAAATGGGAGTAAGTGATGAAGCACCAACAGGAGTTGTACCTATGTCTGTAAAAGTTGCTTTTGCAATTGGAGGTTTAGTTTTTCTGGCAAGTATTCTTTATACAGTTTTTAAAACTACAGAATATCCTCCTGAAGATATGGAAGAATTCGAAAGAGAAAAGAAGAAAAAAAATCAATTTATTCCTGATATTTTAAATAATATAGGAAACATGCCGCTTACAATGAAGAAACTGGGATTGATACAGTTTTTTAGTTGGTTCGCATTTTTTACAATGTGGAGTTTAGCAAACCCTGCCCTAACAGAACATGTGTTTAAAACACCAGTGCCAATAGAATCTGCATATAATATGAATGTTCCAGAATCTGCGGCAGCGTTTAAAGAAGCTAGCACCGCATTCCAAAAATCTTCTAATGATGTAGGTAGGTATATGGGGATTTATGGGTTATCATCAATGGCTTTTGCTCTAATACTAACATTTTATACCTCAAGAAAAAGAATTAATAGAAAATTAGTTCATTTAGGGTCATTAGTTTTAGGAGGAGTAGGTTTTATATCAATGTACTTTATACCTTCTCCAGAGTGGTTGATTTTTTCATTCACTTTAGTTGGTTTTGCTTGGGGGAGTATATTATCTATGCCATATGCAATGCTTTCGAGCTCTGTAGATCCTAAGAAAATGGGAGTAATTATGGGGATATTCAACATGTTTATTGTAATCCCTCAAATCATTGCGGCAATAGGAGGTATTAATTTTGCTTATAAATTGATTGGTGATCAAACAATTAATGCAATGATTGTGGCTGGTATAAGTTTAATAATAGCTGGTTTTTGTAACTTGTTCATTACCAATAGGGATGCAATTACCTATAACCCGAAAGAAGTAGTAGAATAATGAAGAAAGCATTTATATTTGATTTGGATGGTGTGATCGTAGACACTGCAAAATATCATTTTTTAGCATGGCAAAACCTTGCAAATAGCCTAGGTATTTCTTTTTCTGAAGAACAAAATGAACAACTAAAAGGAGTTAGCCGAGTACGATCTTTAGAAAAAATATTAGAATGGGGTAATAAAACCATTTCAGAAGAAGAGTTTACCGAATTAATGTCTAAAAAAAATGAGGAATACCTTGTGTATATCTCAAAGATGGATACTTCAGAAATTCTACCTGATGTACCAAGAGTTTTAGATTATTTGATTTCAAAAGAACAAGCTATAGCATTAGGTTCTGCTAGTAAAAATGCAAGAATCATTCTGGATAAAGTACAACTAGCTACTAAGTTTCATACTATCGTAGATGGAACTAATGTGTCCAAAGCAAAACCAGATCCGGAAGTATTCCTGATCGGAGCAAAAGAATTAGGCGTTTTGCCAGAGAACTGTGTAGTATTTGAAGATTCTGTTGCAGGCATTCAAGCAGCCAATATCGCCAATATGATAAGTATAGGAATTGGAGATGCAGAGGTGTTACATGAAGCAGATTACATTTTTAATGATTTTACAGAAATAAGAGAAGATTTTATAAATAATTTGGTTTCGGCCAAAAAAGTATGAGAGACGATGAATCAGGATTATATAAAACCAGATAACTGGTCAATTATTGAAGAAGGATTTGATGTTGAAAGAGTTAAATCCTCAGAGAGCCTTTTTAGTATAGGTAATGGTGCAATGGGACAGAGGGCCAATTTTGAAGAAGAATTTTCTGGCCCAACCTTTCAAGGAAGTTATATCGCAGGAGTGTATTATCCGGATAAAACCAGAGTAGGTTGGTGGAAAAATGGATACCCAGAGTATTTTGCTAAAGTACTTAATGCGCCAAACTGGATAGGAATTAATGTAGAAATTAATGGAGAAAAATTAGATCTATATAGATGTAAATCTGTAACTAATTTCAGAAGAGAACTAAATATGAAAGAAGGTTGGTATCAACGTTCTTTTGAAGCAGTTTTACAAAATGATATAGAAGTATCTGTTAAATCTACACGTTTTTTAAGTTTAGACCTTGATGAAGTAGGCGCAATTAGATATGAGGTAACACCTGTAAATCAGGATGTAGAAATTACATTTTCACCTTATCTCGATTCGGGAATCACTAATGAAGATACTAATTGGGATGATAAATTCTGGGACACCTATGATTTATCTCACAAAGGTAGCTCTGCATTTATCTTGTCTAAAACAATGAAAACCGAATTTCATACCTGTACAGGTATGTTAAATCAAGTTTTTGTTGGAGATGACTTAAAAGATATGTACCCTAAAGTAGATATGAACGGAACATTCATTAGATTGAATTATTCAATCGAAGTTCCTAAAGGAAAAACAGCTAGTTTAGTAAAGTTCGGAGGATATACAGTATGCCTTAATCATAAAAAAGAAGATTTAGCTTCGGCAAGTGCTACAGTGCTTAAACAAGCTTCAGAATCTGGTTTTGATGCTTTACTAGATTTGCAAAAGAAAGCCTGGTCTAAAATATGGGAGATGGCTGATATTGTTATCGAAGGTGATGTAAAAGCACAACAAGGTATACGTTTTAATATTTTTCAGTTAAATCAAACTTATCTTGGTAAAGATGCAAGGCTTAATATTGGACCAAAAGGATTTACAGGAGAAAAATATGGAGGAAGTACCTATTGGGATACCGAAGCCTATTGTATTCCGTTCTACATGGCTACCAAAGATCAGCTTGTAGCCCGTAATTTATTGACCTATCGTTACCACCATTTGGATAAAGCTATAGAAAACGCAAAAAAACTTGGGTTTACTAATGGAGCAGCATTATATCCAATGGTTACGATGAATGGAGAAGAATGTCATAACGAATGGGAAATTACTTTTGAAGAAATACACCGTAATGGTGCAATGACATTTGCTATCTATAATTATGTTAGGTATACAGGTGATTACAGCTATGTACCCGAAAAAGGATTAGAAGTAATTATTGCTATTGCTCGTTTTTGGCATCAGAGAGCTACATTATCTTCAAATACAGGTAAATATGTAATCTTGGGAGTTACTGGTCCTAATGAGTATGAGAATAATGTTAATAATAACTGGTATACTAATTATTTAGCAAAGTGGTGTATAGAGTATTGTGTAGAAAATATAGATAAAGTAAAAGCTGAATATAGTAGCGATTACAAGAGAATCATCGAAAAGACCAATCTTGGTCAAGATGAAATCAAAGCAATGGCAGAAGTTGCTGAGAGAATGTATTTCCCATATTCGGAAAAGCATGAAGTATATTTACAACAAGATGGATTTTTAGATAAAGAATTAATTACTGTTGCCAATTTAGATAAATCACAGCGACCAATTAACCAAAAATGGAGCTGGGATCGAATATTACGTTCTCCGTACATTAAACAAGCAGATATACTTCAAGGCTTTTATATGTTCGAGGATCAATTTACTAAAGAGGAATTAGCAAGACACTTTGATTTCTATGAACCCTTTACGGTGCATGAATCATCTCTTTCGCCTTGTGTACATAGTATCCAGGCTGCTGCTTTAGATAGAATGGATCAGGCATATACTTTCTATTTAAGAACGTCGAGGTTAGATCTTGATGATTATAACAAAGAAGTAGAAGAAGGCTTACATATAACTAGTATGGCGGGTACATGGATGAGTATTGTTGAAGGATTCGGAGGACTTAGAATTAAGAATGATCGATTATCTTTCACTCCTAAGATTCCTAAAGAATGGAAAGGCTATACGTTTAATGTAAACTTTAGAAATCAAATTCTAAAAGTGAATGTTTCGCAAGAAGGAACTTCTTTTAACCTGGAAGGAGATAAGGAATTAGTGATTTATGTAGATGGGAAGGAGTTTAAAATATCCCCTGATACCTTAATCACAGTTTAATCAATACTATTGATAATAAATAGATACCCCAAAGACCCTGTTTTTGGGGTATTTATGTCTATAAAAAGAATACACAAAACATTTATTTAATCAAAAACTCATAAAATGAAGACTAAACTAATTGTTCTGTTTTCTTGGTGTCTGGTAGCTTTGACACAAGCACAAGTAGAGAAAATAGAACCTCCGTTCTGGTGGAGCGGAATGCATAGTGAGAAGTTACAGTTAATGTGCTATGGAAAAGATATCTCTAAATACAATGTGCAGATTGAAGGACTTACAATAGATGAGGTAAAAAAAACTGAAAACCCCAATTATCTATTTATCACTATAGATACCAAAGAGGTAAAAGAAGGAACTATTTCGATAAATTTCAAGGAGAAAGATAAAGTTGTGTTTTCTCAACCTTATGAATTTAAAGCTAGAAGAGAAAACGCTGCAGAGCGTAAAGGTTTTGATAGTAGTGATGTGATGTATCTAATCATGCCAGACCGATTTGCAAACGGAGATCCTAAAAACGATTCGCATCCAGATACTGTAGAAAAAGCAGATCGCTCGAACCCTGGTGGTCGTCACGGTGGCGATATACAAGGAGTCATCGATCACCTTGATTATCTAAAAGACCTTGGAGTTACCGCATTATGGAGTACACCACTATTAGAAGATAATGAACCCGTGTACTCATATCATACCTATGCACAAAGTGATTTTTATAAGATAGATCCAAGATATGGTACCAATGAAGATTATAAACGTCTAGCTTCAGAAATGCATAAACTGGATATGAAACTTATAATGGACTATGTAACTAACCATTGGGGATCAAAACATTGGATGATTAAAGATTTGCCTACCCAAGATTGGATACATCAATGGCCAGAAGGATTTAGAAGAAGCAATTACCGTATGACTACTCAATTTGATACCAATGCTTCAAAAGTAGATAGTAAGGGGTGCATGAACGGATGGTTTGATACGACCATGCCAGACATGAATCAAAGTAACCCATTGCTTCTTAATTATATCACTCAAAATGCGATCTGGTGGATAGAATATGCAGATTTAGACGGGTTTAGAGTAGATACCTATTCTTATAATGATAAAGAAGGTATAGCTAAATGGACAAAAACCATCATGGATGAGTACCCTAATTTTAATATTGTAGGTGAGGTTTGGATGCATGATCAGGCACAAATGGCCTATTGGCAAAAAGATAGTAAAATAGGAGCTATTGATGATTTTAATTCTCACTTACCTTCGGTGATGGATTTTACACTTCATGATGCACTAATGGTGATTTTTAATGAAGATGAAAATGCCTGGGATAAAGGGATGATCAAGGCGTATGAAAATTTCACAAATGATTTCTTATATCCTGATATCAATAACATTCTGTTATTTGCCGGAAATCATGATACCAATCGTATTAATGAAATATATCAAGGCGATATTAATAAATATAAAATGGCAATGACCTTAATATTTACTACCCGTGGGATACCGCAGATGTATTATGGAGATGAGATAGGAATGTTAGGCAATCGAGATAAAAAAGGTGATGGCGACATTCGTAGAGATTTTCCGGGAGGATGGTCTGGTGATAAGCAAAATGCTTTCTTGGCAGCTGGAACAGAAAATGGTAGAACTAAAGATCAAAAAGCGTTTCACTCTTTTACTAAAAAAGTATTGAATTGGAGAAAAACAGCAGAGGTTATTCATACCGGGAAACTATTACAATTTATCCCTTTTGATAATGTATATGTGTATTTCAGATATACTGAAGAAAAAAGTGTCATGGTAATCATTAATAACAACACCAAAGATCAGAAATTAGATGTTACTCGTTTTAAAGAAGGTATTAAAGACTTCAAAACCGGAACCAATATCATTACAGACTCTAATATAGATATAAGTGAAGATTTTAGTATTCCTGCTAAGACTTCAATGATACTCGAATTAAAATAAAAACTAAGTGAGTATTCATTTAATCATTTCTCCCTCTGGGAGAAACAGGAATGAGGGATTTGTTAAAATATAATCACTTAGTTTTTGATTCAGTTAAAATAAACATATAACCACAGATAATTTTATAACATGAAAAAGATAATAGTAAGTCTGATGACGGTAGGGATTTTATTTTCCTGCGGAAAAACTAAAAAAGAAGAAGCAGTAGCCGAGGTTGCTCAAGAAAAAGTTGAAGAAACGTTTGCACCGATAAGCGATTCGATAATGGAAAACGCCGTTATTTATGAAGCTAATATCCGTCAATATTCTGAGGAAGGATCCTTTAATGCTTTTACCAAAGACATTCCCGAGCTAAAGAAACTTGGAGTAAAAATACTTTGGATTATGCCGATATATCCTATTTCTACCACCAAAAGTAAAGGATCTTTAGGAAGTTATTATGCTATATCTGATTATACTAAAGTAAACCCAGAATTTGGAACTATAGAAGATTTTAGAGCATTGGTAAAAACGGCACATGATAATGGGATTTATGTAATCTTGGATTGGGTTGCAAATCATACAGGATGGGATCACGTTTGGTTAAAAGAACATCCAGAATATTATACCAAGGATAAAGACGGAAATATCACACATACTGTCGATACAGACTGGACCGATGTAGCAGATCTTAATTATGATAATCAGGAGATGCGCGAACAGATGAAAAATGATATGTTGTATTGGTTAAAAGAAGAAGGAATAGATGGATTTCGATGTGATGTTGCAGGAATGGTACCTGTAGATTTTTGGGATACTACGGTTGCCGAGCTTAAGAAAGTTAAGCCTATATTTATGTTGGCCGAAGGTTGGGAGCCAGAACTGATGGAAAATGCCTTTGATATGGGATATGGATGGGATACTCACCATAAAATGAATGATATTGCCAATGGGAAAGCCGATGTAAAAGAATTGGATAAAAGAATGGCCCAGGTAGATACGATGTATGCTAAAGATGATATTTTAATGAATTTCACATCTAATCACGATGAGAATTCTTGGAATGGTACTGTGCAAGAAAGAATGGGAGATGCTTCAGAAATGTTCGCTGCATTTTCATACCTGGCTCCTGGGATGCCATTAATCTATTCTGGCCAGGAGTATGATATGGATAAACGCTTACTATTCTTCGAAAAAGATACCATAATTAAAAAGAAAGGGAATTTTTTCCCATTATATGAAAAACTAGGTAAGCTTAAGAACGAAAACCCTGCATTACATGGTGGAAAAAATGCAGCTTCTTACACTCGTATTAAAACTTCAGAAGATAAAAAGGTGTTAGCCTTTAAAAGAGAAAAAGAAGGTAATAGTGTGCTGTTTGTTGCCAATATGACGAAAGAACCTGTAAAATTTTCAGCAGTATATGGAGGAAAATTCAAGGATTATCTTTCAGGAGAGTTGTATGAAGAGAAACCAGACGATGCAAAAAGTCTTGGAGCTTGGGAATACAAAATCCTTATTAAGGAATAATTAAAAATAGATATATTTATTTATGAAAACGACTTGCTTAGGCAGGTCGTTTTTGTTTTTTAGATAATATTTGGGAGCCTAGGGCTATAATAATTCGTATTTTATTGTATTACTGATTCCTTAACAATATCAATGAAAATATGTTAAAATAACCTCTTTTTTGTCAAGAAACCCTGTATTTATTAACCGAAAACGTTTTAGTTTTTTGGCAAATTAGGTTATTAGTATCAATAACGATAGATTTGGTTTCAATGATGGATAAAGTTAAAAATATAGCTGTACTTACTTCTGGAGGAGATGCTCCCGGGATGAATGCTGCAATTCGTGCAGTAGTTCGTGCATGTAGTTATTATCAAGTACGTTGTTTTGGTATTTATAAAGGATATGAAGGTCTTATAAACAATGAAATTGAAGAACTTAACGCACGATCGGTTCGTAATATTATTAATAAAGGAGGAACATTTCTTAAATCTGCGCGATCTAAAGAATTTAGGACTAAAGAGGGTAGACAGAAGGCTCATGAAAATCTAATTAAAAATAATATAGATGCTCTTGTGGTGATAGGAGGTGATGGAAGTTTTACCGGAGCCTTAAAATTATCAGAGGAGTTTAATTTCCCAGTAGTGGGGATTCCAGGTACTATAGATAATGATATTAATGGTACCGATTATACTATTGGTTATGATACCGCTTTAAACACCGTAGTAGAAGCAATAGATAAGATTAGAGATACAGCAAGTTCTCATAATCGATTATTCCTTATCGAAGTAATGGGTAGAGATGCTGGTGATATAGCATTAAATGCAGGAATAGGAGCAGGGGCCGAAGAAATTTTGATTCCTGAAGAAAATATGGGAGTAGATAGGTTGATAGACTCACTTCGGAAAAGTAAAAAAACAGGTAAAACCTCTAGTATCATAGTGGTAGCTGAAGGAGATAAATCGGGTAAAAATATTTTTGAACTAGGAGAATATGTTGAGGAGCATCTTGATGATTATGAAGTAAGAGTATCTGTGTTAGGTCATATTCAACGTGGTGGCGCACCCAGCTGTTATGATAGGGTACTAGCCAGTAAATTGGGAGTAGGAGCAGTAGAAGCATTATTAGAAGGGAAGAGTGAAGTTATGATAGGTATTCTTCATAAAGATGTAACTATAGTACCCCTTAAGAAAGCATTAGACAAAAGATTACATAAGCATGATATGTTAATAAAAGTAGCCGATATTACTTCGGTTTAAATTTTTATTGATATAACCACATTTTAAATTAAACAACTAAATTATTAAATATGAGTACGTTAAAAATTGGAATTAACGGTTTCGGTAGAATTGGAAGAATAGCCTTTAGAATTGCTTCTAAACGTGAGAATGTAGAGATTGTAGCGATCAATGATTTACTAGACGTAGAACACTTAGCTTATTTATTAGAATATGATTCTGTACACGGAAAATATGATGGAACAATAGCGGTAAAGAATGGAAATCTGGTAGTAAATGGAAAAGAAATCCGAATAACTGCAGAACGTAACCCTGAAGAATTAAAATGGGATGCTGCTGGTGTAGATGTTGTTATGGATTGTACAGGTATCTTCACTACTTTAGATAAAGCAAATGCACATTTAGTAGCAGGAGCGAAGAAAGTAGTAATCTCTGCACCATCCGCAGATGCTCCAATGTTTGTAATGGGAGTAAATCATCTAAATGTTAAAGCTTCAGACAACATTGTTTCTAATGCGTCTTGTACAACTAACTGTTTAGCACCATTGGCTAAAGTAATTGATGATAATTTTGGTATCGAAGAAGGGTTGATGACTACTGTGCACGCAGCAACAGCTACACAAGCCGTTGTAGATGCTCCATCTAAAAAAGATTTTAGAGGTGGTCGTTCTGCTTTAAATAATATTATCCCATCATCAACAGGAGCAGCCAAAGCTGTTGGTAAAGTAATTCCAGAATTAAATGGAAAACTTACTGGTATGGCATTTAGAGTTCCTACAGCAGATGTTTCTGTAGTAGACCTTACTGTGAAAACTAAAAAATCTGCATCTTTTGATGAAGTTAAGGCAGCGCTTAAAAAAGCTTCAGAAAATGAATTAAAAGGAGTTTTAGCATATACTGAAGAGGCTGTAGTTTCTCAGGATTTTGTAGGTGAGGCACACACATCTACTTTTGATGCAGGAGCAAGTATCGCACTTAATGATGGTTTCTTTAAGCTGATATCTTGGTACGATAATGAATATGGATATTCTTCTAAGTTAGTTGATTTATCAACCTACGTAGGGAATTTATAAAAGAACCCTATACTTCTAGAAGTACAGAAGTATAACAAACTGTCACATTAAGCGGAGTCGAAAACATATTTGTAATTCGATATAAATATCTCTCGACTGCGCTTGGGATGACAGCGTATTTAATTTTTGAATAGTATTTTTTCTCTTTGCAAATAACAAACAAATTTTCAAATGATCTTATTAACCGACGGTGGTTCTACTAAATGCGATTGGATTCTTCTAGATGACTCAGGAGAGATCGTTTTTAAAACCCGTACAGAAGGTTTAAATCCTGCTGTATTCGAAAAATCTCTACTTGAAGAAAGAATTCAGAAGAACCCTGAACTGAGTGCTCACCATTCAAAGGTTGATGAAGTTCATTTTTACGGAGCTGGATGTGGTACTAAAAATCCTGCCGAAATGCTTAAAGGAATTTTAGAAGATTTTTTTGAGAATGCTAAGGTAATAGTCAAAGAAGATATGGTTGCTGCTGTATATGCAGCTACTACAGAGCCTGGTATTGTTTGTATTTTAGGTACCGGTTCTAATAGTTGTTATTATGATGGAGATGATATTCATATGTCGGTTGATTCACTGGGGTATATTCTTATGGATGAAGCAAGTGGAAACTATTTTGGAAAACGATTAATTCGTGATTATTATTACAAAAGAATGCCTCCTGAGGTTGCTGCAGAATTTGAAAAACGTTTTGATCTTTCTTCAGATGCTATAAAAGCGAATTTATATAAAAAAGATAATCCTAATACCTATTTAGCATCTTTTGCCGAATTTATTTTTACCAGCGAGCGTAACGGGTATTTTTATAAGATCGTTACCGAAGGTATTCAGGAATTTGTAGAAAATCGAGTATTGTGTTTCTCTGAAGCTCAAAATGTTCCAATTCACTTTATAGGATCGATAGCCCATTTTAGCGAAGACATTATTAGAGCAGCAGTATGGCCTTATCATCTTACCGTTGGAAATATAGTAAGAAGACCGATTGATGGGATTATTGATTATTACAGAAACGAAGTCATAAAAAAAAAAGTAAATAAAGTCTGAAATTCAGGCTTTTAATAGGTAAACTTTATGATGTAGTGGTACTATTGTAATTTAACGTTACTCGTGTTCCTTCTCCAGGAGATGAATTAATGAATATTCTTCCATTAATATAATTCATGCGTTCTTTCATGAAGAACAATCCCATGCCTCCTTCAGCATTATTAGCAGGCTTAGTAGGGATGTTTTTAATATCAAACCCTTTTCCATTATCATCAATAGTAATACTCAAAACAGTATCAGAATGAGTGACAGAAATCATAATAAAATTTGATTGTGCATACTTAATTGCATTGTTTACTGCTTCTTGCGTAACACGATACAAATTGGTTTCAACTAATGAATTAAATCTCTGATCAAAATTAGATTTGTTTTCAAAGATGATATTCTTACTGGTTAATTTAGAAAGCTCTTTTGCCATTTTCTGAAGTGCAATTGAGATTCCATAATCTTTCAACTCTGGAGGAGTAAGATTAAAGGTTGCAATACGTACACCTTGTATCAAATCTTCTGATATTTTCTTTAAACCGTCGATTCTCTGACTAGCTTTTTCAAGGTTATTTAGATTGATAGCCTCTATATTAAGCTTAAGTGCGGTAAGCATTTGCCCAATACTATCATGAATTTCTTTTGCGATTCGTTTTCGTTCTTCTTCTTGTGCTTCTACAATTTGACTGGCATTAGATTTTTGTAAATCTTCTTTTTCTTTGTACTGGGCGGCAGTTAATCGCTCAACTTCTTTTTGAGCATCTTTTCGCTTAGAGATGTTAGAACACAACACTAATCTCTCCGAAGTTCCATGTTCTTTAAATACCGTAATAATAGATATGTCTAACCAGACTTTCTCTCCAGATGCTGTTTTAAATTCAAATTCTTCATTAAAAACGCCGCCTTTGTTTTGAGTGATAAGGCCTAATAGTTTATTTTTTTGAACTTCACTTAAATTCATAAGATCAGAAAGATATTTTCTTTCATAATTCTGTTCAATTCCTAATAATTTGGCAAAGCGCCCGCCCAAATTAATTAGTGCTCCTTGCTCATCAACCCTTGCATATAGAAGAGTTTGATCAATAGCTTTAGTGAGCGATACTAATTCCTGCATGCTTTCTTCTTGAACCTTTCTTAGTTCTTCTGCCCGAGAAGCCATTTGTTCGGCTTTTTTTTGTGAAACTAGTAAGTTTGAGATTGTCTTTTTTATGCTCAGAGCCACCGGTCTAAATAGCAAGAAAAATTCAAAAATCAGAATAAGGATGATAAATCCGAATAAAAGCAATTCAATCTTTTTTAAACTAGAAACTTTCTGTTGAGCTTCCTTTTCGTATTGAAATACAATAGCATCCATCTGTTTTAGAAATAGGGGCTCATTTAAAATTACGGTTTCGAGATGAGGTTTTAATTGTTGATGGTCTATGGTATCTTTATTGATCAACTTAATTGCCTGAATACTGTTCAGATAAATTGAATTAAAGTACGGTTGTAATGCAGTAAACATTTTTTTGATCTCAATACTATCCCTATTTTTCCTTTGTATCGAATCATTATACTGTGCGAGGTTTTCATGAGATTTTTTCCAAAGTTCAAGAGTAGACTGAAGATCTTTAATGTATGATGTTTTTAATGTATTGTCCTTTAAATCAGATAGCAGAAGTATTTCTTTAGATAACTTTTGGCTAAGCATTCTTTGTCTACCTGAAAGATTAATGATTCTGGAATCATCAATTTGAGAGTTTAAATATCGCTGTATAAAAAATTGCCCTCCTATTGTGAATAGAGCAATAGCTCCTAAAGCAATAATATATATTTTACTTAGGCGCCCAAAAGTTTGGTGGTCTAAAGTTTCCCTTTTATTCAAAGTAACAGGATTATGCCAAGGCTTGTTTTATCAAATCTAATGCTTTTTCTGAGTATGATAGCTCTAATGCAGCTTTATGACCATTTTCAGACATCTTACGCCAGGTTTTTTGTAAAATATCAATTACTTTTTCTTTAGAATGTTTTGTTAAAAACTCTTCATAATAGAAATTAAGAAATACCAAACAGATTACATCTTCCAGGGCTTGTGTTTCTTCGTCTTTCTTTAATTTTTTTTTCTGAATCAAAAAAGAAACTCTATCGATGATTTCTGTGGCGTAACCAATTTCTTGTAGTATGGTTGATGCTTTTGAAGCATGAAATTTCTTTAATTCTTCCCTCCATTTTAGATACCCTACGCGATCCATGGGATAGCTGTTTCTTGGGATTTCCCATCTACAAATATGTTGTGATCTTGCCGCTAATTTTAAAGCATCAGAAGCATTAGGTTCAAACGTTTCTAAGGTTTGGGTCATTCGTTGTGCGTAGAGTAGCTCTTTAGCAATTATTTGCCCATCTACCTCTTCTTTGTTTGGATCTTGAGCATTGGCCTTATCAAACAGGATATAGGCTTCAGATAATGTATCGGTTGGCATAAAAGTGTATAATTTGGTCTACTAACAAAGTTAGGTTTTTTTAATCAGACCTGACATATCTTAAGGGGCTAGAGATTAATTTTTCAACTATTCAGAAAAGCCGACATAGACTATATTATCTTCAATTTTTACAGGGTATGTAGCAATAGGAGCTAGATCTCCATTAAGGTTTTCTCCATTCTCTAATGAGAAAGTCTTTTTGTGCATTGGGCATGCTACTTTTGGAATCCCATTTTGATCTCCAATCATACCTCTACTTAGTACCATCTCCATTTTATGCGGACAAACATTTTGGCAGGCATACCAGGTATTCTTTCTTTCGAAATTAAAAACTGCAATCTGTTTTCCTTTATACTTAATACACGCACCGCCATTTTTTGGAAAATCACTTACTGTAGCAGCTTCAAACCATACATTTACATCTTCTATTGTAGTGGTTTTATATATTTCTAAAATTTCTTCCATAATTACATTGTTTATTACTAAAAACCGTCAATTCGAGTGCTTCGACAAAGGAGAAGTGTATCGAGAATAGGTTTTGAATTCAAATTACTTGCTTGTCTATCGTCAGACAGGTTTTCGATACTTCATCCACTATTATGGATAACAGTTAAACCGACGCTATTTTGATTATAACTTTTCTATTTCCAGTGTTCAGGCATTTTCTGATTACGTAATGGAACAAAAACTAAATTATCATCGGGTTCATCGGTGTTTACAAAATGATTAAATCGTTTCATAATCTCTTTGTCCTGTATTGCTTGGGTCCATTCACATTGAAAAGTGTTTACTAATTTTGACATTTCTTCTTCTAATCCTTCTGCAAGACCAAGTTTATCATTAATAACTACCTCTTTAAGGTACTCAATGCCTCCTTCTAATGTATCTAACCATTTTGCTGTTCTTTGTAATGGAGCCGCTGTTCTGATATAAAACATTAAGAATCTATCCAAATATTTGATTACTGTTTCGTTATCAATTTGTTCTGCTAATAGTTCTGCATGTTTTGGATTTGCACCGCCATTACCACATACATAAAGATTCCATCCGCCTTCTACAGCGATCACTCCAAAATCTTTACATCGTGCTTCGGCACATTCTCTAATACATCCTGATACACCTCCTTTTAGTTTATGGGGAGATCGAAGACCTTTATAACGTTCTTCTAGTTCTATGGCAAAACTCACACTTTCATCCATACCATACCTGCACCAAGTTGACCCTACGCAGCTTTTTACGGTACGTAATGATTTACCATAGGCGTGACCACTCTCGAAGCCATGATCAATTAAGTCTTTCCAAATCTTTGGTAATTGATCTAATCGAGCTCCGAAAAAATCTACACGTTGCCCACCAGTGATTTTGGTATATAGGTCGTATTTTTTTCCTACTTGACCCAAAACGATTAATTTTTCTGGGGTAATTTCTCCTCCGGGAATTCTCGGTACAACAGAGTAGGTGCCATTACGTTGGATATTGGCAAGAAAACGATCATTAGAATCTTGTATTGGTGCTTCCTCATTTGCTGTGTCTGCATAAATACTAGCCATGATAGAGGCTATTAATGGCTTGCAGGTTTCGCATCCATCTCCTTTACCATGATGATCTATTACTTCATCAAACTTTCTGTATCCTTTCAATTTTACAATATCAAAAAGCTCTTGTCTGTTATATTCAAAATGCTCGCATATAGTATCTTTTACCTCTTTGCCTAAGGATTTTAATGTAGCGTCTACAAGATCTTTTACCATGGGCTTACAACCTCCGCAACCTGTTCCGGCTTTGGTACAAGTAATTACATCTCCTAAATTGTCGCATGTACCCTCTTGAATTACTCCGCAAATAGTACCTTTACTAATACTTTCACAAGAGCAAATTTGAGCGTCATCTGGCAAATCCATAACGTCTCCTAAAAGTGATCCGCTATCACCACCACGATTCCCAAGAATTAAATCTTCTGGATTTTCGGGTAGTTTCATTGCGGTATTATAGATTTGAAACAGAGCATTATAATCTGAAGAATCTCCAATAAGTATACCTCCTAATAATTTTGTTCCATCTTTGGAGACATTGATTCGTTTATATATTCCGTTACGTTTGTTTTCGTAAACTATGGCATCGGTATCATCTCCATCAGATAAAGCATCTCCAAAACTAGCAACCTCGGTACCTATAAGTTTTAATTGGGTAGACATATCAATATGTTCTACCATCGTATTATCACTGTTTCCTGTAATTTGAGACATTGCTATTTCTGCCATGTCATACCCAGGAGCTACTAATCCATAGATCATGTTGTTGTATAATGCTACTTCACCGATCGCATAGATATAATCATCAGAAGTTTTCATTTTATGATCTACAATGATGCCACCTCGTAAGCCTGCTTCCAGTCCACACTCTTTTGCGACTTCATCACGTGGTCTAATACCGGCCGAAATGACTAGCATATCAACTTTAAGTTCAGTATTATCTACATATTGTAATCCTTCAATAGCATGGCCACCTTGAATAAAGTCAGTTTGCTTGCTTAGATGCACGCTTAGCCCTAAACTTTCAATTTTTGCCTGAAGCATATCACTACCGCCTTGATCAAGTTGTCTGGGCATTAGTCGAGGAGCAAACTCTACAACATGTGCGTCTAATCCTAATTCTTTAACAGCATTAGCAGCTTCAAGTCCTAATAGGCCTCCTCCAAGTACAGCTGCCTGAGTTTTTCCTTCAGCTTTTAACTTTTTAGCATAGCTTTCAATTGCCTCAAGATCTTCAATAGTTCTATATACAAATACGCCTTCTTTTTCTACTCCTGGGATAGGGGGTACAAATGCAGATGATCCAGTAGCCAAAACTAAATAATCATAAGAGTATGTATCGCCTCGATGATTGGCTACTGTTTTGTCTTCTCTGTTGATTTCAGTAATCATTTCAGAAGTATGAAGATCAATATTGTTTTCTTCATACCAGGATACAGAAGACATACTTAGATCTTCAGCAGTTTTTCCTGCATAAAATTCGCTTAAGTGGACTCTATCATAAGCTCTTCTGGGCTCTTCTCCAAAAACAGTAAGCTTATATTCACCAAATTTTTCTGAGGCTGCAAATTTTTCACAAAACTTATAGCCTACCATTCCGTTACCTATTACAACTACCTTCTTCATAAATTAAGTATTTATAATTCAAAATTAAGTATTAATACGTATTTAAATAGTAAGAATTACGTAATTATGAGTACGTCACATTGAGAATTTCCAAAAAATAAATAAGTAACCCTGCAAAAATCATTTTACAGGGTATAACTTATAATAAATACGATGTTTGATTATACTATTCTGTTGGAAGAGGAGCGGGTTTGGGGCTCCACTTTAAAAAGTTTGGTTTTACTACTAGCATCGCCCAACCCCAGAACTGAGCATCGGCTGGTTCTGCGACTCCTTTTAGTAATTCCATTGAATCAGAGGCGAACATGTGTGAATACCCTATTTTTAAAGTAGCAAAGGGTAATAATTTTTGAGTATAGACCAGGTCTACTTCTGTCCCGAGATAATCATCTACATCATCTCCCAGGCTTTCGGCTCCGGAAAAGTAATGTGCCTTTATGAGTAAGCTTGATTTTTCACCTGTTTTAATAACTGTTTTAGCATATATATCATTGAGTCCAACGTTATTTGCGTGGTTACCAACATAGAAATAATCCATATATCCATTAAATTTGTGATTGGTACCAAAGATGGGAAAGAAAGATTTGATTTCGCCATCAGCTCCTCCGTTATCATCGCCACTCAGAGTTTCAAAACCAAGGCCGAATAAAGTTTTTCCTGGCTTATAATTGATCTCTAACATGGCATTGTAAGCTGATAAATCAATATCTTCGGTAAACTCGCCCGTTTGTGCATATAGATTGGCCGCTATCGATAACCCCTTAGTAGGTTTGGCAACCAAATGTGTACCAAAAGTCTGACGATTCACATTACCATCAATTGGGGTTTGACCATCTGTTGGATCAAGATTTTGATAGGAGTTGTTGGCCAAAAGTAAACTCGCCGAGAATTTCTCCCAGTCTTTATGCAGCCAGGCATATGCCATTCCCTTATAATCGAATACTGCTCTGGCATTACCTGCGTTATTAGGGTCAAACAAGGTGGTTTGCGTGCTTATCCCATTTTGATTAAAAGCAATACCAAGATCTAGCTTAAATCCTTCTTTCGCATATTTGATTAGAGCGGCGTCATGAAACCTTCCTTGCATAGCCCAGTCCAGACCTCCAAAAATTCGTTGATCATCATAAGACAGAGCTTGTCTTCCGAGTTTGGTAGACCAACCGCTTCCAAATTTGAAATCAATCCAGGCTTGGGCCAAAGAAAAACTATTGTTATTATCTGCAGCAGCAATTTGTGGAGTGTCTCCCCAAACACTTACGTCCTGAACGCTTACGTATGCAGAAAATTTTTCTTGTGTATATCCAAGTTTTAGTCGCGAACGTTGCTGTACAAATAATCCAGCATCAACCCCATCTGGGATTAGACTTCCAAAACCATTTAAATACTCTACTCGAGGCCTTATATCTGCATCAATACTTACCTCTTGTGCTTTTCCCTTAATTGCCACTACTAATAGAAGTAAGGCAATGTGTAACTTGTTTTTCATGTAAGATAGTTTTTATTGTTCTGTAAATAAGAATACAGAGCAAGTTTTAATTCGTCTCTTGTGATGATTCTATTAGTTATAAATTTTGATTCAAAACTAAGTATTTATACTTATTTTTTAAAGTTTTTTTATGTAAAAATACGTATGCTTTGTTCTTGATTATTTAATTTTTCGCAGCTACTTTTGAATAATTCATATATTTGATGGGTTGAGATTAATATTCAATCTTTAAATGACATTTCGAACAGAGGCATGATTAAAATAGTATTAGTAGATGACCATTTTATGGTTAGAGATGGTATTCGTGCCATTCTTGATGATAATGAAAATTATAATGTAATTGGTGAGGCATCAAATGGGGTAGAGGGTATACAACTTGTTCGTAGTTTGAAGCCGGATATTGCTATTTGTGATATTCGCATGCCAGAGATGTCTGGGATAGAAATGGTACAGCAAATGATAGAAATGAAACTAGAAACTAGGTATATAATGTTGTCCATGCATGACTCTGATGAGTATATTCTGCAGTCTATAAACGCAGGTGCAGATGGATACCTTCTTAAAGGTTCTAGTAAAGAAGAGTTTCTTAAAGCGCTTTCTGTAGTGAGTAAGGGAGAAAAATATTTTAGTGGGGATGTTTCTTCAATTTTAGTAAGAAAGATAAAATCCGGAAGTATCGATGAGACTTCTGAGGTAAAATTATCAGATAATTCTTTACTAGAAGAAAAGAAGGATAATCCTTTTGATTTAACCAAGAGAGAAAATCAAATTCTTCTTCTTGCAATTTCTGGAAAGACTAATAAAGACATCGCTGAAGAACTTAAAATAAGTAGGAGAACTACTGAAGTTCATCGATTTAATCTGATGAAAAAAATGGGAGTAAAAAATGTGTTAGAGTTAAGTAGCAAGGCTAGGGAACATGGTATGATTCCCTAGCTTTGTCTTTACTTATGAATTCTTGGCAATTAATTCGTAACTGCCTGTTATTTTATTAAAACTTTTTGTTAACTCATTTGTAGTGTTAAACACATCTTCAAGAGAGAATTCTCCATTGGTAAAACCTTTTTTATTTGACTGGAATATTTCCCATAAAGACATTGCATATCCAAGTTCTTCTTCAATTTCTGTTGTGTTGTAGCTGTTTATTAATAAATCTCCTATAACACTATCAAACTCTTTGAAAATACCATCCATTATTACTTTATATTCTGCTTTCTTGCCAGGGAACATAGTAGTTGCTGTATAATATAAACAAAGACGTTGTGATAGCATACGCTGTTTCCCAGATATGTTAATAGTATTCACCAAATCTTGATTTTTCTTTTTGAAGAATTGATTGTTGTACTCAGAACTTACCTTTATACTTAATACTAATTCATGGCAAGCACTCAATAGTTTAGTGTTCAGTTTCATGACTTTTTCAGAACCTGTAAAACCAGGAGGCGAGCTTATAATAGTTTTGAATTTTTTCCAAAGCTTTTCCACATCTTTTATAGAAAGGTTTACAGCAGAACTGGAGGCATTTTGGGTTAATATATCTAGTTGTTTTTCAAAAATAAACTTACTGGTGTTGAGCTCTTTTCTGATGTCTTCGTTCTCGACACCTTTGGAAATTAGTAAATAAGCTTTGGACATTTTTTGCGATAACATGCGCTGTTTTCCAGAAATGTTTACAGCCTTATTATAGCCGATCGAACCATAATTTTCGGATTGAGAGTATATTTTAATCGAGTGTAAAAAGGTTAATACTATTAAAATGGATGTAATTTTTGTTTTCATAATCTTGTAATTTATTTTAGGGTTAATGTAAAAGGTTAAAATATTAAGTAAAAATACTTATTTTTTTGTGACAGCCAAAAAAATCAAATTGGATTACTTTTGTCGATGTAATGAATGAAAGTGTATAGACCTCTTTTTTATGCGTAAGCCTTAGTGTTGTGATGGTTTACCCTTGTTTTATGGTGTTTTTAGGATATTATTTCTCTGTTGATTGCTTTATTTTTAATTTTTAATTACTCAAATTATGAATTATTTAGTTTGTAGTGTGTATTATTTTGTTATACATAATAATGAGATGAATACGTATATTTTATGACTTAAAATATTTTAATTACGTAATAATACTTAGTTTTGGATGATTCTATTAGTGAAATTCTCAAAACAAAGAATTATGAAAAAAGTACATCTTAAAATTGTAATGATAATTACTGCTATGATCTTAGGGTCTTGTGGCGGGGAAAAGAAAAAAGGAATCGCGTCTAGTGATTCTTCTTCTGTAGAGGTAGCGTCAAAACTACTGATAGAAAAACCTCAACTAACTTTTGGTTTTATAAAATTAACAGATATGGCGCCTTTAGCTATTGCAAAGGAGAAAGGCTTTTTTGAAGATGAAGGGCTTTTTGTTTCTGTTGAAGCACAATCTAATTGGAAAAATGTTTTAGACAGAGTAATTGACGGTCAGTTGGATGGTTCTCATATGTTAGCGGGACAGCCAATTGCAGCGGGTGCTGGTTTTGGTAGGCAAGCAGAGTTAGTGACACCATTTTCTATGGATTTGAATGGTAACGGTATTACGGTTTCAAATGATGTGTGGAAAAAAATGAAACCAAACGTTCCGGTTGGTGAAGATGGTAAACCTATTCATCCAATATCTGCAACTGCTCTTAAGCCCGTTATAGATTCCTATAAGAATGATGGAAAGGCATTTAAAATGGGTATGGTATTTCCGGTTTCTACTCACAATTATGAAATCAGATATTGGTTGGCAGCAGCAGGAATTAATCCCGGGATGTACTCCAAAAATAATATCCAAGGGCAGATTGATGCAGACGTTTTACTCTCTGTAACACCACCACCACAAATGCCTGCAACTTTAGAAGCAGGAACTATTTATGGGTATTGCGTAGGAGAGCCATGGAACCAACAAGCGGTTTTTAAGGGTATTGGCGTGCCAGTAATTACAAACTATGATATCTGGAAAAATAATCCTGAGAAAGTATTTGTAATGACTAAAAAATTCATCGAAAAATATCCAAATACAGCTATTGCCGTTACCAAAGCCCTAATAAGAGCTGGAAAATGGTTGGATACTCCGGGTAACCGAAAAGAGGCAGTTAAGATTTTATCTATGCCAGAGTATGTTGGTGCAGATGAGGTAGTATTAGCAAATTCGATGACTGGTACTTTTGAATTTGAAAAAGGAGATAAAAGAGAAATGCCAGACTTTAATGTATTCTATCGCCATGATGCAACTTATCCTTTTTATTCTGATGGTATTTGGTTTTTAACCCAAATGAGAAGATGGGGGCAAATATCAGAAAGTAAACCAGTAGAGTGGTACGAGAAAACAATCAAGGATATCTACCGCCCAGATATATGGACTAAAGCCGCTAAGCTCTTAGTGTCAGAAGGTCACTTGGAAGAATCAGAGTTGCCAGAAACAGATGGGTATAAACCTGTAACTACTGATTTTATCGATGGCAAAAAATATGATGCTAAAGATCCTATTGGTTACATTAACAGTTTTGGGATCGGAAATAAAGAAAACACAGAAGGTGTTTCAAGTAGTAAGTAGTCTAAATTATCAACTAATGACATATTCCAATCATCAGGTATAAATAAGTACTTGATGATTGGTTGTAGGAACTTAAAAAAAATAAAGAAATGAAAGATCGATCGATTCATATCCTCAACTTTGTAGGCTTAGGTTTTTTCGAACCGGCAATTAGATTGGCAACCGGTGAGGAGGTAAAGAAAAATTTGATAGGATTATTCAAGAAAGTGTTTTTACCGATTTTATCTCTAGGACTTTTTTTGATGGTATGGCATTCAGGAGCAATGTATTTGTACAATATTGAAAAAGATGCTCGAATAGAGAAGGCATTGATAGATAGAGGTGAGATTGCTGCAAATGAAATGCGAGCATGTATTGAATCTGGAGATATTAGCTGTCAGCCAAATACCTTACCATCACCTGCTCAGGTTTGGACGGCTTATGAGTCATTATTATCAGATCACAGGATTATTTCTGAAAAGAAAACCGCTTTTGCAGAAAAAATAGCATCAACTAATGCTCAAAGAGAAGCTCAAGGTCTGGTAGCGATAAAATACACCGGTCGCCCATCATTTGTAGATCAGATTTTTACCAGCTTGAAAACAGTTTTTGCTGGATTTTTATTAGCGCTTTTTATTGCTGTTCCTATTGGGGTTATGCTAGGCTTAAGTGAAACCCTAAGATCATCAGTAAACTGGTTGATACAAATATTTAAACCAGTTTCTCCTGTGGTTTGGTTACTTCTGGTGTTTATGATTGTAAAAACTTTAACCAGAAACTCTGATACCGATAGCTCATTTATTATTTCATTTATAAGTGTTGGATTGTGTTCAATGTGGGCCACATTGGTAAATACAAGCATGGGAGTCTCATCTGTAGATAAGGATTACATAAATGTTGCTAAGGTGTTACAGCTTAGCGTTGGACAGAAAGTATTCAAAATTATTTTACCATCTTCGTTTCCATTGATCTTTACAGGCCTTAGAATTACTTTATCGGTAGCATGGATGGTCTTAATTGCTATTGAGCTATTGGCACAAAGCCCCGGTTTAGGATCATTTGTTTGGGAAGAGTTTCAAAATGGAGCTAATGATTCAAACTCTAAAATCATAGTGGCGATGTTTGTAATTGGTGTCATAGGATTCTTATTAGATAGGATCATGCTAACAATACAGAAGTTTGTAACATTTACAGAAGAAACCGCATAAGTCTAAAGTTATGGCATATATAGAATTAAGAAACGTATCAAAATCATTCGGTGTAGGCAAATATAGAACAAAGGTATTGTCCAATATAAATCTTGAAATCGAAGAAGGAGAATTTGTAGCGATAGTTGGCTTCACAGGAAGTGGCAAAACCACTTTGATTAATCTGATTTCTGGTTTGATAATGCCGGATGAAGGTGAAGTCTTGTTCAAAGGTGAGCCTGTAACAGGGCCAAGTCATGAACGCGGAGTAATATTTCAAAATTATTCATTATTACCCTGGCTCAATGTTAAAAACAATGTTGGAATGGCGGTAAAAGAAGCATTTAAAAAAATGTCAAGAAAAGACAGGAATAAGCGCATTGAAGAGTATGTTGAAATGGTAAGTCTTTCTCCAGCAATACATAAACTACCAAAAGAACTTTCAGGAGGAATGCGACAAAGAGTTTCTGTTACCAGGGCATTGTCTATGAGTCCTGATGTTATCTTGATGGACGAACCGCTTAGTGCTTTAGATGCCCTGACCAGAGGGAATCTTCAGCAAGAAATTCTTAAAATTTGGAATAAAGACAAAAAAACAGCTTTGTTAATTACTAATGATGTAGACGAAGGTATTTTGATGGCTGATCGGATTATTCCCCTTAAACCAGGACCAAAAGCTACATTAGGACCAGAATACATGATCAATTTAGAGCGACCAAGGGATAAAACTGCTTTAAATCATAATGAAGAATATAAGAAACTACGAAACAGTATCATAGAGTATTTGATCCAGATAGGGGAGCAACGTGCCTCAAAAAAAGAGAATAATTATACATTACCTGATATCAAACCTAAAATGAAACCAACCTCTTTCAGAAGGCTAAGTTTTAATTAAAAATAAATTCGACATGGAAGAAATACTTGAAAAATCAGTAGTGCGCAGAACCGATAATGGACTGTTTGAGGATAAATATATGATGGATATTTCTCAGCTCACAAAAATTTATCCTACTCCAAATGGTGATTATGTTGTGTTAGATGATTTGGATTTAAAGATTAAGCATGAAGAATTTGTTTCAATAATTGGGCATTCAGGTTGTGGTAAGTCTACATTGCTTACTATGATCGCAGGACTTAATCCCATTTCAAGAGGAACTATTGTTGTTAATAATCAAACTATAAAAGGACCTGGTCCCGATAGAGGTGTTATTTTTCAATCTCCAAGTCTTTTACCCTGGATGACTGCATATGAGAATGTGATGTTGGGCGTAAAACAGGTGTTTGGGCACGGTACTAAAAAAGACAGGGATGATATTGTTAAGTATTATTTAGCCAAAGTAGGACTAGAAGATGCAATGCATAAAAAAGCCAAAGAATTATCACAAGGAATGCAGCAAAGAGTTGGAATTGCTAGAGCATTTGCAATAAAGCCAAAAGTATTATTACTCGATGAGCCCTTTGGGATGTTAGATTCCTTAACTCGAGGAGAATTACAGGATGTACTAATTGAAGTTTGGAATCAGGAAAAGATAACAGCCGTAATGATTACGCATGACGTAGATGAATCCATATTTTTGGCAGATAGAGTAATTATGATGACTAGTGGTCCAAGGGCTAGAGTTGGTGATATTCTGGAAATTGATTTTGAAAGACCACGTTTAAGAAAAGATGTTTTAGATCATCCTGATTATTATAAATACAGAGAGCATTTAATTAATTTTCTGGAACATTAACAGAAAAAATATAAAAGAAACATTTTTTATTTTTGTTAAAACAGCTTTATTTCTTTACCTTGTTTAGAGAGATAAATATCTTAATTTAAACATTCGGGGCTTACTATTTGAGTATGTGAAGAATACCATACTTTCTTCATTAGTTTTTCAACAAATAATACTTTCATAGACTAAATAAATTCCCCATACGTTTAGAAATAGGTTGTTGAGATATCACAATAATATTTTTGACATATTTAGAATTTATATATATAAATTTAGTACAATTTAGTGTTGAAACACTTTAAAGGTTAAGTAGCTTTAAGTGTTTCTTGTGTTGCCGGTTACAACTCGTTTGTAACCGGCTTTTTAGTATTAAACTTGATAATAGTCACCTGTATATAATCTCAAAATCATTTTTTAAGTCGTCGTATTTTGTTGAATTCATAATTCTTTCATTTCTCAAATAGAAAACAGCTTTAAACTTATGAGGAGTACGTATTAATACTTAGTTTTGGTATAGAAAATGAGTGTTTAGAAATATAATATGTCAGTATTAAAATCATATAAAACAACGTGCTCATATTGTGGTGTAGGTTGCGGGATTATTGCAAAAAAAGACACAAAAGGAGTGATTACTGTTGAAGGAGATCCTGATCACCCTGTTAATCGCGGGATGTTATGCTCTAAAGGAATGAACCTCCATCATGTGGTTCAGGATAAAAGTGACCGAATTTTGTTTCCAGAAATGCGATGGAGTAAAGGGCATGAGCGTCAACGTGTATCTTGGGATCAAGCATTGGATAGAACTGCAGCAGTTTTTAATACTATTATTAAAAAATATGGACCAGATAGTGTAGGGTTTTATGTGTCTGGACAATGCCTTACCGAAGAATATTACCTGGTTAATAAATTAGCTAAAGGTTTTGTAGGAACCAATAATGTGGATACAAACTCTAGATTATGCATGAGTTCTGCAGTCGTTGGGTATAAACAAGCATTGGGAGAAGATAGTGTTCCTATATCATACGATGATATAGAACTTGCAGATTGTTTCATGATTGCCGGTGCAAATCCGGCATGGTGTCATCCTATTTTGTATAGAAGAATCGAAGCACATAAAGAAAAGAACCCTAATACTAAGATTATAGTAGTAGATCCTCGTAGGACCCAGTCTTGTGATATTGCTGATTTGCATCTACAAATTCTCCCGGGAACTGATGTGGTATTATACAACGCAATTGCCAAAAGATTAATCGATAGAAAGAAAATAGATAAAAACTTCATCCTTAATCATACCGATGATTTTGATAGCCTTAAGGAGGTATTACAATCTACCTCAATAACTGAGGCTGCTAAAATATGTGGAGTTACAGTTACCGAAATTAAAAAAGCCGCTTCATATATTGCAGATGCTAAAGGATTTATTACCCTTTGGGCTATGGGATTAAATCAAAGCTCTATTGGAGTATACAAGAACAACGCACTTCTTAATTTATCTTTACTTACCGGGCATATTGGTAAGCCCGGATCAGGACCATTTTCTTTAACGGGTCAACCCAATGCGATGGGAGGGCGAGAAGTAGGAGGTATGGCTAATCTGTTAGCCGCACATAGAGATTTAGCAAATGATGATCATAGAAGAGAAGTAGCAAATTTTTGGGGAGGAAAGGAAATATCACCGAAACCTGGTCTCACAGCAACCGAAATGTTTGACGCCTTAGAAAGTGGAAAACTTAAAGCAGTTTGGATTATCTGTACTAATCCATTGGTGAGTTTACCTAATGCTAATAAGATTGAAAAGGCGTTAAAGAAAGCCAAATTTGTAATTGTACAAGATATATCACATCGATCAGAAACCACAGAATATGCTGATGTGTTACTTCCTGCGGCCGGATGGGCCGAAAAGGAAGGTACCATGACAAATAGTGAGCGTCGTATTACATATCTCAATAAAGTAATTGACCCACCGGGAGAAGCTTTACCTGATGCAGAAATACTTTGGAATTTTGCCCGAAAAATGGAGTATAAGGGATTTGATTATAATGCTGTAGAAGAAGTATATAAGGAGCATTGTATGCTTACTAAAGGAACTAATATAGATATTTCTGGCTTAAACTATAATCGCCTTAAAACCGAAGGTAGTTTTCAGTGGCCTGTACCCGATAATAATCATCAAGGAACTTCACGACTTTTTGAGAATAATACGTTTTATACCGATACCGGAAATGCAAAATTTGTAGTACCAAGATTTACAAAACCTACATCAGAGTTGTTAACCGAAAAGTATCCATTAATTCTTACTACCGGTAGAGTTAGAGATCAATGGCATACTAGAACAAAAACAGGTAAGGTAAACAGATTGCTTACTCATACTCCTGATCCGTTCTTAGAAATGAATCAAGTAGATGCTTTTTTGAGAAAATTGAAGGATGGTGATATCGTAGTGGTAGAAAGCAAACGAGGAAAAGTGCAGGTAAAAGTAAAGGTTTGCGATACCATCAATAAAGGGGTAGTTTTTCTTCCGATGCATTGGGGTAAAGTGTTGGGTAATGATTATGGAAGAGCAAACAACTTAACTACAGATATTATAGATCCCATTTCTAAGGAACCAGATTTTAAGTTTTCTGCGGTTCAGGTATCTAAATACAAAAAATCTAAGCAAAAGATATGTATTGTTGGCGCAGGAACAGCTGCGTATCGCTTTATTCAAACATATCGCGAATATAATACCCAGGACGAAATCATTGTGTTTTCAAAAGAACCCTATCCTTTTTATAATCGAGTTTTACTTCCTGAATATGTAAGTGAAGAATTGAAATGGGAACAGTTGCAAAAGATGAGAGAAGGAAGCATGGAGTCACTAAATGTTACACTCTCTACAAGTAACCCTATTGAAGAAATTAACAGAGAAGATAAGTATATTATTGATAGCAAAGGCATACGACATAATTATGACGTTATTCTTATGGCAACCGGTAGTCGTGCATTTGTACCTAAAGAAGTCCCCATTCATTTACCAGGAAGATTCACCATGCGTGATCGTGGTGATGCAGATAAATTAAAAACGTATCTAAATCAAACAGGTTTACCAGAAAACGAACAACATGTGACCATAGTTGGTGGAGGATTGTTAGGATTAGAACTAGCTGCAGCCCTTAGAAAGAAAGACGTGAAAATATCTATTGTACAGCGTGGAAATCGATTAATGGAGCGTCAATTAGATATTGTTGCAAGTAGGTTGTTGGCAGAAGATGTAAGCGAAAAAGGAATACAAATTCACTTTGATAACGAGGTAGACACAGTATTTAATCAAGATTCTGGAGGTCTCTTGATAAATCTAAAATCGGGGAAATCATTCAATTGCAATGCTGTGGTGTATTCTATTGGTACAATACCCAATATAGATCTGGCTAAAAAGACCGGAGTACATTGTCGCAGAGGAATTTTAGTGAATCAATATTTGCAATCCAGTGATGCTGCCATTTTTGCTATTGGAGAAATTGCAGAGTTTGAAGGAAATCTATACGGGATTACTGCGGCTGCAGAACAGCAAGCAGATAGTGTAGCAAAATATTTACTGGGAGATTTTAGTGCAATCTATAGAGGTTCGGTATTTATGAATATTCTAAAATTTGAAAACCTTGATCTATGTAGTATTGGTACTATTGATGTTCCGCAAAACGACCCATCTTTTGAAGAAATAATCTTTATGGATGTCAGAAAGCGTTTTTATAAAAAATGTATCGTTCAAAATGATAGGCTAATAGGTGCTATTTTGATGGGAGATAAGAAAGAATTTGCTGATTTTAAGAATCTTATTGAAGAAAAAATAGAGCTATCCGAGAAACGAGAAGAGTTGTTACGATCTTCACAACCTAGTGAGCCTGTTATAGGTAAATTGATCTGCTCTTGCAGCCAGGTAGGAGAAGGAAACCTGGAGAAAGTAATAACATCTGGATGTGAAGATTTCTCTGAACTTTGTATAAAAACTGGAGCAGGATTGGGCTGTGGTAGTTGTAAACCCGAAGTAAAAGAAGTGTTAAATGCTGTTTTACAATTAACGTAGCTATGAAAAAAGAAGATTCATTATATAGAATTGATGTCAAAGGTGGTGTTCTATCACCGATCGAGTTACAACGTATTATCGAGTACGGACAGGAGCTAGGTTTAGAAACTTTTCATTTTGGATCTAGGCAGGATATTATTTTTCCATTAAAAGATTGTGAAGGAAGCCTTATCACTGAAAAAGATGCTTTTGAGTCATCATTTTTTGCTTCTGAAATGCAGCAAAACATTAGTTGTTCGTATGTTTCTATTGATATTTTTAACGCTACGGTCTGGTTGAGAGGAACGACATACTTGTATATCTTAGAAGATTTTAGATATAAACCTAACTTAAAAATCAATATTACAGACCCTAAACAGCAAATTGTTTCATTGTTTTCTGGAGATTTAAACTTTATCGCTTCATCAAATGAAGATTATTGGTATTTATTTCTGAAATTACCAGGTTGGGAGGAGACGTATTATCCAGTGCTAATTTACACTTGGGATATTGCTAAGGTAGCCGAAGCAATTGAAAACGGATATAAAAAGGTGAGTGATGTTGGTGAGCTTTTTCAATTCCTCAATGAAACCCTAGATGCTAACAATCGTGTAATAGAAAAACCACTTAAAGTTGATTTTAACCCATTTCCATACTATGAGGGAATGAATAAAATGGGGGTAAATCAATACTGGTTAGGATTGTATTGGAGAAACAATCAATATGATTTAAAATTTCTAAAAACACTTTGTGAATTTTGTATAGAGCATCGTATAGGTAAGATCTGTTTAACACCCTGGAAATCCTTTATTATTAAAGGGGTGCCTAAAGAGAGTAAATTGGCATTAGAGAAGCTATTGGGACAGTCTGGGATAAATGTTCGTCATTCTGCTTTAGAACTCAACTGGCACTTACCGGTAAATAACGAAAAAGCATTAGATCTTAAGAAGTTCCTGGTTATGAACTTTGATCAAAATGATATTAGTACTTATGGGTTAACATTTGGTATTACAGCAAGTAGAAATCAAAAAAGGTATTTTACTTCAATTATGATAGAGCAGAATAAAATACCCGAAGCAGTTAAGGATTTTGTGGTTAGGCCCACTTATAATGTGTTACACGCCAGAAATTTTAATTCGAATACGCGCAGATATATTGTGTACGCTCAGGATATAGATCAAATGGATCTTCCTGGTTTATTATTAGAGTTGACCAAAACGTATTTTCAAAACCTTGGGGCAGTAGAAGATGAGCAAAACATAAACTCTAATGCCAAGAAAGAAGTTCTTGATATTGAGGTGTATCAATGCAAAGATTGCCAAACAATTTATGATCCATCTATAGGAGATGGTTATTCTTCTGTTCCTCCGGGAATAAATTTTATTGATCTTCCAGAGGATTATTGCTGTTCCTTGTGTGAGTCTTCTAAAGATAATTTCAAGAAAATTACTTTAGAAGTAGTATAGTAATAGTTTCATCTTAGGCATCACTTTAATGTCTACCGATAATTTACTCGATAATCGAGATTTAAATGCTCCGAGGCTTGCCTCGAAATCAAAATTATTTTCCTACCAATGCCTCGCGGGCTTGCCCCAAGGTAGTTTACTTCCTTTAGTTTTTATTAACAAGAAATTAAGGTTTTATGACTATTAATAAGGAATAGGTCTTTGTCACAAGATTTTAAAAAACAATTTTTTTGCATACAGAATTATCAAATAATCAATTTAAATAAGCAAATTTTCGGCAGATTGTAATTATTCACATCAAACCCTATTTTTTTAGGGGTCAATTTTATTTTTAAATGGTTTATATATAGATTTGCTATATATTTTTATGGGGTATGTGTCAGTGAAAGATGATTTATTGTTTTTGAACCCTATAAAAAATAGGGTGTCAAATTTAATTTAAACCCGAATTTAGAGATAAAGGTATTTGGAATTTTAATTTCTGAATGCTAAAAGTAACCAAAAATTTTGCTTATGAATTTACAAGAGTTAATTATGGCCTCAATTGCCGAGTTTTTAGATGTAGAAGTACATAGGGATACAGAGACCCTAGACCTGGCATCTAAAATAGAAATTGTTCAGAAAAGAATAGCAGATAAAACTAAAAACAAGAAAAGGCCTTCTTTTATGAAAAATGGGTGTGAGTACGAAATGTTTTTTAGTAGTAACCCGAACGATATGATAAAAATCGATGGGTGGATACCCATTGAAACAAAAAAAATAGGGGAAGCTGATAAGATTTCAGAGTATATAGAAATAGGGCTTTTAAGAAAAATTGAATCTACGTATAACTAACAAATATTTGATATAGGGTTTAGTGATTGTAATAGATTTTCTGTTTAAGCTTAAGGTATAAAGTTTTGTAACCGGTCATGACAGTTGTTGTGATCGGTTTTTTGTTTTTAAAAACTAATATTTTGTTAATTATTTGGAACGATCGTTCTGTTATAATATGTTTGTATTCAAATAAATATAAATTTAAAAACGAAATAAAATGAAAAATGTAATCAAAAACCATTACAACAAAATCTTAGTGCTTCCACTTGTTAGTTTGATCTTTTTATTTGTTGTATTTAGCTTTGGCGTAAAGTCAAATAATACTATTGTTCAAAAAAACGAAGCTCTTATCAGTGCAAATACTGATGTTTTTACAGTAATTAATGTAATAACACCTAAAGCAGGTCAGCAAGAAAAGGTAGTTCAGCTGCTTCAAAAAGGGATGACCGAAACAATGAGATATCAAACCGGTTTTATATCTGCAAATATCCACAAAAGCTTGGATAGTGAACATATTATTGTATACGCTCAATGGAAAAATGCTGCCTCACTTCAGCAAGCTGTGCAACTTATTGAATCGGGAAAAGCACCAAATATGCTTGAAGTTTTTAGCAATGCTACACCAGACTATCATCCTTACCAGGTAATTTCAGTCAATTTACCATCAAAAAGGCAATAATAGATTACAGATTCTAAAATTCTTAGGTGCAGAATTGTCTTGTTTTTAATTTGAAAAACAATTTTTTTTAATTAATTTTGGAACGATTGTTCTAATATAAAAACCGATTGAAGTAATAAAATTTCAATCGGTTTTTAAAACACCATATTTTTATGCCACGTGTTAAGCTATTTGATGAAGAAGAAGTTCTTGAAAAAGCAATGAAATTATTTTGGAAGCGGGGTTTTTATGCTACTTCTATGCAAGATTTAGTAAATGAATTAGGAATTAATAGGGCTAGTATATATGATACTTATGGTGATAAACGGAAATTGTTCTTAAAAGCATTTAGTTTGTATAGAAAAACTTCTAGGACAATGCTCAGAACTTTTTTATACTCGCATTCTTCTGTCAAAAAAGGATTTCTTGAATTGTTTCTATTAGCTGTTGATGATGGTATTGAGGATAAAGAAAGAAAAGGTTGTTTTGTGGTTAACTCAACAACAGAATTAGCGTCTGAAGATGAAATTATTTTCGAAATCATAAAAGAAAACAAACAAGTTTTCGAAGAATTATTTTATGATCATTTAAAGTTAGGTGTTGATAGAGGAGAAATTACACCTGATAAAGATTTGAAGGCCATAGCTTCTTTTTTATTCACATTTAACAATGGATTAAAAGTTATGCTAAAAGCTGGATCATCAAGAGAAGAATTAAAAAGTGCGGTGAACCTGGCGCTAACTGTTCTTGATTAGGTTTGATTACCAATGAAAATCTCTGTCTTTTATTTCTATATGCTCGGTAACATAAGTATCTATAAAGATACTTTCTGATGAAAATTGTTTATGTCTATACTGTAGCTGTAATGTATCTTCAGTAATTTTAAGAATTTTAAAAAACTTATAGTTTTGGTTGATATTCATGACTTCGGGAAGTAGATCACTAACCCATTTAATATATGATTTTCCTTTTTTATTGGTAATGATTTCCCAATGTCCTGTAAGTGATGGACCACAATTTTCTTGATCCTCACTGTTATCTTTCATGGTCATATCTGGTCGATATGTTATTCTATATGAAAGGAAACAACCACTCATATTCATACGAACTTCATCATTATATCGCCAGGCTATTTTCCAACTTTTCCCTAATTCTCCTCCAGACAAGAGTTGTATTGCATTTTTGGGTAGTTTATAAGGTTCTTTGTCAATATTAGAGCAGGATACTGTTCCTATAATTAGTAGAATTACAAATGTAATTTTGAAGTGTGCTTTCATAGTGATCTGTTAGTCAGGATAACAATATCAAAAATCATACCTTCAAACTCAAATAAATTATCATTGTTAATACTTATGTGTAAAAGTATTCTGTTTGGTTTTAATAAGAATCTATTTAAAATCTATTTTAGCCTTGTTAATTATTTACAGTATGACAGAATACGTGCTTTTGACAGACGATCAAAATTATTTTGTAGAGTACCTTATTGGAGAACTTGTGTTATCTAATAGCATTAGTGAGGCCATGAAATTTAATGATGAAAATATTGCCTTACGTTTTAAGCAAATGTTACATAGTTCTTGTAAACTTACAACAAGCGTAAACACCTATATTCAATAAAGCCTTTGAAAAAAGGAAAGAAAGAGATACATGTTTTTAACCTCCAATTAATCTAAAAACATAGTCAAGTTGAGGATCTTTACCTTTGATTAAATCATCTAAAGAAAGCTTAATATGTTTGTCTGGGGGTACGCCGGATCCTTTAGGAATAGTTTTATCTTTCACATAATTGCTTATTTTTTCCATAGACATTACCATACTAATTTTAGAATTTGGGAATTCGTAATATACAGGGAACTCTCCTGTAAGAAAATAATATCCTCCTCCTGTTTCTTCTCCTATTAAGGTCATATCGGCGTCATTTTTTACATTCAAAGCAAAGGTCGATCCTGCAGAAAATGTTGCACCACCGGCTAAAACATAAACGTTACCTTTAAACCTGTTTTTGTCTGGTACCATAATAGTTTCCATATCATCAAAATTAAGTTTCCAACCATCATATGTGGGATGATTTTCGAACTTCTTTTTCAAGAATTCCTTTTCGTTTAAGAAGGTCCTTGTGGCGTATTCCCGTTCAGGAACAGAAAGAGAAATCACATATTCGCTGGTAATTTGCTTAAATGCAATCTTGGTAAGGAATGAGAATAAATGTATAGCATTGGGTCTAAAACCCCCATCATTATTTCGCACATCTATAATAAGATGACGGATTTTTTTCTCATTAACTTCTTTGAAAATCTTTGTCAGATTAGATTTGAATATTCTAATATCTCCCCCAAAAGAGTTAACTACCAGTACAGCTGCATTTAATTCATTTTTATAATAAATAAATGGATCTTTGTTACCGATATATTTATTGAAGAAGTCGAAACCGTTTTCTTGTTTATGATATTGTGCAAAGTAGGAGTTACGCTTAGTGTTTCTTAGCTTTACTTTTACAAAAGACTCTGCTGCTATGGTTATTTTTTTCTCTTCATCATCGGGAGTTGTATACTCTACAATAAACTGTTTTTCTACACCATATTCATAGGCATAATACAACCCGAATTTTAGTTCTATATTTCTGTACTTTCCTGTAAGATTGTTCCCATCACTAGCTGCGTATTTTTTTAGTTTTTCGAGAATTATGGATGCTTTTTTTCCATTGATTAGTTTTATTTTTGAACCTACCGGAATTCCAAAATCATTGGTGTCAGTATACAAATTGGTATTTATAATTTTTAGAACTAAGGGAAAGTAATATTGATCACTTTTAATGCTATTGGGAGCAAAAAGTAAAAGATGGCCGTCTTTAATTGTGCTGGTAATTTGAAGCATTTTTTTATATAAATCGATATCAGTAGAATCATTAGAAAGTGATTCTTTTGTAGTTTTAAAAAGATAATCCAAAGAATCTTGATTGATATATTCATAAAGGCTGGGATGCCCTTTTTTTATGATACTCTCAAAAATTTCAAAGTCTTCTTTAATACCAAGAGAATCTATTGGTTTTTGCGCTAATAGCGTGTAGATGTTCATCCAAATAAGTACAATAAATAGTATTCTCTGCATTCTATAATTCTAAAAAAAATATGATTTCTATAGTAATTAACTCCTGTAAATAGATTGATGTTGCAATCTTTTATTTTCCTGATGGTAAAAATAACAAAATAGAAATACGAATACTTGTGGTAAGTGATAAATAAAAAGAGAACATACATATGCATGTTCTCTAGTATCAGGATGTTTCGTTTTTATATTGTTAATTTAATTTTCGTAATTGTTTCTGTATTTTTTTGATAGCAGACTCAATAGATTTTTCGGGTTCTATAACATTGTACTCTCCCCAGAACTTAGGGTCAGAAAATCCAGATGCTGCATCACTAATAACGACTGATGATTTTAATCGGTCTTTTGGTTTAAGAGTTTGGTTTTCAATATTCTTTTTCCAATCTGTAATTGCCATTTCAACATTTAGTTTATACACCGAATTAAATAACTTCTTTTTCCAATTGATTTTGATTGCAAGATCAATTCTTCCGTAGCCGTAGTGCCATTTACCATTACTTTGTCGGTAATCAATATTGTAAGTCGCTTCTGTTGGCTGTACTTTTGCATTTCTCGGCTTTTTTCTTACAAACATTCTGCTTACTTCTTCTTTGTTTTCCATATTTAGACTATATACAGCCTTGGTCATTGCAAGTGTTTCGGCATCAATATAGAGTTTTCCGTAATACATAGGTTCTTCTATATTTGGACGTTGTTTGAATTTTAAGACATAAATATATCGATCATTAATTTTAGTGGATTTGTCGAAACTAAACTCATATGTTTGAATCATATTTTCTGTAAAAAGGATCTCAGGATTTTTCATTACATCAATGTATAATGTACTTGAAGGGCCTCCTTGTAGTTTCACAGTTAAGGTGTCTAATTTCTTGTAATCTGCACTTTTTCTAGCTTTAAACAGCTTAATAACATCGGTCTTTGCAGAGATATATGGGTTTTTATAAACGTCTACTACTGCTTCCGAAAGGGAGACATAACTTCTACGTTTTTTTATGGTTTCTCGGTAAAAAGCAGTCATAATAGTATTGTCGTTAAGGTAATTACTTCCTTTTTTCTTCATTACCGCACGTATTAAAGCTTCTGGATCTCTGGGATCAATATTGATTTCAGAGAGTTCTGTGACTGAGAGGTCAAGTTTTATTTTTAGTTCGTTTCCACCAAATTCTGAAAGGCTTATGATTTTATCTCTATACCCTAAATGAGAAATAGTGATTTTACCATCGGTTATGTCTTTAGGAATTTTGATTAAAAATTCTCCTTCATCATTGGTTACTGTAGATATATTGGTGTTGTTAACCGTAATTGATGCAGATATAAGTCGCTGGTTGGTTTCGTTAGCTACAACGATTCCTTTATATGCATTGTAGTTTGTATTATCTTGTGTAGTAGTTACATCTTGTAAATAGGTAACAGCATGTATGTTTATTGAGTATCCAATAACGAAAAAGACAAACAATAATGAGGTCAGGTGTTTTTTGCAGGATAAAATACTTTTTTTGTTCATAGCCCGAGTTTTTTTTAGTTTAAAATTCTCATTAAAGAGCTTAATATACAAGATAATGAATTTAATCCAATTATGTTATTGGTGTTTTTGAAAACGGTAGATTTTTTGGCAATTCTTAATCAATGATATTTATGGTGATCTCCAAACCAATTTCTAAGTTTAATATTTAAAATTTCTGTGGTAAAAGGCTTGGTTATATAATCATCAAGACCTTTGGCAATAAATCGTTCTGCATCGCCTGGTAAGGCGTTAGATGTTAAAGCTATAATGGGAGGAATTTTGTTATAGTTTTTTCGTATTAAATTACTTATCTGTACTCCGTTTAATTCTGGTAGGTTAATATCCATTAAAATAAGGTCGTATACATCTTCTTTAAACATTTTTAATGCATTTCTGCCATCTTTTGCAATATCAACAGTACATCCAAGATATTTTAATATTTGCTGGGATACTAAAATGCTGGTATCCGAGTCTTCCACTAAAAGGACGTGCAAGTTATACTTTTGACTACTTGAGCCAAGTATATTTTTATCTTCTTTGGTTACAGGAGCTTTTGAAACTTTAGCTTTAAATGTAAACCAAAAATTACTACCTTTTCCTAGTTCACTTTTTACACCCATTTCACCTTGCATTAAGCGTACTAGTTTTTTGCAAATAGTTAATCCTAATCCACTTCCTTCACCTGCAATAATAGATGCTTCATTGAATTGACTAAAACGACTAAATAAATTTTCCTGATCGATTTTACTAATACCAATACCAGAGTCTATTATTTCTATTTTAATAGTTAATTCATCATTTTTATGGGATAATAACGAGGTGCTAATCTTAATACTTCCTTTATCTGTAAATTTAATAGCATTACCAATAAGGTTAGAAATGATTTGAGTCAGTCTATTATTATCTGCTAAAATGGTTTCGGGTACTTCTTTTGAATGGTCTAGAGTTAAACTGATTTCTTTAGCTTTAGCAGTGGCAATAAAAAGGTCAATGTTTTGATGAATTAATTCTTTTAGGTTAATGTTCTGGGGAGATAACTGGAATTTTCCAGCTTCTATTTTTGAAAGGTCTAAAATTTGATTTAGGATATCTAATAAATTTAGTGAAGATCTATGGATGATATTTACATACTCTTTTTGTAAATCATCCAGGTTTGTAGTTTTAAAAAGTAGATCGATCATACCTATAACTCCAACCATTGGTGTTCTGATTTCATGACTCATGTTTGCAAGAAAGTCCTGTTTGAATTTTGAAGCTTTTAGTATTTGCTGATTCTTTTCTTTTAGTTTGTCTAAGTTTTTACCGCCAAACATTGCAAATAAACCTAAAAATACAGGAGCAGTATCTATGATATAGTGTATAGGATATTTTTTGTGCACAAGAAGCACAGATTGCCAAGTAAATTCGAGGCCTAGTTTTGAAATATCAATAGACAGTGCTAGTATTGGAAATATTAATCCAAATAATACACCATAAAAAGCATATTTAACCACCTCAGATTTCAACCATGATCTTTGTGTCATATTAATTGATTTTGTTTACTTACTATGTTAGTTAGTAATTCAAAAAATGGGGATAGGGGTAATTAACAGAGGACTATTATTATATAAATATAGGTTTTTTGATACATCGACCCAAATGTTTGTATTAAATTAAAGAGTGTTAATTATTGTGGTAATATAAAAATCCACGACATAAGATTGATTGTCGTGGATTTTAAACCTTACTTTTAGTGATTATGGGGTTATCCTTTAAATACGTACTTTGTTATTTTATAACCTTCTATTTTTATTAGATATGTCTTGGGATCTACAAGATATTGGATATAATCATCAATTTTACCTTTGTCTAATAATCTTCCTGACAAATTATAAAGGCTATAGTTCAGACCCTGAGGTACTTCAATGATATGTCTAAAGGTCTTTTGATCTTTACTTTGTTGACAAGTATCATCTGCCAAAAATTTATTGATAAAAGTGATTCTGCCTTGTTCTTCACCTTCAAGAGTAACAGTTGCAGAATCATCAATATCTATAATTCCGTTACCTGTTAAATCTCCTAATATAATTAAACATGCATTTCTCACTTTAATACGAGCTCCAGCCTCAATATGTAGACTTTCAGTAATAAATATAACACCTTCTTCGGTATTTTCGTCTAAACCATCAACTACAGTATTCTCTGTAACCGACATTAACTTGTATGAAATGTCGATTTTTGTGTTTGCAAAAGTTATGCTGGTTAAAAACAAAGCTAATAGGGGTAAAAATGTTTTCATATAGTTTGGTTTTTAGGGTTAAACCTTATTTTTAATAATGTAGGTTTTAGACTACATTATTTAGATTTTAATCGTTGTAAAACACAAAATCAACGACAATATACAATATTTTAGGTTAAAAACGTAGAATATCAGGATTAAATATTGATTTTCTGCCTAAGAGAAATTCGAAAAAACACGAAAACCCTAGTAATTACAAGATGTTCAGTGAGTTATATTTTTTGTTTTTTTTAACAAACAACTTTAATTTTTTAGATAATAGTTTGATTTTTAACCTTATAATACACTAAAATGTATGATCATAGTGTTGTTTATGTTATCCGTTTTATTCGAACTTAAGATGCTTAGTAAAAAGGATACAACATTACTCCATTTTGTTTCGTTATGGTTGTAACAAAAAATGGTAATTAAATTTTAACTTTGATTTATTCATATCTATAATAATATAGGTAAGCTATTTGGATCAAATCGGATATAGTAAATGTTAAGTTAGATTTAATTTTTAGGTATAAATAACGACAGTTGTCATTATTTTTTGTATTTTTGTCGCAAAACATAAAAGTATGGGAGCAGTATCTCCGTTAGATTTTGATAGTTTTGAGAATAAAGGGTTGCTTCGATATCTAAATATCGATATTCCTTTACGTAATATGTATGACTTTATTGAATTGTCTAGAAACGGGATAGACAAAAAAGCATTATTACATCTTGCAAAAACGATTGGGTTTGATCTTAAAGAATTGGCACATGTATTACATGTATCCGAACGCACTATTCAACGTTATGAATTGAGCAAAAAAATGAGCACCGAAGCCAGTGCTAAGGCATTACAATTGGCTAAGCTTTATGCAAAAGGAGAAAACATTTTTGGAGATCTAAACCGTTTTAAAAATTGGATGGAGCATCCTAGTGTCGCCCTGGCCATGAAAAAACCAAAAGAACTATTAGATACTACATTTGGTTTTCAGTTACTTAATGAGGAATTGGTACGTATAGAGCATGGAATTTTTGCATAATGCTAGTATATAGAATAGCAAAACAGAAATATATTAAGGATCTTACAGGGATCGGTGCAAAAACAGTAGGGGGTAGATGGAACCCTAAAGGAGTAGCTTTGCTATATACAAGTACATCAGCAGCACTTTCTGCTTTAGAAGTTTTAGCACATTTACCTGCTGCTTATTTTCCTGATAATATGTCACTGGCATCTTTAGAAATACCAAGTAATTTAGTGACAGAAATAAATATAAATCAGCTTCCCGAAAATTGGAAAAAAACCCCACCACCTATAGAGATTCAAAGTTTTGTGATGCAATGGATAAATGATGAGAAATATGTTGGGATAAAAGTACCTAGTATCATAATTCCTAATGAACAAAACCTTTTGATCAATCCATTGCATCCAAAGTTTAATAAAGTAAAGTTGATTAACATAGAACCTTTTAGTTTTGATGCAAGACTTATTAAATAGTCTTTTCTTCGATCAATATGAGAATATAAATCAATTTAAAACCTCTTCATTTTTAAATTTCATATCATATTTTTTAGTTAAAAAACATCTTCTTACGATCAACAGTATCCATTTTGTATATATTACGACTCAAAATATGTAACGGAATGTTGATTTTAACGTCATATTCTTTATAAATAATCTTAATTTGATAATAGAATGAGTATAAAATTGAAGAATGTATATTTTTTAGCTGCATTCATACTTGCTTTTGTGAGTTGTAAAAATGAAACAAAAAAAAGTGATAGTGATGCTACAGCCGTAGTAGAAAAAATCCCGGGAATAGTTCTGGAAAATATGGACACAAGCGTTAGTCCAAAAGAAGATTTTTACAATTACGTTAATGGTAATTGGATGAAAAATACAAAAATTCCAGATGACCGTACAAGTTGGGGTGGATTTGGAGTATTACGTAAATCTACCGATAAAGATGTTTTAGGCATTTTAGCAAAAGCAAAAGAAAGCGGAAAATATAGTGCAGATACCGATCAAGCCAAGGCATTAGCTATTTTTGATACCAAGTTAGATACCGTTGCTAGAAACGAAGCTGGTTTAAAACCCTTACAACCTGCTCTTGATGATATCGCATCAATTAAAAATCTAAACGATTTGCAAACAGTGTTAGCAAAAAACCCTTCAGTTTCTTCTCCATTTGCGGGTATTGGTGTTCAGGCAGACTTGAATAACAGTTCTATGAATGCAGTATACCTAGTAGGAGGTGAATTGGGATTACCAGAACGTGATTATTATTTAGATCAAGATGAAAAATCTAAAGAGATTCGAGAAGAATACAAAAAGCATATTGTAAAAATGTTGCAAATATTGGGGGATTCTGAATCTGATGCTACTACTGCATCAAACAAAATTCTTGAATTAGAAACTAAGCTTGCAGAGCCAAGATTAAATAAGGTTGAAAGAAGAGATGTTCGTAATTATAATAATCCTAGAACAATTGCAGAAACCGATGCTATGCTTTCTTCAATTGACCTTAATAAAATGGTTACCGATTTAGGGATTACTAAAAAGTTTGACACTATTATAGTTACTCAATTACGGTATACAAAAGCATTAGATGCCTTTTTGAAAAGTACGCCAATTGAAGACTTAAAAACTTTAGTTAGATGGGATACTTTTAATAATGCTACAGGTAGATTGACTACAGATGTTGAAATCGCAAATTGGGAATTTTATAGCAAATACCTTAGTGGTCAAAAAGAGCAACGTCCTGCTGATGAACGTGCTCTTGCTACAGTAAATGGAACTGTTGGTGAAGCATTGGGTCAATTATATGTTGATGAGAAATTTCCGCCTGAAGCAAAAGAAAAGGCAGAAAAGATGATAACTAACGTTATTGAAGCTTATAAGGAACGTATCCAGAAATTAGATTGGATGAGTGATTCGACTAAAACACGTGCTATTGAAAAACTCAATAAGTTTACTGTTAAAATAGGGTATCCAGATAAATGGGAAGACTATTCGAAAATGGAAGTATCTGCAGACAAGACATATTTCGAAAATATGGCAGCTGTTGATAAATGGGCTAGAGATAAGAATTATGATGAGATTGGGGAGCCTGTTGATAAAACTAAATGGGGAATGTCTCCACAGACAGTAAATGCATATTTTAATCCTCTTAATAATGAGATTGTATTTCCGGCAGCTATTTTGCAACCACCATTTTACAACTATACTGCTGATGAAGCTGTTAATTATGGAGGAATTGGTGCGGTAATAGGTCACGAAATATCTCATGCTTTTGATGATTCTGGAGCACGTTTTGATGGCGATGGAAACCTTAAGAATTGGTGGACAGAAGATGATCTTAAAGCTTTTACAGAAAGAGGGGATGCGCTTGCAGAACAATATAGCGCTATCGAAGTTTTAGATAGCGTATACATTAATGGTAAATTTACATTAGGTGAAAATATTGGAGATTTAGGAGGAGTACTTGGAGCTTATGATGGACTTCAAAAGTATTTTGTAGAAAATGGAAGACCAGATGACATCGATGGGTTCACTGCAGAACAACGTTTCTTTATGTCTTGGGCTACGGTGTGGCGTACACTTATGAGAGATGATGCATTAAGAACTCGAATCAAAACAGATTCACATTCTCCTGGAGCAACAAGAGCAATACAACCACTATTAAATATTGATGCGTTTTATGATGCATTTGATATTAAAGAAGGTGATAAAATGTATTTGGCACCAGACAAAAGAGTACGTATTTGGTAATGTTTTTAAAAAACGTAAACAAAAAACCTGCTCTACTGAGCAGGTTTTTTTGTTTAATCTTCTTTGATCTCATTCATCAAAAGAAAGGCCTTGTTTACATATTCCTTCTCAAGGAATAATGTAAAATAGTTAGATGTAGAAATTACTTCAAAAACCGGTATACCTTCATAAGCTAACAGTCTAAAAATGTAAAAGTATAGACCTATAACTTTAGAATTATCTTCGGGTAAGGCTATAGACATAGATGAAAGGTTGTCTGCAACAGAAATACAGGTTTCACCCTTGAAGTGTTTTTCTACAGTATTTTTAAGTGAAGTACTAACCAGTATATTACTTTCTTGAAAATTACTTGAATAGGTAAAATATGCCTTGGTTTCATGCTTTACACTATCTAAAAGGTTACTTTGGCTCGTTAATATAGTACTAGAGTTTAAAAATGTATATTCGGTAATACCAGATCTCACTACAATATCCCCCAGACTTCTTAGATTATCAACATTTTTAATGCGTTTTGGGTTATAACGTCTTAACGCCATAACAATTGAACCAGGTTTAACAGGTTTCCTCATTATTCTTTCAACTTGAGGTAAAAGGTCAACCGCCAAAGAGCTAAAATTGATAATATCTCTTGATAAAGCATCTTCAAGAAAGGGTTGGTGTCTTAGGATATTATGTACGCAATCCGTGATTGTTTTCATTGTTATATATTTAACATTTTGTACAAATTTATGCTTTTTATTTTAAAATATTTATTCTTTACATGTTATTAATTAACTATGCACCAATAAAAAACAATAAACTAGAGTTGATGAAAATTTTAAAGTTTGGTGGAACCTCTGTTGGATCAGTTGAAAATTTAAATAAAGTAAAAGAAATTTTGACAGCAGATCAGGAAGAAAAAATTGTTGTTTGCTCTGCAATGTCAGGAGTAACAGATCAATTAGTGCGATTACTAGAGAATATAAAATTTGGTGATACAGACGCTATTACCAGAAATTTACACCGACTTGAAAGTAAACATAGTGATGTAATAGATGTGTTAATTGAAGATCTTGAGGTTAGAAACAAGCTTAAAGACGGTTTGTCTATTATGATTACAGAAATGTTCGAGATATCTAGTCAGCCATATAGTGAGGAAACTAATTCTAAAATTATTACCTACGGAGAAACACTTTTGACCTATATTTTTTCTGGGTTTTTAAATTCCACAGGGGTGCATAACGTACTTTTGGATGCCAAAGAATTTATGCATCTTGATTCTATAGAGAATCCTAATATAGAAAAAGTTGGTAAAAGAATAAATAAGGTCCTTGATAAAAACATTAAATCATCGCTTTACATTACACAAGGATTTGTCTGTAGAACTAAGGATGCGCAAATAACTACTTTGAAAAGGGGAGGGAGTGACTATACAGCTACCATTATCGGAGCAGCTTTACATGCTTCAGAAGTGCAAATTTGGACAGATATCGATGGATTGCATAATAATGATCCGAGGTATGTGGATCAAACATACCCATTATCACATCTTACGTATAACGAAGCAGCAGAGTTAGCTTATTTTGGGGCCAAAATTCTTCACCCTCAAACGGTGTCTCCTGTAGTGGATAAAGATATTCCTGTACTGTTAAAAAATACCTTTGATCCAGAAGCTCAAGGGACTATTATTTCTAATAGAATTCATAAAAAGGGTCTTAAAGCAATTTCTGCTAAAGACGGAATTACAGCTATTAAAATCAAATCCAACAGGATGTTAATGGCTCATGGTTATCTAAGAAGAATTTTTGAAGTTTTTGATAACTTTCAGACTTCTATTGATATGATCACAACTTCAGAAATTGCTATATCACTCACCATAGATGATACCGGCAATCTAGATGAAATCGTAAGAGAGTTAGAAGGCTATGCCGAAATTACTATTGAACAAGACCATAGTATAATTTGTATCGTAGGAGAATCTGTAATCAATGATAGGAATTCATATAAGCTGTTTGAGATTCTGAATTATATACCCGTAAGAATGGTTTCTTATGGAGGTAGTAATAATAATATTTCAATCCTGGTTGATACCAAAGATAAAATACCAACATTACGATTTTTAAATGAAAAACTGTTTCAAACCCAAGAAGTGGTAGTTGTGTAATCGTTTACAGTGTAATTTGTAAAAGAAGTTCGACAATAAACATTTTGAAATTATAGATCATATATCCCAAAAGTGGGAGTTTAACTTTTATTAAAGCCTGAAAATCAATATTGACTTTCAGGCTTTAATTTTATAAATATTGATCTGGTATATAGAAACCTAGTTTCATTTTTTAAAACTCCAAGTTACTATTTTTGCGTTTAAGCAAAAATATAGAGTATGCTCATTAAAGTTTTTGGTAGTGCTGTTTTTGGTGTTGAAGCTACCACAATTACTGTAGAAGTTAATGTAGCTAAAGGTATAGGGTACCATCTGGTTGGATTACCAGATAATGCAATACGCGAAAGTAGTTACCGCATAGCGGCTGCCTTACAAAATAATGGATATAAACTTCCCGGTAAAAAGATAACCATCAATATGGCGCCGGCTGACTTAAGGAAAGAAGGCTCTGCATATGATCTTACATTAGCTTTAGGGATTCTTTCTGCCAGTTCACAAATCAAAGGTGATCACATTTCTGAATATCTAATTATGGGAGAACTTTCTCTAGATGGTAATCTTCAACCCATCAAAGGAGCGTTGCCTATAGCCATTAAAGCAAGAGAAGAAGGTTTTAAAGGATTTATTCTTCCCAAACAAAATGCAAAAGAGGCGGCTATTGTAGATGACCTCGAAGTGTATGGCGTAGAAAATATTAAAGAAGTAATTGATTACTTTGATGATAAAGGATCATTAGAACGAACTATTGTCGATACGAGAGAAGAATTTTTTGCTGCTCTGGATAATCCCGAATTTGATTTTGCAGATGTAAAAGGACAAGAAAGTATAAAGCGTTGTATGGAAATTGCAGCAGCAGGTGGGCATAATATAATTTTGGTAGGCCCTCCAGGAAGCGGAAAAACAATGCTTAGTAAAAGATTACCAAGTATACTACCTCCTATGTCTTTACAGGAGGCCTTAGAAACAACTAAGATACATAGTGTTGTAGGTCGGGTTAAAGATAATATTGGATTAATGGCTCAAAGACCATTTCGTAGTCCCCATCATACCATATCAAACGTTGCATTAGTCGGTGGAGGGAGCTACCCGCAGCCAGGAGAAATCTCATTGTCGCATAATGGAGTTTTGTTTTTAGATGAGCTTCCAGAATTTAAAAGAGAGGTCCTCGAAGTAATGCGCCAACCTCTCGAAGATAGAGAGGTTACCATATCCAGGGCCAAATTTACAGTTACGTACCCTTCTAGTTTTATGTTAGTGGCAAGTATGAATCCAAGCCCCGGAGGGTATTTTAATGATCCCGATGCTCCTGTAACGTCTTCACCTGCCGAAATGCAACGCTATCTTAGTAAAATTTCTGGCCCTCTACTAGATAGGATTGATATTCATATTGAAGTCACCCCGGTACCATTTGATAAACTTAGCGAAGAGAGTACCGGTGAATCAAGTATCGATATAAGAAAACGTGTAATCAAGGCAAGAGACATTCAAACGAAAAGGTATTTGAATAAGCTAAACATTCACTACAACGCACAAATGGGGGTGAAACAAATACGAGAATTTTGTGAATTAGATAACCCTTCAAAAGAATTACTAAAAACAGCTATGGAAAGACTAAATCTTTCTGCCAGAGCCTATGATCGAATCCTGAAGGTATCAAGAACTATCGCCGATCTTGAAGGTGCTACTACTATTAAGGGAGAACATATTTCTGAAGCAATCCAATATCGAAGTCTTGATCGTGATGGGTGGTTGGGGTAGATGTGTTAATTAACGTTTTATTAGTTCTTTAAGCTGATAAAAGAAACGTTCAATTAAACCTAAATCTTCAGTAATAATTTCAGTAAAACCTCATATTTCCTGTTTAAAATCTATTTCTTTATTATCGGAAATAATGAGTTTTTTGTGATGCTTTACAATTATTTTTAAGCATGTTGCTCTACAAACTTTAGAATCTAATTGTTTATAAAAAAAGAAAAGTTTAATCATTTGTGTTGATAGTCTTTTCTGTATATTTCAATTGTTTTAAATAGTTAAGTGTTAAATAATAAGATTGAAACTCGTTGAATCTTGGTTTATCATTAAATATGCGATTCATACTCATATGAACAATATCGGAAATATATTGCTTTTTTTTATAAGTTCTTTTTTGAAGATTTAAAGTAATTTCAGATTTAAGAGAGGGGATTTCTAGAAATCGATGATACTGTTTTTTATTTATTTTAAGCAATATGTTTTTACTACGTTTATTGAAAAATTTTCGTAACACTTTATCTAAAGGAAACTCTTTGGATAATGTAGCAATACTTTGCTCACATTGTGATATCATTTCATCTAATGTTAGATCAAAAAAATCGAAGTAATATTTTATTTTAAAAATTGCTTGCAAGAATATAGACTCTTGATCTAAGGTATCGTATTTAATAATTTGATTAAAAGTATCTAAGCTATCCAAATGGAATATTTTTTCTGATAGCATCATTAATTTTTCTCCACCATATCGCCCTAATTCTTGATTGTATGGTTTTATAAGATAGTCTAAAACCAAATGGTTTCGTTTTAAATCTTCTATTTTTTCTAATAGTATAGATTTTGCTTCTATAGATTGTGTTTTAAAACGAACTCTAAGATGATTTTTAGGGTAATTATACCGTACAAAAAAGAAGAGTTCTATTGTACTGGGCAGAAATTCCATAATGGTATTTATTATTTCATTTTCACCATACGTATTACAGTATAATTCTATGTATAACCATTCTGAAAGAACTGGTGTATTTTGATGTTCTTTGTTAACGTTAATTGTTATATTTGATAGGGGTTGAGGAGGCTCAAAATCAACATTCTTTATACTACTATACAATTCATGAGCAAAATGTTCTGTACCTTGCTTTATTCGAGGGATAAACGAACTATATAGCGATTCTGAAATATAAAGTGAATTTAGTTTCTGTAATTTTTTATGAAGTATCAAAAAGGTTTCTTCATTTTCAAGATCCAAGGTTATGGTACCTTTTTTATCAGGGATACAAATTTTATTTGGAAAAGAATACAAATCCATCAATTTAGATACATAGACTTTAAAATCTTCTAGATTCAAATTGTTATTCACTAATAAGAGTTGTGCTGGGCGTAAAAGTATATCATCTTTAAGATAAATTCTAGGGATATATGGCACACCAATACTAGCATAAGAATTCATATCAAAATTAACAGGAATTAATTCTTTGTTTTGATACTGTAAATCGCATAAAAAGTGATAAGCGTTAGATTCGCTTAGCTTGTGATTTATTGCAGAGGTAAGCCTAGGGATTATTTCTTTTTGTAGCTTTTCTGATACTAATATAAATCGAGATCCATTAAATTTCACAAACAAATCTTCAAAAAAAACAGGAATTGAATTTTTATCAAAAGTTGTGTTTAGAGATATTACATGTCTATAGTATCTTTTTTCTGAAAAAACATTCAAAGCTCTAGGTTGCATAATCATATTAATTTCTGCTACTATTTGCTCATTATATACTTGCTCTTCGTAGGTCGCAATTTCTTTACAAAGTGCTTCAGTGGCATTAGTAAAACGACCCAGTATATTTATGGCAGAACTTCCTCCAACCGACTTAAAATATGTGATTTCCTTCCCTGTTTCTTTACATGTTAACAACTCATACATTGCCCCAAAAGTTGGGCTTAACTTCTTAAATAAATGATTTACCTTAACATCAGGCATACCCATGTAAATAGATTGGTTGTTAGATGTAATTATTTTTTTAAAAATAGCATTAGGCAAGGCACTAGATACGCTTTTGTCTTTAGAATTGTATTGTAGACCGCATTTGGGGTTAAAAACTTTACTAAGAGGTACAAAATCATCATTGAAATGGTGATAAAACTTGTTTCCAAATTCTGATAATCTTTTACTAATAGGTGTGTTTTTATGATTAAAAGCTAATGTGAAATTAGTATAATCCCTTATTTTTTCTTTAATATTGTTTTGAATACTTCCTTCCATTTGATCATACCCAGTAACCATATATAGGTTTTTGTGCGTGTTTTCTTTGCCTAATTTATCTTGTTCTTCCGTTAAACGATTCACAAGAGAATTCGTTAATTTTTTAGAAGTAATAGCATGAATCTTTTCTTTTACAAGTTGGGATTCTAAAGTATCGATGGTTGATAATCTGGAAGTATTTCGAGGAGGGAACAAGCACGAATTGATGATAAGTCCTGCATCAATAATTGTAGTTAAATAGTTGTTTATTTCATGTGCTTCAAAACCATCATTCGCCAATAGATTTGTAATTTCCGGAATTTTAGCTCCTTTTTTAAATTGATTAATAACCCATTCGGTATTCTCATCAAAATCTAACTCTGCATATTCCGTTTTAAAACCACCATCAGAAGTAACATTAGTTTTATAATAGCTCAGTTTATTTTGTGATAAAAAATGGATGGTAGGATTGGTGTAATACAAATACTTCATCCAATCGGTTTGTAACGCTTTTAATAATTCTTTTGTAAAAGCAGAGTTATCTGCAGTTATGGTTATAAAAGCAGTATTAGATTTATATATTTTATTTGTTATACCCCATTGTAAAGTGCCTACCTTGCTAAAAGTCCCAAAAGGAACAGCATTAAAATGGGCGCGTTTGAAGTAGTTTTCTAAAGATGTTTTTACTTTTTTTTTTTTTTTTTTTTTAAATCGTTATATAAATCTCTAGATGCAATTAATATGGATAGTTGAAAAAGTGTATTTTTTTCAAAAAAAGAAATAATATCATCTTTATGAGTCTCAAAAGATTCAATTGAAAAAGAGGCCGTTCTAGAAACAGTTGTATTAAAAAATTTCATTGTTTAATATAAATTCAAACACCTTAACCAATCATTTTTTATTTTACCATCTAAGGTTAATAGAGCAAGTCCTAGTCCTGAAGCTCCTATGATTATATTAGAATGATCTATTAAATTAGAGGCTTTAAATGCTTTAAAAGTTGTAAAATTGCATGTTTGTTTTTGTAATTCCTTATACCATCTTTTTTGAGTTTCTTCCGTGTTTAAAGTGTATGTGTGTTGCGCTATATTATATTGCATAACTAAACCCACGCTTCCATGACATAAACTAAAATCTAAAACATTTGAAACTTTTAAAGAGATTTTTTCTGTAGAAGTAATCAATTCTATGGCTTCTTGTTTTATAGTGTTGTCGTTTAATAGTGTACCGGCATTAAGTAAAGCCAGACCAATACCTAAATCTCCTTGACACCAACCTAATCTAGATATGCCCATATAGTCTTTATTATCAATATAACTTGGGAAATATTGTTGAGATATAGCATTAAACGATTTTTTAGATCTTAAAAACGTAATTAATTTAGTAAGTGCTTGTTCTATGTCTTGTTTTAAAGATATAATATATTGGTTTAAGTAGCACAAGTAGTTTATTAAACTACTTATACCATGCGCCAACCCAAAATAAATAATTTCTTTTTTTGGGTCTTCAGCTTTAGATATGATAACATTGTTAAAGTCGTGAATAAGTTTATGCAATAGGTCTTTAGAAAAAATAGTTAAAACTTTTATTGCATCTTCATTATTGGGATTAACTCTTAATTGTTCAATAAAGTACATAGCTATACCAGTGGCACCATGAAGAAAATCGTAATCATTTTTATTTGAAAAAGAAAGTAAAGCGTCCTCTAATACTGTATCGAGAGTTTTAAAATAGTAGTCGCTAATAGCAATTGTATTCTTTTTTAAATTAAGGAGCATCCATCCATAACCAGCTAAACCAGAACAAAAAGTTGTTAAAGGTATCTTTTCCGAAATTGACCAATCAATGCGTTCTACAACTTTAAGTAAACGCGTAGCGTACTTTTCGTTTTTATAAACTTCAAATAGATTAGAATAAAATAGAGCAATACCAGAAAGTCCACTTAATAGCCCTATGTCGTTTTCATTTTTAACAGAATTCCAAACGTGGTTTTCTATGTTTAAAATTTCGGATGTTTCCAATAATTTAATTTCTATAAATTGTTATTTAAATTGTTTTTAGCGTATAATCTACTAAACAATGCAGCCAATTTGTGGTATATTACCATGCGTTGCAAATAACGCCTCATCTAGTTAAGTTTTCTACTCATTTGTAGTTAAAAACAAAAAGTCAGAATAAGTTCCATTGTAAAGAGGGTTTTTAACAAATAATTTAGGTATAAATCTTAATTATAAGATTTATACCTAAAGGAAATTAGCCTACAATTCACTTATTGCTCGTTGCTTGAGCAGGGACCTCCTGGATTTTGAGGAATGTGTGTTAATCCAAGCGGACATGCTTCATTTGCAAATACGGTAAATAGATTTACTGTAAGATAACCGCCGTCAATACTAGCTTTATCTTCAGGAGATAAGGCTTTAATCTTCAAATTCTTTAATTCCAATTTTTTCATTTTACTTATTTTAATTTTTCTTACTCTGTTTTATAGGATTTTCAGATGCCTCCTTAACTTTAATCTAGAATGTTATATCCTATTATTTTCCACAAGTATTTAAATCAAAAATATTTTGCTGTAACTAAGGAAAATTGACAACAAATTTTTAAAGTCTAACCATGGTTAGAACCTGTTACAAAACCTCTTGCTTTGATAAAATTTAAATTATTTGATTTTTACCCTGTAAATTTATTTGAGATATAATTTTTAAACTATTGATTTCACAGCTTTCAATAGGCTGTTTTCTTAATTGCACAATATTATATAATATAATTTTTAGAAAGTTCTGGATCTTTAACTTGTTAAAGATCCAGAACTCATTTAAATGCTTTTTTTTGAATTGATGAGGAGTTTTAGAAGTGTTTTTTTAATATAGTATAAATTAGATTTATAGTTACATTCTAAAGCAATAGTATAATTATTATATGAAATATTGGTAAGTTTTATTTTAGCTTCCTCTATGCGTAATTGGTTGATATAGTTGTTAAAATTCTTATTCACCAATTGAGATAAGTAACCACTGCTAATATCAAAAAGTTCAGCAACTTTTTTTAGGTTTAGCTCTTTATCTAGATACACTTTTCGGGATTTAATATGCTCATCAGTTTTGTTAAATAATGTATTAGGGTTTGAAGGTATGTTTAAGTTTATTTTTTTCCTTAAAGGAGCTTTGTTTACACTCAAATAAGAAACGCAATAAATCCATAAAGTAACAGTGACAAAAAATGGATAGGTTATATAAGAACTACTAGGGTTATATATTAAAATTACAATTATAGATAGCATACCTATACTACAAATTAATAAACCAGAGAAAATATTTTTTATATAAAAATTGAGTTGTGTGTATTAAAAGGACAATCAGAAAAAGGGAAAAAAGTAAGTAAAACCCTTTTTTTTGAAAGTTTGTTACCAAAAAAGAATTTACATAGCAATATGAAAAAGGAGCAACCAACCATTGCCGATCTTGAAGGAGTAGAGAATATCAATGGAGATCATATTTCTGAAGCAATCCAATATCGTAGTTTGGATAGAGATGGGTGGTTAGGATAAAATACTGTGTCTTGCTTCATAATACGAACTTAGAATTTATAAACTATTTTCTGTTCTTATTAACAATTGAACCACCATACCTCAGAAAATCGATATTTTTAAGAATATTCAATACGTATTTATGAAAAAATGGATGGCTAATATTGGTCCGGGTACCTTGGTTACGGCCGCATTTATTGGTCCAGGAACTGTAACAGTATGTACTTTAGCAGGAGTTAAATTTGGGTACACATTACTGTGGGCATTAGTGCTTTCGATTATAGCATGCGTGGTTTTACAAGAAATGGCTGCCAGATTGGGTATTGTAACACAAAACGGACTAAGCGAGGTCTTAAAATCCCAGTTTGATAATAAGATTGTAAAATGGATACTCATTGGGATTATTATATCTGCAATTTTTATAGGTAATGCAGCCTATGAAGCTGGAAATATTAGCGGGGGAGTATTGGGTTTGTCAACTATCTTGGGAAATCCAACCATTAACATAGGGGGGTATGCATTTAATTACGCAAGCTTTGCCATTGGAGTATTGGCTTTTATTCTTTTGTATATAGGAAATTATAAAATATTAGAACGTAGTTTAATTGTATTGGTCTTAGGTATGAGTCTTACTTTTGTGATTACTGCGATTGTTACTAAACCTGATCTTTCTTTAATTTTTAAAGGATTTGTGCCAGATTTCTCTTCAGAAAAACTAGTAACCATTATTGGTTTAATAGGCACCACTGTGGTGCCATATAACTTGTTTTTACATGCTTCTTTGGTCAAAGAAAAGTGGAAAACCCCATCAGACTTACCTCTGGCAAGAAAGGATACAATTGTTGCTATTATAGTTGGTGGTGTTATGTCTATGGCAATTATTATTGCCGGAGCTGCAATACAAAATACCGAAGTACAGAATGCAGCTGATCTTGCAAAAAGCCTGGAGCCGGTTTTTGGTACGGCAGCAAAATATGTACTTTCTTTGGGGCTTTTTGCAGCGGGAGTTACTTCAGCAATTACTGCACCATTAGCTGCCGCTTATGTAGTTAAAGGGTGTTTGGGTTGGAAAGGTGGGCTAAAAAGTAAAAAGTTTAGATCCGTTTGGATGTTTATTCTCTTTTTGGGAGTACTATTTTCTTCATTAGGAATAAAATCTATAGAAATTATACAATTCGCTCAATTTGCCAACGGGCTTTTATTACCTATAATTGCAGGGTTTCTTTTATGGGTAATGAATAGAAAAGTACTTTTAGGAAAATATAGTAATAATTGGAAACAAAATGTTGCTGGAATTTTGATTCTAATCATAACAATTTTTCTTGGTTTCAGAAGTATCTGGAAAGTTATAGCTAGCTTGTAGTATGTTTTATATAAGAATATGAAAAGAATAATTCTTAATGCCGATGTAGGTGAAGAATCTGGTTTTGATGAAAAAATCATGCCTTATGTATCTTGGTGTAATATTTCATGTGGAGCACATGCAGGTAATGATGAAGTGATTCAAAAAACAATAGAATTAGCTGTCCAATATAATGTGAAAATCGGAGCTCATCCTTCGTATCCTGATCCTACTAATTTTGGAAGAATAAGTATGAATATGCCATATGATGATTTAGTGCAAACGATTACGAGTCAGATTCTAAAAATGAAGTTGTATACGGAAAAAGCAGGAGCAAAATTGCATCATGTAAAACCACATGGAGCACTTTATAATGATGCTTTACAAAATAAAAGGGTAGCTGCTGCAATTATTGATTCGGTAAAAAATGTCGACAGAAGGTTGGGTGTAGTTACGTTAAAAGATTCAGAGTTATCTCATCTTTGTAGTGAGTTTCTTGATGTAAAGTATGAAGCGTTTGCAGATCGTAATTATAACGATGATTTGACCTTGGTTTCACGCACAGAAAACGATGCAGTTATTACAGATCCAGAGCTGGTTTTTAATCATGTATTTAAAATGGTTTCTCAAGGAAAAGTCGAAACCATAAATGGGAGAGAAATACCTGTTTATTTTGATACTGTATGTGTACATGGGGATAACCCAAAATCAGTCGAAATTTTAGAATATCTCCATAAAAGATTTTCTGATTTAAATTTTGTTTTTTAAATAAAATTCATGAAGTTTGAACTACAATACAAGAGGTATTCCGAAAGTGCTATTTTGATAGAATGGCCATCTGAGGTCAATGAAGATATACTAAATGACCTTCTTTCATATAAAAAATACCTAGAAAAGAATGGTACTAAACTAATTGTTGAGATAGTACCTGCATATAACTCATTATTAATTTGTTATAAGATTACTATAGAGGATGTTTATAGTGAGATTTCGACCTTAAAATCCAATTATTTTACTGATTTTGAACAGGTAGATACAAAAAAGAGACGCTGGGAAATCCCTGTATGTTATGACACAGCATTGGCTCCAGATTTAGAAACGTTTTCCTCAAAGAAATCGCTGACAGTTGATGAAGTAATATCTCTACATTCCACCCCAATATACACAATTTATTTTATTGGCTTTCTGCCTGGATTTTTATACTTGGGAGGGCTGCATAAAAAATTGCACCTATCAAGAAAAGAAACCCCTTCTTTAAAAGTAAAAAAAGGATCTGTTGCGATTGGTGGAAATCAAACCGGAATATATCCTTCAGATAGTCCAGGAGGATGGCATGTGATTGGTATGTGTCCTTTGGATTTTTTTGACCCTACATTAGAAAAACCTTGTGTGTTTGAGCCAGGTGATTTTATAAAGTTCAGACCAATCGATAATCTCGAATATAACGCTATAAGTTCTAAGGTTACTCAAAATAAATATCAACTTCAACCTGTTGTTTTATGATGGGCAAAGTTACCATAGTGAAACCAGGTTTCTTTGCAACGGTACAAGACAAAGGGCGGTTCGGATTTTCGAAATACGGTGTCCCAAGAAGTGGTGCTATGGATCAATTTTCATTTGCTATGGCTAATTTATTATTAGATAATGAAGAGAATGATGCATGTATTGAGTTTGCATTTCAGGGTTTAGTTTTAAAATTTTCTGAAGACACTTTGATTATAATAACAGGAGCTTATGTAACTATTTTTTTGAATGGTATTAAACAAGAAATGTATCGAAGAATTAAAATACTTAAAAATGATGTTCTTGAGTTTAATTACGATAAGAAAGGGATGTATACGTACATAGGAATAAAAGGAGGGTTTTTGACACCTGTTGTTTTAAACAGTAGATCTTTTTATACATCAATTACTTCAGACTCGGTATTAAAAAAGGGAGCTGAATTGCCATACATGAAAAATGAGAGTACTAATGATCAATTTTCAAGTATTTCTAAACCTTTGTTGTTAGACAATTCTAATAGTATAGAAGTATATACAGGACCTGAATATTCTTTATTATCTCAAGAACAGAAATCAACATTGTTAAGCCTTGATTTTACGATCTCTAATACTATTAGCAGAATGGCAATTCAATTAGAAGAGAAGTTATCTAATAATTTGCCATCTATGCTAACGTCTCCGGTTTTACCGGGTACTATCCAGCTCACACCATCAGGTAACCTAATCATATTGATGAGAGATTGCCAAACTACAGGAGGATATCCAAGGGTTTTGCAAGTAAGCGAAATATCAATGAATACTATTGCACAAAAAAAGGTGGGAGAAAAAATTCAATTTAAGCTACTTGGAGAGTAATACACTACAATCGAAATAAAATAAAGGGGTAAAACCCCCTGTTTGGATTAGGGGGAAAATCCCCTGTTGCTACTTTTTGTTGTTGTTAGGTGTTTTGGGTTAATCGATTGGTATATATATGGTCTGGGTTAGTAATGGGCTAAGTTGATACCCTTAAAAGGGGAAGTATATTTGTTTAAAAGGTTGTTTTTTGGATATATTAGCAATAATTAACGTAAAATATAAATGTAATGGGAAAAAAAGTACCTAAAAACTGTATTACGGTTGAGGAAGCAAAAGAACTACAAAAAGCATGGTGTGATACCAGAACACCAGAAATTGATAAATGCCTTGGTTTTGAAGATACCAGAGAATTTTGGTGGAGTGTAGAAGAGTTAGAAGAATATCTTAAATATGTAAAAAAACAATCCAGAAAACAAGGAATTGACAATCCTGGGATTAGGATGTATTTTGGAGCCTATCCAAAAGAAAAATGTAAAATGGATAGAGGATATGCTACTTTGTTTTTAGCGCCAACCGGAGCGCCTGCCGGTGGTTTGGGTAAAGGAGGTGATAGTGCTGCTAATAATTATGAAGTAGCACCTTATAATAGTGGAGGAGCAGGACACCCTCCTTTTAAGTATTAAGCATGTTTTTAGCTTCTATAAACATAGTTGAATTAATTGCAGCTATAGCTGGATTAATATTCATTAAAAAATATCGGGTTGACAAAATAACCCGATATTTTGTTTATTTTCTTTGGTTGACTGTTTTTGTTGAGGTTGTATTCGGTTGGTTGCCAGCTTGTATTCATTATTTCGAAAGCTTTTCTTTTTTTAGAGGTACTTTTTTAGAGAAGAGTAATTATCCAATTTATAATATATTCCATATTGTGAGTTTTGCTTTTTATATTTTTTATTTTAGAAGTAATATAAGAAATGGTAAAATAATTATATATTTTAATTATTTATTGATTTTATATTTTATAGCTAGTATACTGAATTTATTATTTACAGATGTGTTCTATCTAAGAATATCATCATTTAATTATATAGTTGGCTCTATTTTAATTTTTTTAAGCACGATTTTTTACTTTTTTGAAATTTTTAAAAGCGATAAAATTTTAACATTTCATAAATCAATAGTTTCTTATGTTTCTATTGGGGCTTTGATTTTTCATTTAAGTATTACTCCTATCTTTATTTATGGGTCATATTATAGTAATTCTAAAGATCCTGAATTTGTTCAGATTTATAGAATAATTCTTACGGCAGCAAATATTTTTATGTATACTTGCTATACTATTGGTTTTATAGTATGCTCGAAAAAGAACAAATCTTACTTATAATTTATTTTACCGTTATTATTTTATTTTTTATAATATTCGGTATAATATTCTTTATTGCTTTTCAACGTAGAAAGAATAAACTACTTCTAGAGAAACTTAAAGCAGAACAACGTTTTGAGGATGAGATTTTTAAATCCAGGATAGAAATCCAAGAACAAGCCTTGAAAAATGTAAGTTGGGAGCTTCATGATAATATTGGTCAATTATTATCTACTGCAGTAATGCAAATCAATATTATGGGGACAGTCATAGATGCGAAATCGGCAGACTCTCTGCAAGATGTGCGTAAATTAGTAGGAGATAGTCTTCAGGAAATACGTAACTTATCCAAAACGTTAAATAATGAAGTAATCCATAATATAGGGTTAGAAAAATCGATACAGGTAGAATTGGATAGATTTGAAAAACTTCGTTTTCTAAAAACAGAACTTACGGTTGCCGGAGAAGAGTTTCATGTCGATCCAAAAGATGAAATCATTTTGTATCGTATCATTCAGGAGTTTTTTTCTAATACTATAAAATATGCAGAGGCCTCTAATCTAAAAGTGGCGTTAGAGTATACTTCAAAAAATTTGATCATTAAGATCCTGGAAGACGGGGTAGGTTTTGATATGAAATCTGTTCAGGCAAGTTCTGGATTATTAAATATGAAGAGTCGGGCGGCCTTGGTTAAGGCAAGTTTTGATTATAAATCGGCACCAGGAAAAGGAGTGTCACTTTTGTTATCATATCCTGTAAAGGGATAAGGGTTGAATAAAAAGCGTACTAAAAATGAAAAAAAAGACTATAGTAATTGTTGATGATCATCTTCTGTTTGCGCAATCTCTAGAGAGTTTGATTTCTAAGCTTGAAGAGTATGAGGTTTTGGCAATTCTTAAAAACGGTAAAGAACTTACACAATATTATCTTCATAAAAGAAAAATCCCTGATCTTATTCTTTTAGATGTGAAGATGCCAGTGATGGATGGGGTGCAAACGATGTTATGGCTTAAAAAGAATCGGCCCGATCAAAAAGTATTGGCCTTAACCATGGAAGATGACGAAGAAACCATTATCAAAATGCTTAGAGCTGGCGCAAAAGGATATTTACTAAAAGATATTCATCCAGAGAATTTTGAATTTGCTATGAAAATGGTTATTGAGCAAGGTTTTTATTATTCAGGAAAAGTAGAAAGTGCATTAAAACATTCTGAAGGCTTTGATCCTGTTGTAGATTTTCAGGAAAGATTAACAGATAAAGAAAGAGGCTTTTTAAAATATGCCTGTTCAGAACTTACCTATAGAGATATTGCAGCAGAGATGGGCTTAAGTCCAAAAACGATAGAGAATTATAGAGAAACCGTTTTCAGAAAATTAGAGGTAAAAACCAGAGTGGGTTTAGTGATCTATTGTATCAAAAATAATTTATTTAAGGTGTAGTAAAAACCAATTGCCTTATAAGCATCAAGAGTATGGTCTTGTAGATGTTATTTTGAGGTCACATTTAACTTTTTATACTTTCTAAATACAAGAAGGTGAAAACAAAATTTCCTGTAAAATCACGTGTTGTTTAGGTGGTATTAAATTAACATTTATATTGATTATTTTGATATTTAATTATGTTTTTATTACGGTTTTTTAATTAAAAATGTTAATTTTTTATAACTGTGGTAATATACTATTAGAAGTTGCAAATATAGTATGATTTAAATATTTGTATTAGAAGTAAGTTTGTGTAACTAACACAAACTTACACTTTAATCATGAAAAATCAACTTTCCCTACTCCTAGGAGTATTCGTAACTGTTTGTGGTTTCTCACAAACCAATAATTTTTGGACGAAAAACCTTAATTCAACGCAAGGCAAAAACATTTCTTCCACAAAGAATAATACAGAAACTTCACATCAAAACACATATAATCTTAGTGTTGAAAAATTGAAGGAAGTTTTATCTCATTGTCCTAAAAGATCCAATTCATTTGACAAATCAAATGTCATTATCACTCTTCCTACTGAAGACGGAAAATTTAAAGAATTCCGTGTAAAAGAAACAAGTGTTTTACATCCAGATTTAGCCAGGAAGTTTCCAGATATTAAGTCTTATGTCGGTACACCTGTTAATGGAGAAGGTGGAGTAGTACATTTTAGTTTGGGGCATACTAACTTTAGGGCTATGATTATGAAACCTGATGCTACAATAACGGATATCAAACCTTTTACTAGTAATAGTAAAACGTATATGGTTACTTCAAAAACGGATGGATCAGAAAAACCTATTAACTGTCAAATAATTGATAATGAAGCCGAAACTCTTTCAGAAAAAAGTACAAAGCAAGCTGAAAAATCAAACAAAGCAAGAAGAGACGCTAATGATGGTCGTGTTAGAGTCTACCGAATGGCTATAGCAGTAACGGGAGAATTGTCTAAAATTTATACTGATGCGGCAAACGTTACAAATGGTTCAACTCAACAAAGGAAAGCCGCTGTACTTGCTGCCTTAAATGCACTCATGACAAGAGTGAATGCGGTTTATGAACGAGATCTTGGAACTACGTTTGAATTAGTACCCAATATTGAGAATTCCATTTTTCTTGACCCAGTAACTGACGGTTTTACGCATGGTAATACTTCAGCATCAGTAAATGAGGTCCAAGCTATTCTTGATGCTACAATTGGTAACGCTAACTATGATATTGGTCATGTTTTAGATTCAGATGGGACTGGACGTGGAGCGTTAAGATCTGTATGTGATGATAGTAAAAAAGCTGAAGGAGCTACTGGTGCACATCCTTTCACATCTGTCGCAGATTATTTCTATCGCACATTCGTTCACGAAATAGGTCATCAATTCGGTGCTAACCATTCGTTTAATAACTCATGCGGTGGTAATCGTCTTGACGAAGGTGCTGTTGAACCAGGAGGAGGTAATACTATCATGGCATATACAGGTTGTGCTCCTAATACAGAAAATACACAATATGTTTTTTTTCATGCTAAACAAATAGATGAAATGTGGAATCATATTGTAAGCACAGCAGGTTGTGGCACAACAAGATCAATAGGTAATAGTGCTCCAACAGCTAATGTAGGAGGTAATTATACGATTCCAAGATCTACTCCATTTATATTAGAAGGATCAGGTAGTGATCCTAATACATCCGATCAACTAACATATACTTGGAACCAAATGGATAAAGAAATAGCTCCTATGCCTCCTCGTGCTACGTCAACTAACGGTCCTGCATTCCGTTATCAACCACCTTCAACATCACCAAATCGATATATGCCTAACCTTACTACGATAAAAGCTGGAAATGCTTCTTCTGAATGGGAGGTAACACCTTCTGTTGCCAGAACGATGAATTTTAGATTCACCGTAAGAGATAACCATCCAGGAGGAGGTAATACAGATTCTAAAGATGCTGTTATTACGGTAAGTGGAACTGCTGGTCCTTTTGTGGTAACTTCTCAAAACACTAGATTTGATGCGCCAGTAGGCTCTACGCAAACGGTAACCTGGAACGTAGCAGGAACCACAGGAAATGGAGTGAATGCAGCGAATGTAGATATTTTATTATCTACAGATGGTGGAAATACATACCCAATAACATTAGCTTCTGCAGTACCTAACGATGGTTCTCAACAAATTACAATACCAGACAATGAAGGAGGTGTAAATAGAATTATGGTAAGAGGTACGAATAATATCTTTTTCGATGTTACAAATGCTAATTTTAGTATTACCAATGGAAATTTGGATCCTATGCCTACAAATTATTGTGCTGCGGGTTATCAAGGGAATAATTATATAGATGAAGTTATCTTTGGTGCTATCAATAATAAAAGTGAAAATGGTGCGTATTCTGATTTTACGAACCTGGGAACCAACATTACTAAAGGCGAATCTGTTGCTTTAACCGTTAATCCAGGAATCGATTTCTGGGATCCTAATTATTTTGGAGCTTGGATTGATTGGAATAAAGATGGAGATTTTGAAGATGCAGGTGAAGAAGTTTTATTAACAACCAATGGTGCCGGTGGTGTAACAACAACTGTTGTAGTTCCTTTTACCGCAAAAAGTGGCGCGACCAGATTAAGAGTACGTTATAAAATACATACTGCCCCTGAGCCTTGTGGAACAGCAAGAACTAATGGTGATGAAGTAGAAGATTATTTTCTGTTTATTAAAGGGGGTGGTACAACAAACCCAACTTGTAATGATGGTATTCAAAATGGTGATGAAACAGGAATAGATTGCGGAGGATCTTCTTGTGATCCTTGTACAACCAATCCGACTTGTAACGATGGTATTCAAAATGGTAATGAAACAGGAGTAGATTGTGGCGGAGATTGCACACCGTGTAATACAAATGTAACTTATTGTAATACTGGTAGACAAGGTTCCAATTATATAGCCGAAGTGACCTTTGGATCAATTTCTAATACAAGCCAGAATAGTGCTTATTCAGATTTCACTTCTCAGAGTACAAGTGTTCAAAAAGGAGCTTCAGTAACGTTAACGGTTACTCCTGGGATAGTTACTTCTAATTGGAACTCTAATGTAGTTGGAGGTTGGATCGACTGGAATCAAGATGGAGATTTTGAGGACCCAGGAGAAGAGGTTTTGATGAAGCCAAGAGGTACAGGATCTGGATCTGCCACAGTAGTAATACCAAATAATGCCAAAAATGGTTCAACTAGATTACGGGTTCGTTATAGATGGTTTAGTAACCCATCACCTTGTGGTACAACAGAAGGAGACGAAGTAGAGGATTATACAGTAATTGTTGGAGGTACAACGACTCCTACTTGTACCGATGGTACTCAGAATGGAAATGAGATAGGGGTTGATTGTGGAGGATCATGTCCTCCTTGTAATAATGACGGAACTATTGTATATGTGGATATAGAAGATAAAACAACCAATTCATCAAACAGTTGGAATTTCTTTAGAATTGAGGTTGGAGATGATAATGGTTTCGGGGGATGGTTCTCTAATAACTCCCTTCGATTTGTAACCTACGGAAAAGATTTGGTCTGCCAGGGAACAACTAGTAATGTAACCCTAATTGAAGAAGGAGTAGAAGTAGGGGCTTCCAGTAGTTTTGTCTCTAATTCAAACAGTTTTGTAGTAAGCTCTTCATCTTATTCAAGTTGGAACGGTAAATCAGGTTATATAGGGTTTAAATTTCAAATAGGAGGAAAAACCCATTATGGTTGGTTCTATGTGACTGTAGCTAATAATGGATTGTCATATACTATAAAAGATTATGCATATAATACTACAGAAAATCAAGGACTAGTTACCAAAAGGCCTTCAGCTTTTAAATTAAATGTATCAGAGAATGAGGTTAATTTATATCCAAACCCATTTAAAAATACGTTTACAATTGATGTCTCAAAATTAGATAACGAAAGAGTAACTGTTAGTGTTTATGATATATTAGGAAAAAAATTGATACGTCAAGAGTATCATAAAAACCCTGGTAAAATAACCTTAGGTGAACAGATCAAGGAATCAGGAAACTATTTCATAAAAATACAAACAAATACAAAGGTTCAAACTTTAAGGATTGTTAGGTTTAAATAGGGGGTCTTGTTTTTTCATATGCCTAATAGGGAGCTGTCCGATAGGGCAGCTTCTTAATCCGATGAACAATGGCTATAGTTCTCGGTTAGTAATCATAAAATGAAAATCTTATGTCTGATTATTTAATTTTTGATTTAATACAATAAAGAACTTGGTTTTCAGATATATAATTTGTTATATTTGAAATGTAAATGAAAAGAAACAATATAAATATCAATAATGTCATTAGTATTGAGGTGATTATTTCACTTCGATAAAGGGATATTTTGGTATACTAAATATAAAATTCCCTTTGTGATCGCAAAGGGAATTTTTTTTACCAATCATTAAAAATGAATACACACAAAAATATAAATAGTAATGTCATTATTATTATGGTCATCAATTCACGATGAAGGGATTTTGTTATGGCAAAAAGTAGTAGGCTCCCTTTAATAAAATGAAGGGAGTTTTTTTGTGAGTTAAAATAGATGTTTGATAAAAAATTAACAAATAGTGATTGTAAATGTTTTATTGTTAGTGTATTGATTATCAGGTATTAATGAAGATATTGTAGCTATTGGATGTTGTAAGGACATTGAATAATATGTAATGGTTTAGCCACAACAAAATAATTTTATACTGTGGTTTATTTATTAAGGTAGATATATCTTATTTTTTTAGTTAAAATTTTAAATAATTCTCAAAAAAATCACAAAAAGAAGAATGAGTATCAATAAGTATAGTAAACAAGTCACTCAAGATGACACACAACCAGCAGCTCAGGCCATGCTTCATGCTATTGGTTTGACCGATGACGATTTTAAAAAGCCATTAGTAGGTATTGCGAGTACAGGGTATGAAGGAAATCCTTGTAATATGCATTTAAATGACCTGGCTAAATTGGTCAAAAAGGGCACCATAGAAGAAGATGTTGTTGGATTAATATTTAATACCATAGGTGTAAGTGATGGGATCTCTATGGGAACTCCCGGAATGCGTTTTTCATTACCCTCGAGAGATGTGATTGCAGATTCAATGGAAACCGTTGTTCAGGCCATGTCATATGATGGTATGGTAACCGTAGTGGGTTGTGATAAAAATATGCCAGGGGCATTAATGGCAATGCTTCGATTAAACCGTCCTTCAATTTTGGTGTATGGAGGTACAATTGCCTCTGGGCATCATGCAGGTAAAAAACTCGATGTAGTTTCTGCCTTTGAAGCCTGGGGAGAAAAAGTAGCGGGTACAATAAGTCAAACAGAATATAAAAAGGTAATAGAAAAAGCTTGTCCAGGTGCAGGAGCTTGTGGCGGAATGTATACTGCAAATACTATGGCCTCTGCCATTGAAGCTTTAGGAATGTCATTACCATATAATTCTTCTAACCCGGCAATAAGCAAAAATAAAGAAGAAGAAAGTATTGCTGCAGGTCGCGCAATGAGATTGCTTTTAGAAAAAGATATCAAACCAAAAGATATTGTTACTAAGAAATCTATAGAAAATGCGATTAGATTGATCACTATTTTAGGTGGATCTACCAATGCAGTTTTACACTTTTTGGCAATCGCCAGAGCTGCAGATGTAGAATTTACATTAGCAGATTTTCAAAGAATAAGTGATGAAACTCCTTTTTTGGCAGATTTAAAGCCTAGTGGAAAATACTTGATGGAAGATGTACATGAAGTTGGCGGTATACCGGCTGTATTAAAATATTTATTGAAGAAAGGCCTACTTCATGGTGATTGTTTAACCGTTACCGGAAAGACATTAGCAGAAAACTTATTAGATGTTCCGGATCTTACTGAAGGTCAGGATGTAATAAAACCTTTAGAAAACCCAATAAAACAAACAGGACACCTTAGAATTATGTTTGGAAATCTTGCAGAAGAAGGGTGTGTAGCAAAGATTACTGGTAAAGAAGGGTTACGTTTTCAAGGAAAAGCCAAAGTGTTTGATGGTGAATACGCTGCCAATGATGGGATTAGAGATGGAAAAGTTGAAAAAGGAGATGTAGTCGTCATCAGGTACGAAGGACCAAAAGGAGGACCAGGAATGCCAGAAATGCTTAAGCCTACGGCTGCGATTATGGGAGCAGGCTTAGGTAAGGATGTAGCTTTAATTACCGATGGAAGATTTTCTGGTGGTACACATGGTTTTGTCGTTGGACATATCACTCCCGAAGCTCAAGAAGGTGGTTTAATAGGATTAGTTAAAGATGGAGATGTTATAACAATTGATGCCGAAACGAATTCTATTATGGTAGCTATCGATGAAGTAGAAGTCAAGAATAGAAAAGCCTCTTGGGTTCAACCAGAATTAAAATTTAACAAAGGAGTGCTATATAAATATGCAAAAACAGTTTCATCTGCATCAGAAGGATGTGTAACAGATGAATTCTAATAAAACTCCAATGCGTAGCATTGGTTTCAATTAATTTGTCATTCCGGCGTAGACCGAAATATAAAAAAAATCTAGATTCTAATTTTTATGAATCTAGCCTCAAATAAAAACAGCGTATGGAAACACAAACGCAAACCGTAAAAAAAGCGAATAAAGTGGCAACAGAGAAAATGACTGGAGCAGAAGCTGTGATCCGATGTCTTTTGGCAGAGGGAGTAGATTTGGTATATGGATATCCAGGCGGAGCAATTATGCCGGTCTATGATGAGTTATACAAATACCAAGATCAATTACATCATGTGTTAACAAGACATGAGCAAGGAGCTACCCATGCTGCGCAAGGATACGCTAGAGCTAGCGGTAAAGTAGGAGTGGCTATTGCTACCTCTGGACCCGGAGCTACCAATTTTGTGACAGGTATTGCTGATGCTCAAATAGATTCTACGCCAATGGTTTGTATAACGGGTCAGGTAGGTTCGCACTTATTAGGATCAGATGCATTTCAGGAAACTGATATTATTGGAATCTCTACACCAATTACCAAATGGAATCATCAAGTCACTAAGGCAGAGGATATACCAACAATTTTAGCAAAAGCATTTTATATTGCTCGTTCTGGTCGACCAGGACCTGTGCTAATTGATATTACCAAAGATGCACAGTTCGGAGAATTAGATTTTGCTTATGAAAAGTGTAAAGGTGTAAGAAGTTATAAACCAGTTCCCGATACAGATCCAAAAAGCCTTGAAGAAGCAGCAAAACTTATTGGAAATGCTAAAAAACCAATGATTGTTTTTGGTCAAGGGGTGATCTTAGGAGAAGCCGAAGAGGAATTGAAAAAATTTGTAGAAAAGTCAGGGATTCCATCAGCCTGGACCATCTTGGGATTATCTGCATTGCCAACCGCCCATCCTCTAAATGTAGGTATGGTAGGGATGCATGGTAATTATGGTCCAAATAAACTAACCAACGAATGTGATTTACTATTGGCCATCGGAATGCGTTTTGATGATAGAGTTACGGGTAACTTAGAAACCTATGCCAAACAAGCTAAAATAATTCATTTTGAAATTGATCCCGCAGAGATAAATAAAAATGTAAAGGCGGATGTGGCAGTTATGGGTAATGTTAAAAATACATTGGCACAAGTACTTTCTTTGATACAACCTAATACGTATGATTCTTGGGTACAAGAGTTTAAAGATTACGATGCCATTGAGTATGATAAAGTAATCAAAGAAGAATTACACCCCTCAAAAGAAGCTCTTTCTATGGGCGAAGTACTTAGAGGAATAAATGAAGAAACTAAAGGAGATGCAATTATTGTATCAGATGTGGGACAGCATCAAATGATTGCTTGTCGTTATGCCGAGTTTACTAAAACCAAAAGTAATGTTACTTCTGGAGGTTTAGGAACTATGGGATTTGCTTTACCTGCAGCAATTGGTGCAAAAATGGGAGCACCAGAAAGAGAAGTTGTCGCTATTATAGGCGATGGTGGTTATCAAATGACAATACAAGAGTTAGGTACAATTTTTCAAACTAGGGTACCCGTAAAAATTGTGGTTCTAAACAACGATTTCTTAGGAATGGTTCGTCAATGGCAACAGTTATTCTTTGATAAACGATATGCTTCTACAGAAATGGTAAATCCAGATTTTGTAACCATTGCAAAAGGATATCACATTGAAGCTAAAAGAGTAACGAAAAGAGAAAACTTACAGAATGCTATCAATGAAATGATTGCTTCTAAAGAACCGTACTTTTTAGAAGTATGTGTTGAAAAAGAAAATAATGTTTTTCCGATGATACCCACAGGAGCATCGGTTTCGGATATAAGGTTAGAATAGATATGAAGAAAGAAAATTATACAATATCGGTATATACCGAAAATAACATAGGACTACTAAATAGGATCTCGTCTATCTTTATGAAACGTCATATCAATTTAGATAGTATGACTGCTTCGCAATCTGAGATTAAAGATGTGTTTCGGTTCACTATAGTAGCAAAGTTAACCGAAGAACAAGTTAAAAAGCTTGTAGGACAGATCGAAAAGCAAATTGAAGTAATAAGGGCTTTTTATCATACCGATGAAGAGACCATTTATCAAGAAACGGCTTTGTTTAAAGTAGATTCGAAATTGTTATTCGAAGAACGTCAAATCCAAAATGTAATTAAGAATAGCAATTCTACTATTGTGACAGTAACTCCAGAGTTTTTTGTAATTGAAAAAACCGGAAGAAGAAGAGAGGTAGAAGCATTATATCATAAGTTAGAACCTTATGGATTGATGCAATTTGTGAGGTCTGGAAGAATTGCAGTAACTAAGGATAAAATGCATATTTCTAAAATATTAGAAAGTTTTACTGAAGAAGCTGTGTAAGGGATAGCAGCGACATCCTTTTATCTCTGATCCCTGAGGTTCTCGAAGGGATCAGAGATAAAAGATATAGCGTATAGCCCGACCCTGAGATGTCACACTGAGATGTCACACTGAGCTTGTCGAAGTGTTGTCGAAGTGCAGTCGAAGGGATACACCATAAAAAAGAAACAACTAAAATCAAAATTAAAATCAATATTCCGTAACAGGAAAAAACAACTAATTAAGAAGGAAATGGCAAATTATTTTAATACGCTATCATTAAGAGATCAATTAACGCAATTAGGAAAATGTAGGTTTATGGATGCTGAAGAATTTTCGGCTGGAGTTGATATCTTAAAAGGAAAAAAAATTGTTATTGTTGGATGTGGTGCACAAGGCCTCAACCAAGGATTGAATATGAGAGATTCGGGATTAGACATCTCGTATACGCTTAGAGAAGCTGCGATTAAGGAAAAAAGACAGTCTTATAAAAATGCTAGCGATAACGGATTCAATGTAGGAACTTATGAAGAACTGGTTCCCAATGCAGATGTTGTTATTAATCTTACTCCAGATAAGCAACATACGCAGGTGGTTACAACGGTGATGCCATTGATGAAAAAAGGAGCTACATTATCCTATTCTCATGGTTTTAATATCGTAGAAGAGGGAATGCAGATTAGAGAAGATCTTACCGTAATTATGGTCGCGCCAAAGTGCCCGGGATCTGAAGTAAGAGAAGAGTATAAAAGAGGATTTGGTGTGCCAACATTGATTGCTGTTCATCCAGAAAATGATCCACAAGGCCATGGTTTGGATCAAGCCAAGGCATATGCGGTAGCAACCGGAGGAGATAGAGCAGGAGTATTAGAGTCGTCATTTGTTGCTGAAGTAAAATCAGATTTAATGGGCGAACAAACGATTCTTTGTGGTTTGTTGCAAACTGGATCTATTTTGTGTTTTGATAAAATGGTAGAGAAAGGAATAGATGAAGGATATGCTTCTAAACTAATTCAGTACGGTTGGGAAACCATTACCGAAGGACTAAAATATGGCGGTATCACGAATATGATGGACCGCTTATCAAACCCATCAAAGTTAAAAGCATTCGAATTATCTGAAGAATTAAAAGATATCATGCGCCCATTATTTCAGAAACATATGGATGATATTATTGGCGGACATTTTTCGAAAACAATGATGGAAGATTGGGCTAATGATGATAAAAACCTATTATCCTGGAGAGCTGCAACAGGCGAAACCGCTTTTGAGAAAACACCTGCAGGAAATGTTGAGATTTCTGAACAAGAATTTTATGATCACGGAGTATTAATGGTAGCTATGGTAAGAGCCGGTGTTGAGTTAGCTTTTGAAGCAATGACCGATTCTGGAATTATTGAGGAGTCTGCTTATTATGAGTCTTTGCATGAAACACCGTTAATTGCTAATACCATTGCACGTAAGAAGTTATTTGAAATGAATCGTGTGATTTCTGATACTGCAGAGTATGGCTGTTACTTGTTTGATCATGCTTGTAAACCATTATTAGCTGATTTTATGAAGAATATCGATACCAATGTAATTGGTAAATCATATGACCAAGGTAAAAATAACGGGGTAGATAATGCAAAATTAATAGAAGTGAATGCTGCATTAAGAAATCACCCGATCGAAGTTATTGGAGCTAGATTAAGAGCATCGATGACCGCCATGAAGCCAATCGTATAAAAAAATTGTCGATTCGAGTACTTCGACATGAGGAGAAGTGTATCGAGAATAAGATTTTGAATAGTTGAAGCTTTTCTCGATACAATTTTTCTTCATTTTATTACGAAAAATCACTTGAAATGACGCTTCAAATAATGTATTTGTCTAGCCGGATCTGTTAAAGTTTTTGAGATGTGTATTGTGTAATCTTTGATGGATCCAGGCTGACAAAAAATAAAGTAAAATTATGAGTACCACGACCACTACATATTTCCCTGATATAGAGGATATCCAAAAAGCAGCTTCTACGATAAAAGAAGTTGCAATGGTTACTCCTTTGATGAATAGTATTCGGTACTCAAGGAGATATGACACTAATATCTTACTAAAACGAGAGGATCTTCAACGTGTACGATCGTATAAGATTAGAGGTGCTTTTAATAAAATAAGTTCACTTACCAAGGAAGCGTTACAAAAAGGAGTGGTTTGTGCCAGTGCAGGGAATCACGCACAAGGAGTGGCTTTTGCTTGTCATCATTTAAAAATTGAAGGAACAATTTATATGCCGTCGGTAACTCCGAAGCAAAAAATTGCGCAAACAAAAATGTTTGGAGGAGAGTATGTGAAAATTGTTCTCGAAGGAGACACTTTTGATGATTCTTCAAAAGCTGCGATGAAGGCCTGTACATCTGAAGGAAAGACCTTTGTACATCCTTTTGAAGACCCTAAAACCATAGAAGGTCAAGGAACTATTGGTCTCGAAATATTTAAGCAAGCAGATGTTCCGATCGATTATGTTTTTGTAGCGATAGGAGGAGGAGGATTAGCCTCGGGATTATGTGGTGCATTAAAAGCATTGTCTCCTAAAACCAAAATTATCGGAGTAGAACCGGAAGGAGCTCCTTCAATGTTAACGTCTATTCAAAACAATAAAAATACGGAGATTTCTGAAATTGATAAGTTTATTGATGGCGCTGCTGTACAAAAAGTGGGGGATTTAAATTTTGAAATTTGCAAGGAATACTTATCCGATATGTTTACTGTTCCCGAAGGATTAGTGTGTCAAACAATATTAGATTTATACAATAGAGACGCAATAGTAGTTGAACCTGCAGGAGCCCTTACACTTGCTGCTTTAGAATTTTATAAAGATAAAATAAAAGGAAAAAATGTAGTTTGTATTGTAAGTGGTAGCAATAATGATATTACCCGCACTGCAGAAATCAAAGAAAGAGCATTACTATATGCAGATCTGAAGCATTACTTTATTGTACGATTTCCTCAGCGAGCTGGTGCATTAAAACAGTTTGTAGGCGAGGTGTTAGGCCCTAATGATGATATCACTCATTTTGAGTATTCTAAAAAATCAAGCAGAGAAAATGGCCCTGCAGTAGTAGGTATTGAGTTGAAAAACAAGAATGATCTACAGCCACTTATCACAAGAATGAAAGAACTTAATTTCTTTGGAGATTATTTAAACGATAAGCCCGACCTGTTTCAGTTCCTGGTATGATTTGAAAGAATAAATATTGTGTTTTAGTTTCTCTTATTTTTTTACATAATCTTTCTTTTATAACCATCTGTTTTTAGTGATTCATAATTTTGTAATTCATAATTTTTATTAAAAAATTGTTAATTAATGTTTTTAATCGATATATTTAGACCTTTAAACGATAAAAACTTAAATCTATTATGAAAAAATTATTACTTTTTACAGCAGTAGCTTTATTAGGATTTACAGCTACAAATGCACAAGTTAAACTTGGTTTTGGTCTTGGTTATGCAATGCCTACCGGAGATATCGCTGATTTTACTGATGGTGGTGTTTCTGGACATTTTGAACTTGGTTATGGTGTGACAGAAGATATCGATGTATCTTTTCTGTACCAAGGAGATTTTTTAATTGGTGCTGATGCAGATGGAGGAATATCCTATGGTACTATTGCCTTAGGAAGTTATATGGTAAACGGTCGTTATTATTTTACAAAAGAAGGATTTAGACCATACGGTAGTCTTGGATTAGGTCTTGCAAGTATTGGAGCTGTAGAAATAGAGGGAAGTGGGCAAGCTCTTGAAGTTGCCGCAAGTACTTCAAATTTTGCTATTCGCCCAGCGCTTGGTTTTAAATATGGTGTTCTTAATATGAATTTTTCCTATTTAAGTGCAGGTAAAGTGGGAGACACTTCGGTAAGCGATTTCGGAATAAATCTAGGTCTTTTATTTACTTTTGGAGGAAACTAAATAAAAGAATATTGATACAGTATGATAAGACCATCTGAAAAGGTGGTCTTATTTTTTTCTAATGATATACCAATACCAAAAATAGGCTATTTATGGGCCTATATAAAAACCCGAGAAGATAATTCTCGGGTATTTTTTTTATAAAAAATTATACTGAACAAGGGTAACATTATTAGGTTATAAGACATTAAAAAAAATAATCTTAAGACTAAAAAACTCAATCTAATAAATTATGAAAAAAACGTTGTTACTTATTACCTTTAGTATTTTTACCGTTTTGGGAATTCATGCCCAGGAAAGATCAAATTCAATTAAAGTAAATCCCTTAGCTCTATGGGATGGCTCTGATTTATTATCTTATGAAAGAGCAGTTTCGAAACACTCTTCTCTATTACTGGGTGTTGGAGTCGGTGCGTTTAGACTTGGTGGTTCAAAATATAAGTCGCAAGGAGCATCATTACAATATAGATACTACTTTACAGAAGCGATTAATAAACTCTACTTAGGAGCACTAATTCACTATCAGGGCGGAGAGGTTAAAACAGGAAAAGAAGGAACTGTTGACTTTTTTCTTTCTCCCTTGTTTATTAATCAAAATGTTGATTTTCAATCACTTGGTGGTGGTTTTAAAACAGGCTGCCAGTGGACAAACGAAGGTGGTTTAACCTTGGATCTTAATATCGGTGTGAGTTATTTGTCATTGAGATATAAGGAAAGATCATTCAATACTGTAGCGTTAAAAGAAAAGGGTATTATACCTACTTTTGGCTTTGGTCTAGGATATTCATGGTAATCACTTCTTTCTCAATAAAGGGCTTAACTTTTATATTTATTCTTTTTAGTTGAACCATATTGTGACTACTTAATACAAAAGAAACCCCTGTAAGCATTTTACAAGGGTTTTTCTGACAATTATGAAAAACAGATTGTCAAGAGTAATCTAATTTCAGTTTTGGTTTACTACATAACAAAAACACAAAACATAAGATCAACTTTCTGTTCTTATTTTATGGACTATCTGAATTGATTTTCTGGTTAATTTCTCAATCTTGTCATAGTCAAAATCATCATTACTATTTTTAATGATAAGTTTTGAACCCATACCCACACAATGAACTCCTGCTTTAAACCATTTAGTAAGGTTTTCTTTTTCAGGAGAAACTCCACCACTTGGCATGATACTAGACCAGGGACAAGGTGCCAAGATGCTTTTAACAAAATCAGGACCACCAACTTGCGCTGCAGGAAATATTTTTACGATCTCTGCGCCTAATTCTTCTGCATAATTAATCTCGGTAAGGGTAGCGCACCCTGGTAACCAAGATATTTTTCGTCTATTGCAAACTTTTGCAATATCTGCGTTTAAAATAGGGGAGACGATAAAATTTGCTCCTTTTTGAATGAATAATGAAGCAGTTCCAGAGTCTACAATAGATCCAATACCAATAATCATCCCCGGAAGGGCATCAACAACCCATTTTGAAAGCTCTGAAAAGATGTCTTGGGCATGGTCTCCTCTATTTGTAAATTCAAATATCCTTGCTCCTCCATTATAACAAGCTGTGATTACCTTTTTTACTGTGTCGATATCCCGATGATAGAAGAGAGGTACGATCCCCGTATCTTTCATTATCTGTGCGACTTCTATTCTTGTATACTGTGCCATTATCGTATGATTCTACCACTCAGGTTACCCTGAATTATATTAAGTATCTCTTTTTCGGTTACTAAATTGGCATCACCTTCGATCGTGTGTTTAATAGCACATGCGGCATTAGCAAACTCGAGTGCCATAATATCATCATAGTGCAATAAACCATGTATTAACCCTGCAGCATATGCGTCTCCTGTACCAATTCGATCTATCACGTGGGTGATTTCTAATTCGTCGGTTTGTGCATATTCATTTCCGTTCCACATTCGGGCTCTTATTTTATGCCAATTGGCATTAACCGATATTCTGGTTTTATCAAACACTTTTTTAATGCTCGAATGCTCATTAATTAATAATTTACTACCCGCAACAAAACCTTCTTTACTATGAGAAAATGTTGTTTTAAACAATTCATTAATTTCATTTGGACCACCAATAAAGATAGTAGACATGCTAACTAATTCGTTTAGGATGTCAATTGCATTTTTTTCGTAATTCCATAAATTACTCCTGTATGCCGGATCTGCGGATATTGTTATTCCTTTCTCATTAGCAATTTGGAGCCCTTCTTTAAGTGCTTGATACGCATTATAAGATAAGGCAGGAGTAATACCGGTCCAATGAAACCAGGTGCAATCCTCAAGAATTGTATGCCAGTCTATCAGTTTAGGATCAATATTACTAAATGCTGTGTTGGACCTATTATATGATATAGTACTAGATCTCATAACTGCTCCAACTTCTAGAAAATACAATCCTAATGGGTATTTTGAATCCATGATTGAGCTGGTATTTACACCATACTTTTGGAGATAGCTTTTTACAGCATCACCCACAAAATCATTAGACACAGCACTTATATGTTCTGTTTTATTACCTAATTGCGAGAGGGAAATTGCCACATTAGCCTCTGTTCCGCCAAAGTAGTACTCTAGTTGGTTAGATTGTTTTAATTTTTTATTTCCCAGTGGAGCTATACGCATTAAAACTTCTCCAAAGGTTACTACTTTACTCATTTTTAATTTTGATTTATGGTCATTAATAATGAAAAATTAACCAAAAGCTAAACCCCCATTTATAGTAACATTATTTCCTATAAATATAGATGATTAATCACTAGCTTAATAAGCCATTATTTAAATTTGTATACTTCTTTATTTTTAAATTCCTAAAGCTTGCCCTCCACCAATTTGAATAGTTTCGGCGGTTATAAAAGCAGCATTATCACTTGCTAAGAAAGAAACAACAGAAGCTACATCTTCAGGTTGACCTAATCTTCCTAATAAAATATTATTTTTCCATGATGCAAAAACTTCGGGCTTTGTTGATTTAATTTGCGCATGGAATGGAGTATCAATTGTACCAGGAGACACAGCATTTACTCTAATACCATACTCTGCCAAGTCTTTTGCTAATGCTCTGGTTATTGCATTAACTGCTGCTTTAGATGTTCCGTAAATCCCTGCTCCAGGCCCTCCAGCAGTCCATCCAGCATTTGACGTGTAGTTTATAATAGAAGCGTTTTCTCCTTTTTTAAGGAATGGAATAGCAGCTCTTGAAACAAAAAAAGTGGAGTCAAGGTTTAACGCCATTACAGATCTGTAAAATTCGGTTGTCATTCCTTCAAATCTGGATCGTCCACCTAATCCACCAGCATTATTTACCAGTACATCAATTTTACCATACTTTTCTCCAATCGCATTTATGTTTGCGGTTACGGCATCTTCGTTGGTAACGTCAAATCCATAGTACTCAGCAGTTATTCCTTGAGCGGTAAGTTCTTCTACTCTTTGAGCTCCTTTATCATCCTCTATACCATTTAAAATTACAGTATATCCATCGTTACCTAATCTTTTTGCAACTTCGAAACCAATACCACCGGTAGCTCCAGTTACTATAGCTATTTTTCCTTTTAAATTCATTTTTTCTAATAATTTATTATAAGTTGTTTTAATTTTTTTCTTTTAATGGTTTTATTTCTTTGATCAGCACAAAAATCGATAGTACTGATAATGGCGCCAATACTGCCAGAATAATAAATGCTGGAGTATAAGAAACCGTTGTTATTTTAGGGATAATAAAGTTCATTATCGCTACCGAAATAGCTCCGATAGTACCTGCAAGCCCGGCTAGCGCTCCTACTGATTTACTTTTTAAGAGATCACTGGATAAGGTTTGTATGTTGCTAATAGAGAATTGAAATCCAAAAAGCACTACAAATACAAAGGAGACGAACTTGATAGGTGTGTCTGCAAACAGGATAGCGCCTATAATGGAAATAAAAATAATGACTCCACCAAGAGCGATAACTCGTTTTCTAGCTTTGTCTAGACTCAATGATTTCATTAACCTCTGCACATACCAACCACCTGCAATACTTCCTATAGCTGCTCCTACATATGGGAACCAGGCATAGAGACCAATCTCTTTTACGTTGAATCCATATTCTTTATTAAGATAAATTGGCATCCAGAATACAAATAACCACCAGATGGGTTCAATAAAGAATCGAGCGGCTAATATTCCCCATGCTTCTTTAAATTTCAGTATTTTTAATAGCGGCAAAGCTTTCTCTTGATTATTTTCTTCGTTGTTTTGTTCTTGATCGGATAAGATGTATTCTTTTTCTTCATTAGTTATCCATGGATGCTCTTTGGGTTGTTTCTTATTGAAAATCAACCAAGGGATAATCCATAAAAAACCAATTACACCAATGATGATAAAAGTCCATCTCCATCCATAGCCTTCAAATAATTCTGCTATTGTTGGAGCGGCAATTATTGAACCAATAGCGGCACCAGCATTAAATATTCCTTGTGCTACAGCACGTTCTTTTATAGGAAACCATTCTGCATTATTTTTTACGGCTCCTGGCCAGTTTCCTGCTTCTGAAACTCCCAATATACCTCTATAAAGACCCAAGGAAGCCAGTCCTTTGGCGAAAAAATGAAGTAAAGATGCCAACGACCAGAAAAAGATAGATAGTACAAACCCAATCTTAGTGCCTACTTTATCATATACCCAACCAGAGATAAATTTACCAGCAGCATAAGTGATGGTGAAAATGTTGATAATCCAGGCGTAATCTTCTTCCGTTAACCCTAAATCTTTTTTCATTTCTGGCCACATAATTCCTAGTGCAGATCTGTCTATATAATTTATTATCGTTGCTAGACATACTAGTCCTATAATCCACCATCTTAATCCTTTAACTTTCATATAATTTTTTAGTTTGTTAAAGAGTTTTCTCTGAAATGTGCTAAAAGGCTTTATCTTCTATTAAGATAGTAAAGCAAGCCTGGTATTATTTCAAAATACTGAGAAGCCATTGAAGTCATAGATTAGGTCTAAATCTATCTAAATACTTTTTGTAAAATGGTCTAAGTACGAATCCCTCTATGTATTTAAGAAGAAAATAAAAGCGTGTAATTTTATTTTCTACATTTTTATTTACTCTTTTTGGCTATAACAGTATTGATATAACATTTTGAAGTGAGCTTTCATTTTTTCTTTAGCTAGCTTCGGGTCTTGGATTTTAATGGCTTCATAAATATCTGTATGTTCTTGGATTCCCAAAAATGCTTGATTAGAATCACATACATGATATTTCTCAAAATTGGTAATGATACCGGGAGTAATAATAAGCATGAATGTATTCATAGTACTATTTCCGCTTGCTTTGGCAATTGCTAGATGAAATAACAAATCTTCTTGAACAGCATCTTCTCCTTTGATAACTTTATGGGCATATGCATCAAGTGCTTCTTTAATAAGTTTTAAATCATCATCCGTTCTTCGTAAAGCTGCTAATCTGGCTGTTTTTAGTTCTAATAATATTCTGGTTTCAACTAAAGATTTAAATTCAGGGTCCTCCAACCGTAAAATGTCTTCAATCATACCATTCATGGCAATAACTCCAATATTCGCTACAAAAGTGCCACTTTGTGGGATGGACTGCAAAAGTCCGTAAAACTCTAGTTTCTGAATGGCTTCTCTAATGTTTCCTCTACTAACTTCAAATTTTTCGGACAACGTTCTTTCTGAAGGTAACTTATCACCTGGTTCCAAGTTTTTATAATTGATTAAATCTCGTATTTGGGAAATAATTTTTTTCTGAATTTCGCGGTTTTCATTCTTTGTTAGTATTTCTAATTTCATAGTCATCAGTGTGTATTAAATAAATTGGTTAACCAGATTGGTTTTCCAAAATTAAAAAATTATTTGTTACAATAAAAGGATATAGGTATTTATAATTTTGTTTGATTTAGTCTATTGTTTATCAATAGAGTTTGTTACCTCTTTGGGTTAAGATAACAAACTCGATAACAAGGCTAACTCAATTCTATCTTATTCATTTTGTTCATAGTATCCTTAATTTATAGTTCAAATAATTATACATTATATTTTAAATCAATGATTTATTTCTAGCTCGAAATATTTAACTTTTGCAAAGGCACCTTCATCACGTGTAACTAAATAATTACCTGCTTTGAAATAGTTTTCAAAAACACCCCATTTTTGAATATTGATATCGTCATATACTACTGAAGTTTCATCATTTAAAATGATTTCCATCTTACCTTCTGAGACTTTAACTTCTAGTGTGAATTTTTCAAAACCAACATAGTCCGGGAACGTATATCCTTCATCATCTCCCCAGGCATCAGTTCTTAACAGCTCTGTGTCACTTGCATCTATATCCTTCAATACTTTTGTTTTCACTCTTACTTTACCATGAGCCCAGTATATTTTTAAAATAGGAGGGGCGTTATTGTCCCTTTGTCCAATCAAATCTCGTTGTTGATCAGTAAGTCTGCCATGAATTTGCATGATAATGGTTCTATGGTATTTACCAGTACCATCTTTTGTGATTTCATTCATGGCCAAAGTGCCTTTCATGGTTCCACCCTGAGCAAAAGTCCAATTGGTTGTATTGCTTCCTGGATTCATTTGTTCTCTAAGTTCTGTTCTTGAATATGACGAATTTGCCGTAGATGAACCTGGATAAGTATGAAAAACTAAAGCACCAGCTGTAGAATCATTGTACATAAAGGGTTTTAATACTTCATTTGTAGCATAATTTAGAATTTCTGGAGGTTTAACTTCGGTTGGGTTCCCGATTGGTAAAGTGACTTTCCAATGACTCAGGTCAATATTTGGTAATGTATAATTTTGTGTGTTTGGGTTTTCGTCGTTAGTAGTATCATTGTCTTGGTCGCTACTGTTTATTTCTTCTTCTAAGCTATTATTTTGCTTTTCATTATCACTCTGACAGCTTGTACATAGTAAAAAAATCATAGTTAATACTAGTACTAGTATACGGCTAGACTTGTTAATTAAAGTAGCATGTACATATGTGATTATGTTTTTTGAAGACATCATAGCTTAGTGACTAACGGTTAAATCATAAAATTTTACTTTGGCAAATGCATTTTTGTCATTAGTGCCTAAATAGTTTCCTGCTTTAAAATAATTTTCGAAAACACCCCATCTCCTGATGTTTGCATCTTTATAAACAGCAAACTCATTGTCGTTTAACGAGATGACCATTTTTCCTTTTGTAACTTTTACTTCTAATGTAAATTTTTTAAAGCCTACTTCTTCCTTAAATGTATACCCTTTATCATCTGTCCATGCATCGGTTTTTAGAATTTCAGTATTTGATGCATTTGGATTTTTTAATATTTTGGTTTTAACTCTAACTTTTCCATCTTTCCAATATATTTTTAATATTGGAGGTGCATTATTATCTTTTTGACCGATTAAATCACGTTGTTCATTAGTAAGTCTACCATGAATCTGCATAATTATGGTTTTATGATATTTCCCTTTTTTATCTCGGGAAATTTCCCCCATTCTTAATCGTCCTCGCATTTTTCCTCCTTGTTCAAATGTCCAGTTTACACTATTATCTCCAGGAATCATTTGTTCACGTAATTCAGATCTGGAATATTTGGTATTAGAGGTTTTTGCATTAGGAACTGCATAAAATACAAGAGCGCCTTGGGTAGAGTCATTATACATATACTTCTTAAGTAGATCATTATTTGCATAATCCAGGATTTCTGGAGGTTCTACTTCATCTGGCTTTCCTATAGGTAAAGTGACTTTCCAATGACTTAAATCTATCTTTGGAAGTTTGTATTTCTTTTTCTTTTTTTTCCTTTCTTTTTTAACACTCAAATCTGTAACACCACTTGTCGGGGTTTGACAAGTAGCGTTAACAGATAGAAATACTATTACTAAAAAGGGTAATATGTTTTTTTGAATGTTTTGCATTTTACAAATTAATTAACAGCTGTAATCGTTACAGAATCAACTCGTATTTCTTCATCGCCACTGGCATATCCATACATAGCAAAATCGGCGGGATCTTCTGGTCCGGAATTACCAATACCTCTTATGAAGAGCGCAACACTATCATTGGCTCCAGCATTAAAGGTGAAAGCAAAAATACGGTAGTCGGAACTATTTGGATTATCTATAACCTCAATTAATAAATTATTATTAGCTTCTTCAATTTGATCTACGGAAGTGTATCCAAAACCATCTTGTGGAATTTCAGTAGTATCTGTGTAGTACATAGGTGTGTAACTACTTACATAACCTTCTCCTGCCAAAACTCTTATTTCTAACTGACTTGGTAAATTTCCGGTTTGATCTGATTCGAAACGTAAAGGGATTTCAATTCTGTAATCGGCATTTGGAGTAACTGCAAACTCTTGATATGCGTGATCCGGTTCGGCGTTATCAAACTTGATAACATCAGAACCATTACCACTGCTGGATTCACCCTGTTCTCCAATACTTGTATTGATCCACCCAGAACAAGTACAATCAGAACCTGAAGATTTAGGAAGCCTGTCAAAATCAGCATTTAATAATACTGGATCCGGAACAGCTGGTACATCTGGTTCAATTAATTCTATTGTTTCTGAATAGGTAGAAGTTTGATTTAATGCATCTGTAACAGTCAATGTAACTGTATAAGTACCTTCCCCTGGATAGGTATTCTGTGGATCTATTTCAGTCGAAGTATTTCCGTCACCCAAATCCCAGCTGTAACTGGTTGCATTATTTGATTGGTTTGCAAAAGTAACTTGCGTAAAGGTTTCAACTTCTACACCATTTGTAAAGGTGAAGAATGCAGTGGGTGGCGTCTCATCGGCGATGGAGTTTTCCTCTGGTAATTCGTCTATAAAATCACAAGAGACAAATACCACTACAAAAACCAAAAGCATAGCTATACTAGTTTTCGATATCAATCTGTTGTTTAAAACTATTTTTCTCATAACGTTATATTTAATTTTTTAATACCCGTCGTTTTGTGTTAACAATCCTTGGCTAATAGCAATTTCTGCACCCGGAATAGGTAACAATAAATCAGTAGCTTGAAAGTCAAAACTGTTTGCTTCTGAAAAGGCAGATAAGACTTCTTGTGCTACTTTAAAACGTTTTAAGTCTAAAAAACGATGATTTTCAAAAGCCAATTCTACGCGTCTTTCATCCATCAATGCTTGCTTGGTTATACTTGTGATAGGATCAGTTATGCCTGCTCTTTCTCTAACAGCTCGAAAAGATGTAATGGCTGCAGGAGCGCTAGTTTCTTGACCACCTGCAAGAATAGCTTCAACATGCAGTAATAATACATCTGCATACCGTGTGACAATCCAATCATTACCAGCAATTCTTGGATTAGCAGGGGCTGATATTACACCTACATCTGCGTCAGCTATTGGCAAGTATTTTACAGTTTGGAATAAACCGGGATTTCCTGGATCTTCTCTAAAAGTGAATTGTCCTCTATTACCACCAAAAGTATTGAAAGCCGCTACGAGCTCAGCTGTTGCATAATTTGAACCCGTACCACGACCTACTGCATCTAAAAATTCTGCAGAAAAACCTTGACTATCATCAACTATAGTATCATCAAAACCAATAGAAAATATCGTCTCATCATTAGCTTCTGTATAAAAAATATCCAAGAAATTGGGTTCGAGACTATAATCACCACTATCAATTACAGCCTCCAACAAGCGTTGGGCTTCTAAATAATTAGTTCCTAATGTAAGATATACTTTTGCAAGAAAGGTTTGAGCCGCTGCCCTTGATGCTCTTGTTCTAAAGCTATTATCCAAATCACTATTTACAGCAAACTGAAGATCACTGATAATTAAATCATAAATTAGATTTTCATCAACTCTGGTAAAAGAAGTTTCTATATCTTCGGCCACAGCGGATTCAAGAACTCTGTCGACCAAAGGAACATCACCATAAAAGCGTACCAAATTAAAATAAGCATAAGCTCTTAAAAAACGTGCTTCTGCTTCAAACCTATTTGCGTTTTCACTGGAGGCATTTTTTAAGTTCTCCAAAACTACATTAGCAGAAAAAATGATTCTGTACATACTTCGATAATATGTAGTTACTGCTGCTGTTTGCGGGGTGACTGTAAAGGTTTCAAAATCGAAGCCTTGCGGGGATCCACTTTTTGTTCTTGAATTATCGCTTAAGGTCTCAGCCATTTGATATTCTATTTGAATAGCTAAATGGGGATTGTTAAAACCGCCATCGCCTTCTAGGGGGTTGCTGCCTTGCAAGGCATCATAGATATTTATGATCCCAGCCGTTATTTCATCATCATTTCTGAAAAAATTATCAACAATACCAGCAGAAGTTGGCACGGGATCTAAATCGCATGACCAAAAGAAAAGGGTCAAGCAAAACAATGAATATATTTTTATTAGTTTCATCTGTTCTTTTTTTAATTGTTTTTTATTGTCAGATGGAATTCGCCATTGAACACTTCAGTTAGTATCAACTTAATTGTTATGGCTCATTTCATAAGTTTTGTTTTTGGTATGTTAAAATTCAACATTTACTCCTAAGGTTATTGTTTGTTGTATTGGCGTACCACCTCTTTGATAACCAAAGGTTAAAGGCGTTAATTCACGCACATGTTCCGGATTCCAACCTGTATAATCATCAGCGGTGATAAATAATAGGTTTTGACCGGTAGCATACAACCTAAGACTGGTCAAATTCAAATTAGAAGTAACCTCTTTAGGGAAATTATATCCCAAACTTACCGTACGCAAGGCTACATAACCCGCGTTCTGTACCAATTGATCTGTAAATATACGCTGCACCAAAAACTCTTGATCTGGTGTGCTAGCTCTATCAAAATCTACATTATTACTATTAAAAAAGTCAAAAACATATTGATCTCCTAAGTTATAGGTCTTGGCTCCATGACTACCTTGAAATAAGAAACTAAAATCCATATTTCCATATCTAAAATTGTTGCTAAGACTCCAAATCACGTCTGGATAAGGATCACCTAAAATAGTTTTATCATCTTCGTCTATTAAACCATCACCATTCAAATCTTTTGCATAAGCGAATTGGGTTCTGTTGCCTACTTGCCTAAAAGGATCGTTTAAAAATTCAAAATCAATATCCCTATCATATACATAACCATAGAAAGATGAAATAGGTTGGCCTACTAAGTTGATCCATTCAACTAACCTACTACCGTCATTGGTATTAACTACTTGACCGTTTGAATCACCAAAATCAACCAAAGTATTTTCATTAAATGAACCTATTATAGTTGCATCCCATCTGAATTTTTCTGTACTTACCAATCGTGTACGCAATTCCACTTCAAATCCTTCATTTTCAACCGTACCAAGATTCACAAGTGCCGAAGTAAACCCTGTGGTTCCAGCTACTGGATTATCCAAAAGTAATTCATCACTAGTTCTTTTATAATAATCAAATGAACCAGAAATTAAATTGTTAAAGAAACCAAAATCAACCCCTGGGTTAATTTCTTCTGATTGTTCCCATTGCAATAAAGCGTTAGGGATATTAGCTGGATTGAAGCCATTAGTTATAGTGCCATCAACAACGGCGCTAGATCCTTCTAACAATGCCAGAGAAGGGTAGTTATCGGTTAAGAAAGAACCAGTATCAAGGGCATTAGTACCTGTAATACCGTAACTAACTCGGAATTTAAGTTGGTTAACCCAGTCTGCATTATCCATGAATTGTTCATTTGAAACAACCCAACCAGCAGATACGGCTGGGAAGTTACCGTATTTCACGTCTCGTCCAAAAACAGAACTACCATCTCGTCTAATACTAGCGTTAAATAAATATTTATCGTCATAAGAATAAATAACCCTAGCTAAGAAACCATTTAAAAAGTTTTCATACTCAAAAGCAGTTGCATCATTAATAATAGAACCTCCGCCGGCATTGGGAATCAAATCTGAAGTAAATCCACTAGTCTCTATTTGAGACTCTTCAAAGAATCTATTTTCTAAAGAAACACCAGCAATCGCATTGATCGTATGTTTTCCTACTGTTTTGTTAAAGCTTAAGATATTATCTGAAATTAAAGCATATCTGCTACGTGTATCATATGAAGAATTTGCTGCGGCAGCGCCATTTCTTGAGGCGTTAACACCTTGGTAGTCAGTGTTTATTCTGTTTTCATAAGTAGCAGTGAATGTTGATTTAAAACTTAAATAATCTGTAAACTTATAATCTGCGTATAAGTTTCCATAAAAATTATACCTATTTTCAAAACGTTTACGTTCGAGCAATTTTGCCAATGGATTGATATTACTTGTATTACTAACATCCACCCCGCTACCCACAGGAACTCCCTGAAAATTACCAGCACCATCAAAAATACTTGTTGCCCCAGTAGGATATTCGAAATCGTCAAACATTCTTTGTAATACATAGTCTCCAATTTGCGCATCAGCATATCTACCTCCATCACGAACCCGGTTTACAAAATTGATATTAAATTCATCTAAACGAGCGGGCACCCACGAAGGTTGTCGTATAACATCATAAACACCTGTAGCGCTAAATCGTCTTCGCTTTGAGTAGGAAGGTGAGAAACTCGTTCCTATCTTTAATTTATCAGTTACTTCTGTGCTAAGCTTAAGTTGTGCTTGGTATCTTTCAAAACTATCTGTTAACAGTACACCATCATCAGAAACATAACTTAAGTTAACATTGTATTTGGTTTTTTTAGTACCTCCTCTTAAACTAAAACTATGGCTTTGGATTACACCTCCATCTATGACTATATCTTGCCAGTCGTTTTCGGCATTTATCAACTGTCTAAATTGACTTCCCAAAGAAAGACCTCCTGTTATTTGTCTCTCTCGTTCCAATTCTCCTTCAAAATCAATATCATATGCATCACTTCGTCTACCTTCCTTAATTCCTGTAAAGGTATTATACGTAAATTTTGCTTTACCCTCTTTACCTTGTTTAGTTGTAATTTGAATTACACCATTTGAGCCTCTTGAACCAAAAATGGCAGCAGATGCAGCATCTTTTAGTATTTCAAAAGATTCTACATTGTTCATATCAATGTTGGTTAAAAAATCAGAATCAACAACGGCACCATCGACTACTACAAGAGGTCCGTTATTCGAAGATATCGATCCAATACCTCGTATACGAATAGTAGGTGCAGAACCAGCTTCACCTTCAGAAGTTCTGATGTTTACCCCAGAAACTTGACCAATCAACGCTTCATCTATCCTAGATACTGCAATTTGATCCAAATCTTCATTAACAACTTTTGAAATAGCTCCGGTGAGCAAAGATTTTTTTTGTGTACCATAACCAATAACAATAACTTGTTCTAGCTCTGCTGCATCCTCGTCCAATACAATGTCTATAACTGTTTGATCAGTTATGATTACTGTTTGTGTTTTAAATCCTACGTACAAAAATTCAAGAATATCTCCTTGCTTAGTTTGTATAGAATATTTACCATCAAAGTCGCTTGAAGTACCATTAGAAGTACCTTTGACAAGGATGTTTACCCCTGGTAGCGGTGTTTTGTCTCTCGCATCAATAATTGTTCCTGTTATTGTATACGATTTGTCTTGGGCTGACAAAGAAATTTGAAATAAAACCAAGACAATAAAAATTAATTTAATTTTAAAGTTCATTTTAATTTTGTTATGTTCCTACAATTTTGTTTCACCCTTTAAAAGGTGTCTTAATGAAGAATGTTTTTTCTTCATTCTTTATTAATCACATAACTATACAGTTTTAACAAATTTCGTATTTTTGCCTAGCATGTGATTTGTAAAGAGCATGCATGTTTAAGTATTACTTCTCTCTGAAAGAAGTAATTTTGAAAAAGGATAGGTGTGCGCCTGTCCTTTTTTGTTCCCTAGTAATTAGTTTGTTTCATAATGACTGTAGTTTGATTGTTTTTTAGAAGTAATTAATGAATTTGTGTTTTTTGGTAAACCAAATTGGATAACCAAATTGGTTTACCAAATATATGTTATTTTAATGTTAATAAAAAAAATATTCTAATTTTTAATGTTAAAATTTTCAATACTCTTAGTTTTTAGGAGTCGAACATTAAAAGATGCTCAGTTTTTTGCGTTTGAAAAGCAAAATGTACTAGACTTTACTCCATAAAATCTTCCCGAATAGGGCTAAACACATCGATCAAAAAACCAGATTCCTTACAAATAGCACCATGCGTTACATTTGGAGGAATATAAAAAGAATCTCCTCCTTTTAATGTTTTTGTTTCTTCCCCTATAGTAACATCAAACTCGCCACTAATAACATAGGTTACTTGAGAATGGTAGTGTTGATGCATAACTCCGATACCGCCTTTATCGAATTTTACATTAACTAACATAATCTTGTCATCGTATCCCATAATTTGGCGTTCAACTCCTTCGCCAACCGTTTCCCATTGGATTTCCTTACCTATTATAAACTCTTTACTTGAACCAAAACTTTTCATGTGATATAATTATTAAATAAAAATTAATTTTCTTTGATATAGGAGTAGGGGCCAGACCACTCATATACCTTTCCGTACAAATTTATGGTATGCATGATTTTGTTATCTGCACTTGATGTACATAAAATAAACGTATGTATTTTGTTTTTTTTGGTCGTAATTGACCAAGCAATATAATTAGTGTTTTTAGTAGGTAATCTTTTGATTTCTTTAATGTTACTCTGTGTATTCTTGGCAATTTCTGTAACTGCATCATAAGAGCCATGTGTTTCGATTACACTTATAAATGCTTCATTTTTGACTTTAGGCTTACGTAGTATAAAAGTAGGATCTCTTCGTAAATTAAAATTAGGGTCATTTGCTCCAATACGAGCAAATAGAAATTCATCATTAGCTTTGGAGCGTGTAGATAATGTATAAAAAGTGTTACTTGATAACCATGTTGTTTGCACCGTCTTATCATTTTGTAATACACTTTTACCTTCTAGCCATAAATGCTGATATCCGTTTTTGTTTCCAAGAGTAGAAAGGTTATTGGGACTATTGTACTCGAAATTAGTATCTATTATCTGTCCATGATAATAAAATGGAAGATCAAACTGGTGTATAGTGTCAGAATTAAATTGCATGACATCAATTAATACTGGATTTTCGAAATCCTCATCTTTGAGCATAATCATGGTTCTATGGAGTCTTGTATTAGGGTACGCATTATCTTCTTTTGCACTTACTATCTGAAATTTAGGATTTGAAGTGTTAAAAAGATATTTTTCTGAATGATGATTGCTTCCGGTTTTAAAATCACCACCAAAGTGAGAGTTTTCATCTTGGATGATCGTATTATGGGCAATACTTTGTTTGGCCCATGTCTTATTTTCTTTAAGGTAACCGCCTCCGTTTTTTTGCTCAATATTTACAAATCTCGCTAGGCCATAATCTTGCAATATTTCATTATGATTATTGTAGTAAGAAAAAGATAGTTTATCATAATGTCCATGACTTAAACCTTGCGCGGCGTATTTCATCACTAAACTTAAACCCGAATCTTTGGAGCGTAAGATACCTATGGCACCTTTAGAACCATCAGAGCCATCAGTTAATTCAATTGATTTTTTTGTAAATGAAGTTGCTTTATCTTGTTGTAAACCAAGGGCAATTGCTAAACCTGTATCGTCTAATTGTACTTTGTTTTGTTGTTTAGCAATACTTAGTAGGGAAGTATCATTTCCGCCAAAATGATAAGCAATGTTTACTGCAGAAATTAATTCTCCGGAGTAGTATGACATTCCTTTCTGGCTATCATTAAGAGGGAAAAACTCCCCATTCGAATCTGTTAAATTTAATAAGGCATACACTGCTTTAAGTAACACGCCTTCTTTGTATTCAAAGATTTTTAACTCTGGTTTTGCATTCTGCAATGCTTCTGCAAAAACCATAAAAGGGTACATTGCATATCGTTGATAATACGGACCTTCTGTATAATATCCATCGGGTGAAAACGGCTCATCAAGATTAGCGTAGAATCCTGTTTTTTGACCTTGTGGTTTAATAAATCCCCCATCATTATCTTTTAGATTAGGGTTGATATTGTCATTTTTTAATCCATAAAGTGCTCGATTAATTAACTCTTCATTATTCATTACCAAACCGATCATACCCACTGCTACATTACCCCAGGTACTATGATTATGAATTCGGTTAAAAAATTGAGGGCTTTCTTCCGAAAGGAAACTGGCGTAAGGAATGAATAGATTTTTTTCTAAATAATCTCGCTCTTTTTTAGATAAGTATTCATAAATACAATCATATGCTTGACTTACATAGACTAGCCAATTTGCATCATTTAAGCATTGCCAAAATATTTTCCCCCTAGCATAAGATCTGGTTTGGGGATGCAAAGGAAGCTTTAGATACATTTCTGCATAGGCCTTTAATACATCATGTACATAACCAGCATATTTTTCTTCTTCCAAAAGTTGATAAAGTACTCCCGATTTCTGAAGTACTAACCAATTCTTTTTATGCCGATCGTGTGTATAACCTCCGGCCATATCTTTTGGAATTGGTACATGAATTCCGCTGGCAATTTCTAAATCAACTTCCTTCTTTGTTTCCGCTAGTGTCTTATCAAAAACTGGTATAGTTCCTAATTGTTTTCGAATATTATCGACTCCTTTTTTGGTTAAAATTAGATTGGGATGACCCTGTGTAAAACCGTTTGAACAGAGAGTTAATATTGATACAATGAGTACTTGTTTCAATACGTTGATAAACGTTAATCTTACCTTGATGAACATAATTATTTATTGATTACTCCTAAGTTTAGATTATCATCTCCTTTTTTGCGTAAAGGAGAATCTTCGGTAAGTTGATATGTATTGGTATTCTTGAATTTAGGGTCAAAAGACCAAAGGTGGTCTATTTCATATTTTTGATCTCCGGTCACGATTATCTTCTCTGACTCGAAGAAATTGTTATTGTATATTTTGGCTATGGACCCACCTACTACAAGATGCATTTGGATGCCCTTACTAGTATTGAAAATACTATTCTTAATTACAGCATTCTGAACACCGATCAAAGAAATAGCTTTCTTATTCTTGTTTCTTTTTCCATGACCTACTTGGTCTACAACATTGTGGTCAAAAGTTAAGAATGGTCCAAATGTGCTTTCATCACGACCATCTCTTACTAAATTTAGTATTGCTCCTTTAATATCTGAAAAGGTGTTGTTCTTTATGATGACAAATTCTGCATTAAAAATTCCATTTTCCCCAATTTCTTTATCCAGTGAGAGTACGTTACCAGATATATTTTTGAAGGTCGAATTTTCTATTTGAATCCTATCTGCCACCGTATTTTTGAATACTTTGATTACATCGTAGGAGTGGTTAATATCTAAGTTTACAAAATCACAATTATCTATTAATAATTTATAATTTTTATTCATAGAATATTTACTGGTTCTAATCACTGCATTTCCAGAATAATCGGGTGCTTCTTTTCCATCAAAAATCAGCCCACTAAGCTTCAAGCTACCACCGTTTTGAATATCAAAAAGAGACTTCTTCTCAAAAGTAATTGTAGATTTTTCTACAAAAGATTTAATAGTTATCGGGTGGTTGATATTTATGCTTTTGGTCATCAAATATCCATAGGGAGATGTTAGCTCTATAATATCACCAGGAGCCGAATTTTTTATAGCATTGAACAAAGTATTGATTCCGGGAGCTATCTGTATTGTTTTACCAGAGTTAAATGTAACAGTTTTATTTTCCTTTACATACCAGAAAGCACCTGTTGATTCTTTTGTAGGAATTTCGCCTTTAATAACAGCGCCAGCATTTATTGTCTCATTCGTAATGAGTAACCCATTTACTTCTTTTTTGAAATTTAATTTTTTAGTAACAAAACCTTTATCAGCAATGGGCTTTGTATTTGGGCTTATAATATTGTTACTGAAATGTATGCCATTAATATCATCGTATACGGTAAATGAATTATCATTGTATTCATTGTAAAAAATATTATTTTGCATTACAGAGTTTATTGGAGTTGCACTTCTTTCTGCATCGCTCCCTGCGCATAACTGTATATAATCACAATTAATAAATGTATTATTCTTAATTTTAGCATCAGATACCTGGAAATAACGATTAAGAGGTGAATTAGGAACCCCATTCATAACAACTAACGCGCCTCCAAAACGATACCCGGTAAGCCCTATAGCATAATTGTTTTCTACAGTCTGTTTTCCATTAATAACACGAATACCACCGGTACTTGGTACGCCGTTACCAATAAATATATTGTTGTTTACATTCGTTTCATTACCATGACGCATGGTTAGCGTTCCTCTGCATTCATAAAATACATTGTTACGAAATGTGTTTTGGCAAGATTTGTTCGAGATGATTTCTAATTCGCCTCCGCAACGATCAAAGTAGTTGTATTCGACTATTGTATTTGAATTACTTAGTGAATGATGGCTTGTACCTATACGTAGTGTTTCTCCTCCGTTCGATCCTAGAGTCTGTCTAGGACCAAAATAGTTATGATCAATCCGATGATGATTTTCGATGAATTTTTCGGAGTTTAATCGAACTGCCATGGTTACTCCCAAATTGCTTTTTCCTTCGATATGATTATGGTCAATACGGTTGTTCTTTCCATAAATACCTATCCAATAATCTTGTTCTCGACGCTCTGGGTTACTGTAATTGTCAATTACACATTCGGTTAAACGACAATTTGATGCAAAGTTATCCTTATCTTTTTTGAAGGAAATAACTTCAGAGGTAGGAGTAAAGCCATTTTTAAAAACTAACCCACTAATTACCAAATATTCGCCAGCAATACGAAGGTAAGATGCCCCTTCTAGAGTGGTCTCTCCTTTTTCTTCTACAGTTAAAGTAATGGGTTGGTCTTTGGTTCCTTTTGCTTCAAATAATAATTCGGCATCTTTCCAAATTCCTTTGGCCAGTATTATTGAATCTCCGGGCTGTGCAACTTTAACCGCTTCATTAAAAGCATCAACAGAGTTAATTGTATTCACTTTGACTTTGCTCTTTTGTGTATTTGTACACGAATACAATGATATACTAATCAGTATGTAATAAAATATATTTCTTTTCATGAAATTCATCTGGTTAACCAAATTGGTAAACCAAAAATAGAAATATAAATCAATAATCAAATAAAGTAATCCAATTTTTTGATGAAATGTTCAAAAAAGACGTTGATATGATGTTTTTTTGATAGAATAAATAGGTTTTACATATAAAATATGCAATGAAAAAAATAGTTTCGCTGTTTTTGATCAGTATAAGGAAGCGAGTTTTATTCACTACAATACTTATGTAATTCTTTGAAGTGATCATTAAGAGTTGAGACGGCTTTATCAACATCTTTTTCTATAATAGCATCTATAATTGCCTGGTGTTCTTTGATCAAAAGGTAGTTTTCCTCTTTGTTACATACTTTATTCTTTACAAAATGAGTAATAATTTCTGGGGTAATGACAAGCATTAAGGAGTTGATTACACTATTATTACTTGCTTCTGCCAGCTTAAGATGAAACATAAGATCTTCCTCTACAGCTTCAAGTCCTTGTATTGCTTTTTGACTATAGGCCTCATGAGCCTTTTGTATCTCGGAGATTTGAACATCTGTTCTTCTTGTTGCCGCTAGGCGTACTGCATTGGTTTCTAAGATTATTCTTGTTTCTACCAAGGATTTGAAATCAGGGTTTTGCAATTGTAAGATGTCTGACATCATTCCGTTTAATGCGGTTACTCCAATATTTGCAATACGAGTACCACTTTGAGGGTATTTTTTAACAAGGCCATAAAATTCTAATTTTTGAATAGCTTGACGTAATTGATTTCGACTTACTCCAAATCGCACGGCCAATTCTCTCTCTGCTGGAAGCCGATCACCAGGTTCTAAATGCTTAGAAACAATGAGCTGCCTAATTTTTGAAATGATAATCTCCTCATCCGTCTCTTTGATTTTATTTGGATTTTCAATCTTTTCTATTGAAGTGGATTTCATAGTAATTGTTAATTGGTTGACCATCTAAATTTAATTAAAAATATGATCGTATCACATATTTGATAGAATATTTTAAGATAAAGATGTGAAATCATGTAACATGATTTTTAATACTTTTTAACCGAAGTATTCTAGCGGTTATTGGATAGTAATAATCTTCATGAATTCAATAGATTCAATGATTACAGAATTTTTTTTGAAGTAAACTTGATAATGACAATTCTTCATTTAAAACGCTAACAAATTGATTATTTGATAGTTATTTTATTATTTTTTTACGAAATCGTTTGAGTTGTGTTGTAAAATTACTAATATTGTCACAAATTGGTTGACCAATTTATTAATTGGGCACCAAAATAGTATACACAAACTTTTACTAACGTTCTAATCTTTACAGTATGAAAAATCATTCAATGAATTGGGGAAGAGTTTCTTTTTCACAATTCACCAAATTATTGTTATTATCTGCTTTTTTGATAATAACATCTTGTGAAACTGGCGAGTTTGATAATGAGACTAACGAATTACTACAGGAAAACGCTACAGCCAAAGCTGTAATTACACCTGTTAGTGTATCGGCTAATGGTGATGATGGCAATGTACCAGCCAATACCTTAGATGGTAATTTAAATACCAGATGGTCATCAAAGGGGTATTCGGGAAAATATATTACGTATGATTTAGGCTCATCAAAAACAATATCAAGTCTTAAAATAGCGTGGTTTAAAGGAAATCAAAGAAAAGCGTATTTTAAAATTAGAGTGGGTAATTCTACTTCTAGTTTAAGTACAGTTTATGATGCTAAAAGGACAGGAAGTAGTGGTAATACTACAAATTTAGAAACATATAGTTTTAATGAAGTGAGTGCTAGGTATGTTAGAATATCTTGTTTTGGGAACTCTAGTAGTGCCTGGAATAGTATTACAGAAACTCAAATTCACTCATCTGGTGGTACGCCACCGCCACCGCCACCAGGAGGAAACTCACCCGGAGATGTATTAGGGCTTACTTCGAATACATGGAAACTAAATGGTTTTACAGGCAGTCCTGGTTCATCAGCAACCTATCGTGATGATGTACTAGATGCTACCGGCGAAACATTTGGTACGTATGAAGATTCAAATTATTTCTATACTGATGGAGAATGGACATACTTCAAATGCTACCGAGGACTGGGAGGGTCTTCAAATTCTCAAAATCCAAGAGTAGAATTAAGAGAATTGAAAAATGGTAATCTAGCAAATTGGGATGCTAAAAATGGTAATAATACGATGACCTGGACCGTAAGAGTAGACCGATTACCTAAAAGTAAAAGTGGAAAAGACGGTGTATTGTGTTTCGGACAAATACATGGGCCTTCGAGTACAGTAGATGATGTTATCAGAGTTCAGTTCATTGGTGATCCAGATCAATCTTCAGGAAATGTAAGGATTAAAATTAGTGGTTACATCACCGAAGAGGTACAAGGAGGAAGTAAAATTTTAAGCGGTACCTACAAATTAGATACCAGTTATACATTTAAACTAGTGTATAATGATGGTTTGGTTGAGCTTTTTGAAGGCGGTAATCGAATATTCGATCAACAAATGGACACAAGTACTGAAGGAAACTATTTTAAAGTTGGTAATTATCTACAGTCGGTAAAAGGTGCTTCATATACCGGTTCTCATGGTATTGTTAGAGTAAAAAACTTGAGTATTACTCACTAAATATTAAGTGAATTTAAGATTACCCCAAAGATTGCAAAAAGCAGAAAGTCAAGCCTTTCTGCTTTTTTTATATCCTTTAAAAACAAGGTTACTTACATTCCTAATTTCTAAAAATAAATGGTATAAAATTTAGGGATTAAAAGTTTTCGGTAACTGTTATTTCACTAAACTCAGCAATACCATTTCCAGTACTTGTTGAATTAATTGATTGATTGTAGACTCCTGCTTTGAAGTAATTACTTTTACACGTAATATTGTCATATGTACGTATAGGAGTGTTCATATCATCTAAATAAATTTTCATCTCGCTATTTTGTACACTTACTTTAAATATTAACCAGTTTCCTAGCACATAATCATTCTTGATATACCTGTCATTATAATTCAGATCTCTAAAATCAACTGGAAATCCATCAGAGATCCTGCCTTCTGTAACATCTCCTAATATATATATCCTACCAGTATCGCCTTCTTTTGCATTAGGAGTATCACTTTGCACCTGTATTCGCAATAGATCGTCCCATACACTTTGCTTAAAATCATGAATTTGAGCAAAAGCAAATTTCCCGGTAGAAGAAGTTTGTAGCACCCTTACTTTAAAAGTTAATGTTTTTATAGTACCATTTGTGGCATCCCACCCAGCTTCACCATCACCATTAGATGGCATTTCTCTTAATTCACTTCTGGTATTGGAAGAATTTCCGGTAGTAGGAGTGCCAGTTTCTGTAGGGCATGAAAATCTCACATTTCCGTTCTCAACAAAAAAGAATTCATCTTTATATGCTGTAAAACTTGGATCATCACTAAAATCATTTTTACTTTTATCAAGATATACTTCATCTGCCAAATCATCATTATCAAAATCTCTTGGCAGTGTAATTTTCCAGTTTTTAAGTTCTAAAACTTCATAAGGAATATCTGAGCTTGTTGTACCGCCTCCATTGTCACCACCAGTTCCTCCATCACCTCCGTTATCGCCACCGGTTCCTGAGTCTTCATTACCTTCATTATTTTCATCGGTACCTTGTTCTTGTATAACCAGCTCATCAGAATCTGAAGAACAACTATGCAAAAAACCTATACATATAGTCATTAGAAGTATACAATGTAGTCTAATAGTCTTCATTTTTTTTGGGGTTAAAGTGATTGAATAATTGGGTGACCAATTTAATACAAAATCTAAAGAAAACACCTATCTATTCTAAAAAGATATAGAAAGTTCTTGTTTTTTTATCGTCCACATAAAGATCATTATTAGTTTTAGTACGTATAAAATCAATTTATTTTTTAGAACCAATCGTTGAAGTATACTAGGGTATATATTTTTGTACGTATATGCTATATTAAGGGTATTTACTTGAGTATATCGCAAATTATAGATGATGATTTTGTGAAAATCATATTTTTACAAAAATTTATGATCAATCTTATATTGTGTATTTAGTTTTTATGTAATATTGTACCATCTAGTTAACGAAAGGGGCTACGGCCGACGATTTAGAGTTACTATTATGAAAACGGTAAAAAATATTTATTCAGGAGTTAGTGTTCAATCTTTGAACAAATTAGGTAATGTCTTAATACCTGTATACCGTATTCGCCGCCCCTTGGGGGTCTAATTTTCTTTTGAAGTAGGTGCGTCCTACTTCCCCTAGAGACAAATTCCATTTTTCGATGTGGTTATATAGTATTTGAAAGTATACAATCTCTATATTTTTTTAATAGCTACTCTACATTCGAATCCTATTCGGAATCTATTCCTAAAAATTTAATATATTTTTTTCATAAACCTAGTCCGTTTATGAAGTAAATAATACTAATGTATTCGGCATTAACCTAATAAGGTAAACATGACGAATTCCATCTGACCTTTAAAAAGGAATGAAAATAAACAGATGAAAAAGATAGAAATACATATAGCAAATAACAACCATCTTCAGTATGCAGATGAAATATGCGATGTAATATCAGACTCTGCAAAAGTAAGAGGTACCGGTATTGCTAAGCGTACTCCGGACTATGTAAAAACAAAGATGCAAAACGGAAATGCAATCATAGCACTATCCGGTAATCAGTTTGCGGGATTTTGCTACATAGAGGTTTGGGGACATGAGAAATATGTCGCACATTCTGGATTAATAGTGCATCCGGATTTTAGAAATCAAGGACTAGCAAAAGAAATTAAAGAATTTACATTTAATCATTCTTTAAAAAAGTATCCTACAGCCAAAGTGTTTGGTATCACTACAGGATTGGCAGTAATGAAGATCAACTCTGATTTGGGTTATAAACCTGTTACATTTTCTGAGTTAACAAATGATCCTAAGTTTTGGTCTGGTTGTATGACATGTACCAATTATGATATTCTTAAGGCTAAAGATCATAAAATGTGTCTTTGCACAGGAATGCTATATGACCCTGCTAAGAAGGGAAAGAAAAAGAAAAAATGGTACAATAAGAAAGTACTAAGAAGACTAAAAAATATCAAGCAAACTATGCTTGTAAACAATAAACAATTGTTGCTATGGAAAAAGTAGTATTGGCATATAGCGGAGGTTTAGATACCTCATATTGTGTAAAATACCTTATACATGAAAAGAACCTCGAAGTGAATACCATTTTGGTAAATACCGGAGGATTTTCTGAAAAAGAATTAGAAGAAACCGAAAAGAGAGCCTATGAATTGGGGAGTACCGACCATGTTAATAAGACGATATTAGAAGATTTTTATAATAAAGCAATCAAGTATCTGATTTTTGGTAACGTTTTAAAGAATAACACCTATCCACTTTCAGTAAGTGCAGAAAGAATTTTTCAAGCGATAGAGGTCATTAATTACGCAAAGAAAGTAGGAGCAAAATATATTGCTCACGGAAGTACTGGAGCAGGAAATGACCAGATCAGATTTGATGTAATTTTTCAAACTCTAGCTCCAGAAATTGAGATTATTACCCCAATTAGGGATTTAAAACTTTCACGTCAGGCCGAAGTTGAATATCTTGAAAAACATGGAGTTCATTACAGTTGGGAGAAAGCCCAGTATTCTATCAATAAAGGAATATGGGGAACAAGTGTAGGTGGTAAAGAAACCTTGACCTCTCATAGTGCGTTACCAGATACAGCATATCCAAGCCAATTACAAAAAGAGAATGAAGAAACCATTATTCTGAATTTTGAAAAAGGAGAATTAACAGGGTTAGATGGAGTCAAAGATTCACCGGTTAAAAATATTCAAAAACTCGAAGAATTGGCTAGCGCATTTGCCATTGGTAGAGATATTCATGTAGGAGACACAATTATAGGGATTAAAGGAAGAGTTGGATTCGAAGCAGCGGCTCCCCTTGTTATTATCAAAGCACATCATTTGCTAGAGAAACATGTGTTAACTAAATGGCAGCAATATTGGAAAGAACAATTAGCCAATTGGTACGGAATGTTATTACATGAAGGTAATTACCTGGATCCTGTAATGAGAAATATCGAAGTTTTTATGGAAGATTCACAGAAATCGGTAACAGGAGATGTAAAAGTAAAGTTGAAACCATACCATTTTACCTTAGAAGGAATCGAATCAAATTTTGATATGATGAAATCCGATTTCGGACAGTATGGTGAAATGAATAATTCCTGGACCGCTGATGATGCCAAAGGCTTCATTAAAATCTATGGAAATGCTAATAAAATATATCATAACGTAAATCCAAATGAATTATGATAACAGTAGGAATCATAGGAGGGTCAGGATATACAGCAGGAGAATTATTGAGATTACTTGTACATCACCCAAAAATAACATTAGATTTTGTGTACAGTACTACCAATGCAGGAGTTTCAATTCATAAACAACATCCGGATTTAATAGGAGAAACCGAACTTAAATTTACAGATACAATCAATCCAGAGGTAGAGGTTCTCTTTTTGTGTTTGGGACATGGTCGATCAAGATCATTTTTAGAGTCAAATACTTTTTCAGAATCAACCAAAGTAATTGATTTAGGTAATGATTTTAGATTAAATGAAGATCAAAAATTTTTAGGAAGAGATTTTGTATATGGATTACCAGAATTGCAAAAAGAAAAGATAAAGTCAGCCAAAAATATTGCTAACCCAGGATGTTTTGCAACTGCAATTCAATTAGGATTATTGCCATTAGCTTTAGCAGGAAAACTTACCGATAGTGTTCATATTAACGCAACTACCGGAAGTACAGGAGCAGGAGTTATGCCAGGAGGTACAACTCATTTTAGTTGGAGAGATAATAATTTCTCAAGTTACAAGGTGTTTACACATCAACATTTAGGAGAAATTGAGCAAAGTCTTCAGCAATTACAACATGATTTTGAAGTTCCTGTATTTTTTATTCCTAATAGAGGAAACTTCAGTAAAGGAATTTATGCCACGATGTATACTAAGTTTGAAGGTGATATAGAGGAAGCAAAAGAATTGTATAAATCCTTTTATGCCGATGCAGAATTTACAGTCATTTCAGATGATGAAATTCATTTGAAACAAGTAGTAAATACAAACAAGTGTATCCTGCATGTTACAAAAAATAACGGAATGTTACTAGTCACTTCGGTGATTGATAATTTAATCAAAGGAGCTTCAGGACAGGCGATTCATAATATGAATTTAATGTTTGGGTTAGAAGAAAAAACAGGACTAGAACTAAAAGCAAGCGCCTTTTAATTCCCTCCTTGAGGAGGGTGGCCGAAGGTCGGGAGGTGTAAAAAACACTTTGATAAGTTGAAATAAAATATAAAATGAATAAAATAACAATCATAGGAGGAGGAAACTTAGGTAAATCTATTATATCAGGATTAGCCAGTAGTAACTTGTTTGAAGCAGAAAATATTACGGTGGTAGATAAGTCCAGGTATAACCTAAAAGAGGTTGAAGAAAAATTAGGTGTATCTACTTCACAAGATATTGTAAAATCTATTAAGGATGTAAAATGGGTGATCCTGTGTGTACAACCAAGACAATTAGATGTAGTTTTAGAAGAAATCAAGGACGTCGTTACGACAGATCAGATATTGATTTCTACAGTTACAGGAACATCAATTGAAGAGATTAATGAAGTAGTTCCTAAAAATAAAGTAATACGAGTAATGCCAAACACGGGAGCTTCGAAAAAGTTATCTATGACTTGCATTGCTGCCAATGAAGATGTAAAAGAAGAACTGGCTACAGTAGAAAAGATGTTCGATACCATAGGAAAAACTTTAATCATCGAAGAACGATTAATGCAAGCGGCTACGGTTTTAGGAGCGAGTGGAATCGCTTTTTTTCTAAGATTCCTAAGAGCAATGATACAAGGAGGAATCCAAATGGGGTTTCATCCTCATGAAGCACAAATTATTGCAGTGCAAACCGCAATTGGAGCAGCAACTTTAGTAGCAGAAAATGGAACCCATCCTGAGCGTGAAATTGATAAAGTAACAACGCCTCAAGGATGTACTATAGAAGGGCTAAACGAAATGGAACACCAAGGATTAAGTTCTTCGGTGATCAAAGGAGTAATGGCCTCATATGAGAAAATAAATACCATAAAATAGTTGATAAGTCACATAGTGAAATTGAACAGTAATTAACCAACAAAATAAATAATATGAAACTATTTGATGTATACCCGTTGTATGATGTAGAACCTGTAAATGCCTATGATAGCATTGTGATTGATAAAAACGGAACAGAATATTTGGATTTATATGGAGGACATGCGGTGATTTCAATTGGTCATTCACACCCTCATTATGTCAAAAAATTAAAAGATCAAGTTGAGAAGATTGGTTTTTACTCGAATGCTGTTCAAAATAGCCTGCAATCCAAATTAGCAGAAAAATTGGGTAAGCTATCTGGTTATGAAGAGTATCAATTGTTTTTATGTAACTCGGGTGCCGAAGCTAATGAAAATGCACTAAAATTAGCATCTTTCTATACAGGTAAGTCAAGAGTAGTAGCATTTGATAATGCTTTTCATGGTAGAACGTCTGCTGCTGTTGCAGCTACAGATAATGCTAAGATTAACGCTCCTTTAAATAAACAGCAAAAGGTGACCTTTTTGCCATTAAACGAGATTGAACTAGTAAAAACTGAATTTGAAAAAGGAGATGTATGTGCCGTGATTATCGAACCCATTCAAGGAGTTGGTGGATTAGATGAAGGGAGTACAGCGTTCTTTACAACGCTAGAGATTTTATGTCATGAGTTTGGTGTTGTGCTAATCGTAGACGAAGTGCAATCAGGGTATGGAAGAACAGGGAAATTCTTTGCACATCAATATCATGGTATTACCCCAGATATCATTACTATAGCAAAAGGTATGGGTAACGGTTTTCCGGTGGGTGGAGTAGTAATTGCCCCTCATATAGAAGCAAGCTACGGGATGCTCGGAACTACCTTTGGTGGAAATCATCTTGCTTGTGCTGCAGCATTATCCGTACTTGAAGTAATCGAAACCGAAAATTTAATAGATAACGCTAAGATGACAGGTGATTACTTTATATCTAAAGCAATGCGTCTTCCGGGAGTAAAACAGATAAAAGGAAAAGGATTAATGTTGGGATTAGAGTTTGATTTTGAAGTAAGTGAATTAAGAAAGAAGCTCATCTACGATAAACATATTTTTACCGGAGGAGCTATGAATAAAAAGTTATTAAGGATTCTTCCATCATTAACGATAGGAAAAAGAGAAATAGATCTATTCATCGAAGCATTGCAAGATGTTTTGGTAGTAGAAAAAGTCGGACTATGAGTATACTATTAAATATAAAACAAAGAAATTCTGTTTTGCATAGCATGATTACTCTTGTAGATCAATCAAGAGAGGTAATCATTAATGCGAACCAAAAAGATGTGGAAACTTACATAGAAGATGATAAGGCTATGTATGATCGTCTTAAAGTAGATGATGATAAAATTGAAGGTATGATCTCTTCTCTGAAGCAGTTAGCAGATCAGGATGACCCGGTGGGAGTAGAGCGATTTAGGTTTATGCATGATAACGGTATGCAGGTTTACAATAAAACGGCCTCCTTTGGAACAGTTTTGATTATCTATGAATCTAGGCCCGATGTTACGATTGAAGCAGCCGGAATTGCATTCAAATCCGGAAATAAAATCTTACTCAAAGGCGGAAAAGAATCATTGAACTCTAACATTGAGATTGTTAAACTTTGGCATCAGGCATTAGAAGAGAATAATATCTCAAAAGACTGGGTAGAATACCTAAGCTATAACAGACAAGAAACTCAGGCTTTTCTTGAAAAACCAACTCAAAATGTAGATCTAATCGTACCTAGAGGAGGCGAAAACCTAATTGATTTTGTAAAAACCCATGCTACTTGTCCTGTTATTGTAAGTGGACGTGGAAACAACTTTGTGTATGTACATAAAGAAGCAGATAGGGCATTAGCATTAGATAATATTATTAACGGGAAAACAGATAAAATCTCTGCTTGTAATGCAGTAGATAAGGTGTTAATAGACAAAAATCTTCCTAACAAGGAGGATTTTGTTAGAAACCTTATAACCACCCTTAAGAATTTTAATGTAGAAATACTAGGTGATGCATCTTTATCAAAATATAATGAAGTCAAGACAATATCAGGAGATAAGGTTTGGTACGAGGAATTCTTGGATTACAAAATTGTGATTGGTGAGACCAAAGATGAGTTAGAGGCTATTTCAAAAATCAATCAATATAGTGGAGGGCATTCTGCAGTAATAATAACCAAAAATAAGGAAGAAGCTGAAAATTTTATGTCATCGGTAGATTGTGCTGCGGTGTACCATAATGCATCAACACGATTTACAGATGGTTTTCAATTGGGTTTAGGTGGTGAATTAGCTATAAGTACAGATAAATTGCACCAAAGAGGTCCAATAGGATTACAGCATTTGGTAACAAATAAATGGTATATACATGGTGATGGGCAGATCAGATAGAAAGAGAATTGTACTCAAAGTAGGATCTAATGTCCTAACCAAAGAGACAGATCATATCTCTAGAGGTAAGATCGAAGATATCGGTAGGCAAATTGTGGCTTTGCAAGATGAGTATGAATTTGTAATTGTAAGCTCAGGAGCAATTGCTGTAGCAAAACAATTTGTTAATCTAGAAAGTAACGGCAAAGAAATTAATGTGAAACAGGCTTTAGCATCTATTGGACAACCTCATTTGATGAGAATATTTCAAGAAAGCTTTAGAGATTTAGGGTTGTTGACCTCTCAATGTCTATTGTCATATTCAGATTTTGAAAGGAAACAATCCAAAAAGAATATTGTGAATACGATTAATGTATTAGTTGCTAATCATTACATCCCAATCATTAATGAAAATGATACGGTAGCTACCGACGAAATTCAGTTTGGTGATAATGATAAACTGGCAGGACTAACTGCCTCTTTATTAAAGGCTGATTTATTGGTAATCGCTACAAATACAAATGGAATTTGTACAAAGGAATCGGTAGAGAATAATACCTATCAAACAATCGATGAAGTAGATGATATAGAATTTTTAGAAAATGAAATTGTTACTAAAATTTCCACACATGGAACAGGAGGAATGAAATCTAAAATAGAAGCGGCCAGAATAGCACAGACCGCAGATATAGAAACCTGGGTGGTTAATGGGTTAAAGGATGATTTCTTGATTAATGCAATTCATGACAAAATCCCATTTACGAAAATAAGTAAAGCAGTGTATAATGAATAAATACTTTTCCATACAAGATATAGATTCACTCTCGGATTGGGTTGATCAAGCGATAGAGATGAAGAAAAATCCATTGTTTGATAAAACTTTGGGATTAGATAAAACTATTGGATTATTGTTTTTTAATCCCAGTCTGCGTACTCGTTTAAGTACCCAAAAAGCAGCTTTAAATCTTGGTATGAACGTAATTGTAATGAATTTTACAGGAGAAGGGTGGTCACTTGAGTATGGAGATGGTACCATTATGGATCAAGGGAATTCTGAACATATAAAAGAAGCCGCACAAGTCGTTTCTCAATATTGTGATATTTTGGCCATACGAGCTTTTGCTAAATTAGAAAATAGAGAAGATGATTATAGTGAAAAAGTACTGAAGAGTTTCATCAAGTACGCTACTATTCCAGTGGTGAATATGGAAAGTGCCACTGGGCACCCGTTGCAAGCATTAACTGATGCCATAACGATTTCAGAACATAAAAAAACAGATAAACCAAAGGTTGTACTATCATGGGCACCGCATCCAAAAGCTTTACCGCAGGCGGTTGCAAATTCATTTGTAGAAATGATGCAGCGCACGGACGCACATTTTGTAATTACCCACCCAGTGGGATTTGAGTTAGCCAGTCAGATTACTAAAGAGGTGCCCATTGATTACAACCAGGAAAATGCATTTAAGGATGCTGATTTTATTTATGTAAAAAATTGGAGTTCTTATGAAGACTATGGTAAAACATTGTCTGATAATGCTTCCTGGAAAATTACTGAAGATAAGATGAAACTTACCAACAATGCAAAGTTTATGCATTGTTTACCAGTACGAAGGAATGTAGTTGTAGATGATGTAGTAATTGATAGTGAGAATTCGATAGTGATTGAGCAAGCAAATAATAGAACCTATGCAGCACAATTAGTGCTGAAAAAAATATTAAAGAATAAATAAATTATCACTGTTCCCTCTGCTTGGGGAGGGGGTATAGGTGAAAGGATAATAACTTTATCATGTCAAAACAAAAATTATTAGTAGCCAAAATAGGTGGAAATATCATAGAAGATCAAGAAGCTTTGAATTCATTTCTTGAAGATTTCTCTAAAGTCGAAGGGCCTAAAATATTGGTACACGGTGGAGGAAAATCGGCTACCCAACTTGCTGATAAAATGGGTGTAAAAACAGAAATGATTGACGGACGAAGAATTACATCTGCCAAGAATCTGAATATTGTGGTGATGACATACGCTGGATTGCTAAACAAGACCATTGTTTCTGGATTGCAAAATAATGATTGTAATGCTTTGGGATTAACAGGGGCCGATGCTAATGTGATTTTGGCAGAAAAACGATCTGTACAATTTATTGATTATGGATATGTAGGTGATGTGATTAAAGTGAATGGACCAATAATAGATAGTTTTTTGAAGTCTAACATAACTCCGGTTTTTTGTGCCGTAACACATGATGGCAATGGACAATTATTGAACACCAATGCAGATACCATAGCTTCAGAAATTGCTTCAGCAATGGGAGGGCTTTATGATGTCTCATTGTTTTATTGTTTTGAGTTAAAAGGTGTTTTAGAAAATATTGAAGATAAAGATTCGGTAATCGAACATATTGATTTAGATACATATTCAAAATTAAGAGACGCCAAAGTGATAGCAGATGGAATGTTACCAAAGCTTCAGAATTGTTTTGATGCTTTACAAAAAAATGTAAATAAGGTACATATCGCAAATGCAGATTTTATAAAAGATAATACTACCAAACACACGACTTTGAGTTTATAATAATGATACAAGAACTAACAGATCAAGCAATAGAATTATTATGTCAATTAATAGAGACACCATCTTTCTCATCAGAGGAGGAAGAGACCGCTCGATTGATAGAGTCTTGGTTCATCAGACATGATATTCCTTTCGAGAGAGAAAATAATAATATTTGGGCGTATAACAAATATTTTGATGAAAGTAAACCAACGATTCTATTAAACTCGCATCATGACACGGTAAAACCTAATGGAAATTATACTAATGATCCGTTCAAAGCTTTTGTAGAAGATAGAAAATTATATGGTTTAGGAAGTAATGATGCAGGAGGATGCTTGGTTTCGTTAATGGCTACATTTACTCATTATTATAAACAAGAAGGTCTGAAATACAATTTTGTTATTGTAACTTCTGCTGAAGAAGAAAGCAGTGGCCCTTTAGGATTAAAAAGTGTTCTGAAATATCTGAAAAATGTAGAATTTGGTATCGTAGGTGAACCCACTTTAATGCAATTGGCAATAGCCGAAAAGGGATTGTTAGTGTTAGATGTATCGATAAAAGGAACGGCAAGTCATGCAGCTCATCCTAATAATGATAATTCAATTTATAATGCATTAAAAGTTATACAGTGGTTCGAAAGTTATGCGTTTGAAAAATCCTCTGAAGCCCTAGGCAAAGTCAAGATGACTGTTACTCAGATTAATGCAGGTAACCAACATAATGTAGTACCATCGCATTGTGATTTGGTCGTTGATATTCGGGTAAATGATAAATATAAAAATGAAGAAGTTCTTGAAATAGTGAAACAAGCAATGCCAGATAATGTAGAGGTAAAACCACGATCATTGCATCTGGGTTCATCTTCCATTCCAGAAGACCATCCAATTGTAAAATCAGGAATCGCATCAGGGAGAACCACTTACGGTTCGCCAACTTTATCAGATCAATCGGTATTGAGTTGTCCATCGTTGAAATTAGGGCCAGGTGATTCTACCAGATCACATTCTGCTAACGAATTTATTTATGTAGATGAGATCAAAGAAGGTATAGCATTGTATATAAAAATTTTAGAAGGAATAGTTTGATCAACATTAAGTTGTCATTCCAGCGCAGGCTGGAATCTAAAAAATAGATAAAGATTAAAGAAAATAGAAGATGAAACTTTGGGATAAAGGATTACCAACAGATAAGAAGATCGATATGTTTACCGTTGGTAACGATAGACAGTTGGATTTGGTCATTGCAAAATATGACATAAAAGCAACATTGGCCCATGCTAAGATGCTTCACAAAATAGCTTTGCTTTCTGATGAAGATATTTTGGCCATCGAAACAGAGTTGAACACCCTGGCAAAGCAGATAGATGATGGTACTTTTGTAATCGAAGATAGTTTTGAAGATGTGCATTCTAAAATTGAGTTTGAACTTACTAAGAAAATTGGTGATGCAGGCAAACGAATCCACACTGCCAGATCTCGTAATGACCAGATTTTGGTAGCCATGCATTTGTATCTAAAAGATGAACTATTACAAATTAAATCCCAGGTCAAGGAATTATCGCAAAATTTATTGAACAGCGCAGAGAAATATAAGGATATACTGCTTCCGGGGTATACACATTTACAAATTGCCATGCCTTCCTCATTTGGATTGTGGTTTTCTGCATATGCCGAAAGTTTTATAGATGATCTCTATTTTGTGAATGCCGCATTAAAAGTAGTAGATCAGAATCCATTAGGCAGTGCTGCAGGATATGGAAGCTCTTTTCCAATTGATAGAGAATTCACTGCCAAAGAACTAGATTTCGAGACACTTAAATATAATGTAGTAGCAGCGCAAATGAGTAGAGGAAAATCCGAAAAATCCTCAGCGTTCGCCATGAGTAGTGTAGCAGGAACCCTTTCTAAACTGGCTATGGATGTGTGTTTATATATGAGTCAAAATTTTGACTTTATGGGTATTCCTTCAGAGTTTACTACCGGATCTAGTATCATGCCCCACAAGAAGAACCCTGATGTGTTCGAATTAATTAGAGGTAAATGCAATAAAATTCAAGCTTTGCCTTATGAGTTAACCTTATTAACCAATAATTTACCAAGTGGATATCACAGGGATCTACAATTACTAAAAGAAGGAATTATACCGGCTATTCAGGATTTAAAAGCATCGTTAGAAATGGCAATGTATGCTTTAAAAAATGTAACAGTTAACAAAAATATTTTAGATAATGATAAATATGACTATCTTTTTAGTGTGGATACCTTAAATGAATTAGTAATGCAAGGGATGTCATTTAGAGATGCATATGTGAAAATTGGTCTTGATATCGAAAAAGGAAATTATAAACCCGAAAAGAATACAAAACACAGCCATATTGGTAGTATCAATAATTTGTGTCTTAAAAATATAGAAGAGAAGCTGAAGCAAGTTTAATTGAGTGTAAGTTGAGTTAGTTTAATTTTTTGGCTTCAGCCTAGACCCCCAGCGGAGTAGTTAACCACTGGGGGTTGTTTTTTTAGGGGTATTAATCTTATATTAGAATAAATTTTAAATCAATGAAAATTACTTGTTTCGGAGAAGTACTTTGGGATATATTTCCTGATCATAAAAAAGTTGGTGGAGCACCGCTTAATGTTGCTTTGCGATTGCATTCAATAGGGATAGAATCGTCAATCATCACCAAAATTGGAGATGATAACTTGGGAAAGGATATTTTAAGATACGCCAAGGATAGAGGATTATCAACAGATACATTTCAGGTTGATAAGCAATATAAAACAGGAGAAGTACTGGTAACATTAGATAAAGAGAACACTGCTACTTATGAAATTAGCCGACCGGTTGCTTGGGATTTCATTACATATTCTGAAAAAATTGCAGATCAAGTAAAAGCATCAGATGCTATAGTTTTTGGAAGTTTAGCAAGTAGGAATGATGTTTCAAGAAACACCTTACTTAATTTATTAGATAAGGCCAATTTTAAGATTTTAGATGTGAATTTAAGACCTCCTCACTATGATAGAGCGTTACTTTCAGAATTAATGAGTAAAGCAGATTTCATCAAATTAAATGACGAAGAGCTAGAAGAGATTTGCATTCATTTTGATATACATAAAGATAAATTTGAAGATCAAGTAAAAGCAATAGCATCATATACAAATACAAATCAAATCTGTATCACCAAAGGAGGAAAAGGTGCTACGTTGTTACATAATGGGATATTTTATCATAATAAAGGATATACAATAAAGGTAGTAGATACAGTGGGGGCAGGAGACTCTTTTTTAGCCACTTTGATTTCCGAATTACTTCAGGGAAAAGAGCCGCAAGAAGCAATAGATTTATCATGTGCAGTAGGAGCAATGGTAGCAGGTAGTACTGGGGCAAATCCAATTTTTACAAAAAAAGAAATACAAGACTTTATCATAAACCAAAGTTAAGCTGCTGGATGTGATTTTGTTATATGATTTTTAATAGTATCTTTAATCTGATCACAAAAATAAGGTAGACTATCATGGCAAAAAATAAAATCACTCGAAGACAAGCAGTCAAAAATATGTCATTAAGTATTGGAGCTATGAGTATAGGCGGATCAGTTATGGCAAAAGGTTTACAAGAAGATCCTACTTTTCTTAATAATAATCAGGGAACTTTAAAAGGAAATATTAACCATTCGGCATGTCGATGGTGTTATCAAAAAATTCCTTTACAAGAGTTTGCTCAGAAAGGAAAGGAAATAGGGCTTAAAGGGATCGATTTGTTAAAACCAGATGAATGGAAAATTGTTCAGGATTTGGGTATAGAATGTTCACTTGCAACAGATACTTTTGCTAGTATTACGCATGGATTTAATGATTCTAAAAACCATGAAAACCTACAGGCACAATATCAAGATCTTATCTCTAAGGCATCCCATGCAGGAATAAAACAAGTAATTGTTTTCTCGGGTAATCGAAATGGGATTTCTGATGAAAAAGGATGGGAACAATGCGCCAAAGGATTAGATGCATTAGTGAAGCATGCAGAGAAAAATAATGTAACATTGATCATGGAGTTACTTAATAGCAAGGTTGATCATAAAGATTATCAATGTGATTATACCCCTTGGGGTGTTGCTTTGGTAGATAAAATAGGATCTCCTAATTTTAAACTATTGTATGATATCTATCATATGCAAATCATGGAAGGTGACATCATTGCTACTATCAAAAAGTATAATGAGCATATTTCACATTACCATACTGGTGGTGTACCTGGTAGAAATGAAATTAATAATAACCAAGAGCTTAATTATCCAGCAATAATGAAGGCTATCTTAGCCACAGGCTTCAAGGGTTATGTAGCTCAAGAGTTTATACCTACCTATGATGATACCTTAAGTGCACTAAAAGAAGGAATTATGATTTGTGACGTTTAATCCTTATCGAATTAATGCTTTTAAATCGTCAACTACATTTAGGTTGTGCCTTAGGCTTGCATAAAGAATAAATAAAATAAAAATCGCTATTATAAAACCTAATAGCGTCCCATTTTTATTACTTGCAGAAAACTTTTTAGAAGTCCTTAAGTATACATTAGAAAGCTTTTTAGTGTATTTGGTTACCAATGCAAAAGCAGGAGCAAAAATAAGCACTACAATGGCCATGTCTATAAGTACTAAAAGATACCCTTCTTGATCCACATGTTTTTTTACGTATTTGATTATATGTTCATTAATCAATGCAGCACATAATACTGCAACAGCATAGATAGCGTATTGGGTAATTTTTTTATTATTCATAGAGCTAAAACTAATATTTTTTCTTTTAAAATGATCAACCTAATAAAACTATTAGGTTAAATCAAAAAATTTACTTCAAGAAAACGTATATAACCTTTGTTTTAGTATTGAAGGATGTTTATAAATACAGTAAATTTTAAGAATTTTTTTAGTAATAGATTAAATTTATTAACAATTTTAACGCTAAATTGATATATTTATGCTAAATAAGTATATATGAAAATTGAAACATGTCCCAATTGTGGTTCAGGGGAGTATATAAAGAGCGGTGTAATCAATAAAAGGCAACGTTATAAATGTAAATCTTGCGGTTATTTTTTTTCTGTAAATAAGATTGGAAAAAAAATTGATGATTATTATGTGAACAAAGCACTTCAGCTATATTTAGAAGGGCTAACCTATCGAGAAATCGAGCGTATTCTTGGGATTTCTCATGTGAGTATCATGAATTGGGTAAAGAAATATAATATCAAAAGACCCTATAATTCTAACTATCACCCTACCTATAAAATATTGAATACTTCAGAGCTATCCGCTTATTTCCAGAATGCTAATAATCTATCAGGAGCGGGAGTTGTGGTAACTGAGCTTGGAGATAAATTTATGCTGATAAAATGGGAGCGTTTTAGGGATTAAATATATTAAATTAACAAAAAAGTATATTAGTTTTTTGTTAACTCATACTTTTTAAGAGATTAGCAGTGCACTCAAAATCAAATTAATACTAATCTAAATCTTCAAAAAAGTATGAGAAAACAACTAATAATACTGTTGGGCTTCATTTTTTTTACCTTACAGTTTACATATTCACAAGGGTCTCCCGATTACACAGGTGGACTCAAGGTGAAACTCAACGAAGAGGGTTCAAAGTATTTCAGGGTTATTTCCTGGGGTCAATTTTGGGCAAGATATCAAGATGATACACCTGATGAGGTAAGTAGTACAAGTTTTAGTATTCGTAGGGCGCGTATACTTACGTATTCCCAGATCAATAAAGACTTTTTGATACTCACTCACTTTGGTTTAAATAGTCTTAATGCAGATAACCAGAGTCCAATAGGAACAGGAGATAGATCTCAACTATTTTTTCATGATTTCTGGTTGCAATATAGTCTTGGAGAAAAACATGCTATTGGTGGGGGATTGCATTATTGGAATGGTATCTCAAGACTTAATAATCAAAGTACATTGAATATTATGACATTAGATAACAATAGGCAATCGTGGGCAACTATAGGATTATCGGATCAATTTGCTCGCCATATTGGTATTTATGCCAAGGGTACCTTTGGTAAACTACAGTATAGAGTTTCAATAAACGAATCTGGCACCAATAACCTTCAGGAGGCAGCAGCCAATCCGATTGCGGGTGAACCCGCAGTTTATGCAGGTAGAAGATTGTTAGGTTCAAAAGATGCGGGAAAGAATTTTGCAGGGTATTTTGATTATAATTTCTTGGATCAAGAATCTAATTTTTTACCATATAAAGTAGGATCATACATTGGGGGTAAAAAGATTTTTAATGTAGGCGCTGGTTTTTTCCTTCATCCAAATGGAAGTGTAATCGCTAACTCAGCAGGAGAACTAGAAGGCGAAGACGTAGCAATATTTGCTATAGACGCTTTTTATGATGCCCCATTAGGAGAAAATGGATCTGCAATTACGGCATATGCCACCTATCAGAATAATGATTATGGAAAAAATTATACCTTAGGGCAAACGTATGAAACAGGTTCTATGATTTATGGTCATGTGGGATATGTGATTCCTAATGATAACAAAAAAACCAAGTTTCAGCCCTATGCTTCATTTAATACTAGATCAATAGATGCTATTGATGATAATGCAACAACATTTGGGATAGGCGCTAATGCTTATCTCAGCGGTCACAATTCTAAGTTAACCTTAGAATTTCTTAACATAAAATATGGAGATAATGATGCACAAAGTTTTGTTACTCTACAAGCAATGATTTATTTATAAAACTAAAGTTATGACAGATAAACAAAAAGCAGTTGCGTATTGGAAAGAGAATCTCAAATACCTTGTCATTTTATTGACAATTTGGTTCTTGGTTTCTTACGGCGCAGGAATACTATTCAAAGACGCATTAAACAATATAAGACTCGGGGGATTTAAACTAGGGTTTTGGTTTGCACAGCAAGGTTCTATCTACGTATTTGTGATCCTCATTTTTGTATATGTACGATTAATGAATAAACTGGATAAAAAATATGGTTACGATGAGTAATCTTAATACTAACCAAAAAAATATTACATTATGAGCGTTCAAGTATGGACATGGATTTTAGTAGGGATTACTTTCTCTCTTTATTTTGGGATAGCTATATGGGCCAGAGCGGGTTCTACAAAAGAATTTTATGTAGCGGGTGGAGGAGTTTCTCCCTTGGCTAATGGTATGGCTACTGCTGCCGATTGGATGAGTGCAGCGTCATTTATTTCGATGGCAGGGATTATTTCATTTAGCGGATATGATGGTTCTGTTTATTTAATGGGTTGGACCGGAGGCTATGTATTGCTAGCATTATTATTAGCTCCCTACCTAAGAAAATTCGGAAAGTTTACTGTACCAGATTTTATTGGGGATAGATATTATTCTAATACTGCGAGAACAGTCGCAGTAATTTGTGCACTTATAGTATCATTTACCTATGTAGCCGGACAAATGAGAGGAGTCGGAATCGTGTTTTCTCAATTCTTACAGGTAGATATTAATCTGGGAGTAGTCATTGGTATGGCGGTAGTGCTGGTTTTTGCTTTTTTAGGAGGCATGAAAGGAATTACCTATACCCAGGTAGCTCAATATTGTGTTTTGATATTTGCATTTATGGTTCCTGCATTTTTTATCTCAATGCAGATGACCGGAAATATAATTCCACAAATAGGAATGGGAGGTACGGTAGAAGATGGATCCTTTTTATTAGATAAATTAGATGCATTACATACTCAGTTAGGGTTTAATGAGTATACAGATGGATCAAAATCAACCTGGGATGTTTTTGCAATTACATTAGCCCTTATGGTAGGTACAGCTGGATTACCACATGTAATTGTACGATTCTTTACCGTTCCTAAAGTGAAGGATGCTCGTAAATCCGCAGGACTGGCACTTTTGTTTATTGCGATATTGTATACCACGGCACCCGCAATAGCAGTTTTTGCAAGAACAAATTTGATTGAAACCGTTAGTGATACTGAATATAAAGCTGTACCAGAATGGTTTAAGAATTGGGAGAACACAGGGTTAATAGCCTGGTCTGATAAAAATGGAGATGGTAAAATTCAATATGTAAAGGGTAGCGCTACAGATGGAAAACCAAAATATACTGGAGAACGTGGTCAATATAATGAACGTTTGGTGTCTAATGCTAATAACTCTACAAATGAGCTATATGTAGACAGAGATATCATGGTGCTTGCTAACCCAGAAATTGCAAAATTACCAAATTGGGTGATCGCATTGGTGGCTGCAGGGGGATTAGCTGCGGCATTATCTACTGCTGCAGGATTGTTATTAGTAATTTCTACGTCAATATCTCATGATTTAATCAAAAAACAAATTAAACCCAATATCTCTGAAAAAGGAGAACTTTTGGCAGCGCGTATAAGTATTCTATTTGCTATAATCGTAGCTGGATTATTTGGGATCTACCCACCTGGGTTTGTTGCGGCTGTAGTAGCATTGGCCTTTGGTTTGGCCGCCGCTTCATTTTTTCCTGCAATAATACTGGGTATTTTTGATAAAAGGATGAATAGACAAGGTGCAGTATCCGGAATGATCGTAGGTATTACTCTAATGCTGTTTTATATGATTCGGTATAAGACAGGTTTGATAGGAGTTATGGAGCCTAGACCCGCAAGCGAATGGTGGTTTGGCACTTCTCCTGAAGGGTTTGGTACTATTGCAATGATAGTTAATGTTATTATCTCGATGGTAGTTTCAAGAATGACAGCCGCGCCACCTGAAGAAGTGCAGGAAATTGTAGAACATATTAGAATCCCAAGTGGAGCCGGAGAAGCATCTTCGCATTAGTTTTTATTTAGAAGAATACGATGCTATGCAATATGTATAGCATCGTTTTTTCCTAACTTTATAAGATCAATTGTACAAAAATGAAGAAACGACATCAGCAAAAACTCATTGTACTTTCCTTAGTGTTGTTTTTACTTTGGAATGCACCGTTGGTATTGATTTTTGATCATTCTGGCGAAATTTTTGGGTTTCCGATGATCTATTTCTTTATTTTCCTGATTTGGATATTGGCTATAATCATTTCGTTTTTCATTTTATATAGACACTATGAATAATTATCTTTTGATATCAATCATTATTGTCTATTTGGCTTTGTTGTTTTTGATAGCCTTTTGGGCAGAAAAAAACTCAAAAAGTAAATGGGTGAATAACCCTTATATATATGTTTTGTCATTAGCAGTGTATTGTTCTGCATGGACCTATTACGGAAGCGTTGGTATTGCATCGCAGTCTGGGATTAGTTTTCTAACTATTTATCTAGGACCCGTAATCTCATTACCTTTATGGATACTTGTTATGCGTAAAATCATTCGCATCTCAAAACAACATAAAATATCTAGTATCGCAGATTTTATATCCTTACGATATGGAAACAATCGTTTTCTGGGAGCATTGGTCACCGTTATCTGTGTATTTGCTATTGTGCCCTATATTTCTTTGCAATTAAAAGCAATTTCAGAAACCTTTGAGATTATTACCGATGAAACCAGTTATGTGTCGACTAGCATACTAGATGATTCAACATTTTATATAGCAGTACTCCTCGCCATTTTTGTAGCTTTTTTTGGGACTCAAGCAACCGATGCTTCACAACGTAGAAAAGGTATAATGACTACTGTAGCGGTAGAGTCTATATTAAAATTAGCATTTTTCCTTATTGCAGGGGTATATGTAACGTTTTTCTTATTTGATGGTACATCTGATATTTATCAGAAGGCTTCACAACTTGATAACTTCAAACAAATAACATCATTTAATGGGGTAGAATCCGGTTTTAACTGGATGTTTACTATACTACTTTCGTTTTTTGCAATTTTTTTACTCCCCAGGCAGTTTCATGTTGCTGTTGTAGAGAATGATAGAGAACGTTATTTAAAAAAGGCAATATGGATGTTTCCATTATATCTGCTCTTATTTAATGTATTTGTAATTTTTATTGCCTGGGGCGGTAACCTATCTTTTGATGGCACAGTAAATCAAGACTATTATATACTTCTTTTGCCACTACAAAATAACAATCTTGTATTGGCAATGTTGGTTTTTTTAGGAGGATTTTCTGCTGTAATTTCTATGGTGGTGGTTTCTACCTTAGCCTTGTCAACAATGGTAAGTAATAACTTGATTATTCCTTACGGCTTTTTAGATAAGTTTATCCAGGGAAACCCTCAGAAGAATACCAATTATATTAAGAATATTAGAAGAATATCAATATTTTCATTGATTATCGTTGCATACTTCTTTTATGTTAACTTTTCTTATGAATTATCATTATATTCGATAGGGCTTATATCTTTTGCAATTATTGCTCAGCTTGCTCCTTCATTTTTTATAGGGCTTTTCTGGAATCGAGGTTCAGCCAAAGCTGCGAAAACAGGTATGATTGTTGGAGTTTTGGTAGTAGTATATACGTTAATTCTTCCTTTTGTTGTAAATGTACTTAGGGAAAATAATTCATTTATAGAACAGGGGGTATTCGGAATTGAGTTATTAAAACCTTATGCAATTTTAGGTGTCGATTTTCTTAGTCCAGAAGCTCACTCCTTTTTCTGGAGTATGTTCTTAAATACAATGAGTTTTCTTACCATTTCTTTATTATCTAAAGGAAATTATAGAGAACGCAATTATGCAGAAATGTTCATAAATAGCAGTAATTATGCAAACTTACAAGATAGCGCATTTGTATGGAAGGGAGAGGCTTATGTTTCAGATATTCGAAATATGTTAAATCGTTTTTTGGGCGAAAAACGAACAGAAAGAGCATTACATCTTTTTAATATAAAGTATGGAATCTCTAAGGAAGAAGAGATGGCAGATGCAAGGCTTATCAATTTTTCCGAAAAGCTGCTTACAGGTAGTATTGGTAGTGCATCTGCAAGAATTTTAATTGCTAGTGTGGCTAAAGAAGAACCTGTGAGCCTTCTTGAGGTGTTAAAAATACTAGAAGAGTCAAAAGAAACCATTGCGATTAATAAGGCACTAAAGGAAAAGTCTGAAGAACTTACTAGACTTGCCGAACAATTAAGAGCTGCAAATACAGAATTACTAGAACAAGATCGAATAAAAGATGAGTTTTTAGACACTATTGCTCATGAGTTAAAAACACCTATTACTTCTATAAAAGCGGCGTCAGAAATACTTACAGATGGAGACGATATGCCTCTCGAGCTTAAAACCAAGTTTCTGGATAATATTGTAAGTGATTCTGATCGATTGGCAAGATTAATTCATAATATTCTGGATCTCGAAAAGCTTTCGAGTGGGAGAGATCAATTAGAAATTAAAACCAACCAAATTGATAAAACTATAGATAAAGCAATCAATGGTATTTCACAGATAGCCAATAACAAAAAGGTAGCTATTATTCATCAAAATGGGAAAGAACTCTTTGCTAATTATGACGAGGATAGGATGCTTCAGGTGTTAACCAATTTGTTATCTAATGCGCTCAAGTTTTCAGAACCTGAAATAGGAACAATTACAGTACTTGCTCATCAAAAAAAGGAAATTGTAGAAGTTGTTGTAGAAGATAACGGAAAAGGAATACCTGCAGAAGATATAAATTATATTTTTGATAAATTTTATCAATCAAAACATCAGAATATTAAAAAACCAATGGGTAGTGGATTAGGATTAGCCATTAGTAAAAAGATAATAGAAAACCATAAAGGAAAAATATGGGTGGATAAAAAATATAAAAAAGGAGCACGTTTCCTTTTTACAATTCCTAAATAATGAAACAAGAACAATTAAGACTCCATTGAAAAAAAGAAATTACTAAAACCTATGAAAAAGATATTAATCGTTGATGATGAACCTAATATTGTAATGTCATTAGAATATACTTTTAAGAAAAAGAACTTTGAAGTTTACATTGCTAGAGATGGTGGAGAAGCATTGCAAATAGCAGAAGATAAAATACCGGATATCGTGTTGTTGGATATTATGATGCCCAATGTGGATGGTTACGAAACCTTAAAACAAATAAAGAATAATAAAAACTTGAAGAATACTAAAATTGTATTCCTTTCAGCTAAGAATAAAGCAGCAGATATCGAAAAAGGACTGGAAATGGGAGCTGATAAATATTTAACCAAGCCATTTTCTGTAAAGAAACTGGTTTCAGAAATAAATGAATTATTGAGTTAACGGTTTGATGCTGTGCATGAACAACTATTGTTTAATTTAAGAAAATACAAATGAAAATAAGATGTACACCTTTGGTATCAGATATAATAATATGTTTTTATGCTATAGGTTCATTGTATCTTCGGTTTCAACTAGAAAACGAAACACCTATTACCACTATGAATTCTATTGCTATAGGGGTTTGTTTTGTGGTGATCTTATGGGTACTTATCAAGTTAAAAATACTGAACCCTAATTGGTTTGGTCTTTTTAAAGAGAAAATAGACAATAAAAAATGAAGAAAAAATATAAAAATTAACCACAATGAGTAATTATCACATAAAACATCTAGAAGAATACTACCAGGTTTATCGAAAATCAATACGCGATCCAGAAACATTTTGGGCAGAAATCGCTGAAGAGCATTTCATGTGGCGAAAAAAATGGGATAATGTATTGAGCTGGGACTTTACAAAACCTGAAATCAAATGGTTCGAAGGAGCGCAACTAAACATCACCGAGAATTGTATCGACAGACATTTACGAAACAAGGGACACAAAACAGCTATTCTTTTTGAACCCAACGACCCTAATGAAGATACGCAACACATTACCTATAAACAATTACATGAGCGTGTGTGTAAATTTGCTAATGTACTGAAACAACAAGGAGTCCAAAAAGGAGATAGAGTTTGCATTTATTTGCCAATGATACCCGAGTTGGCCATTTCTGTACTAGCATGTGCAAGGATCGGAGCGGTACATTCTGTGGTTTTTGCAGGGTTTTCTGCCACTGCACTCTCTACAAGAATTAATGATTGTGAGGCCAAAATGGTAATCACATCAGATGGATCGTATCGAGGAGCAAAAACAATTGACCTAAAGGGCATCGTAGATGAAGCCTTAGAAAGTTGCCCGGGAATATCTTCTGTTTTGGTGGCTAAGCGCATTGGCTCGGATATCAACATGAAAGAAGGTCGTGATCATTGGTTACAACCATTACTCGATGAAGCTTATAAAGATTGTGTGCCCGAAATTATGGATGCCGAAGATCCTTTATTTATTCTATACACTTCGGGATCTACTGGGATGCCTAAAGGAATGCTGCATACTACAGCTGGATATATGGTATATACAGCATATACCTTTAAAAATGTATTTCAGTATAAAGAAGATGATATCTATTGGTGTACTGCCGATATTGGTTGGATTACTGGGCATTCGTATATCGTGTATGGCCCATTAGCAAACGGGGCCACTACGGTAATGTTCGAAGGAGTACCGTCATATCCCGATTTTGGACGCTTCTGGGATATTGTTGAGAAGCATAAAATCACACAATTCTATACAGCACCAACGGCAATTAGAGCATTGGCAAAAGAAAACCTGGATTATGTAACTAATCGTGACCTTTCTAGCCTAAAAGTATTAGGTACAGTAGGAGAACCCATTAATGAAGAAGCCTGGCACTGGTACAATGACCATGTAGGAGCTAAAAAAAGCCCTATTGTCGATACCTGGTGGCAAACCGAGACTGGAGGTATTATGATCTCCCCAATCCCATATTCTACACCAACCAAACCTACATATGCAACGCTACCAATGCCAGGGATACAACCTGCCTTGATGGATGAAAACGGACAAGAAATAAAAGGAAACCAGGTCGATGGGCGATTGTGTATCAAGTTTCCGTGGCCATCAATGGCAAGAACCATTTGGGGAAATCATCAACGATATAAAGAGACCTATTTTTCGGCTTTTGAAAATAAATACTTTACAGGAGATGGAGCCTTACGTGATGAGGTTGGGTATTACAGAATTACAGGTAGGGTAGATGATGTAATTATTGTTTCTGGCCATAACCTGGGTACCGCACCTATAGAAGATGCGATCAATGAACACCCGGCAGTGGCAGAATCTGCTGTTGTAGGGTTTCCGCATGATATTAAGGGTAATGCTTTATATGGGTATGTTATTCTAAAAGAAACAGGAGAATATCGTGATCGTAATAATTTGAGTAAAGAAGTGAACCAACAAATTACCGATCGTATTGGCCCTATTGCCAAGCTTGATAAAATACAGTTTGTACCTGGTTTACCCAAAACACGTAGTGGTAAGATCATGCGTCGTATCTTACGGAAGATAGCTTCAAAAGATATTAGTAATCTGGGAGATACAAGTACCTTGCTAAACCCCGAGGTAGTGCAAAAAATAATCGATGAAGCTTTGTAATGTATTCAAAAATTACAGTTGAATAAACCACAGAAGCTGTAATGCAGCCCAACGGATAAAAATGAGTAAATTTAATTATTGACAGCAGAAGTGTAACCCAAAAAACTAGTACTCATGAAAACGTATTTTTCTTCTATAGTCTTTTTACTACTGTCTTTAGTATTTGTTTCTGAAGCATTAGCTCAAAATCAGGATAGAACTATTACCGTTACCGGGTCATCAACGGTTAATCTATCTCCTAATGAGATCATTGTTAAAATCAGTTTTCAGGAATATTTTTTAAATAAAGAAGAAAAGCCTGATAGTAAAGTAGTGCTAGAAATTTTAGAAGAAAAAGTACGAAAAGCTATAGGTAAAACTGATATTAGTAAAGAAAAAGTTACGGTAGGATCAGTACAAATTGTACAACCCTATAAAAATGGGGTGCATCAAAAGCGTAGATTAAACAAATCACTTTTTGTGTGTGTAGAAAACACTCAACAACATATTAATCTAGCTAGAACTTTAGAAGACAACAATTTGTTTGATCAAATTATAACAGATTTTTCGGTAATAGAACTAAGGCATACCGAAAAAGACTCATATCTTACTAAAAGTAGAAGTTTGGCCTATGCCGAGGCACTTAAAAAAGCCAAGCTGATCTTATCTCAGTCTGCACAGACACTAGGAAAGGTTATAAAAATAAAAGAACTCAATAAAAATCGCGCTTCTAATACCTCGGGTAGTTTTTATTCGGTAGAGAGTACAGCGAGTAACTCTGGTTTTAGCCCCATTGTAATATCATATGATCTCGAAGTTACTTTTGAGATTAAAGACTAAGGAAAGTTATATACCTAACTACTGTTGCTTACATATAGATGCTTAATCTTTAAGACCGCATGAGATGAAAGCAACACGATTTTATATGTATGTAATTACTTTTAGAGGATATCACTATGTAAGAAAACCGTTTTGAATCACTAACTATAGAATAGGAGTTAAGCAGTAGAAAGTTTAGTGTTGATACGATATCGAAGTTATGTTTTGCAACATCTATGACCATTATAGAGTTATTTTAGTAACGATATAACTGCTACGCAACATGAATTTATACTATTCGAGTAACATTGGTAGGCCCTATGGGTTAGTGATTTGTTTAATGATTATACTTAATTTTTCATGCAAAACATCATTTGCTCAAGCAAATACTAGTAACGCACAAAAAGTAGAGAAAGCCTTTATAGATGCATTCAATACAGGTGCTATTAATGAGTTTAGAAGCTTTTTAGATGATACATTGAAGAAACGCAATTCTTTAAAAAAGCTAAACACCAATTTTAACCAAATAACTTCACAGATAGGGCGTATACGTTCTTTCACTTTAGACACCATCGATAAAAATACGTATACCTACAGAAGTGTACACCAAAAAATGGTCACTCTCAAAGTAATTTTTGGTATAGATGAGAGGGGCAAAGTATCCAAAATGTCGATTACTAGTGATTATGTATATAAAGATGCTCCTGTATTAGAACGAAATAAGTCTGAGCTAATCTTACCGTTTCATGGTGTGTGGTATGTGTTTTGGGGAGGCAAAAAGCCAAGTGATAACTACCATAATTCGTATCCAAGCATGAAAGGTGCTTCTGATTTTTGGGTGATGGGCAGTAATGGTAAATCACATCGCCAGGGCGCTACCAGAAATGAGGATTTTTATGCCTTCGGAAAAGAGATTATAGCCCCCGTAGATAGCAAAGTAATCTATGCCTATGATAAGATACCTGATAATAAATGGCCAGCTATGAACTCTAATGCAGGAACCGGTAATGTGGTGCTTTTAGAGACCAAAAACAAAGAGTATATAGTGCTGGGGCATCTCATGCAAAATTCTGTAGAGGTCGTAGAAGGCCAGCAAGTAAAGCAAGGAGAAGTAATAGGCCTTTGTGGCAACTCGGGAAAATCTACCGAACCACATCTTCATTTTCAGATACAAAACATACCCGATTTTGCATCACCAAAAGGAGCATGGGTACATTTCAAGAAAGTTAACGTTAACGGAACCACCAAAGAAGACTATATCCCGGTAAGAGGAGATAAAATTAGGAATTAAGATTGTACCATCACTACGAGGAGTATGCGACGAAGTAACCTTTTCAATTGAAGCAGATTGCTTCTTTAGAGAAATATAATTATCTTAACTACCATGTAATGATCATCGAATATTGATTAAATAACAACTAGAAAACATGGATAAATTTCTTTTAGAGGCGATTAATGAAGCCAAAGCTGGTCTTGCAGAAGGAGGGATACCGATAGGTTCTGTGCTTGTTCATAAGGGTAAGATTATTGGCCGGGGACATAATCGCAGGGTACAAGAAGGTAGCGTAATACTTCATGGCGAAATGGATGCCCTTGAGAATGCCGGGAGACAATCTGCAAGTGTATATCAAGAGTGTGTTTTGTATACCACTTTATCTCCTTGTCCTATGTGTTCTGGTACTATTTTACTTTATGGGATTCCTAAAGTAATAATTGGCGAGAATGAAACCTTCCTGGGAGAAGAAAAATTGTTAGCAGAAAGAGGTGTCGAAGTTGTCGTTGTTGATGATCAGACATGCAAAGAATTAATGAAATCATTTATTGAATCCAACAAAGATTTGTGGAATGAGGACATAGGTGTCTAAAGAATAATTAAACCGGCCCTTATAAACTCTGCCCAATGCAAAGAAAAGTAAGGAGTTATCTATAATCCTTTTGCTGATGCTTACAATATACAACCACAATCTAGCTATAGTTTCTTAAGACATATACCCATGGAGAATGTATCAATGTTTACGATAATAATGTTCATCTTAACCACCATAGCCACCCTATGGTTGTTTTATATCGCAAGTGATGAAAACAAGAAAGTAGTTCTACTAATACTGCTTTGGACCATAGGGGTGGGTGTACTGGGATTATCAGGATTTTATCAAAAAACAGACACAGTTCCACCAAGGTTTATTTTTCTACTTGCTCCAGGTTTTCTAATTGTTTTGTTATTGTTTCTTACTAAAAAAGGAAAGCAATTCATTGATTCATTAGATCTAAAATGGCTTACTTTAATACATGTGGTACGCATTCCGGTAGAGGTGGTTTTGCATGCCGTGTTTTTAAGTGGTTTGATTCCTGTATATATGACATTCGAAGGGTATAACTTTGATATCATTTCGGGGATAACGGCACCTGTTGTTTATTATTTGGTGTTTGTGAAGAAGATCAGAGGCAGACGGTTTCTTTTATTTTGGAACTTTTTATGCCTAGCCTTGCTCATAAACATCCTAACGATTGCCGTATTAAGTGCACAAACTCCATTTCAGAAATTAGCCTTTGATCAACCTAATATTGGAGTTACCTACTTCCCATTTGTATGGTTACCAGCGGTAATTGTGCCTATAGTTTTGTTTTCTCAATTGGCAGCCATTAGAAAGTTATTGCTTGGGAAACAGAATTTGAGCCAAACAATTTCCAAATAAATTAAGTACTTTGGTTATCCTACAAATCAATCAAAAAACAATGAGCGAAAAGATCGAAATCCCATTAAGTAAGACAAAAATTGTTCTCCTGGTATTGGGAGCATTGATTTTTGTGATTGCAGGAGTCTTTATGATCCTAGAACCTTCAACCTTTATTACGTCACGCTTTAGAAGTGAAAATAGTATTAGAATAATAGGAATAGTCTCGGTCTCTTTTTTTGGGCTATGTCTTATATTAATTGTAAGAAAACTATTCGAAAACAAAGTAGGTTTAATCATAGACGATAACGGAATCACGGATAACTCTAATGCAACCAGTATAGGGCTTATAGAGTGGCAAGACATTACAGGAGTTGAAATACTACAAATAGCATCTACAAAAATTTTATTGTTAATAACAGACAAGCCCGATAAGTACATTGACAGAGCCAAAGGCAAGATGTCGAAAAGAGTGATGAAAAGAAACCTTACTATGTACGGGACTCCATTATCCATAGTGTCTACCTCTTTAAAAATCAAGTTTAATGATCTCGAGGAACTTATTGTTAACGAGCTTCAGAAAAGGAAATAAGTTGTTTGTTGTAGTATCGATGAAGTTTTTATCATTCTGGTGCAGGCCAGAATCCATAATTGATAAAGTAATATTCTTTCATAAGAAGAAGGTAATAACGAAGTAGTCTTTTGAATTGAAGCAGATTGCTTCGTTACACTCGCAATGACGATTTACTACCTCACTACAAGAAGTATACGACGAAGTAGTCTTTTTAATTGAAGCAGATTGCTTCGAAAAGCTCGTAATGGCGAGTACTACTATTTCCCTTTAGGCATAAATACAGCTCCCGGCGGGTTTTTACCCCTTCCCGGGAGGTCATGACCCCTTCCCGGCGGTATGTATACCGTTCCCGGCAGGTCTTAGGGGGCTCCCGGCAGGTATATATATAGTCCCGGCACTATATTACCCTGTCCCGGCGACCGGGAATGCAATATTAACCGCCGGGAAGCATACATCAAGTACCGGGAAGCACAAAACAGTAACCGGGAGAGTAGTTATAGTAGCCGGGAATGCCATACTAGTTCACAGGAAGATATTATATATTGCCAGGAGAGAAGAAATGATGTCAATTTGAGCCTGCCCGCCAACAGGTAGAGTGTCTCAAGGACAGGCGTAATTAATATCGGTGATAACATCTCCCTAACCCCCTTCGAAGGGAGAATTATATCCCCTTGAGGGGATTATAGGGGTGTTCTTAGATGTACAAAAGGTTTTATTTTCTGTTATACTTACTAATGTATCCTTTAAACCGTTCGGGATTATTTTTGAAGACATATTTACCAGCATCGCGCACCTCATCTACTGCTTCTTTTAGATGAGTAAAGGCTTTATCGCGTATCTCTTTGGCAAGCGAGTTTTCTTGGGTAGCACCATTGGCTTTGGCCAGCAGTTCTGCCATATCATTAGAGAGTTGGGCTGCGAGATCTAGTTTTGCCAGTTTAAATTTAGCAATGGTTAACTCCCCTGGGTTACTTTTTCCCAGTACACTTAGGTCACTTAGATCCTGGATCATATCGGCGTCACCGCTACCATGGGCAATCTCTCGTACACGACCTAATAAATCTGGGCGTTTTCTAAATGCATATCTATAATCATCCAGCAGGTCATCTCTTAACTCGTAGGCTTTTGGGGATTGTTCTTTCCAGGCTTTGTTGGCCTCTTCCTGGCTATAGCGTTCGCTTACCCATAAGGATTGTGCGTGGCGTAAGGCCCCAGCACGAATGGGTAGATCTTTGGCATATTTTGCCCAATCTAATCCCGAGTTATTAATCAGATATTTTTTATCAGTACTTGCCCATACATATAAATTTTCTGCCTCTTGTAGTACATTATCTACCGGCATATTAGGGATCTTGATGTCATCATTAGCGATTTTATTTAAGACGACTAGTTTGGTTTCAAAATTTTCTTTAGACATAAACATTTTGGTTAAAAAATTAATACTTGGTTTTAAGAGAAACAAAATTACGGTGATAATAATTACGTATGTTACGGGATTCCGTATCAGACCAAAGTTTTTTGCGTTGTGTTGTAGTATCCTTTATATGAAGGGGTATCGTGGGCTGATTTTATTCTTGATATTTGGGGTGTATAGTTTCCTTTTGTAGCTATATTTTTAATATTTGAGATATATAGTTACCTTGGTGATTGTATATAATTGTTATAGGCAATAAGCGCAACTCAAAAGAAATAGTTATGCAAACACATGCAGATAAAAATCAGGAAAATCAAAGTAGAGCAATAGCTAATACTGTTTCTCAGAATAAGAGTAATAGTAAATCTACTTTTGAGTTTGTGGATAATCGACCTGAAACTATCGCACAAAGAAAGCTGCAAGTGATGGCTAACAACAGTCCACAGGTGAATCAGTTAAGAGCTTTTCAAGAAATGTCCAATGAGTCCTATAAAGAAAATATTTCCATTGGAAATGAAAGGATTATCCAAAAAGCAACTTATGATGATATCGATACTATGTGGGAAACAGAATTTAAAAATGAAACATGGTTAGAGACTGATGACGTTGATTTATGGGCAAATTACGATGAGGCTACAGAACAATTACCTTATGTGGATTTTCTAAATACTCCAGGTGTTGATCCTCATGTTGATCCAAATGTGGTTCGTGAGGATGGTCGCAGTACTATAAGATTTGACCGAACAAATCCAAACCATTGGGATCCAGATTTTTATGTGGCTGCAATCATTCATGAATTAATCCATATAGCTAACCTGAGGAAGTATGAAAAGAATGCTGATTCTGCAGAAACGGGATTGGCATTTGCCAATTTTCATTTACCCGAGCCGGAAGGTGAAGCTAGGGAAAATGGATTAGCTCCAAACCAAGTAGAATCGATAAAGACTCAATTGAGAGTTCTCGGACAGAATTGGGAAGATTTATATACAACTGCGAATAATGATAATATAAAAGGCCTATTTACAGAACCCATTTTTAAACACTTAAAAGATAGAATACAATATGGAGGAGGTAAGGCAATAGAAGAAACCGATACCGTTTTATTTGATATATCATTTTACTTAGCCAAAAAAGAGCTAACAAATACTGACACCTATAAATTTGTAAAAAGGCTGTTGAGAGAAGCTACCAACAGAAGAAATACGCCAGGGCAAAAAGTTAGAAGAGTAGATGCACAAGCATATTGGATTCAGTTTTGGAAATGGTAAAGAAACATCCCCGCTACCGCTAGTCTGTGATTAGTGGCGATATAGAAAGGATAAATCGAGTGATCAGAAACTTTACTTACAATATCAATACATCCTTCATTAGTTACAATTGGGTTTGCTAAACCTACAGCTGAGTGCATTAATCTTTTGGTTATTTGGATTTAGTGATACATTAGTTGTACATCTAAACGAACCACTATGTTTTCGAGTACTACAGGAATCATACACTTCATTGCATCTATTATCGCATTGATTACCGGAACTTTTGTATTGGGTTTAACCAAAGGAACTCAAAAACACAAAAGAATAGGGTATGTGTATGCGATAGCTATGCTGATTTTACTGATTACTTCCTTTATGATTTATCAACTACACGGAAGATTTGGGATCCTGCATATCTTCGCGGTTATTAGTAGCATCGTATTATTAGCAGGTATAGTACCCATGATTTTCAAACGGCCCAAGGAATATTTTGTATATCATTTCAACTTTATGTATTGGAGCGTAATCGGGCTCTATTGTGCTTTTTTTGCAGAAATATTTACCCGAATACCCTTTTGGCTAGATCTAAAACAAAACATAGCCGTTATATTTTATGCCATCGTTGGGATCACCACAGCTGCAGTGGGTGGTATTGGTTCAAAATACTTTAAAAAATATAAATCTACATGGGAGAATATGTATAAAGCGCACTAGAATATTGTGAATGAAGAGCTAATTAAGCAGAAGCCACTAAAACTTCTGCTTTTTTAATACATTTATACGACTTGAAAGAGGCAGTATAAAACAAAAACGATACTTTTATAGTACTATATACATTAAGATTAGATAATTATGAGTAGAAGTATGTATTTACCTATTGTTCTTTTATTTTTAATATTTAAAATGAACGGGCAAACGGCACAAGATTCTCTAGATATAAAACAAGTTGCATTAGATTATATCGAGTCTCAGCATAATGTGAACCCTGATCAATTCGAACGTGCTGCTCATCCCAGAATGGTAAAAAGAACCTTTTGGACCAATACATCCACTAAGAAAGAATATTTAAGAGAAACGTTTAAGGATGCCATGGTATTATTGGCCGAAACGTATAATAAAAACGGAGATAGGTTTCCCGAAAACCCTAAAAAAGAAGTGGTGATATTAGATGTTGTTGACAAAACAGCCTCGGTAAAACTAATTGCCGATGAATGGATAGATTATATGCATATTATAAAACTAAATGGGAAATGGACTATCGTTAATGTGCTTTGGCAGTTTAAAGATGCTGGTAAACATTGAAACAGAAGAGTAAAACAAGTAGAATGAAGATTATAAATTAATAACAAACGTATGATCTCAAATCCCAAGAAGCTTTTTCTAATTGATGGTTTGGGAGCATTGCTTACTGCTTTCTTTTTAGGCGTAATTCTTACAAGACTCGAAGATTATTTTGGGATGCCACCAAAAATACTTTATATTTTGTCTTTAGTGGCTTTAATGTATGCAATATATTCTATGAGCTGTCATTTTTTTATCTCCAGAAACTGGAAGCCTTATCTAAAAGGTATTGCAATCGCTAATCTGATGTATTGCTGTCTTACCATTGGGTTAGTAGTGTATTTCTATCATAGATTAACTGGTATAGGAGTGCTCTACTTTTTGTTAGAAGTTATCGTGATATTCGTTTTGATAGGTATAGAGATCAAAGTACTTTCTAGAATAACAAAATAGTCCCAATAGCATAGATGTGTAATCCATGCAAGTGATTATAAAATACACCCAGATTGTAATCCTTAAGCAGTTAAGCTTTCAAGTCAATTTGCTTCAGGTTTTCGATCCTATTTCTGATCAAAAACTCATCAATCGTTTCAAAATGCTCAATAACTCTTTGGTCTTTAAACTCAAATACCTTTTGAGACAATCCTTGTAAAAAATCACGGTCGTGAGACACCAATATCAAGGTGCCATCAAATGCCAATAAAGCTTCTTTGAGTACATCTTTTGATTTAATGTCCAAATGATTGGTGGGCTCATCAAGAATTAAAACATTGACGGGTTCTAATAATAGCTTAACCATGGCTAGTCGAGTTTTTTCTCCACCAGAAAGTACCGATACTTTTTTATCGATATCATCACCACTAAACATAAATTGTCCCAGGATGTTTTTGATCTGTGTTCTGATATCTCCTTCGGCCACTTCATCTACCGTTTGAAAAACAGTAAGGTTAGTATCCAATAAAGAAGCCTGATTTTGTGCAAAATAACCCACTTTGGCATTATGACCTAGAGCGCATTCACCCTCAACATCGATCTCACCCATAATGGCTTTGATCATGGTCGATTTACCCTCACCATTACGACCAACAAACGATACTTTTTCTCCTCGGGCAATGGATAAGTTAGCATTTTTAAATACTACATGATCTCCATAACTTTTGGACAGCTCTTTGGCAATTACAGGATAATCTCCCGATCGTTGCGAAGGAGGGAAGCGAAGCTTTAATGCCGAAGTATCGATCTCATCGATCTCTATAATTTGTAACTTTTCTAGCATACGCTCCCTAGAGTTGACTTGGTTGGTTTTAGAATAGGTACCTTTAAACCGTTCTATAAAACCTTTGGTATCTGCAATAAATTTTTGTTGCTCTTCGTAAGCTTTGACCTGGTGTGCTCGTCGATCTTCTCGTAACTGAAGGTAATGTGAGTAGTTTGCTTTATAATCGTAAATCCTTCCCATCGTTACTTCGATAGTACGGTTAGTGATGTTATCAATAAATGCTTTATCATGCGAAATAACAATCACCGCTTTTGCTTTATTGATCAAAAAATCCTCGAGCCAGATTACAGATTCTATATCTACGTGGTTAGTAGGCTCATCAAGCAGAATAAGATCTGGTTTTTGTAATAAGATTTTTGCAAGTTCGATTCGCATACGCCATCCGCCACTAAACTCACTGGTTGGTCGGGTGAAATCTTCCCTTTTAAATCCTAACCCTTGTAAAGCTTTCTCGATTTCGGCATCATAGTTTACTTCTTCGATAGCATAGAATTTTTCGCCTAAGTCTGTTACCTTTTGGATGATATTCATGTACTCCTCAGATTCATAATCTGTACGAGTTTCGAGTTCCTTGTTAAGATGATCCATCTCCTGTTGCATGGCAGCGATATGCCCAAAAGCTTTAGAAGCCTCTTCAAAGACCGTACAGTTATCATCGGTCAAAAGGTGTTGTGGTAGATATGCGATTACGGCTTCTTTTGGGCATCGTATATTTCCTCGTGTTGCTTTTTGTACCCCGGCAATGATCTTCATCATCGTAGATTTACCCGCACCATTCTTACCCATAAGGGCAATCTTATCATTCTCATTAATCACAAATGAAACATTATTGAACAATGTTTCGCCACTAAACTCTACCGCAATACCCTCTACAGAAATCATATCATTTTCTTTAAAAGTGCAAAACTAAAAAAAAGGATAGCATGGCAAAGGAATTATTTGGGTTTGTGATGTGCTCATAAAGGAATATTCCCATGCTTACGCTTAGGACGATCTATAGTTTTATCCTCAAGCATGCTAAATGCTTTTAGGAGTTTACGTCTTGTGTTTTGTGGTAGAATTACTTCGTCTATAAAACCACGTTGCGCTGCTTGATATGGATTTGCAAATTTTTCAGCATACTCAGCTTCTTTTTCTGCAAGTTTTGCTTCAGGATTATCTGCTGCTTTGATCTCTCGTTTAAAGATAATCTCACTAGCACCTTTGGCTCCCATCACAGCAATTTCTGCTGTAGGCCATGCAAAGTTAAGATCTGCACCAATATGCTTAGAATTCATTACATCATAAGCACCGCCATAGGCCTTACGTGTAATCACTGTTACTTTAGGTACAGTGGCCTCGCTTAAGGCATATAATAGTTTTGCTCCGTGAATAATAATCCCGTTCCATTCCTGATCTGTACCTGGTAAAAACCCGGGAACATCTACCAGTACAAGTAATGGAATATTAAAACAATCACAGAAACGTGTGAAACGTGCTGCTTTTTTAGAACTGTTTACATCTAGTACTCCAGCCAAAAACATAGGTTGGTTGGCAACAATACCAACGCTTCTTCCGCCCAGACGGGCAAAACCAACGATAATATTCTCTGCATAGTCTTTATGAATCTCATAAAAGGAATCTTCATCGATAATTCCACCAATCACCGCATGCATATCATAGGGTTTGTTGGGGTTATCGGGCACAATATCAGAGAGCACTTCACGTGCTTCGTCTTCTAAGGTATACGGTAGCTTTTTGGCAACTTCTTTATTGCTTTGTGGCAGGTAACTTAATAGTTTCTTTACGTCTTCAAGGCATTCGATATCGTTACCAGAAGTAACATGCGCTACTCCAGACTTGGTAGAATGTGTACTTGCACCGCCAAGTTCTTCTGAGGTTACTTCTTCATTGGTTACAGTTTTTACTACATTGGGACCGGTAACAAACATATAGCTGGTATCTTCTACCATAATTGTAAAGTCTGTCATTGCAGGAGAATATACTGCTCCACCAGCACATGGACCCATAATGGCAGAGATTTGGGGAATTACACCCGAGGCTTGCACGTTTCTATGAAAGATATCTGCATAACCACCCAGAGAACGAACTCCTTCCTGAATTCGAGCACCACCAGAATCATTAAGTCCAATAATCGGAGCTCCCATTTTAACGGCCATATCCATCACTTTGCAGATCTTTTCGGCATGGGTTTCGGATAGAGCTCCACCAAAAACGGTAAAATCCTGTGCAAAAATGTAAACTAATCTTCCGTTTATGGTTCCGTAGCCAGTAACAACACCATCGCCATAGTAGATTTCTTTTTCCATCCCAAAATCTGTGGTTCGATGGGTAACCAGAATTCCTATTTCTTCAAAAGAACCTTCATCTAGGATATATGCAACTCGTTCACGCGCAGTTAACTTTTTCTTTTCATGTTGTTTTGCAATGCGTTGTTCACCTCCACCTAACTTTGCCTGGTCTATTTTTTCTTGTAGTGTTTTTATTTTTGAATCCATGTTTTTAGTACTTAGTATTCAGTATTCAGTATTCAGTATTCAGTATTCAGTATTCAGTATTTGATATTCAGTATTCAGTATTCAATATTCAGTATTCAGTATTCAATATTCAGTATTCAATATTCAGTATTTGATATTCATTTAACAGGTAATCGTAATGTTTCCTGGTCTTTTAGATATTGTTTCATGGCAATCATAGCCGCAATTTTAGCTTCTTCTTGTGTTACGGCTTGTATTTTTTCTGCAGAATAGTATTTTTTCACAAAATGTGTATCAAATTTTCCTGATCTGAAGGCATCGTGCTCGCATACAAATTTTCCGAAGGGTAGAGTAGTTTGTACCCCTTCGACATGATAGTTATCAATGGCTTTGATCATTAGTTGAATTGCTTCTTCACGTGTTTTACCATACGTTATTAGTTTAGCTAACATAGGATCGTAGTAGATAGGGATATCCATACCTTCTTCAAAACCATTATCTACCCGAATTCCTTCTCCGATAGGGATTTTATAGGTGTCCAGGTGCCCTACACTTGGTAAAAAGTCATTTAAGGGATCTTCGGCATAGACCCTGAGTTCTAAGGCATGCCCGTTGATCTGTAAATCTTCTTGTTGCATTGGTAGTTTCTCACCTCGAGCAACTTTTATTTGAAGTTCGACCAAGTCTACTCCCGAGATGAGTTCGGTAACAGGATGTTCTACCTGTAACCTGGTATTCATTTCCAGGAAATAGAAATTGTTATTTTCATCTAAAAGGAATTCAACAGTTCCGGCGCCCAGGTAATCACATGCTTTTGCTACTTTAATTGCGGCTTCGCCCATTTTTGCACGTAGTTCGGGAGTGAGTACAGCTGAAGGAGCTTCTTCTACTACTTTTTGATGTCGTCGTTGTACACTACATTCTCTTTCAAATAAGTGAATTACATTACCATGACTATCTGCCATTACCTGGATCTCGATATGCCTTGGCGAGGCTACATATTTTTCAATAAACACTGAACCATCACCAAATGCCGAGGTCGCTTCACTAATAGCACGCTGCATTTGTGATTCTAGGTCGCTTTCTTTTTCTACAACACGCATTCCTTTACCACCACCACCTGCAGATGCTTTGATTAATATTGGAAATCCAATTTCTTTTGCAATTGTTTTTGCTTTATTTACATCGGTAATAGCTTCGTCTATACCAGGAACCATTGGGATACCATATGCTTTTACAGCATCTTTAGCGGCCAGTTTACTTCCCATTACCTGTATGGCTTTTGACTTTGGACCTATAAATATAAGATTGTTTTTTTCTACTTCTTCGGCAAAATCTGCATTCTCACTTAAGAATCCATACCCTGGGTGTATAGCATCTACATGTAATCTTTTGGCAACTTCAATGATTTTTGATCCTAGTAGATAGGATTGATTAGAAGGGGCTTCCCCAATACAAACAGCCTCATCGGCAAACCGTACATGAGGTGCATTTCGATCAATAGTAGAGTATACTGCTACTGTTTTGATCCCCATTTTTTGAGCGGTGGTCATTACTCTTATCGCAATTTCACCTCTGTTAGCAACTAATAACTTTTTCATAATAAACTATATTAGAACAGATTGTCCTATTTAATACCCATTATGGGTTCAAGCGAATTCTATTAACAATTGTCCCTTATCTACCGCATCACCTTTAATGGCAGAAATAGATTTAATAACTCCGTCTCTTGGAGAAAGAATAACATTCTCCATTTTCATAGCTTCAAGAATTAATAAAGGGTCATCTTCTTGTACTTGTTGATCAACTTTTACATGAATTTCAAGTAGCAGTCCTGGCATTGGCGCTTTAATGGCGTTTACCTGTTTTGAAGCCCCGATCGAGAATCCCATAGCTTCAATTTGTAAATCCAATGCATTGGCAATATCAACCTGGTAGATATTGTGGTTAACTTTTACAGTATATTTTTTATTGTTGAAATCTGATTGTATCACTTCAGTATGGTATGATTTATCCTCCTGAAGAATATGATATTGATTTTCTGAAGTTTGTATGGTATCAACTTTAGAAACATCTTTATTGGTAAGGTCAAACTCTAAGGTTTTATTTACCTTGACTTTGTATTTGCTGTTCATAATAGATATTGTTTATTTAATAAAAACAGATGCTAAAGAGAGTAATTTATTGCGATAAATGCAAGTTAATTATGAATTCATTGACTTTTTTGTATAAATTATGGGTTAAAATAATTGGGTTATAGTGAAATACAAGTGCAATAAAAACGAATTGTAAAGTTTATTTTGAATTATAATAGCCCTCTTCGGTTTGGATTATTAAATAGGCTTTTTAAGGTAGTTTTTCGTGTTTTTGATAGTTCTCCTATAATCTTCAAAAATACAATACCGGTAAGGTAGGCATCACCAGATGCTGTATGTCGATCATGTTTTTTGATACCAAACAACTTGCATAACTCATCTAGAGAGTACAATTTGTCTTTATATATACTACTAAGGTTTGTTTTCTTGAATAATAATCCTGTGTCTAGTACTTTGTTCTTTAATTTTGGTAAGTTTTGCCTTGCTAAACATTCATTAATCATTGAAATATCGAAGGCCGCATGATGTGCAACCAGGATGGCATTTTTTACATAGTCCAAAAACTGTATGAGTGCTTCTTTTTCTTCATATTTTGTAGTGTTCCCTTCTTTTAGAATTCCATGTATCTCAACAGTTTCCGAATTGAACATGTCTTGTTGAAGATATATTTCAAGACTATCTGCCACATCCATAGTGTTTCCTATTGTTGAAATAGCTCCGATAGATAGAATACGATCTATTTTTCTGTTAAGACCAGTAGTTTCGGTATCAAAAACCACAAAGCGAGCAGTATTTAGATTATATTCAGTTTTGTTCTTAAAGTGACTTTGATATTTCTTCCAAAATTCAGGATAATCTTTATGTTGTAACCAAGTCAACATATTTATAATATTTGTGATAGGTTAAAACGTACACGTATTAATTCCTGTATGTCTTTTATAGGTTTAAAACATCTCTTTAGTTTAAGTCGATCTGTTTTGTTTAGGGATTTAAGATCGATAAATCGTCCGGAGTTATCCTGTTGCAATCCTTGTTGAGTCCTGAATTGAAGTAGTGTTTTAAAAGCATTTATGCAGGAATCATATAGATCTTTATTTTGAGGTTCGATTTCTGCTAATTTTTCAAATCGTAAAACAGTATTATTAAAATCTTTGATAGCATGCGAAAGAATGAGTAAACGTGCTGCATCTACTAATGGCATGAGTGCTCGAGCTTTGATGTCGAACTGATCCTTGTGTTCTCCGCTGTGTTCTACCAAAAATTGTCTAAAAAAACTAAGAGGAGGAGGGTTTTTTAAGGCATTTAACCCCAAGAAGTTAAGAAAAATGGTATAGGAACCTATAGACTCAAAAATACTTTCAGACATTTCGTTTACTATATCCTTATTACCATACATCAAATTATAATCAAAAAATATAGTACATAGCATGATTTTGTCCTCATCGGGTTTGGTTATCCAATTGTTAAACTGTTGCTTCCATTCATCAAGAGATAAACACCACCGAGGGTTGCTAGCCATCATATTGGCTGGACAGAATTCGAAACCAATTGTATTTAGTTTTTTGGTAACCTTATCAGCAAGCGAGAGAAAATAATTTTTGGTTTGAGCATATTTTTCTTTAGACAGGTTGTCGAATACCAATGCATTATCCTGATCTGTTAGTAGTAACTGTTCTTTTCTGCCCTGACTTCCTATAGCTAACCAGCTAAATTCTGTGGGAGGGGGAGTATCCATTTCTTCAATAGCTATAGAGATTGTTTTTTTTGTAATAGCTTCATTAATAGCCGAAATGATCTTAGAGATAAAAAAGATGGGAACATTTTGTGCAATATAGCCTTCTAGTAATTGCTGCGTTTTTTTCCGAATATATTTAAGGTCTTTATCGGTTTTAGAACGTTTTACTTCTTTGATTAGCACAGAAGGATTATTACCATGAATCACCACGATATCATGTTCAGATAAAATACCCACAAGTTTAGAGTTCAAGGTGCCGTCTGTGGTGATACATAAATGCGATATACTATGCTGAAGCATGGCAATTTGTGCTTCAGCAATGGTAATATTTTTTGGGTATGTAATTACCGGCGAAGACATGAGTCTTTTTACAGCTTCTTGAATTGAAAATTGTCCCGTTGCAATCTTATTTCGTAAATCTTTATCTGTAATAATTCCTAAAGGTTTTTCTTTTTTAGTAATTACTATCGAGCCTATTCGATTCGAGCTCATAATCTGTGCAGCTTCTTGAATAGTAGTATTTGAAGAACATGTGATAGGATTCTTTGAGTATTGCACAGACTGCACTTCGGTGAGGTGGGATTCTTTTTTTTGAAGACCTTCTACTTGTGTAAATAATGAATCTTTATTCTTAGTAGAATAAGGATTTCGGATGTTGGCTACAAAGCTTTCTAGTAAGTATTTATTTGCCTTAGCATTTGTATTTATTACTTTTTCGAGTAATTCTGAAGAGATGCTATATAAAATACTCTCTTCTATGGCTTTGGCACTTAGAATATAATTACCTTTTCTGATTAAGGCACGTAGACCAAAAATATCACCTTCGTCGCACTCATCGACTAAAGTATGATCTTGCTCTCTAAAAATTCCAACTGCACCGTCTTTTACAACGTAAAAGTGATCATGAATTTTTTCATCGGTTTTAAATACGTGTTGATCTTTTTGCAAGTATACTACTTTAACATTCTTTGAAACTGTGTAGAGTTCCTCTTTCGGAAGAACATAAAATGGAGGATAGTCTTTTAGGAAATCAAAAATTCTTTCGGCAATAGTATTCTTCATACTACTAATGTATATAAAAGTCTATGTGGACAGAATGAGATTTGTCATACTTTCTTAATAATTACTATATATTTACATACGTAATTAGTATTTGTAATTCAATGTCATTTTTTGAAGGTTTTGCTATAGGTCTAGGAATGATCATTTTTGTAGGCCCCGTTTTCTTTTTATTACTTAATAGTAGTTTTCAGTCGGGTTCCAAAGCTGGTATCGCTGTTGCTTTGGGGATAATTGTAAGCGATATTATTTGTGTCGCACTATGTTATTATGGTCTTTCATCTTTTGTTAACATTGAAGGTAACCAATTTTGGATTGGTATTGTTGGCAGCATTATAGTGTTTATTTTGGGTGTTAATTACCTCATTAAAAAAGCAAAAATCACTACAGAGGTTTCTATTAATACAAGAGGGCTTCAGACGTTTTTTATAAAAGGTTTTAGTGTTAATTTTTTTAATCCTTTTGTTTTCGTAGTTTGGATTGGAATTTTTAACTATGGAAAATTTAACTATCCAGAAACTCAATCTTTGAGTATTTTTCTTATAGCCGTTTTATTGGGGATACTTACAACTGATTTATTGAAGGTGTTTTTATCAGGTAGAGTAAAGAAATTTATATCAGTACAACGTCTTACTACTTTTTTTAGAATCACGGGGGTACTCCTAATAGGGTTCTCTATCCGTTTGTTGTATTTGGTTTGGTGAAAACAGATAAATTGTTTTTCCCTATATTTGAGAAACAACTTTAAATACTAATCAACATGGAAGTTAATTTTTTGATTGCAGCACTTGCGGCCTTAATACCAATGGTGTTAGGTTTTATATGGTATAACCCTAAGGTTTTTGGAACCGCTTGGATGAATGCATGCGGGTTTACTCCAGAAGACTTAAAAGGAGGGAATATGGCTTTGATTTTTATCTTAAGCTATGTGTTTAGTTTCTTCCTCGCGATGATGTTAAATACCTTGGTAATTCATCAGTTTGGGTTTTTCTCCACGTTAATGAATGATCCCGATTTGATGAAAGAAGGAACCGAAACATATCAATATGCACAGGACTTTATGGCCAAATATGGAGAGAATTTTAGAACATTCAAACACGGAGCCTTACATGGAGTGATAGCCGGGATATTCTTTGTATTACCTGTATTAGGAACTAATGCACTTTTTGAGAGAAAAGGATTTAAATATATTCTTGTTAATGTAGGATACTGGACCGTATGTTTAGCATTAATGGGAGGTGTAATTTGCCAATTCGCATAAAAATATAAGAGTACAATAAAAAAAGGATCTGAATTTTCGGATCCTTTTTTTTATGATTTATTTCCTAAAACTCGGGTGAACAATTTTTTAAGTAATGGCGATGCTTCTTCTACATCTCGCTCTCTTTCTTTAGCTTTTAAGTTTCCGTTATCATCATAATATAATTCATAACTAAAGACAAAACGTTTTGCCTTATCGCCTATACCAAATGTTCCGAATCTTAGGTCGTTAAAATATAAACTTTCATTATTTTTTTCAATAGTATACCATCCTTCAGAAAGCTTAATCAATCTTGGGATCAGGGGGTCATTTCTCATTTCGCCTAATAAATGATGATTTTTTGGGAACTCTGAAAAATCAATTCTGTCATCCTCATCTAATAAAGAGTAATAGCCGATTAAGAATGAGTCGTTGGTTTCTATATTGGCTGTCCATAAGATGCTATTTAGTGGAGTAGGACGAGTTTGTATCTCATTGTATTGGATGTGTTGATTTTCTAGGTTATTAGAAAAATTGGCTGTTGCAGTTTGCTGCAATACTAATGTAATAACCATATAACTACTACTAATATATAATCCAAGGTTATTGTACTTTTTCCTCTTCGGATGAGTTCTCTTGTAGCACATAGCTATGATTACGAAAATCAAAAACGGTATGGTGTATAAGGGATCAACAACAAAAATATTGTTAATAGCCACTTTATAATTAAATGGCCAGAACAATTGAGTCCCCCAGGTAGTGAATGCATCGAGAATTGGGTGGGTAAATAAACCTAGAAACATCAATTTAGTCCAATCTTTCCAATCGGCTTCATTGTTTTTATAGAGTTTTGATAGTAACCATCCAAATAGAGGTGCCGCCAGAATACTGAATAGTATAGAGTGTGAAAATCCTCTATGTAGCTCATTAGCTGTTACATTGTCTACAAAAAGTTTGGATAATACGTCTAAGTCAGGAATGGTTCCTGCTACTGCACCCCAAAGCATCGCTTTGTTACCAACTTTTTTGCCCAAAGAGGCCTCGCCAACGGCTGCGCCCAGTACGATTTGAGTTAATGAATCCATAGATTAATCTAGTTGAAGTTTGAAAGGATTTCTAACTTCATAATCATTAGGAGAAATTAGCTCTACTAAGGGTTTTAGTAATGTGTTAGAGATAGAATTGCCATGTCGAACATATAATTTCATTTCTACAGGTTTTGCACCTACGCAACTTTTTATGATTTCCGCGGTTCTTCCTAATCTAAGTTCTTTTACTTTTTTTGAAATGGCAAGATCAACATAGTCGTAGAGCATTTTTTGGTAAATATCGTATTCTTTATTGTAATCGTAATCTATACCAATGTGGTTTGCATCTACTACATCATCCAAAATAAAGGATGTGGTGAAGCCTACTAATTTTTCATTTAGAAAGTATCCTTTGAAAATGAATGACTCATTAAGAATCTGCTTTAAACTCTTAAAAGTGGAAGCATTTAATTTTCCGATTTTAAAATCTGCTTTTTCAATTACAGACAGATACAATTCATTAATTTTATCTTGAAACATATCAATATCTTCGGCAGTAAAGTCTTTTACAACAATCTTTTCAGAGTTTTTGAAAACTTTTTTGGCCCTGGTTCTAAATTTAGTCCGCATACTTCCCAGATAATCATCAAAGGTCTTCCAATCGGGGTGAATATTGAGCACCATATTAACGTCAATTTCAAACTCTCTAAAATCATGCTCTTTTATATAATCACTATTGTCAAAAGAGTGTGGCCAGAATTCCTTTAATAATATAAATGAGGGTTTATCTGTGTTCTCAGACTTTCGTATTTCGCGTAAAGCATTAGATAGGCTTTCAAAAGCTTCTTTTGCGTTTAATTTATCAGAATTGTATACAAAACCATGTTCGCCACAAGAAAATAAATTACCACATACTAATACTTTTACATCCAGATTTTTGAATAAGGTGTTCTTTATAGTGTCACTAATTCTACATGGAAACTCTTGAAATTTTAATTGAGCAGAATTAAATTTGATAAGCTGTGTTGCAGCAATAGCTACCGGAGTTTCTTTATGATAAAATAGGATATATTTAAATCGAATAGTTTCAGAAAGAGTGTCTTCCAGAGTTTTTAGATACTCTAAGGATAGGAAAATATTGTTGTTTGGATTTGCTAAATTCCATTTAGCCTTAGGTATTTCCTCGATATGACTATAATACGTATACCTTAAAGATGTGCTCTTGCACTTATTTTTTATTTTTTCAAGCATATATTCCTTGCAGACAATTAATAGAACTATAAGACGACTGACTTTGATTAAAGTTACACTTATTTTTTAGAGTCTTTATTAAAACTTTGTCAAAACTAATATTCGCAATATAATCGTATTAATTTGATATTTGAAATTATCTCTACACCATAAATCAAACCTGATTAGTTTATTTTACCGTAAAATATGTGTTGTTAAACGAAAACTATTTTATTAAATATAGTTTTGTTATGAAATGTCAAATAAGTTTATTTTCTTTAAAGGGTAATTGGAATCGTCATATGTATACATTGGTAAATTGCGTCTTATTAATAGATGATGATAAGGCCACAAATTTCTTTAACGAAAGAGTTGTTACCAAACATGAAGGCTTTCAGCAGGTAAATACTGTGCAAAGCGGAATGGCAGCTCTCGAGTATCTTAATGCTGTAAAAGATAATGCAGCTACTAAACCCGACCTTATTTTTTTAGATATTAATATGCCAGCTATGAATGGATGGGAATTTTTGACAGAGTTTTCTAAACTTGATCAAAATCTCACACAAGGTATTAAGGTAATTTTATTATCAACATCATCTAATCCTGATGATGTACGGGAATCAGCAAAAAATCATTCGGTAGATGATTTTATAAATAAACCATTGTCTTTGGGGTTATTAGATAATGTACTAAAAAATCATTTTGATAGTTAATGTATTAGGTTGAAATGATTATCTAAATTTTTATATGGATAAATATTCTTAGTAAATGAAGAAATTAAAACATTTCTTATTGATTGATGATAGCAGGGCTACTAACTTTTTTAATAAAACCATTATTAAAAAAGCAGAATGTGTAGATGAGGTTGTGGTTGTTGAGAATGGACAAGAAGCACTAGATTACATTCTATCTGGAGTACTACCCGAGATCATTTTCTTAGATCTTAATATGCCGGTTATGAATGGATGGGAGTTTATTTCTGAATACCAAAAACTGGATGATAAGTATAAAGGATCTATTATAGTACTAATGCTTGGTGCTGAATTAAATGACGAAGAAAAAGAACGTGCAAAAGGTATTTCTGAAATAAAGGAATTTGAAAAAAAGATGCTTACCAAAGAAATCGTTTATAAGATTACTACTAAGTATTTTGATGGTAAATATGCGGCGGTTTCTCCCCAAGTATGACACAAGGTGTTGTGGCTTGATATCTTATGGTATTCTAGGAAAAATTTGTACTTTGCGAAATATGTAATTGCTTTGATTTTACCCCTAGAAATAATCAGATTAAAGCTTAAATAAGTAAACACATTAGCGCTAAATCAAAAAATATACTCCAACTAGTATTAGTACAGTATAGAATATATCTTACTGTACTATTCTTTTTTCTCTTTAGTTGTATAGCTTTTTCTCAATCCAGGGCTGTAATCCAAGGAAATGTTTCAGATCAATTTGGTAATTTACCAGGTGCAAGAGTTGTAATAGAAGGTACAGATAAAACCACGACTACAGATGTTAATGGTAATTATACGTTTGGTGTTGATGAAGGAGAGTATGTGCTTACTTCTGGATTTGTAATGTATACTTCGATTTCTAAAACAGTAACCATAAAAGTTGGAGATACACTTAAGGTTGATTTTCTATTAGAAACAGGGTTTTCTATGGATCAACCCGTTTCTTTAGGGTCAAGAGCTAAACCAAAATCACTACTTAAAAATACAGCCGCAGTAGATATTATATCACCGCAACAATTAACCAATGCTTCACAAGTAGAGTTAAGTCATATACTTCATTATTTAATTCCATCATTTCATTCTACAAACCAAACCATTGCAGATGGTACAGATCATATAGATCCGGCAACACTTAGGGGGTTGGGACCTGATCAAGTTTTGGTGTTAGTTAATGGTAAACGAAGACATAGTAGCTCGTTGTTAAATGTTAATGGAACCGTTGGTAGAGGATCTGTGGGTACCGATTTTAATGCAATACCTATTGCTGCCATAGATCGAGTCGAAGTGTTACGCGATGGAGCAACATCGCAATATGGTTCTGATGCCATTGCAGGGGTTATCAATATTATTCTCAAAAAACAAATAGAGATTATCCAGGTTGATAACAGGGTTGGTGTAAATACAGAAGGAGATGGGCTCAACGTATATTCTTCTGCCAACTTTGGTCTTAAAATAGGAAAAACTGGCTATGTTAATGTTACAGCAGAATATAGAGAAAGAGAAGCAGTAAATAGAGCAGGAGATTATACAGGGACAGTATACTCTAATGATGAAGCAGAGGATCAAGTAGTAATAGAACAGAACAATTTTTTTGCACAAACAGGATATTCTAACAAACAAGTTATGGAAATCGGAAGCGCAGAAACTCAAAACCTAACCTTATCTATTAATGGTGAAATACCAATGTCTGAATCAGCCATATTTTATATGCATGGAGGAAGAAATTATAGAGAAGGCAAATCAAAGGGGTTTTATCGTTTTCCTAAAGATGAAGATAGAGTTGTTCTTGATTTGTTTCCTAATGGTTTTTCTCCAGAAATTCTAACCGATATACAAGACGATGCCATTACCGGAGGAGTAAAAGGTATAAAAAATGGATGGGATGTTGATTTTAGTCATTCTATAGGGGTGAATAGATTAGATTATACGGTCAATAATTCTATCAATGCCTCATTAGGAGTAGCTTCACCCAGAACATTTTATGCAGGGGGATTTATGTATAAGCAAAACACCACGAATCTTGATATTTCCAGAACATTTGATTGGCTTAATGGTGTAAATGTAGCTTTTGGAGCTGAGTTACGAGTAGAAAACTATCAGATTATAGCAGGAGAAGAAGCATCCTATATTAATGGTGGGAGTACCTTTATTAATGATTTAGGGGAAGAGCTACCTCGAATTGTAGGGGCTCAGGTTTTCCCGGGGTTTAGACCCGAAAATGAATTAAATCGTTTTAGAACAAATAGCTCAGGATACCTGGATGTAGAGGCAAATGTATCCGAAAAACTATTAATTAGAGGAGCCGCAAGATACGAAGCCTACAATGATTTTGGAAGCCAGGCCATCTGGAAAGTATCTGGAAGATATAGAATCAAAGATGAAATTAGTGTTAGAGCCGGTTTTTCTACAGGTTTTAGAGCACCATCACTTCATCAAGTATTTTTTCAGAATATTAGCACTCAATTTGTTAACGGAGAAAGTGTACAAGTTGGTACTTTTAATAATGAAAGTGCTGTAGTTACCGAAGCTTTTCAGATAGGAAAACTAAAACCAGAATTATCAAGTCACTTAAGTGCCGGAGTTAGTGGCAAACTAAATGAGAATTTTACGTTTAGCGTTGATTATTATTTGATTAATATTGAAGATAGAATCGTATTATCCGGAAGGTTTTCTGAAGGATATGAAACCATATTAGAACCTTTTAATGCAGGAGCAGCGCAATTTTTTACCAACGCAATAGATTCAAAAACTTCTGGAGCAGATGCAGTTTTATTTTTTAAAAATGCTATAGGTAATGGAGAGCTTAATGCATCTCTAGGAGCAAATATCACAAGTACTACCATAGAAGGCGAAATTAAAGTTTCTCCGGCACTTGTAGGACAAGAAGAAGTTTTATTTAATAGAGAAGAGGTTGCCCGAGTAGAATATTCACAACCAAATTATAAGATAAACTCCCTACTTTCTTACGACTTTGATAAGTATAGGTTTCAACTGGTAAATACCTTGTTTGGAGATGTGAAATTTATTCATCCTGAGGATGGAAATCCTGCTAATTGGGTTTTAAATGATTTTACCGGTACTATAGAAACCCGAGATCAGACTTTTACTCCAAAATTAGTTACCGATATGGCTGTTTCATATCAAGTTAATGATTATATACGATGTACTCTGGGAGGAAATAATGTTTTTAATGTGTATCCAGATAAACATAACCATTCTGCCAATACCGAAAATGGTAATTTTATCTATAGCAGACGAGTACAACAGTTTGGAGTTAATGGAGCAAATTATTATATAAGGCTATTACTAAGGTTATGATGTATAGATTTCAAAATATATATGCATTTAAAACCTATCTGTTTCCTGTGGTTACCTGTTTTTTTGCTATCACTTTTTCACTACAACTTCAAGCTCAAAACTCGAGTAATGAAGAGGTGAAAAGACTACAACGGTCTATATTTATTTTTAATTTTGCCCAGCAAATAGAATGGCAAAATCTCGAAGAGAAATCAACCTTCAAAATTGGCGTTCTAGGCCCTGATCGAACAATACTTGATCTTCAAGCATTATCCCAAAAACGAAAAATACATAGAAAACCTGTTGAAATTGTTCGTTTTCAGTTGGTGAAAGATGTAAAAGATATCCAATTACTTTATGTGAATCATAAATATAATTATGGGATTCATTACATTTTAAGTAAAATTTCCGATAAGAACATTTTATTAGTTAGTGAAGATTATAACTTCAATGCATCTATGATTAATATGGTTAATGTAGGTGATTCTTTTGAGTACGAAATTAATTCCATTAGGATTGAAAATGAAGGGTTTTTAATGGCACCTTCATTGAAACAATATGCGATTACTTCTTCAGAAAAATGGAAACGATTATTTAAAAAAACCAAAAGATCACTAACAGAGGTACAAGAAGAAAATAAAGAACATAAAACTGTTATTCGGGATAAAGAGGAGGAGATACAGTATCAAAAGAATAAAATAACAGATCAGTTAGAAAAAATTGATCATCAGGAAAGGGAAATTGATAATAATAGAGAAGAGATTGTTAAACGGAATCAGGAAATAGAGAAGTTGTATACAAAGAGTGAAATACAACTTAAAAAATATGAAGAAAAGATTCTGATCGAAAAAGAACTCGAGAAAAACATTCAGGAGCAAATTACATTTATTAAGAAGCAAGAAGAAAGTATTAAGGCTGGTAATCGCGAAATTGAGAAGAGGACCGATTTTTTAGAACAGCAAGGTGCTCAAATCAAACAGCAGAAAGAAACCCTTGAACAGCAAAATTCTGAAATCGATATTCAGAAAAAAATTAACGTATTACTGATAGTTTTAGTTCTCTTGGCTCTTGGAGTCAGTTTTATTATCTATAGAAGTTACCTGGCTAAGAAAAGATTTAATGTAGTGTTAGAGAAAAAGAATCAAGCTATTTATGAGCAGTCTGTCGAATTAGAAGCCAAGAATAAAGAATTAGAACAATTTGCATATATCGCAAGTCATGACCTACAAGAACCATTAAATACAATTTCGAGTTTTATTGGGCTAATAGCAGAAGATTATGGTGATAGTTTTGATGATGTAGGAAGAGAAAGTCTTACTTTTATTAAGGATGCCAGTGTGAGAATGAAGAAATTGATTGATGCTTTATTACAATATTCTAGGCTCGGTAGGAGTAAAGATTATTCTGATGTCGATTGCAATACTATTTTTAAAGAATTAGTAGCAGATTTAAAAAATGTTATAGAAACTACCAAAGCCAAAATCAATGTAAAGAATTTACCAATAGTTAAAGGCTCTGAAGTAGAGCTACGTTTGTTGCTTCAAAACCTTGTTAGTAATGCGATTAAATTTAGAGAACCCAATAGTATCCCCGAAATCAATGTTTCTTGTAGTAAAAAGAATGACCCAGAAGGTACATCAAATGGTTTTTGGGAATTTTCTATACAAGACAATGGTATTGGGATCCCAGAACAACATAAAGAACGAATATTTGCTATATTTCAGCGATTGCACTCCAGGGAACAATATCAGGGAACAGGAATTGGCTTAGCACATTGCAAAAAAATTGTAGAATCCCATGGAGGTACAATTTGGTTAGAATCCCAAGAAGGAAAAGGGAGTACTTTCTATTTTACGATACCTGCTTAATTATTCTTTTTTTCTAAAAAGAAATCCAAGAGGCACTAATATCAGAACAAAAAAATACCACCCGGTAATCAAACCGATTATGGTTATTGCAGCAGCAATAATCATTATCCATATCATTTTGTTAGACATTCTTATTATAATTCCCTAATCCATATTTTACGGTATTGTACCAGATTGCCATGATCCTGTAACTTAATGGGGCCTTTACCATGTGCTTCATTTTTTGGAGGCCCAATATATTCTGTAGATCCTAATATTTCAACATGATCTTGTACTAAGACTCCGTTATGAATCACAGTAAAGCTTCCAGATTTAATTTTTTTACCTTCGGCATCAAATTCCGGCGCATGAAAAATAATATCATAAGTTTGCCATTGATCAGGTGCTTTGGTGGCATTTACTAAAGGAATATGTTGTTTATAAATAGATGTAGCTTGACCGTTAGCATAGGTTTGATTTTTATGACTGTCTAAAATCTGCACTTCATATTTATTTTGAAAGAAAACCCCACTATTACCACGTCCTTGTCCTTCTCCTTCTAGTACATCAGGTGCACTCCATTCTAAATGTAATTGTACACTTCCAAAATTTTGTCTAGTTTGTATATCTCCTGCTCCCGGTTTTACAGTCATCGTTTGATCAGGGTTAATCGTCCACACTGCTGCAGTAGAATCTTTAGCCGACATCCATGTTTCTAAATTAGACCCGTCAAATAATACTATGGCATCAGAGGGTATATTGTTTTCATTAAATGTAACTACTTTTGGTTGCGGTTCCCAGACTTCGGTTTGCTTAGGGTCCGTAATTTCCTTTTCTGGTGTGGGTATAATTTCTTCTTTTTTATCTTGCTCTTTGATTTTATTAGTGTCAGTTTTTTCTTTGCAAGAATACGTAATAGCTAAAACTATAAATAGATAAACAATAGTCTTCATTGTGGTGTTTTTTTAATTGGTTATAATCCTAATACTTTCTTTAGTTGTGCTTTATCAATATCGGCACCTGCGAAATCGTCGAAAGCTTTTTGAGTTGCTTCTATAATATGATTTTGAATAAAAGAAGCGCCTTCTCTGGCTCCTTGTTCAGGAGATTTGATACAACATTCCCATTCCATTACTGCCCAAACATCACATCCGTATTCTGTGAGCTTCGAAAAAATAGTTTTAAAATCTATTTGCCCATCTCCGGGAGAACGATATCGACCGGCACGGTCAATCCAATCACTATACCCGCCAAAAACGCCTTTTTTCCCTGTAGGATTAAACTCTGAATCTTTTACATGAAATGCTTTAATAAATTCATGATAATGGTCTATATATTCGATATAATCTAATTGCTGCAATACAAAATGACTTGGATCATATAAAATGTTTACTCTTTTATGATTACCGGTAGCTTCTAAAAATCGCTCAAAGGTTACACCATCATGAAGATCTTCTCCTGGATGAATTTCATAACAAACATCAACCCCTTTTTCATCAAAATGATTGAGAATCGGCAACCAGCGTTTGGCGAGTTCTTCAAACCCCATTTCGACCAAACCTGCAGGTCGTTGTGGCCAGGGATGCATGGTATGCCATAGCAGTGCGCCAGAAAATGTGGCATGAACATTTATCCCCAATCTTCGGCTTGCTGTAGCTGCATCTTTTACCTGTTGTACGGCCCATTCTGTCCTCTTTTTGGGATTGTTTTTGCAATCATCGGGTGCGAAGTTATCAAACATGATGTCGTAGGTGGGATGTACAGCAACCAATTGTCCCTGTAAATGTGTAGAGAGTTCTGTGATTTCTAATCCGTAATTTGCAATTTTACCTTTTAATTCGTCACAATATGTTTGACTTTCGGCAGCCTTATCAAGATCAATTAATCGAGTTTCCCAGGTGGGTATTTGTATACCTTTATACCCAAGATTAGATGCCCATTTGCATAATCCTTCCAAAGAATTAAACGGAGCTTTATCATCCATAAACTGGGCTAGAAATACGGCAGGGCCTTTAATGGTTTTCATGTGATTCAAGTATTTTTTTGCAACGTATAGTTACTTCTCCTCAAGGGAGAGAAACCTTAGATGCTTACTATTTTTAAATTTTTATCCAACTTGCATTGTTTTTACTACTTTCTACAGCAGCATATATAAATTTCATTCCTCGCACTCCATCTTTCGCGGTAGGAAAATCTGGTTGGGCAGAAAGTTGTTTTCCTTTCTTAACTTCAAGAAGTTCTTTGGCGAAACTCCTATAAATAGTTGCAAAACCTTCTAAATATCCTTCTGGATGTCCCGCAGGAATACGTACATATTCTGAAGCTTCGGGATAACCACCATTACCTCCTGGAGTAAAAACTTGTTTAGGTTGATCCAACCATCGTACTACCAATTCATTTGGATTTTCCTGATACCACTCAACACTTCCTTTGGTACCGTAAATTTTTACTCCCAGATTGTTTTCTTCACCAGTAGCAATTTGCGAAAATGTCATCACTCCTTTAGCTCCGTTTTCAAAACGAAGTAAAATATTACCATCATCATCTAGGATTCTACCTTCACCAAATGCAGTAACATCTGCGGCTAGTTCATCAATATGAATCCCCGTTATATATTCTGCCAAATTCTCTGCGTGGGTACCAATATCGCCGAGAGCACCACCGATACCAGATTTTTTTGGATCTATACGCCATGCAGCCTGTTTTTGGCCTGTTTTTTCCACCGCAGTGGCTAACCATCCTTGCAAGTACTGCACATTGATTTTACGAATAACTCCTAAATCACCTTTGGCAATCATAGCTTTTGCTTGTTTCACCATAGGATATCCTGTGTAGTTATGTGTCAATGCAAAAACTTTTCCAGATGATTGTACAATCTTTTCCAACGTAATAGCTTCTTCTAGTGTTAAGGTCATAGGTTTGTCACAAATCACATGAAACCCATGTTCTAACGCCATTTTTGCAGGAGGAAAGTGCATGTGGTTAGGGGTTACAATAGCCACAAAATGCATACGTTCTCCTTCAGGAAGTTTAGCTTCTTCTTTGATCATTTGCTCAAAACTTCCATAGGCTCTCTTTTTTGATATTCCTAACGCTTCCGCGGAAGCCATACTTTTTTCTTCACTACTAGAAAAGGCACCACAAACTAGTGATATCATTCCGTCGATACTAGCTGCTTTTCGGTGTACATCTCCGATGAAAGAACCTATTCCTCCACCTACCATTCCCATTTTTAGTCGAGTCATTTTTCTTGAATTTTATTGTAATTAAAACTAATACTTAATATTCAAACTTATAGGTTTAACATAATTTCTTGACTGTAGTAGGCAGTTGGTGGTATGCAGTATTTTATTATGAAATACAATTACTGCATACTGCTAACTGAATACTTAAAAACTTTACTCCTTATATTCTATTTTTTCATTTTTGAAGAACACCCCAAAAAGTATCATTACCACTGCTGCAAAGATGGCAGGGAAGATCCAAATGCTATTCCAATCGTGTTGCCCATCTGCAACTAAATTGGCATCCGTAATTTTACCTGCTACATAAAAACCAATTAACATTCCTAGTCCGTAGGTTGCTAGTGTGATTAATCCTTGTGCAGCACTTTTAAACTTTTCTCCTGCTTTGCTATCGGTATAGATTTGTCCCGATACAAAGAAGAAATCATAACAAATGCCATGCAGAGCAATCCCAGTGATAAGCATAAAAGCAAGTTCTCCAGAGTTACCGTATGCAAATAATAAATAACGAAGTGTCCATGCAATCATACCAACTAATAGCGTCTTCTTGAAACCAAATTTTTTAAAGAAAAAGGGGAGAAGTAGCATAAAAACTACTTCTGAAACTTGCCCAATAGTCATTTTTGCGGCTGGATTCGAAACACCAACTTCACCTAAAAACTGACCTGCATGTTGGTAGTAAAAAGCGAGTGGGATACAGATCAGTATCGAAGCTAGAAAAAAGAATAAAAAATTTCTATCTTTTAAAAGTTTTAATGCATCAAGACCCAAAATATCTGAGATACTAATTTTTTGATCTTTACCTACTTTAGGAGGTGTTTTGGGTAATGTAAAACTAAATATACCTAGGGCAGCTGATGCGATGGCGGTCATTAAGAATGTGTTTTTAAGCATTCCATTAGCAACACCTTCACTAGAATCCCAATGAAAAGCATAGCTTATTAATAGCCCTGCTACAATCCATCCAATAGTACCAAATACACGAACAAAAGAGAATTCTTTGGCGGGATCTTTCATTTGATTAAAAGACACTGAGTTAACCAAAGCTAATGTTGGCATATAGGCGATCATATAGCCAAGTACATAAGGGTAAAATGCTGCAAAATCTGCAGCATTTGCCATTTGATACATTAAAACGGCACCTACAAGATGTAGAATACCAAGTATTTTTTCGGCATTAAAAAAACGATCTGCGATCAAACCAATAATAAAAGGAGCGATAATGGCTCCCCAGGATTGTGTAGAGTATGCCATTCCGGTTTCTGCACCAGAGGTTTGTAATGTATTAGGTAAATATATCCCCATGGTTACAAACCAGCCTCCCCAAATAAAGAATTCTAAAAACATCATTAAGGAGAGTTGAATCTGAGTAATAGCCTTCATAAAAAGATATTAGTTTAGTTGCTTTGTAGCGTTGATTAATAAATCCCGAGTGGCAGTGATACCTTCAATTTCAGTAAGACGTTCTCCTTCATATTCTACACCAATAAAACCATCATATCCTGATTTCTTAATAATCTCAAGCATTTTTTTATAGTCGATAGTTGTTTCATTACCTTCTGCATTAAAATCATATGATTTTGCACTTACAGCTTTAGCATAAGGCATCATTTCTTCAACTCCTTGATATTTTGGATATTCTTTGATGCATTTAGCGCCCCAACGTTCGCCACCTTCGCGTTCTAGGCAAAAATTCCCAAAATCGGGTAGTACACCACAATTGGGTTTATTTACTTTTTTCATTACTTCAACTAACAATGAGGCATTAGAAGATAGGTATCCATGATTTTCTACAATGACATTAATATTTTTGGTGGCTGCATAATCAGATAGTTTACCAAGACCATCTGTTGCAACATCAATCCATTGTTTAGGATCATTGGTGCCAAATAAGTTTACTCTAATAGAGTGGCATCCTAAAAATTGCGCAGCATCTACCCATTTTTTGTGGTTTTCTACCGATTCATTTCGTTTTGTATCATCAATCACAGCCAAATCTCCTTCACCATCTACCATAATGATTAAATTCTGGATATTATGCTCTTCACTTTTCACTTTTAAAGCTTCTAAAAGTGTTTGCATAGCCTTTTTAGGATCGGGATCTTTTTTTAGTTCTTTGGTATATAGCTGACTTACATATTCAATGCCTTCAAAACCTAATTCATTCGCTTTTTGAGCAAAGTCCATGGGATCGATTTCTCCAGATTGCATAGCTTTATGAAGTGACCATTGGGCTAGAGATAGTTTGAAAAAAGGTTGGGTTTCTTCTGGAGGTGTTTCCATGGAAGATTCTTCTTTTTGAGGTTCTGAATTTTTAGAAATATTCTTTTTGCATGATCCTAAAATTAGCATCAGAATAAGCCCCGTTATGATAGTTTTTTGCATAATTGTTTATCGTATAAGGTTATAATGACCAGGCTTTTCCGCCGGTTAATTTTTCTAAAGAATCGCATCCTATTTGCTGGCCAGGTACAGGAGCATATGCGAGTACATTTTCTCCTATTTCTTCGCTGGTTTTAAACCCCCAAATCGAGAGATCTCTAACGGCAGTGAGGTAAGAAAAGATTCTAGTATCTTTAGAAATGCTTTCAAGGTCTTCAGGACTTTTTAAAGCCTGCATTTCTTTTTCATATGCTTTTTGCTGCTCTTTTGAAGATTTAAGGTATTTGGCTAAAAAGGCATCATATTCTTCAAGGAGTACTTTTTTTACAGGTTTATCTTCATTAATACCAAGCGCTTCTATCACAAGGCCTGCACTTTTTTTAAACATGCCTGCCTCTTCTTCTTTGGCAACATTATTAATGTATCGTTCAACAAACATAGGCACATTAAGTGATTTAGCACCAGGGATATCGGTTTCTGGGATGATTAGATCTACGAGTTGATCTAATACTTTGGCTTCATCCTCAGAAAGTAATTCTGGAACCCAGTTTAGTTTTATCTCGGCAGTGCAACTATGCAGGATACTTAATATTGCAGGAGTAGCGGCGATATACCCAGCTGATAATCCGATATTTTTTAAGGCTTCTCTTCTGTTCATCATAATTATAGAATTAAGCGTTTTTTTGAATTTGTTTTGCAGCATGCTCGGCGGCCCTGGCAGTAAATGCCATATACGACAGTGATGGATTTACGCAACTAGATGAAGTCATAAAAGAACCATCTGTAACATATACATTGGGTACGGCATGAATTTGATTATATTTATTGAGTACTGATGTTTTAGGGTCTTTACCCATTCTGGCAGTTCCCATTTCATGAATACCTAATCCGGGTGCACCGATATCATCCCAAGGTTGCACATCTACAAAGCCAGCTTTTTTAAGCATTCCCATAGCTTCAGAGATCATGTCTTTTCGCATTTCTAATTCATTTTCTTTGAATTCTGCGTCAAAAGTTATGGTTGGTAATCCCCATTCGTCAAGTTTTTCATAATCTAACGTCATTTTATTTTCATGATAAGGAAGACATTCACCAAAGCCCATTAATCCGATTTGCCATTTACCGGGTTTTAAGATACTGTCTTTAAGTTCGGCTCCATATCCTAATTCTGCCACAGTTTCTCTCCAATCACTTCGACTGGCACCTCCTTGATAGCCATAACCACGTTTGAATGTTTTTTGGTCTGTGTTGCCTCCAATATTTCTATATCTGGGGATATAAAGCCCGTTCGGCCTTCTACCTTTATAATATTTATCTTCGAAGCCATTGTATTTACCAAAAGCACCAGCTTTAAAATGATGATCCATGATATTATGTCCTAACTCTCCAGAATCATTTCCCATTCCGTTAGGAAAGCGTTCTGATTTGGATTGCATAAGAATACTAGCAGAAGCTATTGCCGAAGCGCATAAAAAGATGACTTTTGCAGTATATTCATGCGTTTCTTTAGTTTCGGTATCAATTACCTTTACACCAGTGGCCTTTCCGGTTTTATCATCATAGAGTACTTGATGTACAATAGAATTAGGTCTTAATGTCATATTACCCGTACGCTCTGCTGCCGGAAGGGTAGAGGAATTACTACTAAAGTAAGCTCCAAATGGGCAACCTCGCATGCATCGATTACGATATTGGCAGTTCATACGACCTTCAAAAGTTTTTGTTCCGGTTATATGCGCGGTTCTTCCGATAGTCATTACTCTATCTTCATAGTTTTCTGCAATATTTGCTTTTAGATGATCCTCGACACAATTTAATTCCATAGGAGGAAGAAATTGTCCATCGGGTAATTGTTCTAATCCTAGTTTCTCACCGCTTACACCGATAAATTCTTCTACTTTATCATACCAAGGTGCTATTTCTTTATAGCGTACCGGCCAATCTACAGCAATTCCATCTTTTTTATTGGCTTCAAAATCAATATCGGCTAATCGATAACTCTGTCTTCCCCACATTAGAGACCGTCCACCAACGTGATACCCACGAATCCAATCAAATCGTTTGGTTTCATTATACGGGTGTTTTAGATCATTCACAAAGAAATGTCGATGCTCTGTGCCGGTAACATATCCTGTTCTATTTTGTTTTTCTTGTTCGAGTACTTCTTTTCGCGTTGGCTGACCTTTAAATTCAGAATCCCATGGGTCGTCATTCATAGTGGTATAATCTTCAATGTGCCTAACCATTCTACCTCGTTCTAAGACGAGAGTTTTTAACCCTTTTTCGCATAGTTCTTTGGCTGCCCATCCACCACTGATTCCGGTACCAACTACAATGGCATCATATTGCGGTTCTTTTTGCATAATTTACGATGATTTGTGAATTTAATATTAGATTATTTCAGAGTTCTAAACCATTCTACCATAGCCCTGGCTTCTTCTTCAGAGATATTTTGATTTAGCATTATAGTATTATTATATTCTTCTAGCAGTGCTATAGCCACGGGGTCTTTTTTTAACATTTCATCTGGATTCATAATCATATTCATTACCCATTCAGGGCTACGTTTTTTATATATACCAACCATGGGTGGGCCAATAAATTTTTTCGATGCTTTATGACAGGCCACACATTTAGATGAAAAAAGCTGCTCTCCTTTAGCCGCTAGATCTTGATCAATAGTATCTGCAAAGGTTAAAGATTTTATAGGACCAATACCTATATTATCTAATAGAACAGGAACCGAAGAAGTTTTTGTTGATTCAACTTTTTTTTCTTCTTTCTTGTTTCCGATAGTAATGGTTTCTTTGTTTGTTTTTTTTTCTTTGGCACAACAAACACATAAAAAAAGGCAAATAATACCTGTGTAAATAGAACTTTTTCTCATTTATAATGATTTGTATTTAACATTTTACCGTACTAATAACTATTTTGAAAATCTTCATAGTGTGGTCCTATGATTCATTTCGGGTACTCTATGGCCTTTATGGAAGGCATAAAAGCCATTATACAATGACTTCATTAATGTGAAATGTTAGTTTTTGAATATTTGAAGATAAATATAAGGAGTTTATTTATGTTTTAACAAAACAATTAACTATTCATTAAACAATTAATCTCATAATTCTTTTTTTAATATGTGTAGGTCAAAGACAGTATGGTTCATAATGACAAATCATTTCATGAATTATAAATGATAAAAGGGTTGAAAATGAGGTGTTTTGCTCAAAAAGATGGCCTTTATTGTTTAAGTAAAAGGCAATTCTATTAATTTTTCACTAATTTTGCTTTGTTCATGAAAAAATGTTTCCATAATATATTGGCTCTTTTGATGTCATTTGTAGTATTATTTTCTACAATGTCATTTACCTTCAATATGCATTATTGTGGAAAAACTTTGGTCGATGTTGCATTGTTTAAAGAAGCAAAAACTTGTGGAATGGAAATGCAGCGGTCTTTAGATTCTTTAGAAGACCTTATCATGAAAAAAGGGTGTTGTACCGATAAGCAGTTGACATATGAAGGTCAGGATGAGCTTAAAATTTCATTTGACAAACTCACAGTAACGCAACACATCTTTGTTGTTTCACTGTATACTTCTTATGCTAATTTATTTGAAGGACTTAAAGAAAATATTGTTCCCTTTAAAGAGTATCCACCACCTCTTCTTGTCAAAGATATTCAAGTACTACACGAGACTTTTCTTATCTGATTCATTTGATAATTTAATTGAACCCATTGATATTTCATTTGGGTTAACGTTGTTGTTTATTATTCAGCAACACTATCTTTTATTAATTATTTAATGATTAGACAATATGCTAAACAAAAGCATCAAATTTTTTATAGAAAATAAACTGGTATCTTTCTTAATGCTCCTTGTATTTGTGGGATGGGGTATTATGAATGCTCCTTTTAGTTGGGAAACGGGTATTATACCTCGATATCCCGTTGCGGTAGATGCAATTCCAGATATTGGCGAAAATCAGCAAATTGTCTTTACAAAATGGGAGGGGCGCTCACCTCAGGATATAGAAGATCAGATTACATATCCATTGACTACTTCATTATTGGGTGTTCCTGGAGTAAAAACTGTGCGAAGCTCGTCGATGTTCGGGTTTTCTAGTATCTACATCATTTTTGAAGAGGATATAGAATTCTACTGGAGTCGTAGTCGTATTCTGGAAAAACTCAATTCTTTACCAGCTGGATTAATACCAGATGGAGTACAGCCCACTCTTGGGCCAGATGCAACCGGGTTAGGTCAGGTATATTGGTATACCCTTGAAGGACGAGATAAACAGGGGAATGTAACTGGTGGTTGGGATTTACACGAATTACGTAGTATCCAGGATTACTATGTAAAACATGCTTTATCTTCAGCAAGCGGTGTGTCTGAAGTAGCTTCTATTGGAGGGTATGTTCAAGAATATCACGTTGATGTAAATCCTGAATTGATGCGACAATATAACGTGGATCTAACAAGTGTTGCAAAAGCTATTAAACAATCTAATCAGGATATTGGTGCGCAGACCTTAGAAATTAATCAAGTAGAGTATATGGTGCGAGGTCTGGGGTATATAAAATCGATAGCCGATATTGAGAACGCAGTAATAACCTCACAAGAATTTACATCTATTCGAATTAAGGATATTGCCAAGGTAACACTCGGACCAGCAAATAGAAGGGGCATCCTTGATAAAGAGGGAGCAGAAGTAGTAGGGGGAGTAGTTGTTGCGCGATATGGAGCAAATCCTATGGAAGTAATTACTAATGTAAAAGATAAAATAAATAAGCTTAGCGCAGGATTACCTTCAAAAAAACTGGTAGATGGTCGTACATCTCAGTTAACCATTGTTCCATTTTATGACCGAACAGAACTCATCCAGGAGACATTGGGTACACTTAATGAAGCACTTACTTTAGAAATATTGATTACCATTTTGGTGGTATTCATCATGGTATTTAATCTTCGGGCGTCTATACTTATTTCTGGTGTACTTCCTGTAGCGATATTGATGACATTTATAGCCATGAAAATGTTTAATGTTGATGCCAATATAGTAGCATTATCGGGTATTGCTATTGCTATAGGTACTATAGTAGATGTAGGAATAATTGTATCAGAAAATATTATTAGGCATCTTGATGAAAATGAAGAAAATCTACCGATTAATGCGGTGGTGTACAATGCAACAATAGAGGTTTCTGGAGCTATACTTACGGCTGTACTTACCACCATAATAAGCTTTATTCCTGTCTTTACCTTGATAGGTGCCGAAGGGAAACTTTTCAGGCCATTGGCATTTACTAAAACCATGGTACTTATTGCCTCTATACTAATAACACTGTTTCTGATCCCTCCATTTGCTGCTTTTCTTTTCAAAAAGAGAAATTTTAGATCATCGATACGTTATATTATCAATAGTATTTTGATAGTATTAGGTGTTATCACTGCTTTGTATGGATCATGGTTAGGTTTAGTTTTAATCTCGTTTGGAGTAACCAAAATTCTTTGGTTCAGAAATATACTTTCGATAAAGCGTTCTAATCGTATTGCTATAATTATTTCGGTAGTTACCATTATAGTTTTATTGGCAGAATATTGGCGCCCTCTAGGAGTAGATAAAAATGTTTTCTGGAATTTGACTTTTGTGGCTATTGCCTGTTTAGGATTACTATTCGTTTTTGGAGTCTTTCAAAGGTATTATACGAGGATGTTGGCATGGGCATTACAAAATAAAGTATTATTTCTGTTGTTGCCAACTACCATTATTATTCTTGGGTTTTCAATTATGAAAAACACTGGAAAAGAATTTATGCCCTCGCTAAATGAAGGATCTTTTCTCTTAATGCCAACCTCTATGCCTCATGCAGGGATTGAAGAAAACAAAAGGGTTTTACAGCAATTAGATATGGCAGTAGCTATGATTCCTGAGGTGAGTACTGTAGTCGGAAAGGCAGGCCGAACAGAATCTGCCCTTGATCCTGCGCCTCTATCCATGTATGAAAATATCATCTTATACAAACCCGAGTATATGCTTAATGAAAAAGGTATTCGACAACGTTATAAGATAAATGATGATGGATTGTTTGTGCTAAAGGATGGCCGTTTGGTTTCTAATCCAAATAATGATAATGGTAATAGTGCTTTTAATACAAGTGAATTTCAGGTTGATGAGAAAAATTTAATAGCAGATGATGATGGTGAGTTTTACCGTAATTGGAGACCAGGAATTAAGAATCCAGATGATATTTGGAGTGAAATTATTAAAGCTACTAGACTGCCCGGAGTAACTTCAGCCCCCAAATTACAACCTATTGAAACCCGATTAATAATGCTTCAAACGGGTATGAGGGCACCCATGGGAATTAAAGTGAAAGGGCAAAATCTAAAACAGATAGAAGCTTTTGGAATACAATTAGAAACTATTATCAAACAAGCTGAAGGTGTAAAAAGCGAAGCTGTTTTTGCAGAGCGTATCGTAGGAAAACCTTATCTGTTAATTGATATAGATCGTGAAAAACTAATGCGGTACGGTATATCAGTACAAAGTGTACAGGATGTTTTAAAAGTAGCCATTGGGGGTATGCCTCTCACACAAACTGTAGAAGGTAGAGAGCGTTATACTGTACGAGTACGATATCCAAGAGAGCTTCGTGCTAATCCAACAGATTTAAAAAACATCTATGTTCCCGTCGAGAAAGGTAATCCTGTGCCTTTAGGCGAATTGGTTGATATTCGGTATGAAAAAGGGCCACAAACTATCAAAAGCGAAGATACATTTCTTGTGGGTTATGTTTTGTTTGATAAGTTAGAAGAATATGCCGAGATAGATGTGATTGAAAATGCTCAAGCACAGATAAAAGAATATATTGATCATGGTCAATTGATGGTACCCAGTGGAATCAGTTATCAGTTTACGGGTACTTATGAAAATCAACTTAGAGCCGAGAAAACGTTAAGTATTGTCATTCCTTTAGTGTTGATCATTATTTTCTTGATATTGTATTTTCAGTTTCGTTCGGTCACGACATCATTAATTATATTCATTGGCATTGCAGTAGCCTTTGCCGGTGGATTTTTAATGATTTGGTGCTATGGGCAACATTGGTTCTTAAATATTGATTTCTTTGGCGAAAACTTTAGAGATCTTTTTCAGATGCATACCATTAATTTGAGTGTGGCATTGTGGGTAGGTTTTATTGCACTATTTGGCATAGCAACAGATGATGGAGTTATCATGGCCACATATCTTAACCAGGTTTTTGATAAAAACAAACCCAAGTCTCTTGATGATGTAAGAACATCAGTCATTGAAGCTGGAAAAAAACGTATTCGCCCATGTTTGATGACTACGGCCACCACTATACTGGCACTATTACCTATACTAACATCCACAGGTCGCGGTAGTGATATAATGATACCTATGGCAATACCTTCTTTTGGTGGGATGAGCATTGCACTTATTACACTATTTGTGGTACCTGTATTATTTAGTTGGAAAAAAGAACTGTCTTTAAAAAGAGAAAACAGAATATAGTAAAGAGATTATGATGTTGAAAATTATAGTAATTATGGTCAAATTAAAAACGTATAAAAAAAGTGGTTTTAGAAAGAAAACTGGAAATATTTTTCTCCTATTTTCTATGCTTTTTTCTCTACAAAGTAACGGCCAAACCCTTAAGAGTTACATTGATGAGGCTAAACAAAATAACCCTGGTTTAAAAGCATTGCAATATAATTATGAGGCCACTCTAGAGAAAGTAAATGAAGTTGGTGGTTTGCCTAATACTAACATTGGAGTAGGATATTTTATAAGTGAACCCGAAACCCGAACAGGAGCTCAAAAGGCAAGATTTAGTGCTTCACAACCATTACCATGGTTTGGAACTTTAAAGGCCAAAAAAGGTAAGGAGGCATCAACAAGTGAAGTACTTAAGAATGATATAGAAATTCTTCGGGCTAAGGTAACATTGGATGTAAAAAAACGATATTATGAGTTATATGCTTTAAAAGCGAAAAAGAAAATTCTTGAAGAACAAAAGAAGTTGTTAGAGCATTATAAAGAGATATCCATTTCTGAAGTAGCTAATAACAAAGCCTCTGCAGTGGATGTATTGAAGATTAATATTGCTCAAAACCAACTGGATAATAAGATCGAGATTCTGAAAGGTGATATTTTAAATACTGAATCCGGTTTCAATAAAATTTTAGATCGCGATGGATTTGATGATCTTGTAATACCACAGAATTTATTTATTCCAGAAGAAGAACCTACATTATCAATAGATGATGTTACCTATCACCCTGAAGTATTAAAATATGACGTTCTCAGCGAAATGATTGTTGCACAACAAAAGGTAAACGACAAGGAACGACTACCGGGGATAAGTGTGGGGTTAGATTATGTAGTGGTAGAAGAACGACCTAATCTTGATTTTAGCGATAATGGTAAAGATATCGTGATGCCTATGGTGTCATTTTCGATACCTCTATTCTCTAAGAAATTTAAATCGAGACATAAGCAATTTGAACTTCAGCAAGAAAGCTATACTCAGCAACGTGAGTCTGAGCAAAACAGGTTAGAAGAAATACTAGAGAAAGCAATAAATAACAGGATTACCGCAAGAATAAATTATACAACTCATATTAAAAATATAGCACAGACTAAGCAAGCAGAAAATGTTGCATTATCGGTATATCAGACTGGAAGATTAGATTTTAATGAACTTCTCGAAATTCAAGATATGACACTTAATTTCGAAATAGAAAAGATAGAATCAATAAAGGATTACTTTATGCAAACAGCAATTATTAATTATCTAAGCAATTAAAATGTTTTAAAATGAAACATACATATAAAATCACTGGGATGACTTGTAATGGTTGTCGTAACAGCGTTGAAGAAAAATTAAAAAAGGTACCCGGAGTAGTGGGCGCATCGGTAGATTTAGAACAAGAAATAGCAATACTAGAGATGCAAACCTATATTTCAACAGAACTGTTGCAAACAGCTTTACCAGAAAAATATACTATTTCTGAAAATAAAGAGGATAATCTTTTTGATGTATCTAATAGAGAAAGAATATCTGTCAATCGAGAGAAAACGAAATTACAAGAACTACAACCACTACTCATTATACTAGGTTATATATTGATTAGTAGTATTCTACTACATTATAAAAATTGGAATGCAACCGATGTTATGCTCGATTTTATGGGGCTCTTTTACATTGTTTTTAGTTTTTTCAAAATTTTAGATTTAAAAGGTTTTCCTGATTCTTTTAGGATGTATGATCCTTTGGCAAAAGTAATACCAGCATACGGTTGGATATATCCATTTATTGAAACGGCTTTAGGTTTACTGTTTTTAATGAGGTTTCAAATCCCCATGGCACTTATCGTTACACTTATTATTTTAGGGATAACCACTATCGGAGTGACAAAAACATTGTTGGATAAAAAATCAATTCAATGTGCTTGTCTAGGTACAGCATTAAAATTACCAATGACAGAAGCAACATTTATCGAAAATGCCATTATGATTGTAATGGCTATAATCATGCTAATTCAAATCTTTTAAAGATGAAAAAGAATATAATATATATTAGTATCGCGACCTTAATGGGCGTATTAGTGGGGTATGTAATATTTGGGGATAGAACCATGGATAACCATGACCATACAGAAGAAACCACATCTCATCAAATGTGGACATGTTCGATGGATCCACAAGTTATGCAAGAAGAACCAGGGGATTGCCCTATATGTGGCATGGATTTAATACCTGTGGAAATTGAAGAAGATAGCATTACGTCCAATCAATTTAAAATGACAAAAAATGCAATGGCTCTAGCTAATATTCAAACCACTATAGTAGGGCTTGATAATGATGAGAGCAATTCGCTAACATTGTCTGGAAAAATTAAAGAAAATGAAGAAGCCAACGCTGTACAAGCAAGTTATTTTGAGGGGCGTATCGAGAGACTCTATATAAATACGGTTGGAGAAACTGTTAATCAAGGTCAGCTATTAGCAACCATATATTCGCCAGAATTAGTTGCTGCCCAGCAGGAATTATTAACCGCTGCTTCTTTGAAAACTGCCCAACCACAATTATATAAAGCGGTACGAAGTAAACTAAAATTATGGAAACTTTCTGAAAAGCAAATCAATCAAATTGAAACCTTTGGAAAAATTAAAGAGAACTTCCCGGTTTATGCAACCGTCTCAGGAACCGTTTCCGAAAAATTAATAGAGCAGGGAGATTATATCAAACAAGGGCAACCTTTACTTAAAATTGCAAATCTAAATACGGTATGGGCAGTTTTTGATGTGTATGAAAATCAGTTGATATCGATAAAAAAAGGACAAAAAATAAGTATCCTGACCAATGCTTATCCAGATTTAAAGCATGAAACAAAAATTTCATTTATTGATCCGGTAGTAAATACAAATACAAGAACAATAGAAGTACGAGCGGTATTAAATAATAAAGAAAAGGTATTTAAACCGGGGATGTTTGTATCTGGTGCTTTAGAAGACGTGACTATTGATAGCCACAAGCAGGGTATTGTTATCCCAGCTAGTGCTGTGTTATGGACAGGTAAGCGCTCTTTAGTGTATGTAAAAACTGATCCTAAAGAACCAATTTTTGAAATAAGAGAAGTGGTTCTAGGTAATCACAATGATAGTGGATATACAATTATAGAAGGATTAGAAAATGGGGATGAAATAGTTACGCATGGAGCTTTTACTGTAGATGCAGCAGCCCAGTTACAAGGTAAAAAATCAATGATGAATAAAGAATAAAGTAAAATATACTCAATTGATTTAATAAAAACCAGTCTTTATAAACGTTTTTTATGATTTATAATTGAGTGTAAACCAATTAGAACAGTATCTTTGCAGACCTCAAGATAATGTAATTGTGATACAAGATATTCTTATTGCCATATTATGGAGTATTTCTCCCTTCGGAGAAGCTAAGGTAGGAATTCCCTATGGGATGTTTAGTGGAGTGAATATTTATTTAGTATTTGCGGTATGTTTTTTAGCTAATGTTCTTGTTTTCCCATTAATGATCTTTTTCTTAGAAAAAATAAACAACTACCTATTACGTTGGAATCCATACAAAAAAGCGGCAATATTTGTTGCTAGAAGGGCAAAAGTTGGATCAGGAGATAAGATTGAAAAATATGGGTTTTGGGGACTTCTGTTTTTTGTTATGATTCCGCTTCCCGGTACAGGTGTCTATGCCGGAAGTATCGCTACATATCTTTTCAAGATAAAAAAAAGAAAAGCTTTCGTAGCTAATACAGTAGGTATTTTCTTTTCTTCAGTTATAGTTTGGGCAACGACATTAATTACGATGAACGGAATTGCTTAAAAGTAGTACAAAATACTCTTTTGTACTTTTTGTATATTATTTTATCCACCAGTCTTGGTAACTTCGAAAGTCAAAAGTTGGATTAAGAAGTAAGATTGAAAAATTATCTACCAAATTTAGTTTTTCGTTTTTTCAGTTGATCATTTAAATCATAAACGGTTTCGCTAATGGCAGATTCAAAGTTTTTTTCTTTTGATGATGCGTATAACCTTGGTCCGGGAACACTTAATTGTATTCCGCAAATATGGCTTTTTTGATTGCTACTATTTTCTTTTTTAAAAAAAACATCACCTCGCATTACAAAAGGATACTTGTTAGAAAGTTTGGTTAGTTTTTTTAGAACATAAGATTCTAATCGATCACTTGCATTCACGTTTGTGTATTCAAAGACAGTTTTCATTTTTTCTTTTATTTTAAATAGTTTCCGGGCTTTTGTTTTCCAATTCAGCTTTTTAATCGTTTTTCTATTTGTCGTTTTTTCATAGTTATAGATTTCATAATTTTCATGAGTTTTGGATCCTTTGTTTTTTTATAGATTTCATTAATTTTAAGAACCAACTCTTTAGCTTTTCTAGAAGCAGAAACCCTGTCATGAATGCTCATATGATTTGTCTTTTTTCTTTCAAATTCTAATGCTTTTTCGATTAATTCCATGGTTAAAGTTTAAAGATTAATACTCAATGTTTTGTTTTGTAAAGATGCGTATTCGATGAATTAAGCTGCTGTTTTTTAAATTTAATCATCGGTTTCAATTAAAAATGGTGTTTTTCCATCGGTAATAATGATTTTACTATTTTGTGATTTTGACAACAGATTAAATGCTTCAATACTTCTTATTTTTATAATTTCTTGCGTTAACCCTTCTGAAAGTATTTTCTGGGCATCTCGCTCCCCTGTAGCATTAATTATTTTTCTATCTGCTTCGAGCTTTGCTTGCTGTATAACAAACTCCATACGCATTGCATCTTGTTCGGCTTGTAACTTTCGTTCTATAGAATTAGCCAGACCTCTTGGCAATTGTATGCTTTTCATTAAAACGGCTATGAGTTCTATACCATCACCTTGTTTTTCAAGATTCTCTGTCATCTTTGCTTTTATTTCGGCTTCAATTTTTGCGCGCATTCCAGAGTGCATGTCTTTGGCAAAAAACTGAGCACACACATCTGAAGATGCAGATCTGAAAATACTAGTAATAATCGATTCATAATCCTGACCTAAATTTTCTAGAACAGAAGGAATTTTATCCTGTTGTAGCCGATATAAAATTGAAATTTCAGAATTAACACTCAATCCTTCTTTACTAGGTAAGGTTAATAAAAGTTTTATATTATTAGTTTGTGTAGATTCTTTTATAATCTTGCTTACGAATGGATTGTACATTATGGTGCCTTGTGTAGAAACTTTATCAGAAAACTTACCTAAAGTCTGTTTCACGCCAGCTTCTCCCGGTCTAATTACTGCGCAATTGCTGAATACCATTAATATTGAAACCAGCAAAAAAATATTAGTTTTCATATAGATATAGTTTTAATTAAACAATTGGATTTGCATTCTGACTTTTAGAAATACTAAAAACATGTATGCTATTTTATAAAGTTACTAATAAATAATCATATATTTTTATTTATATTTATTATGATTAGTATAAAAATAATTTATGATTGTGTTTTTAATATGGTATTTACTAAGCTTTTATGAATAAAGGGATAACTGAGCTAAATCCGTACTATTGGTAAAAGGATTAATATACTTTTGGCAGGGTTTTTGTATTATTTAAAACTAATTAGTGAAATTATATTTCATGTCTTTTTTAGAGTCGATTTCCGAAAGAATATTTTCTAAAATATAGATTCTAATTAAAATTTTAAAGGAATATCAAATCGATGCTATTAGAGCTTTGAAAACAACTCAAGAAGTTATAATTTTAACCCCAAAATAACCTACAATTATGGAAAGAGTAAATAGTTGCATTAAGAAAACATCATTTCTTCTACTTTTAATTTCATGTTTTTTTACGCAAGTTCAGGCACAAAATGAACAGATTTCCCTTCGATCTATTAGTGAACAAGAATTTGCCGTTAATAGTATCAATGGAATCCCGTTTACTGTAGTTCTAGAAGAGAGTAATAATGATGGACAATATCATTTACCAAGTGGAGGTAGTATTACTTTTAAAGTAGGTGATATGATTGGTAAAAGAAGTACTCTACGGATTGTTTTCGAAGAAGAGATGTATCACTCTTTAGAAGATAAGCTTATCGAACAATATGATTCTGAGTCAAATTGGATCAAAGAGAGACTTGACATTAGTGAAAGTGCATTTAAAATGTTCCCAACACGTCCCGTTTTTACAGACCAAGGTTTAGAAAAATTAAAATCTAAGGTGTTTGATTATGCCAACACTGATGAAAAAGAAGCGTACTTTAATCAATGGATCGAAAAGATAAACTACTCTGTTGGTGCGGTAAATTTTTTCAGGGAGTTATATGCAGCTTCTAATGGTGAAGACAATGGGCAACGCCATAATTTTCTACCGATCAATATATACGAAGAACTTAAGAAGTAAAAATTAACCCTTAGAGAAAAAAGAGTATTGATTTTTATGGTCTTTGGGCTATTTTATAAGTCTTTTTTTACTTTTCGACACTATAGTACTATCCCTCTATGAATAAAAGGGAGAGGTAGTATGTGTGCTAATGGTGGTAGCTTTTGCTTACCTTTTGATAGGATTTTGTTTACTTCAATTAGTAAGCGCAATTTTTATCACTTTTTCTATAATAATTGTAGCCCATAATAAGAGTTTAAGGATTTATATTCAGGAAGAATTTTCAATATAGAGAATTAACAAAACCATGTTAATACACAAATTCCTGTTATATTTCATTAGCAACAAAACTAAAAATTATGAATAAAATTCTATTCTTATTATTGTTTGGTCTCTTACTTATAACCAATAAATCTATTTCTCAAGTTAACCAGCCAGAACACAAATTCGATCTAGAACAATCAAAAAAAATACTCGAGGAACAAATCAATAAAATATTAAGGGATACCGGCATACCCTCTGTTTCTCTATCGCTGATTAAAGGCGACACCATTATTTGGTCAGAGGCATTCGGGTTTGCGAATGTTAAGAAAAAAGTTCCTGCAACCAGTTCTACTATATATAGCACTGGTTCAAATTTCAAATTCGTCACGGCAACTGCCATAATGCAATTAGCAGAAGCTGGTAAATTGGACATTGATGATCCTATAAACAAATATTTAGGAGAATCACCAATTATGGATCTTTCAAATGATAGAACACCTGTTACATTTCGTCACTTGTTAAGTCATCATTCGGGATTAACTGGGCCAATTGAGATTATTCCAGTATGGGAAAGAAAACTACCTAAAACACTAGAAAAAATTGCTTCTGAAATAAGTACCGAAGAACCACCTGGAATAAATTATCAATACTGCAATCATTGTTATGGTCTTGCAGGGTTGATAATTGAAAAAGTGTCAGGAATGTCCTATCAAGATTACATAGTGGATAATATTCTAATACCACTTCAAATTGAATCTAAAGGTCCAATTGTGCCCACTCCAAGTATGATTGAGGAGCTAGCTTTACCATATTCTTTAGAAAACAATCAATCAATTCCCGAGTATCAATCTCGTTTTGATGTATATCCTGCTGGCGATGCTTATTTAACCTGCCCTGAAATGGCTAATTTTTATATTGCCCAATTGAATCAAGGTTCTTTCGATGGTCAATCTATCTTGAACCCAAATTCTGTGACCAAGATGCAGGAACCACAATTCGGAAGTAATTATGGGTTTGGAATTGGAGTAGTTATAAAGGATAGTACAAAGTATTTAACACACACAGGTGGGGTTCCTGGGTTTTCTACTTTTTTTAAAGCAGAAACAACCTCTAAAACAGGTGTATATATTGCTGCAAATGCCAGTCAAATGCAAATTGTATTGCGTGCAATTGGAAACCTTGCCTTGGAACTCTTAAATGGTGATAACGAAATTGATCCCTTACTTATAAAATGGCAAGATTATATGCATAGGTAATTCTTACCATTATGACACGATCCACTTATTAGGTAGGATTTTATCTAATCGGTTTACCTTATGAACGGTTACTCATTTTCTTTAAAAATAGTACTTTTAACTCCATTTATATAACTTCTACCAATAGGATATCGAATATCTCCTATTTCTATACTATTACCTTCGACCGTCTCTACTTTGTCTATGGATATAGTATATGATCTATGAATTCGTATAAATTTTTCAGGAGGTAATTCATCTGTGAAACTAGTAAGAGTTTGATGCACAATATATTTGTTTGAGGATGTATTTATCTTAATATAATCACCTAGACTCTCGATAGATAATATTTCGTCTAAGTATATTTTTTTCATCTTTTTCTTATCTATTTTTAGAAAAATATATGCTCGTTCATTATGGGGCTTCTGATCATCTCTTTGTTGATATTCTTTTATCTTAAAAGCTTTATTTACAGCCATAATAAATCTGTGAAAAGAAATAGGCTTTACCAGATAATCCACTACGTCTAGTTCGTAGCTTTCTACAGCAAATTCTTCATGTGCGGTTGTAATTATTGTAAGCGGTTTTTTGGGTATACTTTTTAATAGGTTTAAACCATCTAATAGAGGCATGTTAATATCTAAAAAGAGTAGATCTATTTCGTTACTTCTGATATAATCAATACTCTCTGTTGCATTATTAAATGAACTTAAAAGATGTAATCCCTTTGTCTGACTTATATAATTTTTTATTACGTTGATAGCCAATGGCTCATCATCTATTATAACACATTTTAAATCCATTACACTTTAATTTTTAAATCAACAATATATTGATCGTTATTTTCGCCAATCATAAGATCATAATCCTCTTGTTTATACCCTAACTCAAGCCTTTTTTTTACATTTCCGATTCCAATACCACCTGGATAGGATACTATGTTATTGTTATTGGTTTTAGTAGGAATGGGGTTTGAAATCTTAAAATATAGAAATTCGTCTATTACATTAAAATCTATATTTATTTCTATCTCACCAATATTTTTGTTGGCTCCATGTTTAAAAGAATTTTCTATAAATGCAAGTAGAAGCATAGGCGCAATTTCTCTGCCTTCTATTTCTCCAGAGATATTTATATTGATTTTTAATAAGTCACCATATCTAATTCGTTCTAAATCTAAGTAATTTTGAAAGCATATAATTTCTTTTGTAAGACTCTGCCTTTTTTGATTTGTTTCATGCAAGAGATACCGCATTAATTCGGACAACTTTAATATTGTTTTTGGAGTTTTATCTGATTTTTCTACAGAAAGTGAATAAATATTATTCAAAGTATTAAAAAAGAAATGAGGGGATATTTGAGTTCGTAAGAACCTTAATTCCGTTTCTAATTGTAACTTTTCGACGTCAATTAATTTTTTATGTTCTCTTAACCAATCCAAAGTAACTTTAATAGCAGCAACAAATGCCATAACATAAAGCTCGCCCAACATCATTTCTATTGCATAATTTAGAGTTAGTGTATTTGTTACTTCAGGGCCTTCGGGCCAAACATTATGACTTACCATAAAATAGGTTAGATAGAACTTGGCCAAAACCATAATGAAAAGAGAAGCTATCACTAATGTTATATATAAAAAGTATTTACGTTTATGAACAAATTTTGGCATTAGGTAGTAAATGTTAAAATAACTCAATGTCATATGTATAACAAACCCCAGAGCTGTAGTTTTGAAAGAATACACATAATCATTAAAGTAACTACCCCACCTAAAAGTGGTGAATAGAAAATAAAGAAACCAGAATATAAAATGGTGCTTTAATGTTACACTATAATTATTATCGGGAGTAATATTTATAATATGTTTAATTTTTTGAAGCATATTTTCCCTGGTTTTTTTTAGACGTTTAACAGAGTTGCTTTGTTATTGGTCTAAAATTATTCTTTAAAAGATAAGATTTCTAAATATTTATGTTATTGTTATTTTCCCTATTACAATAATAAAAGTAATAAAATTAAGCAGATGAAAATATTTTACAATAGTAAACTACTCATGATCGTACTAATAGTAGTTTTTTCATGTAATCAAAAAGAAATAAATAGCAATGATATACACATAAGAGAAACCAATGTAACGAAATTTGTCGATCCTTTTATAGGTACGGGTGGGCATGGCCACACATATCCCGGGGCAACTATGCCATTTGGTATGGTGCAAGTAAGTCCTGATAATGGTGTTTCGGGATGGGATTGGTGCTCTGGGTATCATTATTCTGATTCGATATTGATTGGTTTTAGCCATTTACACCTTAGTGGAACAGGAATAGGAGATCTTACAGATATTAGAATAATGCCAATTAATAAAAAAGTAGATCTATCAACTCCTGTAAAGACAAGAGATGATATACCATATACATCTGAATATTCACATACTAAAGAGCATGCAACTCCAGGTTATTATAGCGTATTTTTAGAGGACTATACTATAAAAGCAGAATTAACAGCAGATCTAAGAACCGCTTTTCATCGATATACTTTTAAAGAAGGAGACGAACAATCTCTGATTTTGGATTTGGGATATACAACAAATTGGGATAAGACAATCGAATCACAGATAAATATCGAAGACAAATTTACCGTTTCAGGGTATAGATATAGTACGGGGTGGGCAAAAAACCAAAAAGTGTTTTTTGTACTTCAGTTTTCAAAATCTATTAATGAATATAATCTATATAAGCAGAAGAATAAAGTAGAGAAGATCAATACAATAAAAGATACAATTACCTCGGCGCAATTATTCTTTAACGAAGGGGCGAAAAACCAATTAGAAGTAAAAGTTGGGATTTCTTCGGTGAGTATAGAAAATGCAAAGGAAAACATTTCTAAGTATAAAGATAAATTTGAATTTGATAAAGTAAAGGAAAAAGCAACCATGTCTTGGGAGAATATGCTCTCCAAAATAAAAGTTGAAACACAAAAAGATTCTCTCAAGACAATTTTTTATACTGCATTATATCATTCTCAAATAGCACCTGTAATTTATAGTGATATAGATGGAAGCTTTAGAAAAGAAAATGATAGCATAGCTTTTGCAGACGATTACGTAGCATATTCTACGCTATCACTCTGGGATACATTTAGAGCAGAACATCCATTACTTATATTTTTAACACCAGATAAGGTTTCAGATATTATCAATTCTATGTTGGCCTATTATGAAGATAAAAGAGTGCTACCTGTCTGGACCTTATACGCAAATGAAACCAACACCATGACAGGCTACCACTCTGTTTCGGTGATTGCCGAAGCATATCTAAAAGGAATAAAAGGTTTTGATATCCAAAAGGCATATGAGGCAATGAAACAAACCATGATGCAAGAAGAACGGGGCCTTAATTTTTATAAAGAGTATGGTTACATTCCTTATGAACTAATAGATGAATCTGTTACGATAACACTAGAATATGCCTATAATGATTGGTGTGTTGCGCAAGTAGCAAAAGCTTTAGGTAAAGAAGAGGATTATAATTATTTTCTAAAACGATCCCAGGCATATACTCATCTTTTTGACCCAGAAACCGGATTTATGAGAGGGAAATCTAAAAATGGTACCGCTTGGCATGAACCTTTTGATCCTAAATTTTCTGCACACAGAGTACATGCCGATTATACCGAAGGAAATGCTTGGCAACATAGCTGGTTTGTACCCCATGATGTTAAAGGGTTAATACATCTTTTTGGAGAAGAAGATACTTTTATAACAAAGCTCGAACAGTTATTTACAGAAGATTCTGAAATAACAGGTGATAATGTCTCTGCTGATATTTCAGGTTTAATAGGGCAATATGCTCACGGAAATGAACCTAGTCACCATATTGCATATATGTTTAATAAGGCTAATGCACCCTGGAAAACTCAATATTGGGTAAGTCAAATATTAAAAACTCAATATAACACCACTCCTAATGGATTGAGCGGTAATGAGGATTGCGGGCAAATGTCTGCATGGTATATATTTAGTTCTTTAGGAATTTATCCTATGAATCCTGCATCTGGCGAGTATCAAATCGGAAGTCCTGTTTTTGAAAGAGCTACCCTAAAATTGTCTGATGATACAAACTTCATCATAGAAGCAGAAAATGTATCTGATAAAAATATATACATTCAATCGGCTACTTTAAACGGAAAAGAATTTAATCGATCATACATTACACACCAAGAAATAATACAAGGCGGAACATTGCATTTTGTAATGGGAGAATCCCCTAATAAACACTGGGGTGTAAAGAAATAATAAACTTTGAATGAATCTAGCTACCATTGATATTGTAATAATCATAAGTTACATCGTTATTACACTTCTTTTCGGGTTTTATGTTTCTAAAAAAGCATCAAAAGATATAAAGTCCTATTTCCTTGGCGGAAATGAAATCCCATGGTATTATCTAGGACTGTCTAATGCCTCAGGTATGTTTGATATCTCAGGAACTATGTGGGCAGTTACTGCTATGTTTGTATATGGACTTAAAAGTGCCTGGTTACCTTGGTTATGGCCAGTATGGAATCAAGTCTTTATTATGGTATTTCTAGCTGCCTGGCTACGGCGATCTAATGTGATGACCGGTGCCCAATGGATAACCTATCGATTTGGGAAAGATCTGGGAGCTCGATTATCTCACATCATTGTTACTGTTTTTGCTATTATAAGCACATTGGGTTTTATAGCTTATTTTTTTGAAGGAATAGGGAAATTTGCAACCATATTTTTTCCTTGGGACCTTTCATTTACAATAGGAAGTATATTAATTTCCTCAGAACAATCGTATGCGCTTATCATTATTGCAATTACCACTTTATATACATTAAAAGGAGGAATGTATAGTGTAGTAGGAACCGAAGTGATTCAGTTTGTTATTATGACAATTTCTTGTCTTGTAATAGGATACATAGCATTCAATTCTGTTACGACAGAACAAATAACAGATGCAGTTCCCCCAAACTGGAAAGATTTGTTCTTTGGTATGGAATTGAACTTGGATTGGACCGGCTATATTGATAGTGTAAATACTAAGATTGAAGAAGATGGTTTTTCTCTCTTTGGATTTTTATTTATGATGATGATTTTCAAAGGTATTTTTGCTAGTTTGGCTGGTCCAGTCCCAAGTTTTGATATGCAACGCATATTATCTGCAAAAAATGAAGTAGAAGCTTCTAAAATGAGTGCATTGACAATGGTAGTACTCTATATTCCGCGCTACCTTATGATTACTGGTTTTGCAATTTTGGGACTTGTGTATTTGGGCCCCGAATTACAAGTTGCTGGATCCGGAATAGATTTTGAAACCATATTACCAGTAGCAATTCAGCGCTTTGTTCCTATTGGTTTTAAAGGATTATTACTTGCAGGGTTATTAGCAGCTTTTATGGGAACATTCGCTGCCTTTATCAATGCCGCACCAGCGTATTTGGTAAATGACATCTATAAAAAATATATAAAACCAAATGCCTCTAATAAAACCTATATACGGTTTAGCTATCTGTCATCGATACTTATTGTAAGTATAGGATTAATATTTGGTTTTTTTGCTTCATCCATTAATACACTTACAGTTTGGTTAACTTCTGCATTATATGGAGGATATGCTGCTGCAAATATGCTGAAATGGATTTGGTGGCGCTTTAATTCATATGGTTATTTTGGTGGAATGTTGGCAGGCCTTGTTGCTGCTTCAATTGTACCTCAGTTTTTTCCGGAAACATCTACTATTTATTTATTTCCAATAATATTGGTTATTTCCTTTGCCGGATGTTTGTTAGGAGTTTATCTAGGAAAACCAGATGATATAGAGGTCTTAAAAAACTTCTACAAAACAACAAAGCCATGGGGCTTTTGGAAACCCATTTGTGATGAATTAAAAAAGGAAGACCCAACATTCAAGGCAAATACAGGTTTTTGGAAAGACATGTTTAATTGTGTAATAGGTGTCATTTGGCAAATGACCTTTGTGCTTACCCCAATATACTTGCTCATTAAAGAATATTATTATCTAAGTATTGTGGTAACCCTAATGATTATAACATCTGTGATTTTGAAGCGAACATGGTATAATAAATTAAAGAGATAAGAAACAAGAATACTAATATTTAGATGGTGAAAGAATAACTTGGTACTATAATTAAAATTAATTAAACAGATATATTATGAAAACACACAAACTCATTTTTCAATATGTATTATTACTATTATTGATGGTAGTAAGCACTCAACTTATGGGGCAGGAATCTGCAATTTATGCTGGAGGCCCGATTTATAATAACAGAAATAGTTCAATCAATGAATTACGTAATTCAGGATATACGACTGTCATCGTATGGACAATTCATATCGAAGCTAATGGTGATTTAGGATTTAATGGAGAGTTTCCGTTAGTAAAAAACGGAGTTTATGTAGGAAATCAATTATATCCTAATTTCCCTGGTGATGTAGCAAGGCTAAAAACAGCTCCAACATCAATTAATAGAGTAGAATTTGGTCTAAGTTCTGCAGGTTCGGGGACTTTTACAGCAGTACAAAATTTCTATAATTCAGAAGGGTTTGGTCCTGGAACAACACTGTATAGAAATTTTGCCGCACTCAAAGCAGCTATTCCGGCAATAGATGCCTTTAATAATGACGATGAAAGCACCTATCATGTACCCTCTGCAGTTGCTTTTACAAAAATGTTGGCTGGACTTGGATTTAAAAATGCCATAGTACCCTATACCAGAAGTAGTTTTTGGAGCGCTTTAGTAAGTCAGGTAAATGCAGCATACCCAGGTAATATTGATAGAAATTATTTACAATGTTATGCCGGTGGAGGAGGAAATAATCCATGTTCATCATCCTGGGATTTTGGGATTCCGGTATACCCTGGTTTATGGGGAGGATCGGGACAATCAAGTGTTGCTACTGTAGAAAGTAGAATGAATACCTGGCAAAATAACTGTGGTATCACGGGAGGTTTTATGTGGATCTATGATGATTTTGATAATAGTTCGGCTGTAGCCGCTTATGCTGCTGCAATCAATAATGCACTTTCTCCTGGCAATGCTCCAGGATCCGCCAGTGCACCTAATCCTTCTAATGGAACAACAAATGTAAGCACAAACACTACATTGAGTTGGTCTGCCGGATCAGGAGCCAGTTCTCATGATGTGTATTTTGGTACGAGTTCTACTTTAGGATCAGGAAGCTTTCAGGGAAATCAATCAAATACATCTTTTTCTCCAGGAACGTTAAATTCTAATACTACATATTATTGGAGGATAAATGAAGTTAATTCAGTAGGAACAACCACAGGTTCAATTTGGAGCTTTACAACCAGTAATTCAACTTCAACTTCTGTAGATCATACAGATCCAGTGGGGACAGGTACAATAACAGCAAGAGCACAAATTAGTTCGGCAGAAAGTGCACAAAGGGCTTTTGATAACCTAGCTACAAACGGAACACAAAATTCTAGCTGGAGTAAATGGTTAGATAATGCAGGAACGCCAAGTACTTCAAATCCAAGCTGGATTCAGATTCGATTACCAGCGGCGGTAATTGTAAATAAACTAGCGATGGTGAGTGCGAATGATGAGTCAGGAAGAGATCCAGAAAACTTCAATATACAAGGATCGAATAATGGTACTAATTGGACTACCCTAAATAGCTGGTCAGGACAGACTTGGTCAAACCGTTTTCAACGAAAGGAATTTAGCTTTACCAATACTACTAATTATTCATATTACCGTATAAATACAACAAAGAACAGAGGAGGAGGAAGTATGACTCAAATATGTGAGATCGAACTTATTGGTCCAGGTTCTAACCCTCCCGGAGGATGTGCCGGTTGTATTGACTTTGACGCAATTGATTTAACATCATATTCCAATCAGGATATAGATGGTACCAGTTTTATTGAAGATAATGGGGATACTACTCGTTTGGTTAATAATACCTGGAAACGTTCAACAAGTACCTATACGATTACTGCAAATACTGTGGTAGAATTCGAATTCAAAAGTACAAACGAAGGAGAAATTCATGGTATTGGCTTCGATGAAGATAATTCATTGAGTAGTAATAGAATTTTTAAAGTACACGGAACCCAAAACTGGGGAATTAGAACGTACGATAACTATAACAATACCGGTAACTACAAAACATATGTAATTCCGATAGGAAATTCATATACAGGAAACGCAATGAATCTGGTATTGGTGAATGATAATGACGGAGGTAGTGGAAATAATAGTTCTTTTAAGAACATAAGGATTTATGAAAACCCAGGGATAAGAACGGCATCTTTAGGTGCTAATAAGACGATTGTAAATGAATTAGATGATGAACCTATTGTGAAAAGTAATACGATAGCATATACAAACCCTGTAAAAGATCAAATACAATTAAAATTACCAAATGGTCATAGGTTTACCAATGCAAAAATATTTACTATTCATGGACAATTAATTATGGAACAAACTATAAAAAACGAGGATAACTCTGTAGAATTTGGTTCACTTGGATATCTAAAACGAGGAATGCTGCTATTAACCCTTGAAAGTAAAAAAGGAGCAGTTGTCTATAAATTAATTAAAGAATAGAGTAGTTAAATAATTACAAGGTTTTTTAAACCTGCTATCATATCGGGCGGAGTCAAAATATTTGCCTTCCTTTTGAGGTAGATATTTATTCATAGCCCTTGAGACTCTGCTTGAGGTGATGGCAAAATTATTTTTTAAAACCTTTAAACATTAAATGAAAACACGTGAAAAAAGAGATTCCATGGCAAGATAAACCAGAAGGCTGCAAAGATGTTATATGGCGATATAGTGCTAACCCTATAATAAACAGAGATGCAATACCTTCATCAAATAGTATTTTTAATAGTGCAGTTGTACCTTTTGATAATGGCTTTGCCGGAGTTTTTAGATGCGATAATACCGCAGTGCAGATGAATATTTTTGCTGGGTTTAGCAAGGATGGGATCAATTGGGAAATTAATCACAATCCTATTATGATGCAAGCAGGAAACACCAAAATGATTGATTCTGATTATAAATATGATCCCCGTGTTACTTTTATAGAAGATCGATATTGGATTACGTGGTGCAATGGGTATTATGGACCTACCATAGGAATAGCCTATACTTTTGATTTTGCAACGTTTTTTCAATGTGAAAATGCTTTTTTACCCTTTAATAGAAATGGAGTCTTATTTCCTGAAAAGATTAATGGAAAATATGCAATGCTAAGTAGGCCAAGTGATAATGGGCATACTCCTTTTGGAGATATATTTATTAGTTACAGTCCGGATATGAAATATTGGGGAGAACATAGAAACGTAATGCAAGTAGCTCCTTTTGAAGAAAGTGCCTGGCAATGTACCAAAATAGGAGCAGGATCAGTACCATTTCTCACAGATGAAGGTTGGCTAATGTTCTATCATGGTGTTATAAATACATGTAATGGTTTTAGATATGCTATGGGAGCAGCAATTTTAGACGAGAATGTTCCTGATAAAGTAAAATATAGAACAAAACCATATTTATTAACCCCTTCTGTACAATATGAACAGGTTGGAGACGTACCTAATGTAATATTTCCTTGTGCTACGTTGCAAGATATAGAACAGGATAAAGTAGTGATTTATTATGGAGCTGCCGATACCGTAGTGGCAATTGCTTTTGGAAGAATAAGTGAAATTATTAAGTTTACTAAAGAAAATACGTTATAGTATCATGAGGATCGGCTTAAGTTATTTTTATAGCAAATTATTTTTTGTTACCATGACTTTTCTTGTCGTAATGATATCGTATGGACAGTCTAATACTACTATAATACACCCTAAATCATACATAGCCCACCAAACAAATGAGCATATTGTAATTGATGGCTCACCTTCTGAAAACTCATGGGAAAAAGCAAAGTCTACAGATTTGTTTGTAGATATAGAGGGAAGTAAAATTCCAAAATATAAGACATCAGTAAAAATGCTTTGGGATGAAGAGCATGTATATTTTTTTGCAGAAATGGAAGAACCTCATGTGTGGGGAAACCTAAAACAAAGGGATACTATTATTTATTATAATAACGATTTCGAAATTTTTATAGATCCCGATAATGATACTCACAATTATTATGAATTTGAAGTAAATGCGTTAAACACACTTTGGGATTTGTTTATAACAAAACCTTATAGAGAAGGGGCGCCAATAATAAATGATTGGAATGCCAATGGGTTTCAATCCGCAGTACAAGTATATGGGACACTAAATAATCCTAATGATATAGATAAAGGGTGGTCTATCGAAATTGCAATTCCGTTTAAAGTATTTAAAACATCGTACTATCATAAAAATGTACCTAAAAATCAATTTTGGAGAGTGAATTTTTCTAGAGTGAACTGGGATTTCGAGCTTCAGAATAATACATATCATAGAAAAAAAGATAGTAAAGGAAAGTTTGAACCTGAATATAATTGGGTCTGGTCTCCAATAGGAGTGATCAATATGCATCGACCAGAGGATTGGGGATATGTATATTTTTCTTCAAAAAAAGTAGGAGAGCATGATGAATTTATAATACCCGATGACGAAAGGATAAAGCAGTTTTTATACCAATTGTATAGAAAACAGAAGGGGTATTATAAAAAGAACAGGCGCTGGGCAACAGCTTTTGAAGAATTATCATTAGATGATTTTGAAATAGAAGGAAATAAAATAATGTACACACTAGAGAACCACCAAACCGGCTGGAATATAACCGTTATAAGTCCTTTTACAAAGCAATTGTTTGTTATAAAGGAAGACGGAAAAATAATTCAAAAACAAAATTGATATGAGGATCATCAAAGTTTTATTCTTAATCAGTGCGCTTGTCTGTATAAGTTGTAAACCCGAAAAAGAAGGACAAAAAGAAATAAAAACAGTTACAGAGATGAAGACGACACCTTTTAAATACTGGACTTGGATTACTGCAGACCTTGCAAAATTGGATAGTGAATATACAAAGGAATTCAAAAAATACAAAGAGAATGGTATCGATGCGGTATTGATCAATACTTTTGCAGATCCTCAGGTTTTAAGAAAACTAACTCCTTTAGCTACAAAAGAAGGGTTAGAAGTACATGCATGGATGTTTACCATGAATAGACCGGATGATAAAGAGGCCCTAAAACATCCCGAATGGTATACCGTGAGTAAAGAAGGAAAATCTTGCTTTGATACACGACCCTATGTAGAGTATTATCAATGGTTGTGTCCCACCAGAAAGGAATCCAGAGCGCATATTTTAAGATTGGTAGAAAATTTAGCCAAAGTTGAAGGGATAACAAGTGTACATTTAGATTATATTCGATATTCAGATATATTCTTACCTATAGGCTTATTGCCAAAATATAACCTGGTACAGGATGAAGAATTACCCGAGTTTGATTTTTGTTATTGTGATGTGTGTGTAGAAACATTCGAAAATGAACATCATAAAAACCCAAGGAATCTTAAAAATCCAGCTATTGATATGGAATGGAAACAATTTAGACTTAACCAGATTAAAAGAGTAGTAGATGAGGCTTATGAAATAGCACACAAGTATGATAAAAAATTAACGTCTGCAGTATTCCCATATCCCGAAATGGCAGATCATATGGTAAGACAACGCTGGGATAAATGGAATGTAGATGAAGTACTGCCAATGATATATCACAATTTTTATAATGAAGAAGTAGATTGGATAGGTTTTGCCACCAGGCAAGGAGTAAAAGATCTTGAAGGAAAACCAACAAAATTACATACTGGAATTTACTTACCACCCATGAGTGCAGATGATGTTTCCAAGGCAATACAACTAGCAAAAAATAATGGAGCAGCAGGAATATCGTTTTTTGACGGTAATGCAATAACAGATAAACAATTTGAAGTAATAAAAGCTTCAAAAAAATAATCTTTACAAGCCTTAGGGTTGAACAAGAAACCAGGAATGAATTGTCATTCCAGCGTAGGCTGGAATCTATTATGAGTAATTTTATATCAAAGTAAAACACTAATCAGATAAATGCAATTCAATAAGATATACATATTTGCAATCATAGTTGTTTTTACATATTCTTGTAAACAAGAAGGCAACGAAAGTACTGTTTTAGAAGAACAATTTACTTCTTATGTAAATACATTTATTGGTACAGATGGCCCGGGGAACACTTATCCCGGAGCGACACTTCCTTTTGGTATGGTGCAGTTAAGTCCAGATATAGGAATCCCAGGTTGGGATAGAATAGCTGGGTATTTTTATAAAGATTCTATAATTACCGGCTTTTCTCATACACACTTATCAGGAACAGGAGCAGGGGATTTATATGATATCCTGGTCATGCCTACCAATAGTAAATTTTCAAAAAAAATAAAAGAGAATAACTATAAACCATTTTCAAGTTATAGTCACGGTAAAGAGTCAGCTACACCAGGATATTATACAGTCGATTTATTGGATTACGGTATAAAAGCAGAGCTTACTGCAACAGATAGAGTAGGTATACATCGGTACACTTTTCCAAAAGATTCACTCACGGCTATCCATGTAGATCTTGGGTATGCCATAAATTGGGATAAACCAACAGACACTTATATAGAAAAGATAAATGATTCTACTCTACAAGGATATCGTATGTCTACAGGTTGGGCAAAAGATCAACGCGTGTATTTTGTGATGCAATTTTCAAAACCTTTTAAAGAATATTCGGTATTTAAAGATGATACGATTGCTTCCCTTCCCGTGCAAGGAGTAAATACTAAAATTGTTTTACGCTATACTACTTCCGAAGGAGAACAAATTGTTATTAAAACGGGACTTTCAACAGCTGGTTTTGAAGGAGCCAAAGCTTCATTGAAACAAGAAACAGATGATTTTAATTTTGATTTGTATAAAGAAAAGGCAAAGAAAGCATGGGAAAAAGAACTACAAAAAATTAAAATAACGACATTAAATAAGGATAAGAAAATTATTTTTTATACCATGATGTATCAATCTATGCTAGCACCAACATTACTGAGTGACCCTAACGGTGATTATAAGGGAGCAAATGATACTATTGCCAATGCCAAAGGATTTAAGCGATACGATACATTTTCTTTATGGGATACCTTTCGAGCAGCACATCCATTATATACGATAATTCAGCAAGAACGGGTGCCAGATATGATACGATCATTAGTAGCACATTATCAAGAAACAGGAATATTACCCGTATGGTCGATGCAAGGCAATGAAACTAATATGATGATTGGATATCATGCTGTCCCTGTCATTGTAGATGCTTATTTTAAAGGTTTTGAATTTGATGCCGAATTAGCTTATAAAGCTTGTAAAGAAAGTGCAATGGTCAATGACAGGCAAATAGATATTTATAAAGATTTAGGGTACATCCCGGTAAGCGAACATCATGAAAATTGGTCAGTTTCTAAAACGATGGAGTATGCTTATGATGATTGGTGTATTGCAATGTTCGCTAAAGATTTAGGAAATGAGGAAGACTATACATATTTTATGAAACGCTCCCAGAACTGGAAAAATATATATAACGATAAGAGATCCTGGTTGCAGCCTAAAGATAGTTTAGGAAATTTTATAGAGCCTTTTATACCAAAAGAATATACACCTTATTTCTGTGAAAGTAATGCTTGGCAATATTATTGGTTTGTGCCCCAGGATATAGAAGGATTAATCAAGAAAACAGGAGGGAAAGAACGATTTGCTCAAAAATTAGATTCTATGTTTTCTTACGAATCCGTACCTGGAGATAAACTACCAATATTCAGTACCGGAATGATAGGGCAATATGCACATGGTAATGAGCCTAGCCATCATGTGGCATATCTGTATAATTATGTAAATCAACCTTCAAAAACACAAGAACTAACCCGAAAAATAGTAGAGGAACAATATAAAAATGAACCCAATGGGCATTGTGGTAATGAAGATTGTGGGCAAATGTCATCCTGGTATATCTTTAGTGCACTTGGGTTTTATCCTGTAAATCCAGCACAAGGAGTCTATCATTTGGGAGCTCCATTATTTGAAAAATCAGAAATAACGCTGCCCAATGGCAAAACATTCACCTGTATTGCAAACAATAGCTCTGATCAAAATAAATATGTGAAAAACATAACACTTAATGGAAAACCACTTCATAAAATATTTATAGAACATAAAGAAATAATGAATGGAGGTATTCTTGAATTTGAAATGAGTCCTACTCCAAATGATTCATTGTTTATAAAAGCCGAAGTACCACAACCAAACAAAATATATTGATCATGATACACAATCATCTATATAGTTTCATTCTTTTACTTTTATTTGCCTTAGGATGCAATACTAAAGAAGCTCCCGAAAATAAGGCTAAAGAAGAAACAACCTCAAAAGAGGTTATAAAACCTATAGTAATCTCTACCTGGAATCATGGTGTTCCTGCTAATGAAGTAGCTTGGAGTATTTTGAATAAAGGAGGTAGTGCCCTTGATGCGGTTGAGCAAGGTGTACGAACAGCCGAAGCAAACCCAGAGGTACAAACTGTAGGATTAGGAGGTTTTCCGGATCGAGAAGGAAATGTAACACTCGATGCTTGTATTATGGATCACAATAGTAATTGTGGATCGGTGTCTTTTCTACAACATATTAAGCATCCTATCTCTGTAGCAAGAAAAGTAATGGAAGAAACCCCACATATTATGCTAACCGGAGAAGGAGCATTACAATTTGCTTTAGAACAGGGTTTTAAAAAAGAAGAATTATTGACTCCAGCATCAAAAAAAGCATATGAAGATTGGTTGCAGAAATCAAATTATAAACCTGTAATCAATGTAGAAAATCATGATACGATAAGTATGCTGGCGCTGGATGAAGATGGTAATCTATCGGGAGCATGTACTACAAGTGGGGCGGCTTGGAAAATGCATGGCAGAGTAGGAGACTCCCCAATAATTGGAGCCGGGTTATTTTTAGATAATGAAGTTGGAGCTGCGGCTGCAACGGGATTAGGTGAGGCTGTTATCAGAACTGCAGGAAGCGCGATGGTAGTAGAATTAATGAGGCAAGGAAAATCACCATATGAAGCTTGTAAAGAAGTAGTAGAACGAATTTATAAAGTGCATAAAAATCATTCAGATTTAGAATATTTACAAGTCGGATTTATAGCATTAAATAAAAATGGAGAATATGGCTCTTATTGCTTACGTCCTGGATTTAATTTTGCTGTAAAAAATGCTATAGTAAATAATGAATTAGTAGATGCCGATTTTAAAATGAAATAAGAATTAATGAGTACACATAAAATTTCATATCCAATAAAATTTGAGCCTATTCTAAAAGAAAAAGTATGGGGAGGTAATAAATTAATTACACGGTTCAATAAAAAGTCTTCAAAAGATAATATTGGTGAAAGTTGGGAGATATCTGATGTAGAAGGGGATGAATCTATAGTGTCAAATGGTAGACTCAAGGGTAAAACATTATCTGAGATTTTAATAGAGTATAAAGAACAACTTGTAGGAGAACATGTATATAAGCAATTTAAGAACAAGTTTCCTTTATTGATTAAATTCATTGATGCAAAAGAACCTTTAAGTATTCAGGTGCATCCTAATGATCAATTAGCTTTAGAACGACACAATTCTTTTGGAAAAACTGAAATGTGGTACATTATGGATGCAGAAGAAGATGGTAGTTTAATAGTAGGATTTAAAAAAGATACTAATACATCAGAATACCTTGAGCATCTGAAACAAAAAACTTTAATTGAAATTCTTAATGAAGATAAAGTGACAGAGGGAGATGTATATTTTATCCCAACAGGAAGAGTACATGCTATAGGTGCAGGTGTTATGTTAGCCGAAATTCAACAAACAAGCGATATAACGTATAGGATTTATGACTGGGATAGACCCGATAAAGAAGGTGACCTAAGAGAGTTGCATACCGATTTAGCATTAGATGCTATAGATTATAGCTCGCAGGAAACCTATAAATTATTATCTGTAGCAACAGATAATGAAACTATAGAACTAGTAAGTTGCGAGTGTTTTACAACCAATCAATTAACGATTAATCATAACGAATATATAGCTAAGAATGACAAAGATTCATTTATGATATACATGTGTGTCAGTGGAGCATGTATCATTGGATATGATAGCGGGATGGAAGAAAATTTAGAACAAGGTCAAACTATTTTGATTCCTGCTGCTTTAAAAAACTATTCGATTCATACTAAGAATGAAGCTAAGCTACTTGAAGTATATATTAAGTAAAAAGATAGGGTAAGACTAATTTGGGATAAATTCATATAAAATGATAAAAAACGTAGATATATTACAATTGTTTATAGTTCTTTTACTCTTTTCTTGTAAGCAAAAAAAACAAATCCAAACTTCCGTAAAACAAAGTAATACGACTGAAAATCTGACGGATTATGTAAATCCACTTATGGGAACAGATTCTGCCTTTGATTTGTCGAATGGTAATACCTACCCCGCTATTGCAACACCTTGGGGGATGAATTTTTGGACTCCCATGACTTCAAAAATGGGAGATGGCTGGACCTATAAATATGATGAAAACAAAATTAGAGGTATAAAACAAACCCATCAACCTAGCCCATGGATTAATGATTATGCGGCATTCTCATTAATGGCAGTAACAGGAGATCTGAAATATAAAGAAGAAGAGAGAGCTTCCTGGTTTTCTCATAAAGCAGAAACCGTTAAACCACATCATTACAAGGTGTATTTGGCAGATTACGATGTGACTGCAGAGGTTACACCAACTGAGCGAGCGGCACATTTTAAGTTTACCTTTCCAGAAGCAAAACAATCCTATATCATGTTAGATGCTTTTTTTAAAGGATCTATGGTAAAGATTATACCCGAAGAACGAAAAATCATTGGTTATTGCCGAAACAACAGCGGTGGTGTTCCAGATAATTTTCATAATTACTTTGTGGCAGAATTTGATAAGGATTTTGAAATCAATCATACATGGGGAGATGAATGGAAATTGGTTGAGAATTCGACAGAAAACAAAGGAGAACATGTAGGAGCTATTATTGGATTTAAAACTAAAAAAGGAGAGACGGTTCATGTAAAAGTAGCATCCTCATTTATCAGCCCAAAACAGGCTCAGTTAAACTTGGATAGGGAAATTGGTAATGACACATTTAATGAAACCTTTGGAAAAGCAAAAAATGCTTGGGAAAAAGAATTAAGCAGAATTCAAATTGAGGACGATAATCTGGATCATATCAAGACCTTTTATTCTTGCCTGTATAGAGTACTGCTTTTTCCACGTAAGTTTTATGAGTTCAACGAAAAAAATGAAGTAGTACATTATAGTCCATATAACGGAAAAGTGTTACCGGGATATATGTTTACTGATAATGGTTTTTGGGATACATTTAGAGCAGTATTTCCTTTTTTCAATATGATGTATCCTGAATTAAATGGTCATATTATGGAAGGTCTCGCAAATACATACAAAGAATCGGGATGGCTTCCTGAGTGGGCAAGCCCTGGACATCGGGATTGTATGATAGGTTCTAACTCAGCACCAATTGTTGCAGATGCATTTCTGAAAGGAATACCCAACATAGATGCTGAAACTTTATTTGAAGCAATATTAAAAAATGCAACGACTTCCGAAGATCGCCCATTATCTAATGGCAATGTCATACGTTCGGTAGGAAGAGAAGGAGTAGATTATTACAATAAATTGGGGTATGTTCCTTATGATGTAAAAATCAATGAAAATGCTGCACGAACCTTAGAATATGCGTATGCCGATTTTACTATTGCTAAGATGGCAGAAAAATTAGGGAAACAACAGCTTGCAGATACATTTTATAAAAGATCTTATAACTATAAGAATTTGTTCGATCCCTCAACAAAACTAATGCGAGGGAAAAATAAAGATGGTAGCTTTCAAACTCCGTTTAATCCTCTAAAATGGGGAGATGCTTTTACCGAAGGAAATAGCTTACATTATACCTGGTCCGTTTTTCATGATATAGAAGGATTGATTCAATTAATGGGAGGAAAATCTGAATTTGAGAAGCAATTAGATCGTGTGTTCACGATGCCGCCGGATTTTGATGCTTCATACTATGGATTTACAATTCATGAGATCCGCGAAATGCAAATTGTTAATATGGGAAACTATGCACATGGTAATCAACCCATTCAACATATGATTTACCTGTATAATTATGCTAATGCCGCATACAAAACTCAGGAGAAGGTTAGAGAAGTAATGGCCAAATTGTATACCGCAACACCAGACGGATATTGTGGAGATGAGGATAATGGACAAACGTCTGCGTGGTATGTTTTTAGTGCCTTAGGATTTTATCCGGTGACTCCAGGAGTGAATCAATATGTAATCGGGAGTCCGCTATTTCAAAAAGCAACAATTCTATTAGAGAATGGAAATGAATTTGTAATCAATGCTCCCGATAATGCCAAAGAGAATGTATACATCCAATCAGCATCCTTAAACGCCAAAACGTATGATAACAGTTATCTGAGTTTTGAAACAATTCAGCAAGGTGGAGAACTAGATTTTGTGATGAGAAATAAACCTAATAAAGATTGGGCAAGTACAGATGATGCTGTACCATATTCATTGAGTAAAGAATAACGGATTAAGAAATGAACTTTATTATTTCAAAAGAGAATTATATACTTAAGCTATTAGTTGTAGCTTTAATTACCTTTTCTTCTTGCCAAAAAGAAGGTGATAAAGAAAAAATAGAAGAAGAACCATCTCCAAAGATCCTCAAAAAGGATTTCACACAATTTGTAAATCCGTTTATAGGAACCTCAAATTTTGGCACAACTAACCCAGGGCCGATAGCAGTTCGTGGGATGGTAAATGTATCTCCCTTCAATGTTGCTGGTAAACAAAACGAACCCTTAGAAAAAGATAGTCGTTGGTTATCTACACCATACGTTCATGAGAATACATTTTTAACAGGATTTAGTCATGTAAATCTTAGTGGAGTAGGCTGCCCAGAATTAGGTGTCATTCTGGCGATGCCAACCACAGGAAAGATAGAAACAAATCATTTAGTGTATGGATCCACATATTCCAACGAAGTTTCAGAAGTGGGATATTATGGTAATACACTAGATAAATATGGAATTAAAGTAGAAACAACTGCAACTACCAGAGTAGGAGTAAGTACCTATTCTTTTCCGAAAGGAGAAGCTAATATTCTGCTTAATTTAGGATTAGGACTTACGAATGAACAGGGAGGGATGATAAAAGTAGTCTCTCCGACCGAAATAGAAGGAATACGTTCTGTGGGGTCATTCTGTTATTACAAACCAGAAGAAGGGTATCCGGTTTATTTTGTTGCTAAGTTTTCAAAACCAGCAGATGAATTTGGCGTTTGGAAAAAACCAACTAAATATAAAGGAGTAGAAGCCGAATGGATGGAAAGTTATAATGGAAAGCAAAGAATAAAGAAAGGATTTACCAAAGAAGTTACAGGCGATAGTATCGGGGGGTATATGAGATATCATTTTGAAACTCCCACACAAGTAGAAATGAAAATAGGAGTATCCTATGTAAGTATAAAAAATGCTCGTGAGAATCTTGAAAAAGAAACTTCAGATAAAACATTTAACCAAATCAGACAGGAAACCAGACAATACTGGAATGAGTATCTATCAAAAATAGAAGTAGAAGGAGGAAAAGAAGATGATAAAATAAAATTCTACACAGCATTGTATCATACCCTGATACATCCTAATATCTTAAATGATGTGAATGGCGAATATCCGAAAATGAAAACCAGGGAGACGTTAAAAACTAAGAATACTCGATATACGGTTTTTTCGCTTTGGGATACGTATAGAAATTTACATCAGCTAATGAGCCTGGTATATCCAAAACAACAATCGGATATGGTTAAAAGTATGTTGCAAATCTATGATGAAACTGGTTGGCTTCCAAAATGGGAATTAAATGCTACAGAAACGACTACTATGGTGGGAGACCCTGCAGGAATTATCATAGCAGATACCTACCTAAGAGGAATTAAAGATTTTGATGTCAAAAAAGCATATAGAGCAATGCTGAAAAGCGCAGATCAATTAGATGATAATCCATTACGCCCGGGAATCAAGGACTATATAGGAAAAGGATATCTCACCACAAAAACTACCAATAGTGGTTCAGTATCAACAACACAAGAATATAATATTACTGATTTTGCTATCGCACAACTAGCAAAAGAATTAGGAGAAGAAGAGGATTACCAACGATTTTCAAAACGCTCACTATCCTATAGAAAGCTTTTTGATAAAGAATTTAATCTATTACGACCCAAAAATGATGATGGAAGCTGGTTATCTCCTTATAATCCCAATACAGGAGCAAATTTTGTGAAAAACTTAGGTTTTATAGAAGGGAATGCCTGGCAATATACCTTTATGGTATCTCATGATATAGAAGGTTTAAAAAACCTTATGGGAGGAGATCGGGCTTTTCTAGAGCAACTACAAAAAGTTTTTGATAATAAACAATATGATATGGCTAATGAGCCCGATATAGCGTACCCATTTTTATTCAATTATGTTAAGGGCGAAGAATGGCGAACACAAAAAACTGTACATACGTTATTAGACGCATACTATAAGAATACTCCAGATGGTTTACCTGGCAATGATGATACAGGGACTATGTCGGCTTGGGCGATATTTTCTATGATGGGTTTATATCCAATTACACCTGCAAAACCAGTGTATACATTTTGTAAACCAAAATTTGATAAGGTGATCATTCATTTGAATAGTGAATACTATAAAAACAACACATTAATCATTACTACAAATAACTCCAGTACAGGAAAATTTATAGATGTTATAAAAATTGGAGATGAGGTATACAACGACTTCTTTATTTCTCATGAACAACTTTTAAATTCAAAACGAATAAATTTTCAAGTCAAAGAATCAAAGTAATTCTTCGACTACAGGACCAATATAAAAGTGTTAAATATCCAGCTTTTAATGTTAAAGAATTTAAAAACTTTACACATCAAACGTTTTCGAAATCATGTTCTTTAACTTTTCAGCATTGTCATTGATCGAAAAACTTTCCAAAAAGTTAATGATATTATAACATTTATGTTAAGGTTTATTAATAAACCTGGGAAACAGAAATCAACTTAATGTAAATTAAATAAACAAATATGTGTAAGAAGTTACTAGTATTTCTAGTGTTTATCTCTTTTATTGGTTTTGAATCCGTTTTGGCGCAAGATTCAGCAATATCAGGCAAGATAACAGATGCTAAGGAAGGTAGTCCCCTTCCTGGAGTCAATGTGATAGTCAAGGGTACATCGACAGGAGTTTTATCAGATTTTGAAGGAAACTATTCAATTAAATTACCTAAACAGGATGCTGTTTTAGTTTTTTCTACCTTGGGATATGCCACAAAAGAAATTGTTGTAAATGGGCAAACCATTATCAATGTATCTTTAGCTGTTGAGGCAGAACAATTAGATGCAGTAATTGTGACAGCACTGGGTATAGAGAGGGGAAGAAAAACCCTTGGATATTCAGTTACTCAGTTACAAGGAGGATCAATATCCGAAGTAAAAACTGCTAATGCTCTTAATGCTTTACAAGGTAAAGTAGCTGGTGTTAACATAACACCTCCTTCTACTGGAGCAGCAGGTTCTAGTAGAGTGGTCATTCGGGGTGCATCTAGTTTTTCTGGAGCAAATCAACCATTGTATGTAGTTGATGGTGTTACTATAGATAATACACAGTTAGGTGCAGCTAGTGAGTGGGGAGGTTCTGACTTTGGAGACGGAATTTCCAACATTAATCCAGATGATATAGAATCAGTCAGTGTACTAAAAGGAGGGGCAGCAGGTGCTTTGTATGGATCAAGGGCTTCTGGCGGAGTGATTATAATAAACACAAAGAACGGTAAAAAACAAAAAGGACTGGGAGTAGAATATAGTACTCAAATTACTTTTGAAAGAATTGATTCTAGTATAAGAGATTTTCAAACTACATATGGACAAGGTAATCAAGGGGTGGCACCAACTACAACAGACGGAGCACTGGAAGATGCTTTTTCGTCTTGGGGACCAAGACTTGGTAGCATTCCTTCTTCCGTTCAATTTGACGGGGTTTCAAGACCTTATACCGATGTTGGGGATAATCTTAAAAGATTTTATGATACGGGATCTACATATATAAATACTATAGCCTTGTCAAATAATAATGATGAAATCAATTATCGATTTGCAGCTACTAGTTTTGATAATAAAGACATACTTCCAAATTCTGAATTAGATAGAAAATCTTTTTCTCTTAATTTAGGATCTACAGCTTCAGAGAAATTATCTATAGATTTAAGCGCAAGGTATATTATAGAAAAAGTGACCAATAGACCTCGAGTATCTGATGCACCGGGGAATTCAAATTTCTCTGTAGGATTATTGCCTGCAAATGTAAATGTAGAAAGTTTGGCACCAGGTTTTACAGAAACAGATGTAGAACGACGAATATCTTCAAGTCCTTTTGTACAAAATCCATATTGGGCCGCCGAACGTTTTAGAACATTTGACCGAAGAAATAGATTATTAAGCTCAGCAACAGTGAAGTATGAAATATTTGATTGGCTGAATATTACAGCAAGAGCAGGTATTGATCATGCTACAACTCGTACTACACAGATAGAAGGTTTTGGTACTGCTTTTACTCCACAAGGAAGTATTGAAGAACGAGAAAATAATATCACTCAGGTAGATGCAGATATAATTCTTGGATTTGATAAGAAAATAACAGAGCATTTTGCAGTAAAAGCTTTGGTTGGAGCGAACAAAAATATGCAGAGAAGCGATTTTTTAAAGTTAAGAGGAGAACGTTTTATAACATCTAACGAAATTTTAGGGAATGTTGAAAATTCAAGTAATGAAAGAAAACTTACAGAATTGGCTTTTTCTGGTATTTATGGTTCTTTAGAGTTGGGGTATAAAGATTATATATATCTTACATTTACGGGTCGTAATGATTGGTTTTCTACATTATCCAGAGCAAATAAAGCAACACCAAATAATGATTTTTATCCATCGATAAGCGGTAGTTTTGTGTTTTCTAGCGCTTTTGAATTACCAGAATGGGTTACATTTGGTAGAGTTAGAGCGGGATATTCTGAGGTAGCCGGTGGCACCGAAACACCTTACCAATTAACCTTACCGTACCGTAATTTTGGTAATCATTTAGGACAACCTCTAGGAGAGATTTCAACAGGTACTTTACCAAATAACGCGTTAGTTCCTTTTAGTAAAGAAGAAATAGAAATTGGTTTAGACTTAAGTTTCTTTAATAATCGATTGGGTATAGATATGGCGTATTATAATAATACTACAAAAAAGGATATCCTTCCGGTAGATATTTCTAATACTTCTGGTTATTCTAATGTACTATCCAATATAGGAGAGCTAGAAAATAAAGGAGTTGAACTTCTACTTCGAGGAACTCCAATAAAAACAACTAATTTCAGCTGGGATGTAACTTATAATTTCGGATTTAATAAAGGCAAAATTATAGTTACCGATGATCAGGATAATATTCTAACTGTTGGTAATGTACGTACATTTGATGCTAATATTAGTCAGATTGTAGGAGAACCTTTTGGAGTAATATATGGTACTGCATATACCAGAAATGATGCAGGTCTGATTGTATATGATGCCGATGGATTACCAGTAGAGAGCCCTGATCGTAAAATTTTAGGAGAAGGAGTACCCCCATGGGCTATGGGACTGACCAATACATTTAGCTACAAAAATATTAATTTAAGTTTCTTGATAGATGCAAAATTTGGTGGGCAGGTATATGCAGGTACTAATGCACTGGCACTTTCAAATGGATTGGATAAACGTACTCTAGAAGGTAGAGAAGGAGGCCTAACAGTTACAGGTGTGAATGAAGCAGGTGAGCCGTTTAGCTTTACTCATGATGATTCTACTTTGGAATCTTACTATAACCGAATTTCGGGAATAGCAGAAGAAGTTGTTGAAGATGCAGACTTTATTAAGTTACGTCAATTAAGTTTGGGGTATACTTTTGGTTCTGAAATGTTAAATAAGACATTTCTAACCGGAGCTAATATTTCTTTAGTAGGAAGGAACTTGTTTTTTATCAAGAGAGATTCTGAGAATATCGATCCAGAAGCTGGATTTAATGGAGGTAATGCCCAAGGTTTAGAATATTTTGGATTGCCTTCGATCGCTAGTTACGGACTAACCGTTAATTTAAAGTTTTAAAAACCCTAAAGATATTTCAATAATGAAAAAAGTTATCCTAGTAATTTTAATAATCTTTTTTGGAGTGAGTTCTTGTGACAATGGTTTTGAAGAGCTAAATGAAAATCCAAATGCAGTAATAGAACTAGAGCCTGGATCAAAGTTTACCAATGCTATTTTGAGAACTGCAGGTGATGGTTTTGAAAATCTACGAGCAAATTTAATTTATTCTTCAACGATGATTCAGCATATGGCCGCTACCGGAGGTATCTGGGCAGGGGATAAATATTTGTATAATGCGCAATGGTCTGGGGCTTGGTTCGAAAGAGGATATAATGATATGGTTAAGATCATGGAAGATATTGTTTTTCAATTAGAAACCGATCCAGAGGATAAATATCCAGAGGAAATGCTTGCAATAGCCAGAATACAAAGAGTATTTATTTATCATAAAATTACCGATTTATATGGAAATATACCTTATAGCCAAGCAGGAAAAGGTTTTATAGATCGTACTTTTAGACCAGCTTATGATCCTCAAAGTGAAATTTATGCAGATATGCTTAATGAATTATTGGAGGCTACAGCGGTTTTGAGTACAGGTACATCGCAGTTCGGTGATGCCGATATATTGTTTTCTGGGGATCAGGAAAAATGGAAGCGTTTTGGAAATTCCCTGATGCTACGATTGGGATTACGTTTAATAAAAGTGGATCCTACAGCCTCACAACAATGGGTGCAAAGAGCTATTGATGGAGGAGTAATGCAGTCCAATGATGACATTGCTTTTGTAGAACATACAGATGGTCCCGAAGGAATAAATAGAAACGGAAACGGACAGGGATTTACTGAAGATAATAATTCACGACTTAGTGATACTTTTGTAAATATATTAAATGGTGATCCAAGACTTACAATTTATGGTTCATTACCAGAAGATACAGGGTTAAGAGATGCCAATGAAGATCCTATTCTTAGAACTGAGGCAGAACGTACAGATCCTGCAGTTCAAAAAGGATTACCAAATGGACTGGATCCAGATGGTTTACTTGCATTAACGGGAGAAACTAATGATCAAGCATATACAGAAGCCAATCGATTAATTATTACCGGCGAAGATGCTCCATATTTTTTCCAAACATATGCCGAAGTAGAATTTATGCTTGCAGAAGCAGCATTAAGATGGGGGTTAGCAGGAGGAGATCCTGCAGTGCATTATAATAACGGAGTAACAGCAGCAATGAAATTTTTAGAATTATATGGCGAAAAGGCCATTATAAGCGATACCGATATATCAGATTATCTCACAGCTAATCCATATGATCCTGCGATGGGGTTAGAACAGATAAATACACAATATTGGATAGTTACTTTTTTAAATGACATAGAATCTTATGCTAACTGGAGAAGAACAGGTTTCCCTGTGTTAACCCCAGTTAATTTTCCGGGTAACCAATCCAATGGTACTATACCGAGAAGGCTTCGTTATTTTGAAAGAGAGCAAACTACAAATCCTCAAAATTATCAGGAAGCTATTCGAAGACAAGGAGATGATCTGTTCACAACCAGAGTATGGTGGGATGTAGAATAATTTTGTGTTAGCCCATAAATTAGATTTGATTTAATCAAAAAAAGAAGGGATCAATTTCCCTTCTTTTTATCTTAAAAATCATGAAAACAATATTTATTTTTTGGATTGGCTTTTTGTTTTTAATGAACGTAAAAGCGCAGGAAAATAAACTTTTCACCTTACTGCCTTCAAGTCATACTAAGGTTACTTTTAATAATAAGATAGTTGACCTCAAAGACAGGAATATCCTTTTGTATTCTAATTACTATGGAGGAGGAGGTGTTGGTATTGCTGATTTTAATAATGATGGTTTACAAGACATATTTTTTACAGGAAACCTCGTAGGAGATGAACTTTATATCAATAAAGGTGGTTTAACCTTTGAAAATATAACCCAGAGAGCTGGAATCCTGGATAATGGAGGATGGTCTTCGGGAGTTGCATTGGCTGATGTAAATGGTGATGGATACATTGATATATATGTATGTAGAGAACTTTATGATGATGATCAAGAATTAAGGAAGAATAAACTATACATTAATAATGGAAATCTTACATTTTCAGAACAGGCTACAAAATTTGGTATAGATAATAACGAACGATCCAGGCATGCTACTTTTTTTGACTATAATAATGATGGATTCTTGGACCTTTTTTTACTTAATCAACCACCAAACGCTGGAAGCTATTCTAAGTTTTTCGGAATTGACCTGAAAAAGGACCTTCAATATGCTTCAAAACTCTATAAAAACATTGAAAATACACATTATGTAGATGTTAGCTCTGAAGCCGGTGTTTTAAGAACAAGTAATGCGAATAGCGTGTCTGCCGGAGATTTTAATAATGATGGCTATACAGATCTATATATAGCTAATGACTTTTATTTACCGGATTTCTTTTATATCAATAATCAGGATGGAACTTTTACAAATGTAGCTAATGGGGCATTAAAGCATATGTCCTACTTTAGTATGGGTGTAGATGCAGCAGATATAAATAATGATGGATTATTAGATATTATGGTAGCCGACATGGCTGCAGAAGATAATATTCGATTAAAATCGAATATGAGCGGTATGAATCCAAAGAATTTTTGGAAAGTAGTCAATAATGGAGGACATTATCAATATATGTTCAATACGCTTCAATTGAGCAATGGAAATGGTACCTATAGTGAAATTGCAGAATTAGCGAATATTTCTTCTACCGATTGGAGTTGGTCTAACCTAATCGCTGATTTTGATAATGATGGTTTAAAAGATATGTATGTTACTAATGGACTATTAAGAGATATACGTAATACGGATGCGAACAAAAAAATGGCGGACTATGTTGTTGATTTAGCCAATACTTTTGTAAAGAATAACCCCAATGCCGGAGATGTAAGTATTTGGGATATTCTTGATCTAAAAGAAACCGTTGAAATTTTACCTTCAGAAAAATTAAAAAATTACGCTTTTAAAAATAATGGAGACTACACCTTTTCTAAGGTAATGAATGATTGGGGATTAGATCAAAAAACATTTTCTAATGGATCGGCCTATGCAGATTTAGATAATGACGGAGATTTAGAGATTGTAGTAAATAATATCAATGAAGAAGCTTTTATCTACAAGAATAACGCCCGCGAAAATTCAGTATGTAACTTTTTGAGATTAGAATTAAAAGATAAAAATCATAAAAACACTTTAGGAACCAAGGTTACTATTCATTATGGTGATCAAAAACAGTTTGTAGAGACTACTGCCGTAAGAGGAATTTATTCTACTAGTGAGCACATTGTACATTTTGGATTAAATGATATCGAAAATATTGATGAAGTTGTTGTGGATTGGCCAAATAATAAACAAACTAAGGTGAAAGGGGTAAAAACCAATCAAACGATTACCCTTTTTATGAATGAGGCAACTTCAAAAAAAGCTAAAGAAAAAGAGAAACTAAATCCGATTTTTGAAGAAATAACAAAACTTCAGAAACTAAAACACACTCATGGAGAAAATAATTTTGATGATTATAAGGATCAGGTCTTATTACCTCATAAACTATCTCAATTTGGTCCAGCATTGGCCGTTGCAGATGTTAATAATGATCAGTTGTTAGATATATATATCGGAGCTGCAAAGGATCATAGTGCTTCATTGTATATTCAAAATACCTTAGGATCGTTTACCGAAGCGGATCAGGGGTCTTTTATGGCTGATAGTAAGTTTGAAGATCTCGATGCTGTTTTTTTTGATGTAGATAACGATGGAGATCATGATTTATACGTAGTGAGTGGAGGAAATGAATACTTGCCGGGATCAGAAAATTATAAAGATCGATTATATCTAAATGATAGTGAAGGAAACTTTACTAAAGCCAGTGATGTAGATCTGCCTGTCGTTAGTGGCTCTTGCGTAATTTCTTCAGATTTTGACAATGATGGTGATGTTGATCTATTTATAGGTGGTAGATTAACTCCAAAGTCTTATCCTGAGCCAACTTCAAGTTATATTTTAGAGAATAGAAAAGGAAAACTTGTAAATATAACTCAAAAGGTAGCACCAGAATTAAAAGATTTGGGTATGGTTACAGATGCCATATGGGATGATTTTGATACCGATGGAGATCAGGATTTGATCATAGTGGGCGAATGGATGCCTATTACGGTTTTTGAAAATAAAGAAGGGCAGTTTATCAAATCCAATATTTCAACAGTAAACAATTCTTCGGGATGGTGGTTTAGTATCGAAAAAGGAGATTTTGATAATGATGGGGATACCGACTTTGTCGCTGGTAATCTAGGACTTAATTATAAATATAAGACCACGGTAGATAAACCTTTTGATATATACTATAAGGATTTTGACAAGAACGGGAGTAATGATGTAGTGTTAGGATATTACAATTATGGAAAACATTATCCACTAAGAGGATTTTCATGTTCGGCGCAACAAGTCCCGGATCTTAAGAAAAAAATAGAAAAATACGATCTCTTCGCCTCATTAGAGATAAATGAAGTGTATGGTCAGGATAATCTACAGGAAGCTTTACATTATGAGGCACAAACCTTTGCTACATCTTATATAGAAAATTTGGGAGATGGAACCTTCAAACTATCGGCCTTACCAAATAAAGCACAGTTTTCTAATGTAAATGATATACTCGTAAAAGACTTTAATAATGATGGAGACCTGGATATTCTATTAGCAGGAAATTTATTTGTTTCAGAAATAGAAACCATGCGTAATGATGCAGGTACTGGTTTGTTACTTCACGGTAAAGGTGATGGAAGTTTTATTCCACAAACTGTTTTCAAAAGTGGTTTTTTTACCAATAAAGATGTTAGAAAGATGAGAATGATGGCGTATAAAAAGCAAGAATTAGTTCTAGTAGCTAATAATGATGATGTTTTACAACTTTTTACATATAAACCTCCCAACCTCAATAACGAAAAATAAACACTAAAAACAAAAACTCAATACTGATATGATAAACACAAAAACGCCGGTAGTTTCAAAAAACGTACTATTACCATTTATCATGGTGACTTCACTATTTGCTCTTTGGGGTTTTGCCAATGCAGTTACAGATCCAATGGTACAGGCTTTTAAAAAGGTGTTAGAGCTTTCAAATTCTCAAGCAGCTTGGGTACAAATGGCTTTTTATGGGGGGTATTTTTGTATGGCATTACCTGCAGCTATGTTTATGCGCAAGTATTCTTATAAAGTAGGTATTTTAATTGGTTTAGGTTTATATGCTGTGGGGGCATTACTTTTTTATCCAGCAGCAATTACAGAACAGTTTTGGTTCTTTTGTTTGGGGCTATATGTACTAACTTTTGGCTTGGCTTTTTTAGAAACTGCGGCAAATCCTTATGCTTTGGCAATGGGAGCTAAGGAAACAGCAACACAGCGATTAAATTTAGCTCAAGCTTTTAATCCTGTTGGACTTATTGCAGGGCTATTTGTGGCTCAACAATTTGTGTTAAAAAATTTAAAATCAGATGATATTCAGGATTTTAGTGTTTTAGATGAAGCTTCAAAAGTTTTAATTAAAACCTCAGATCTTTTAATAATTCGTAACCCTTATGTGATTTTAGGGTTATTACTGATAGGTATATTTATCTTATTTTTAATCGTCAAAATGCCTCAGGCTAAAGCCGAGGGAGGCATGCCGAGTATAAAAAATACTTTTTTAATACTTTTTGAAAACAAAAAATACATTTTGGGTGTTTTAGCACAAATTTTATACGTAGGAGCACAAATTATGTGTTGGACTTACATATATCAATATGCAGAAGCTATTGGTATGGAGAGTGTTAAGGCTGGGTATTATCAAATGGTTGCTTTTGTTTTATTTACTATAGGTAGAGTGGTAGGTACAGTCCTGCTTAGGTATATGAGTAGTGGTAAATTATTAATGTATTTTGCTTTATTGGCTATACTATTGGTACTCGGAACTATTTGTATACAGGGTATGACAGGGGTATATTGTTTAATAGGTATTTCTTTTTGTATGTCTTTAATGTTTCCGACTATTTATGGTATTGCACTAGAAGGGTTGTCTGAAGAGCAAAGTAAGGTGGGATCTGCAGGTTTGGTAATGGCAATTGTAGGTGGGGCTTTAATGCCTAAATTACAAGCTCTGATTATTGATGTTAAAGGCAAAGGAGTTGCTGATACTACTATATTAGGGGTGTCTGAAGTGAATTTTTCATTTATACTGCCTTTGTTTTGCTTTATATACATTGCTTGGTATGGATTGAATGTATATCGAAAGTATGAGAAAAAAACCATACCTCGTTGATGAGTCATAACAGAAAAACTTAAGCTTGAAAGAATAAATATGTATATAAAAGAAGCCTGTGTAGAGGGAATTGATCAGTCTGTACTTGCAGAAGAGAAAGGAGCCGATAGGATTGAATTATGTGGAGACTTAAACGTTGGTGGAGTAACCCCTCCTTTAGAGATTGTAAAAGAAACAAAAGAAAAAATAAATATTCCGATTCGAGTGATGATACGCCCCAGAGGAGGTGATTTTGTCTATTCTGAAGAAGAATTCGAAAGGATGAAAGAGCAAATAAGATGCTGTCAGATGCAAAAGGTTGATGGAGTTGTGTTTGGTGTTTTGAAACAAGACAATACATTAGATATAGATAGAATTACGACTTTAGTACACTTAGCAGTACCACTGAAGGTTGTTATTCACAAAGCCATTGATGAAACACCTAATATTATGTATGCGCTACAAGAACTTTTAAAAATAGAGGGTATAACGACGGTATTAACTTCAGGAGGAAAGACAACCGCTATTGAAGGAAAAACTGTTCTAAAAAAGATGGTAGATATGGCTCAGGAGAAGATAGAAATATTACCTGCCGGATCTATAACTGATAAAAATGTAAATGTATTACATCAATTTATAAAGGCAAAATCTTATCATGGAAAAAAGATAGTCGGAAATTTAATAAGATGAAAAAGATACTACTATTAATAGGTATAGGGCTATTATTCTTTACCTGTACACAAAAACCAAAAACGATACCTGAAGAACAAGAAAAAGTTGTAAAAGACGCTGTTTTACTTGCCCTCCAAGAAGAAATAAGATCAGAAACACTACGTTCCTGGAAGGATTATAAGAAGTATGCCTGGGGGCATGATGTACTGTTACCGCTTTCTAAAGGTACTTTTGATTGGTATAAAGAATCCTTGGGAATTTCACCAATAGATGCTTATAGCACTTTAAAAGTAATGGGCTTAGAGAATGAAGCCCGGGAAATTGAGCAATATGCTTTAGACATGGACTGGGATAAAGATATGTATGTACAGGTGTTTGAAGTTAATATTCGAATATTAGGAGGTTTATTATCTATGTATCATTATTCGGGTAATGAAGCTATTCTTGAAAAAGCACGTGATTTTGGAAATAGAATATTACCAGCATTTGATACTCCAACCGGAATCCCTACACATTCTGTAAATCTTCGTACAGGAAAAAAAGCAGGTAATTTGGGAGAAGGTAAAGGAGATATAGTTAATGTTGCTCAAGCGGCTACCTATTTAATGGAATTTGGAATTCTGAGTTATTATACTAACGATCCTAAATATTACCAGGTGGCGAAGAAGGCAACAAAAGCTATTTTTGAAAGAAAATCAGCAATAGGGCTACCAGGAGAACATATCAATGTATATACTGGTGAATGGGAAGGTACACAGTGGCATCATTTACAGGCCGGAGTGGACGCATATTATGAGTATATGTATAAAAGTTGGATGATTTTTCCTGATCCCGAAATTAAAGAGATTTGGGAGTATAGTATTGATAAGATTAATACCTATTTACTTGATGACTATGAAGGACGCCATTTCTATACCATTGTAGATATGCATACAGGTGAAATATTAAAGAGATCAGTATCATTATATGATGCTTTTTTCCCAGCCGTTCAAGCGATATCTGGTGATATAGAAGCAGCAGAGAAAAACCAACACACCTGGAATTGGTTATGGAATAAGTATGGATTATTGCCTACGCGATATAAATATGATGAAGATAAGGTAGAGTATGCCAATTCTGAATTAAACCCTGAAATCATAGAATCAGCATACTATTTACATCAGATAACCGGAAAACCTATCTATCTGGATATGATCAAAAAATATTGGAGCGATATAAAAAAATGCTGCAAAGGCGAAGTAGCATTTCATGCCATACAGGATGTTCGTACTATGGAAAAGAAGGATTATTTGGCTACCTATTTTTTTGCAGAAACGATGAAATATTTCTACATCGCTTTTTCTCAAGGAGAATTTGATTTCAACAAGCACGTATTTAATACCGAAGCCCATACGTTTAAGAAATCTGATTTTGATCCAAAAGAAGCAAAAGAGCGATTGGGATATTAATTCATTTGGGAGAATTTGTCTTATTGTCAAGTAGTTATTAAAGAGAGTACTTACTAATTTGTAGTTGCCAAATCACTATATATCAAGTAAAAGGAGGTATTAAATTTTTCATAATGCTATTTTTAGTACAGACAAGTCTGTATGACTTATGATAAAAAATTACTATTTTGATAATACTCTTACACAGGCTCTTTTTGCAGTAATAACAGGCCATGCATCTTTTTGAATTTGCGATAATATGATAGCTCCTTCTATGAGTACAATAATTTCATCACCTAATTCCCTGGCCTCTTTGGTTGAATATTGTTCTTCTTCAATTAATAGGTTGTGAATCCATTCACGTAACTCATTTTTATGCAATATTGCTTGATCTCTAATTTTATGATGATCCTGAGGCAGATCCGTAAGTATATTTTGCCAACCACATCCTCTAAATTTAACCTCTTTCAACCAATCATTTAAATAATCGAAACTTGCAATTATCTTCTTCTTATTTGTTTTCTCGGGTGTAACATGATTCTCTAACTTTCCCATCCATATGCTATGTCTGACCAATAAGTACGCAACCGCAATATCTTCCTTAGACCTAAAATAACGATACATACTATCTTTAGATACATCAGCCTCCTTTAATATCTTATTTATTCCGGTTTGATTATATCCATCAAAATAAAACAAATGTGAGGCTGCAGCGATAATTCGTTCTTTTACTCCTAATTTTTTCATACTGAAAACATAACATAGGTTTTTAAAAGAACAGACAGGTCAGTACGATTTTATTATTTATTTAATTTAGAAAGAATGTTTTATAGTGAGCCTATTGCCATTTACATCTGAAATAAATCCATTGAGGGAACTTGCTACATAATAGATGACCTCGGTCATGATTTCTTCGTTAAAACTTTGATATCATGTATTAACCGTTGAATTTCTTGGTCATTTGTTCCATCGTAAACTCCTCGAATTTGTTTTTTTGTATCCACTAAAATGAAATTTGAGGTATGAATAAAATCTTGTAATCCACCATCTCCTTCGTTTACTACCGCAAAATAGCTCTTGCGCGCTAAATTATAGATGTGTTTTTTATCTCCTGTGGTAATATTCCATTTGGCATCGATGGCTCCATTTTTATCTGCATATTTTTTTAAAACAGGAATACTATCCATTTCTGGTGTTACCGACATAGATAGCAACATCACCTTTTTGTCCTCTAAGAATAATTGCTGAAGCTTCTCCATGTTATTGGTCATAATGGGGCAGATACTGGGACATCGAGTAAAAAAGAAATCGGCTACATAAATCTTATTTTCATAATCTGATTGGGTTATGATTTTTCCATTTTGATTTATCAATTCAAAATCGGTAACGGTATGATTTTCGGTACTACCCTGCATGGAAACATCAACCAATAATGGATTGAAGTCTGTGGGATTGAAAACTGGTAGTTTTTCTTCTTTCGAATACATGGTGTATAGCAAAGCGCCAATGGCAACAGCAAAAAATACTGTTGCCGGAAATGAATATTTTGACTTTTTGAAAGGGTTCATATTTTGTTTGCTTATAGAACTGATGCATCTATCTTAATATCGGCATGTTCCCACGCTTTATCGAACTCTTGCTTAATAGCTGCTGCTTCATCCATTTTTCCTTGTGCCTTAAGACTTTGATAAAGTCCGGTTAACGACCAACCGTTTTGTCTCAGAACGTTCAGATCTTCATTGTATATTTTTTCTGCTTCTTTAAATTTTCCTGCTTTCAGAAGAACGGCTCCTAGATTTTGTCGAGTTGGAATATGCCAAGCAGCGGGTTCGGTATAAGTCAATTCGTCTTCATATTCAATCGCTTTTTTAAGATGTTCTATGGCTTTGGAAACATCACCTTTTAGTACAGCCAATTCACCTGCCACCACCTCGTAAGCTATATTCGCCGAACGAATAGAAGGGTTATTCGCAGTCGCCACCAAGGTTTCTAGTTCTGGGTCTTTTTTAAGGGCTGCGATGGCATCCAACTCCTCTTGGGCTTCTTTTATATTTCCTTTTCGGATGAAAGCCATACCTCTTGCATAATGCCTTATCAGATTGAGGTGTTTTAATTCTGAACGTGGAGCTGGAATAGTCAGAATCTCATTCCATTTTCCAAATCGAGTGTAGGCTTGCATGGGTACGGAAGCAAAATCTTGAAGGAATGGAATTTCCAAAAGTTCACCTACCGGAACCTTCTCAGCTGTCTTTTTTGCTGCATCGATAGCAATTTCACTAGCACCCAATAAACTTGCCGAAGACCACAGAAAATGAATATTATGGGGATAATACGCTAAAGGATATAAGCCTTGTGCAAAACATTGTGCTATGTAATCCTCATCGGCTAAAATTGCCGCTTGGTTTACTTTTACGGCATCTAAATACCTGCCCACTCTAATATAGATATGTGAAGGCATATGAACAATATGGCCGGCGCCAGGCATTAAGGAAGCCAATTTATCGGCACTAGCAACCCCCATATCGGGATAAGGAAGTTCTACCATATGAATATAGTAATGATGCCCTCCCGGGTTTTCAGGCTCAAGTGTGATGGCGCTTTCAAGTGCAGCTTTGGCTTCTTTTATATTTGGCGCTGGATTTCCATCTTTGTCCCAATAATTCCATGGTACCGTGTTCATTACAGAAGACGCATATAAAATCTGTATGTTGGCATCGTCTGGAAACTTTTTCGCCACTTTTTCCATGGCTACCATATAGTTTGTATTCAACTCAGCAATATCTTTCGTTAAATCTTCGCTATACCTAGCTGATAATGCTCCTATAAGCGCCTGTTCTTTTGAACTTGCTTTAGTAGCTAATTTTCTGGCCTTGGCTATCGCTTCGTTGATCTTGTTCTTGCGTTCCTTATCTGGCATGGGGTCATTGATGTTCGGTCCCAAAGCAAAGGCCTGGCCCCAGTATGGCATAGCGCAATTAGGTTCTAAACGCGCAGCTTCCATAAAAGACCGATGCGCTTCTGCATGGTTAAAAGCATACGATAATTTTAAACCTTGGTTAAAAAATGCTTGTGCTCTTTTATTTTCTGTGGAAATTGAAAAATGCAGGTTTCCCAGATTATCAAAAAGTGGTGAAATCTGTTGTGTAGTATCCACAACATTCAATAAAAATTTGGTTGACGTACACTTAATGAAATTAAAGGATGCTTTTTGATATTCAAGAGTGTTACTCGCCTTTTCTTCTTTGCTAACAAGGAGAACCACTAATAAGAACGCTAGAGCCCCAAGTATTAAAAATGATTTCGTTTTCATGATAATTATTTAAATTTGTTGTGTAAACTTCTTGGCTTTAGTTTCTAGGGGCTCCGCTTATTCAAATGCAACTAATTATTCAGTCTCTGTTGGGTCGATAATTGTGGTCACCTTGCTAACCGAATTTGCTGGAAAACCGTCCTGTTTAGTATGTTCTTATACCGTTTCTTTATTCGGTGTCGTGTACACGCAATAGATTCTATCACCAGTTTTAAAAGGCCTTTTCTATTTTGTTATCTACTGTAGGTAACGAAGTAAGAAATTCTATAAACTCCATATAACTTGTAAAATGAATGTTATACTTAATTAAAATAACTTAAAATGGTGGGGTTAAATACTATGAGGTATTGTTAAAGATACAATTTTAAATTCATTCTCTAAAAATTCGAATTAATGAGTTCAAAAAAGAGCTTAATAGATAAATTAATTAATATGCTTCTGCTAAAAAAGTATGCTAATTATATATATTTGGTAAATCATTTTTACCTTTTATAGGTGAAAATCTTTAAAAAAGGATCTCCACTTCAATTCTAAACGTAAAACGGGACTATAAACAAACACAACAAAAAATGAGTAAAGCATCATTTATTAAAGAATTATCCTTGCCTGCTGTTGCAGCACCAATGTTTTTAATATCAGGACCTCAATTAGTTATTGAGTGTTGTAAGAATGGAATTGTAGGGACATTTCCAGCATTAAACCAACGAACTTCTGAAGGGTTTGAAGAATGGCTGATTGAAATAAAAGCGGCACTTTCAGATTTTGAAAAAGAAACGGGTAAAAAAGCTGCGCCATTTGGTGTTAATCTAATTGTTCATCATTCAAACCCAAGAGTAAATGCAGATCTAGCTTTGTGCGTTAAACATAAAGTTCCATTAATTATCACGTCCTTGGGCGCTGTTTCAGAATTGGTAGATACCATTCATGATTACGGTGGATTAGTGTTTCATGATGTTATCAAAAAGCGCCATGCAGAGAAAGCTCAAGAAGCAGGCGTAGATGGATTAATTCTTGTTGCAGCTGGAGCAGGTGGGCATGCAGGAACCATAAATCCTATGCCATTAGTTTCAGAAATTAAAAAATTCTTCAAGAAAACCATATTGTTATCGGGCTGTATTAGTACAGGAAGAGATATCGCTTCTGCCATGCAAATGGGTGCCGATTTGGCGTATATGGGAACACGCTTTATTAATACGGAAGAAAGCAAAGCACCACAACCATATAGAGACATGATTATAGATTGTGGAGCAAGTGATATTGTTTATACAGCAGCTGTTTCTGGTGTTGCAGCAAACTTTTTAGGCCCAAGTTTGAATGCCATGGGTATTACTGAAGAAATGTTAGCAAGAAAGAAAAAAGTAGATTTTGGAGATGAATTGACAGTTAATGAAGATGAGGCAAAGGCCTGGGCTACCATTTGGTCGGCAGGTCAAGGAGTAACATCCATTAACAATTCACCTAGTGTGAGTGATTTAGTATCGGATTTAAAAACAGAATTCAAAACCGCCATTGAAGAGCAGTATACCCTATTAAAAACTTATAAATAATACCTAAATAATCAAAAAATAAATATGCTTCAATCAATGCTCAAACCTTGATATATGAATAGTATACTATTGCAAATTCAAAGACCTCAAAATAGACCTATAAGTGTCATTCTGTATATCACAAAAAAATCAAATCAGTAACTATGAATCAAAATAGTTTACAAAGAAAATTAACAACTACAAAATATAATACATTTTCACCTTGTAAAAAAACCAATACAACTTAGATGATGTGCTTCATCTAAGTTGTATTAAATTTCTCCTATTTTGATTGTGAGGTTTTAGTAATCATGTATTATTCTGTCAAAACAATACGCTTTTTGATAGAGTGATTACCTAAACGTATCACATAGAGGTATACTCCTGAAGGTAAATAACCATCCTCGTTGAAAGTAACTTGGTATTGTTTATCTGCTTCAATTTTTATATCCAAAAATGTACTTATCAAAGTACCAGTCATCGAGTAGATCTCTATTTTTGCTTTTCCTTCTTGTGTACTGCTAAAATCAATTGTAACCTTATCTTTTGACGGACTAGGATAGGCCTTAGAATTTAATTGAATGAAAGTTTCCATTTCAAGATTTGACAAACTTTGTTGTTTAATGCTTCTTTGATCACAAGTTGAAGTTACAAGTACCGTTTTCTGGTCGGTACACCCGGTAATGGTATTGGTGGCGGTAACGATGTATTCTCCTTCTGCGGTTACGTTCACGGG
>CANNFM010000004.1 GCA_947503835.1 uncultured Aquimarina sp.
GCTAATCGTGCGGCCTCTGCAGCTTCAGCAGCCAATCTTTGCTCCTCAGCTAATCGTGCAGCCTCTGCAGCTTCAGCAGCTAATCTTTGCTCTTCAGCCAATCGTGCGGCCTCTGCAACTTCATCCACCTTTTGTGTTTCTACACGTTCCATTTCTCTTTGCGCAGCCAATCTTTCTTCTTCAGCCTTCTTTTCAGCTTCTACACGTTCTATTTCTTTTTGCGCGGCCAATCTTTCTTCTTCAGCCTTTTTCTCGGCGATCTCTATTTCTAATTGCTTTTGTGCAGCTAATTTTGCTTCTTCTTCGGCCTGTTCTTTAGCAGCCTCTGCCTCTCTTATCGCTTCCTCTGCAGCAATTTGCTCCTCTTCTGTTTTCTGTCCGGAAGCCTCTTGCTCAGCAATTTCCTGTTGCAGTTTCTTTTCAGCCGCTAATCGCTCTTCCTCTGCTTGCTTTTCTGCCATTTCGGCTTCTAACTTCATTTGGGCTCTTAATTGCTCTTCTTCTTCAGCTTGTCTGTTAAGTAATTTAACCTCTTCTTCACGTTGCAACTCAAGTTCTCTTGCAGCTTTGGATTCTCTTTCTTTAGCTTCGGCAATAGATCGCTCTAGCTCACTCATTGCCTTTTGTGCATCACTCCTAGACTCTCCTTCTTCGTCCTGTAATTCTCTTATTATTTTGTTCTGTTCTAGAATTTCTTTCTTCAGTCTTCTAATTTCAGAATCTCTAGCTTCGTATGCTTTTTGTGTACCTGTTTTTGACTGGCTACGTCTTCTTGGTTTTTCTTTTTCGAAATTATATGCCAAAGCCACTTCATGAGTAGAACCAAAATTACCAACGTCTCCAAGACCCATTTCATAAGTATAACCAATAGAGACATTTTCGGTGATATTACCACCGATACCTACTGAGGCTCCATAAAAACTATTATAACCTGCTTGAGCCCAACCTAATTCTGGCAGTTCAAGAATTGCATTTCCTCCATATCTAAGGTTGGAGTTTGATTCTAATTCTACATCAGAACCTGAGTCTGGAAGCATAGTTGCATAAACCATACCTCGAATTGTTTTATCAGATCGTCTTTCTAAACCTCTGGTGTACATAACATGGCCATTAAAAGCCATGTTGTCTGTTAACAATTCACTTCCTGTCAAGTTATATGCCGCAAGATTTACAACTGAAACCCCAACGTCGAACTCGGCATAATTAAAATTAACCCCTGGGGTTAATAAAAAAACAGAGCTGTTTTCATAGTTAAGAATTACATCGTCAGTAAAGATTATTTGTCCGTTATTTAGGGTGTTTTGTGCAGCATCTACGTTAGATTTAATTCCGCTTTGAGAAAACGACAGATTCATCCCGAAAGTAAGGTTCATGTCTCTGTCTAATTCTACGTTATAAGAGTAATTTGCTGTACCTCCAAAATATCTATAAATTCCTTCGTTTTGTTGATGCAAACCTATGGAAACACCCATTTTTTCATCAAAATTAGAGGTGTAATTAATAAGATACGTTTGTGGATTATCGTTGAATCCGGCCCACTGTATTTTACTGTAAACGTTAATCGATTTTTTGTTTTCGCGGACTAAAGAAAAGGTTGGGTTAAAATAAAAACGGTTATATTTTACCAAATTATGAGTAGGAATATCTGTAGGAAGCACCCCAAATACAGTAGTGCTTTCTTCCTGTCCTCTAATAAAGCTAAAAGACAAACATATTATTAATAAAAGTAATCTTCTGACCATAAATTTATTTCATTACCGTTATCGAACCCTTTCTGACTACGGAATTATTTTTTGTTATCATATAATAATATACAGGGCTATTGCCACGAGACCTCGAGGTCGTTAATGGCCAATCATCCTGATAATTAACTGTTTTAAAATCTACTTGACCATTAAGGTCATATATTGTAACCTCTACATCTTGCTGCCTTGATAAAGAACCAGGTAATACCCAATTGTCATTTTGACCATTACTCCTAAAAGGTGTTACAACATTAGGTATAATTTCAGATACTCCAGCAGTATTAGAAATTGTAATCGGCTGTGAATCAATCACACAATCCAACAACGTTATTCTCACAAAATATTGCCCTGTTCTACTTATTTCTAATATGTTGGTACCTTGACCAGATGTGCCATCACAGCTTTCATCATCTTGCGGACAATCACCATCTACTACAGGTCTGTTTTCTCCGTCTTCTATAATAAACCATTCATATGTATATGTAGCACTAAGCGGAACGGTAAGTGTAATTGTACTTCCTACAGGAAGAAATGACATAGATGGTTGTATCACAACACCGTCTGATAAAAGCTCAACGGTAAGTTCGTTTGATGTTGCAGTAGGAATACTTGCTCCTGTAAGCGTTGCTTGTAATGTATACACCTCGCCTACATTATCAGCCGTTACAGGAAAAGTTTGTTCTGTAACTCCTGTTGACTGGCCAGCTAAAAACCATTCGAAATCAAAAAGAGAAAATTGGTCTAACGTAAGAGGTACTTCTTCTCCTGTGTCTGTTATCCCAAATAAATTTTCTAACCCTAAATTACCCGTGTCATCTTCACAGGATAATAAGGTTGTAATAACTGCATTAAACCCTACCGGTTCAAACACTTCTGTAGTTGCTGTTAATACGCTCAAACATGCGTCATTGGCTTTTACAATAGCAGAATACATTCCTAGATCAGATACCTCAATAGACAAAGCTCTCGAATCTGTTATCGGGAGCTCTGCTTGAAAAGTTATTCCGTTTCTAAACCACTCTATCGTACTGCCAGATGTGGGCGCATTGGTTGTTATTGCTAACGTGATCGTGGTCTGCGTGGGCAGAATCATGACTCGGGGTGGCGGTTGGGTGAGTATATCTGATCCCAAATTAATTACTTCTACAGGATCTGTTGTTACCGAACATGTTGGTGATCCTGTTACTCTAACGGTATATACACCACCAAAATTACTTTCGGGTAAATTTGCTGTTGCACCAGTTAATTCTTCTACTAGTACATCATCTTTAAACCATTCGTATATATAACTTGGATCATTTACGCTAATGGTAAGTATTTTAGTATCGTTTGGGCAAAACTCCTGTGGCGATGGTTGCTCGATTTGAATTGCACTTGGATTAAAATCAACAACTTCTATTGTTCTATCATTTCTACCAGCAAATGCTCTATCACAAGATCCTGTTCCAAAAACAACTCGATATATTCCCGGATCAGTAACGCCTTCTAGTGTAGCACTACTTTCTCCTGTAATTCGTGTTCCATTAAAATACCATTCGTAGTCCGGATAATCTCCCGGTGTCGCTGTTAGTGTTGTTGCTCCTCCTTCACAAACCACAGCTGTATTGGCTTCGGGATTTGGACCAGTAAGTTTTACTTGAGAAAAATCAAAATAATAAATAGGAATATCTGTTTGAACCGCACTAAGAACATCACCCGTACCAAAAGAAACCCTTATTCTAATACTAAATTTTTCACCTCTTAAATCCGTTGGAATAGGAAAAGAAGGAAACTCGATATTAGCTCCAAGTGCTATAGGGGATGGTGTTATAAAACGCGTTAAAACCCTTGGTGTATCAGAAAAAGTACCTTCATTATCAGATAGCTCTAAAATAAATTCAGTATTTGCAGTAAAAGAACCTGAAGTCACTTCGGCTATTGCTTCACGATTTACGTTATTTTGATTAACACATAATTCATCTGCAGGAGCACCCAAAACAGAGAATGAAGGTGCCGAAATAGTTTGGTCTTGCGCACTACCCTTTGAAGAAAAAAACAAGAGTATTGCAACAATAGCAAACGACGATATGAGGTTAAGTTTATTCTTCATAAATCACACTTAAAATTCAAGGTGAATATTCGATATTAACTTTGCGATTTGGGGCGCTTGTTAATAATGTTGTTAATATATTTTTTACCAAGTCATAAAATTATAAATTAAATGTTTATATCAAACTAAAATTTAAGTTTTTTTTGTAATAATTTTCTGACTCTCTTTACTTTATCCTATATGAATTAAAGCTAAAACATTTTTAAAAAACATTTCAATATACATAAAATTTTGCTAATCAGCTTATTGGGTGGGTTTAAAAAATTATTGTAAACTCCTATACTCGGTGTATATCTCCCTCATTTTTTATAGAGAAAACGGAGAAAACGGAGAAAAGACACAAGATAAGTGTCTATTTTGGCACATTTTACAAGAATTAAGCGCCCTGAAAAAAGCATCTTTTCTCGATGAAGTGTTAACAATTATCCCAAAACTCTTGTGTCAAAATGGTTAAATGTTGTCTAAAAAATGAGAGAAAAAGAACGGATTAAATTCGTTCTTTTTCTCTTTTTTGTATACTTCATTATAGGTGTAATCTGAGTGTTATTCTATTACAACTCTTTTAGTAAATACCTTGTCATTTAATGTATTTATTCTTATCAAATATATTCCTTTATCAAAATCTTGAATATCTATTTCTTTTGTGTTTTTGCTCTCCTTATATAATACTTGTCCACTAAGGTTAAATATTGATATGCCCTTAATATCTTCTGGTGTTTGGATAAAGACTTTATCGCTATTTTTTGCGGGATTTGGAAAAATGCTTAATCCATCGTTCTTAATATTAGTGCTTAAACCACTTCTTGTTAAGCTCGGACATTGACTACCATCTACCCAATTAGGCCATAACCCATTTCCAGATTTTGTCGGCCTTACCCTCCATTCATAATTTTCTGTAGGCAGGGGAATAGTAAGGTTTTTAAGGCTTCTCTGTACTATATATGTTGTAGTTCTTGATCCCACGGAAACTTAAACTTCATAGTTGTCTATGTTAGGGCTGCCATTAAATTCCCAGCTCATTGCAAGAAACGCAGAAGGCCCAAAAGCATATGTTATACAAGATAAGTTGATAGCAGGACCAGGATATAATGATTGACAATCAATAGAATAAGTTGCCTGATTATCTTTTGACCAAGCTCCGCTTGCTTCTTGGGAATTTGCAAATGTCACATCATCCACCCCTATACAAAACAAATTGGGTAAATTATAAGTTCTAAAGAAACCAATATTTATATTTGTTCCATTTCTTACATCAAGGTTATATAATTCTTTATTACTATAAATCCTCATTTGCCCCAATTTTATATGATTTTTAAGGTCAAGGCTTTCTATATTAGTAAAATTAATGTCTAATGTCTCTAAGTTAAGGTTATTGGTTAAGTCTAATTCTTGCATAATAGCTCCCGCAACCTCTAAGCTTTCTAATAAATCATTATTAGAAAGATCGAGCGTGGAAAGCCCAGCGCTCCCTAAACTTCCCACTGACAATTGCTTTAATTTGATATTATTTCTTACATCTAAACTAGTCAACCCTGTTATTTTACAAGTTAATTGTTCTAACTCTAAATTATTATTTACATTTAAATTCGTAATTGGATTACCACTAAGACCCAAATTGCGCAACACCAAATTGTTGCTAACATCTAAACTAGTCAATTTGTTAATGTCGCAAGATAAATCTATTAAAAATACATTTTGTTGTAAATTAAGACTTGTTAAATTATTTTGCCCACACCTCAACGTTGTTAGATTAATAAAAGCTTCTATCCCCGTTAAATCCGAGATATTTTTATTACGTAACGATAAGGTGGTAATCGACTCTGCGTCTGATCTACAAATCTGACCATTTAACACACCATCAGTGTCTTTATTCTGATCCAACAATACTTGTTCAAAATTTGGATCCGGGATGGCTACTGGATCACACATTAAAGGTGTTAAACTAACATCTTCAGTTTCTAGTCCACTAGCATGCAGTGAAACAAAGCACGCAAATAATAGTAAAAAAGTTTTCATAATTAAAAGGTTTTAAGATTATTCCTACTAAGTTATAAATAAATTATTTTCCTTTTAATTGTGTGAAGTTAATTTTTTGTTATATAAAAAAGACATTTATATAATTGACAATGAGGCTTTTATGTTTAAAAAGTTGTTGATAATACAACTATCTTATTATAAGTAACTTATAAAGTAATATTATCGATAAAAAGCATTTTTATACGACTAATTGTGTGGTAAACCCGTAATAATATATAGCTCGTACATTGCAAAAAACCGCACCTTGTTAAATTATATTAAGAACTTTTTGAACAACTTAGGGTAGATATAAGAATTTGAATCTTCAAAACGTGTAAAATCAATATTTTAATATTGAGTGTTTTCTTAGACCTATAAGGTCTAAAGGAAACAAAATAGCTTGTCTTGTTTTGCTACTTGATTGGGAATATAGAGAACAGTTTTTAAGGTAAAATCCGTTATTCTGGTACTAAATTAAACGGGATATACATTTCTTAAGCTAAAACGCGCTAATTGACAAATTTTAGCTTAAAAGACATCAAATTGTACACCAGATTACAGTTATAAACATATTCCCTAAAAACAAACCCCCGATCAAGCATTGCTGATCGGGGGTTATAAACATTTTATAGAGTGTATTCGTTACTCTTTAGTTTCTGTAGTTGTAGTGTCTTCTCCTCCGTTTAGCTCTTTAAGAATCTTTTCTGTAAGATCAAGCTCTTCTTTACCATATAGTATGTTACTGGCTTCTGTGTCTCCATAAATGTACGTAAATCCATTTTTCTTACCATAGTCTTCTATGTAACTCTTTACTTTACTAATAATAGAGTCAATTTCAACTTGGCTTCCTTGTTGGATTTCTTGCATTTTAGCTTGCTGCTCTCTTTGCAATGATTGCTGCTTACCCATTAATTCTTGCTCCTTTTTTTCTCTATTGGCCTTAGACATAGATTTCATGATGTTCTGATATCCTTGCACTTCAATCTGAAATTGCTTTGCTTTTTCTTCTAGCTCGGCTCTTACTTCATTGTTACGCTTAGTCCATTTTTCTTGTGCCACTTTCATTTCTTTATAATCAGAAACAACTTTGGTGTTATTTACATAACCAGTTTTTTCGGTTTGTTGATTACATGAGGTCAAAATTAAACCTGAGATTGCAATCCATAAAAATTTTCTCATTTTTCAAAAATTTAGTTCTGGGCAAAAATATCAAAGTTCGGTAGATGTTATTCATTATATTTTACCAAAATAACAAACTATAACAAAAAACAATTGTTTTGTTTTCTTGTATGTGTAAAAACTATTATAAATGGTTCGAAATAAAGCTGTTTAAGCCATTTTAATAAAAAAGACTAGGTGTTGAGCCAGAATCGCACAAAAAACCAATAAAAATGTGTTTAAAAAGAAAACTGTTAGTTTTTTAGTATATAAATGTGTGAAGAAAACTCTTGTGATTGTATTCCTTTCATGTTAGATCGTAATCCAATCCAAAAAGCTCTAAAAAAATTCATTTTTCCAGTTTTGTATTTTTCAGATAAAAGAGATACATAAAACGAATCAAATTTCATGGGTCGTATTTTTTCCAAACGTAGGCCTTCTTTTTTAAAAAGTATTCGAATTGCATTTTTAGAAAAATGCCAAAGATGTCTAGGTACATCATATGCTGCCCAAAAAGATTTATAATATTGCGCGTCGTAAGATTTAAAATTAGGAACCGCAACGATAAGATGACCATCGAATTTTAAAAGTCGCTTTACTTCTTTAATTTGATTTTCTAAATCTGAGATGTGTTCTAAAACATGCCACATGGTAATTATATCAAATTTCTCTGTTTTTAATTTTTCTGTTTTAGATTCTAGATCAATTCCTTTTTGCCTGGCTAATTTTTTTGCGTGATCATTTGGCTCAACACCTTTTACATTCCAACCTTTTTTTTGGGCAAGAGCTAAAAAATCTCCAGTTCCAGCTCCTATATCCAAAAGTGTCCCTGTGCTCTTGTTGAGTTTTGAAATTAACTTTACCTTCTTGTTTAATGAATAGGTTTTTATGATATGGTACAGTTTTTCAAAAAGTGATCGTTTTGAATCGGTATGAGAAATATAATCCTCACTTTGATAATACTTGCTCAAATCTGAATCGTTTGGTTTTGGAGTTGTAATCAACATTTCTAATTCATCATCATGAAGTAATTGAAACCTTTCTCCAGAAACGGTATAATCTTTACATTCTATAAAAAACTCTAAATTTTGTGCTTTGCTCATTACTATATGATAGTTGGCTTAAAATAATCTTCTTTTCTAACTATTGTCTTTTATGTCTGCCAGTTTAAAAACTAACGCTAATTTCAAAAATCAAATATAAATCTTTAAAAGATTCGTTTTAAAAGAATTTGAATTTTGATCATCTTTAACTAAAAAAGATTCGCTTAGAAAATGCTCTAGATTTAATTACAAAACATTTTTAATTAAACCTGTTTTCTGTTTCGACTCTAAAATTATTAGTTTGTTTTACTTCATGTGTTGGAATACATAAACAATATAATTTCAAAATGTTCCACGTGGAACTATTTCTCGACTGCGTTATAAATTTCTAATTCCAACAGCTCGCCGAGTTCCTTTGCCTTATCCAATGCTTCCTGATAATTCTCTGTCCTATATAGTGTAAAGTTTTTGTTTCCTGTAAAAAAACGAACCACAAACTTATCCTGTTTCTCTTTGGTTCCGATAGCGGCTATAGAGCCCCACTCATTATCTAAACTAAGAGATGCCGAAAAAACCGAAATATACTCTGGATATTCTAATTTTAATTTGACAGTAAATAAGGTTCTACCAAAAACAGAAAAAAGTTTTTGATTGTTGAAATCATGATTGATTTTGTAAGACACCGAAAAGCCAAAAATAAATACAGAAATAAAAAACAAAGACAATCTAGACAGAATAGGTTCTGATGTCATAAACAAAAACAACACAGAAAACGCTAAAACACATATCGAAAGAATTCTACCCTTAAGAGCCCTTTCTTGTTTACAAACAACACTGCTCATTATCTTCCCATGTAAACTAAAAGCACAGAAATATCACTTGGTGATACACCACTAATTCTTGATGCCTGAGAAATTGTTGCCGGTCTGATTTTAGACATCTTTTCACAAGCTTCAAATGACAATGATTTCAATTTTGTATAATCGAAATCCTTTGGGATTTTTACATTCTCTAGTCGATTAAGTTTATCAGCATTGTTTTTCTCTTTCTCTATATACCCAGAATATTTTATTTGAATTTCAGTTTGTTCTAAAACTTCTTTATCCAGGTTATGCTCTTCTATATATGTTTTAACTTTTTCAAAACGCTTAACATCATCAAGAGTGATTTGTGGTCTCGAAAACAGTTTAAACATTTTACCACTTTGATTAACCGGAGCTGAGTTTTTTGACTCTAAAACGGGATTTGCCTCTTCTGGCGAAACACTTGTCTCTTTAAAAAACTGCACAAAAGCATTTGCGTCATTTTCCTTCTCTTCCATTCTTCTCAATCTTTCATCAGAAGCCAAACCAATTTCATGTGACTTAGGAGTTAATCTAAAATCTGCATTATCCTGTCTTAACAATGTTCTGTATTCTGCTCGAGAGGTAAACATTCGATAAGGTTCTTCGGTTCCTTTTGTGATTAGGTCATCGATCAACACACCAATATAAGCTTCACTTCTTTTAAGAATAAACTCTTCTTTTTCTTTAACTTTTTGTGCAGCATTTATTCCTGCCATCAAACCTTGAGAGGCTGCTTCTTCATATCCTGTTGTTCCGTTAATTTGCCCGGCAAAAAACAATCCAGAAATCAGTTTTGTTTCTAGCGTGTGTGTTAATTGCGTTGGTGGAAAATAATCATACTCGATCGCATAACCCGGTCTGAAGAATTTTACATTTTCAAAACCAACTACAGATTTTAATGCCTTGAATTGAACATCTTCTGGTAATGAAGTTGAGAATCCATTTACATACACTTCAACTGTATTCCATCCTTCAGGTTCTACAAAAAGTTGATGCCTGTCTTTATCTGCAAACCTATTAATCTTATCTTCTATAGACGGACAATATCTCGGCCCTATACTTTTAATTCTTCCATTAAACATTGGAGAACGATCAAAGCCTTCTCGAAGTAAATCATGAACCTCTGTAGAAGTATGAGTCATGTAACATGATCTTTGTTCCTTGAGTGGTTTTGTTAAATCCGTATAGCTAAATTTTTCAGGATTATCATCTCCCGGTTGTTCTATCATTTTTGAAAAATCCAAAGATCTTCCATCCACTCTTGGGGGTGTTCCGGTTTTCATTCTTCCGGCATCAAAACCAAAATCTATTAATTGTTCTGTTATTCCTGTTGCAGCTTTTTCTCCAGCACGACCTCCACCAAATTGTTTATCTCCTATATGTATTAACCCATTCAAAAATGTTCCATTTGTTAATATCACGGTCTTTGATTTTATCTCAATACCGAGTGAAGTTCTTACACCTTTTACTTCGCCATTCTCTACCACAAGACCACTTACCATCTCTTGATAAAAATCAAGATTAGGGGTTTGTTCTAACAACAATCTCCACTCCTCAGCAAAACGCATTCGATCACTCTGAACTCTTGGGCTCCACATTGCGGGACCCTTTGATTTGTTCAACATCTTAAATTGTATTGCTGTGCGATCACTTACAATTCCGCTATAACCTCCAAGCGCATCAATCTCACGAACAATTTGCCCTTTTGCTATTCCGCCCATTGCCGGATTGCAACTCATTTGCGCAATATTCTGCAAATTCATTGTCACCAACAATGTACTACATCCTAAATTTGCAGCCGAAGCAGCTGCCTCACTTCCGGCATGCCCAGCACCAACTACAATAACATCATATTCATTTTCAAACATAATTTCTATTCAATTGTTCCACGTGGAACATTAAACTTTTTGAAGTAGAATTTTGTTCCACGTGGAACAAAACTACATCTATTTTACTATTGTTCCACGTGGAACAATAGTAGTTTTTCATCTTCTTTTTGTCTCATAAGTATTTCTTCATTGGGCGTTTTATCTTTATAGCCACACAAATGTAAAACACCATGAATCAAAACCCGTCTCATTTCTTCATCGACAGAGACATCAAAAGTGTTTGCGTTATCAACAACTCTTTCTATAGAAATAAAGATATCACCATGTAGTTGATTGCCGATTGTGTTATCAAAACTTATGATGTCTGTGTAGGTGTCATGATCTAAAAAATCTTGATTGATTTTGAGTAAATATTTGTCGTCGCAAATAATGAAGTTGATCTCGCCTTCTGTTTTCTCTTCAGACAAAATAACATTACCTATCCATGAAATAAGATTTGACTCATCTAACGTTTCTACCTCTGTTTCGTAAAAGAAATTAATCATTGTTCTTTTTAAAATACTCTTGTACTTTTCGCTTATAATTTTGCCGCAAAGGTAATACTTGTCTGTTTAATATTTCAGTAGTATTGAAAAATTGTTTTGCTTTGTCTAATCTCTCTTTGTTTACATTTTCAAACAGGGTTTGATTCGTTTTGCTTTCGCGACGTTCTTCCTCTCCTTGCTGCAGCGTTGCATCTTCTAATTTTAAAAGCTCGTGCTTGAGGTCTAACATCTTGCCCAACGTTTTTTCATTGAAACCCCTCTCCAACAATTCCTGCTCAACTTGCTCCATTCTTTTAAGCAAATCACTTCCGGCGCCCTTGCCTTTTCCGTCCTTTTTAATTTTATCTGCTAAGGCATTTCTAAGCTCTTGTTGTTGTTTATATATTTCGTACAACTCTCCGTTCATGTCTTCATTTTGCTGCTCAGATTCTCCTTGTTCACCTTCTCCTTCTCCATTTTTCTTTTGACCTTTTTTACCTTTTTGCTCACCTTCATTTCCGTCTTTTCCCTCACCCTGTTTTCCTTTGTTCTGCTCTCCTTTCTTTTCACCTTCTTTTTTTCCTTTCTCCATTCCCTTTTCCATTTTGTCATTTAGCTCCTCCTGCTTTTTGATAATGTCCGGTAGCTGAAACTCGTTAGAACCACTTTTTCCTTTACCAGATGCAGACATGCTGTTTTGCATTTGATCCAATGACCTGCTCAACAAGTATGCTAAATCATTTGAACCGGTAATAGTATATTGTTGGTTTGCCGACCCTTGTACGATTTGATTTTCTGCCAACCTCTCAAGTGATTTGTCAATGTTAAATTCTATATCAGTAAGTTTCTTAGTAACGTCATCTGATATTTGTGGTGTTCGCATTGCAAGAGCATATAGGCTATCATCAATATGAATAAAGTTCTCTCTAAGCACGCTTTGCCTTTTCAACTTAGAAGAATATATCGGATTGTCAATATCGATCTTCTTAAACTCTTTCATTAAGCCTTCTTGCTCTATAGAAAAATCTACTAAATTGTCCAGAATCTGTCTTAACATTTGCATGTCTTCTTGCTGCTGTTCACCACCCCCCATTTGCATTTGCATTTTCATTCCGTTACTCATTTGCTTCATTTTTTGGGCAGCACTCTTTTGGTTCTTTTTCGCTTCTTCTTTGTTTTCTTTTTCTAGATTATCACTTGCGCTTTCTTGTTCTTTTTTAATTTCTTGCTCATCTTGCTTTTTCTGATCTAAACTCATCGGTTTTTTTAGATCCTCATTTTGCTTTCTAAGCTCGTCCATCTCCTTTTGAAATTTCTCAAATTCTTTATTTAATTCCTCCTGCTTTTCTTTACTGTTTTCTTCTCCATCCTTTTCAGACAACTCTTCTTGTTTCTCAGATAAATCTTCTAATTTCTCTACAAGCTTTTCATGTTTTTCTATCACATAAAACCTCTTGGTAAGCTCTAAAAGTTGTTCCAGATTCTTCTTTATATTTTTATTTTCTTTACTAAGTTCTTCCAATTTTTTGGTCAATTCTTCTTTTTGAATTTTATCAGCAAGCTTTTTAATCTCGTCTAAAAGTTTTTCGTTTTTCTTAAGTCGCTCTTCATTTCTTTCTAATCTTTCTTTAAGAGCATCCTTAAAAGGTTCCTCTTTTTTTTCTTCAAATTGATTCAGATTTTCCTTTAACTTTTTAGAAAAATCCTGCATCATTTTTTCTTGTTGCTTTTGGCGATTCAAAAAATCTTCTAGCTTTTTCTTATCATTAAAATTAAGTTGCTTCTTCTCTTTTTGAACCTTACTTAGGCTCTTTAATTCCTCTTCTTGCTGCTTAAATTTATCAAGTGATTTATTTAAACCCGATATAGTTTCATTTTGTCTTTGCAAAAGTTTATTCTCTTGTTCTTCTTGAGTTAACATTCTAAAATTGAAAACCTGGCTTTTTGTACTCTTATAGTTATGAATAACATCATTATCAAAAACTTCAAAATAAAACTCATAATCCACACCACTTTGCAATTCTAATTGGTCCGGAAATGCATAAATAAATTCATCAAACGTTGCTTGGTTTACTGGTAATTTTTTTATTCTTTTGTCTTCAGAATTACTGATAGGATAATACACCAGTCTTAATTTACTTAATCCGTAATCATCACTAATTCTTCCGAAAAAATAAATAGTTTGATTGTCTATAGAATCCTTTTCAGATTTTAAATTCAACTCAGGATATTGATCCTTGATTACATTAAGGTTAAATGATAAATTATCGTAATCTTTTACATTCTTGTTCGATGTTGTAATCTCATAATCCCAATTAGAGTAAATGTTTGTTTTGTAAGAAAATTCTGTATTTTTTTGAGTTAAAGCAATTATAGAATCTTTAGTCCTTAGTTCTACTTTGTCTGTATTTCTGGTGTTTACTAACCAAGTAACTTTTGTTCCTTCGGGTATGGTTGCATTACCAGAACTTTTTACGATTTCGTCCTTTTTCCTGGTATACCCCGGGTAATCTAAGTTCATTTCGAAATCTAACAATGCAGGAATTGGTACCACAGAAAGTTGATAAGGAATAGAACTAACGTCATTTGCGTTTATAATAAACTCTAATGACTCTCTGGGCTGGTTAAACACATATTCAAACTCTCCTACACCCACACTTTTTAAAAAATAGACTTCATTATTATAGGTAATGGTGGCATTCTCTGGCAACAGCTCTCCTGCCGTTCGTACTTTAAGAATAAAGTCTTTATTTTCATACGCATTCAAGTCCTTATTCACTATAAAAAACTGAAAAGGCGCTGGTGGTTCATAGGCAACCTTATAATTAACCACCCTATTATAGCTATCCGAAATCCAACTTGTTTTATTGAAAATAAAAAGCACAGCAAATATGATGACAGGCACTGCTGCATATTTCAAATACTTTATGTTCTTCTTAAAATTGATTGCAAGCCTAAAGGGCACGGGCTTTAATTCTTTCGATTTTTGTTCAATACCTGCTAAAAGCAAAGAAGAAGAGTCTTCGTTTTCGCTCAATTGCAAAAGATTCAATAACTTGTCATTAACTTCGGCAAAATGATCTCCTATAATTCTTGATGCTCTTTTGTAATCGATTCCCTTTGCCAACTGTAAAAGTTTTGCAATGGGGATGGCAATAAACCGAACAAATAAACCTGTTTCTACAACAATAAACAACCAAAATAAAATGGTTCTTCCCACTCTGCTAAGCCATAAAAAATTTTCTATTAAAAGAGTAATTAAAAAATACAACACCCCGATTGCAAAGAATAGTATTCCTCCTTTAATTAACTCATTGATATAATATTTCTTAATAAACCTTTGAAGTTCATTTTTTATAAACTCAAAATTATCCATAACTGGCCTTTATTTTTTCATCAACCTCTAAAACTACAATTTTATTTCCAATAGAATTGTTATATTTATTATAATTCAAGGTGTTGCCCCTCAATTGCTTATTAAAAATTAACAGCTTATACACCATAATCATTTTTATAGCATATATAAGATTGTATCTTTGTCGTCTATTTTTCAAAACTTTTTAAAAAGTTAAACACATCATCATGGCCAACAACATTAGGGTACGCTTTGCGCCTAGTCCTACCGGACCTTTACATATAGGGGGAGTAAGAACAGCTTTATTTAATTATCTTTTTGCGAAAAAACACAAGGGTACATTTGTGCTAAGGATAGAAGATACTGATCAAAATAGATATGTAGAAGGTGCCGAAGAATATATCAAAAACGCATTAGATTGGTGCAATATTCCGTTTGATGAAGGACCTGGAAAAGATGGAGGTTTTGGCCCTTATCGTCAAAGTGAACGCAAACATTTATACAAAGAATACGCCGACCAATTAATTAAAACTGGTTTTGCGTATTATGCTTTTGATACTGCCGAAGCACTAGACGCCCATAGAAAAGACCATGAGGCGAAAGGAAAAACATTTATTTATAACTGGCACAACAGAGAAAAATTAAACAACTCTTTATCTCTTACCCCAAAAGAAGTTGAAGACAAATTGAACTCCGACAGTCCTTTTGTAATTCGATTTAAATCACCCAAAGATGAAATTTTATACCTTACAGATGAAATTAGAGGTGAAATAAAAATTGACACCAACACACTTGACGATAAAATATTGTTTAAAAGTGACGGGATGCCTACCTATCACCTCGCAAACATAGTTGATGATCACCTAATGGAAATTACTCATGTGATTCGTGGTGAAGAATGGTTGCCTTCTCTTGCTTTACACATTTTATTATATCGTGCCTTGGGTTGGGATTCGCCAACATTTGCCCATTTACCTCTGATTTTGAAGCCTGTTGGAAAAGGAAAATTAAGTAAAAGAGATGGAGACAAAATGGGGTTTCCTGTTTTTCCGTTACAGTGGACAGACCCAAAAACTGGCGATATCTCATCAGGATATAAAGAAGATGGATACCTTCCGGAAGCTGTAATAAACATGTTGGCTTTTTTAGGTTGGAATCCTGGAACAGAACAAGAGCTGTTTTCTTTAAAGGAGCTGATACATGAGTTCGACTTAAAACGAGTAAACAAGGCTGGTGCAAAATTTGATCCAGAAAAAACCAAATGGTTTCAGCAACAGCATTTACAAAAAACAGATTCTGAAATCATATCAAAACAATTTGAAACATTACTTTCTGAGAAAAAAATATCGACCTCTTTACCCATTCAAACGATTGTTGATTCTGTAAAAGAACGTGCAACTTTTGTTAAAGATTTATGGGCTCTAAGTCATTTCTACTTTTTGTCACCAAGCGAATATGATGAAAAATCTGTAAAAAAAGCATGGAAAGAAAACACTTCAAGTTTAATGTATGAACTAACAAAAATACTTTTAGACATTACAGATTTTTCTGCAGATACTATTTCGAGTATTGTAAAAGGTTGGATTACCGGTAAGGAAATAGGCTTTGGTAAAATTATGATGCCTTTGCGTATTGCCCTGGTCGGTTCTCTTCAGGGTCCAGATTTGTTTGAAATAGCATCCATGATCGGTAAAGAAGAAACCCTAAAACGAATCGAAAATGCAATTGAAAAAAATTAATACTTCCTACTAATTCAAAAAACAAAAAATAGCACTACTCTGTTTTGAGCAGTGCTATTTTGATACTTAAACTGTAACTTTTCTTTAAAAATTAGTACTGATAAAGTAACCGCATCTTAAATTTATCAACTATGTCAAAAGAATTTAAAGTAGTTAGAGTGACTCATAATTGGTCTTCAGAAAAGCTAAGAATCAAAATGGAAGAAACACTAAACAAGCTTTCAAAAGCTGGTTGGGACGTTGTTTCTATATCAATTTTAGCCAATACCTATACGGCTATGATAACTCTTTCAAAATAAAGCGGATCATTTACAATTAATTAGTACATTCATTTCATTTATTAACTTATAAACAAAAAAACAATGGGCTTTTATTTAATACCACTATTTATATTTGGGTTTTTTATCCTAATATCGGGAATATTTACTGTGAGGCAACAAACTTCTGCCATCGTAGAACGCTTTGGTAAATTTTTGAGTATACGCAACTCTGGATTACATTTTAAAATTCCTGTATTTGATCGCATCGTCGGGCGTATTAATCTCAAAATTCAACAACTCGATGTGCTTGTAGAAACCAAAACGAAAGATGATGTTTTTGTTCGTCTTAAAATTTCTGTTCAATTTCAGGTACTAAAAGAAAAGGTTTATGATGCTTTCTATAAATTAGAAAATCCACATGATCAGATTACCTCTTATGTTTTTGATGTTGTTCGCGCAGAGGTTCCAAAAATGAAACTAGATGATGTTTTTGAGCGAAAAGACGATGTTGCTATTGCTGTAAAACAAGAATTGAATGAAGCCATGATAAACTATGGATATGATATCATAAAAACCCTGGTTACAGATATTGATCCAGATTCACAAGTGAAGGAAGCTATGAATCGTATTAACGCCGCAGAGCGCGAAAAAGTTGCTGCAGAATATGAAGCTGAAGCCGAAAGAATTAAAATTGTTGCCAAAGCTCGTGCTGAAGCTGAAAGTAAAAGATTACAAGGACAAGGTATCGCCGATCAACGTCGTGAAATTGCCAGAGGTCTTGAAGAAAGTGTAGATGTACTAAACAATGTAGGTATAAATTCTCAAGAAGCTTCTGCTCTAATTGTTGTAACACAACATTATGATACTTTACAATCTATAGGAGAAGAAACTAACAGTAATTTAATACTCTTACCCAACTCTCCTCAAGCCGGAAGTGATATGTTGAATAATATGATTGCATCCTTTACGGCTTCAAACCAAATTGGAGAAGAGATGAAAAAACAAAATCTTAAAAAGGGTCTTGGTAAAAAACCAGACAACAAATAATAAAAATTGATATTTAATCAAAACCCGATCATTAAACTTGATCGGGTTTTTTCTTTCTAGGTTTTTAATATCACAAATAATCGAAAAACACTTATTTTTCAAAAAAACGCAAAATTAAACGTTCTAATGACAAGTAATTTGAATTAATGTTAGATTATATTATTAATTATTTTTATGCTCTTAAAAAACACTTAACAAAGCCGTTTATTATAGTTAAAATTTATCATTCCCTTGTGTACATAAAGAACACTTATGTTTAAAATCGTTATCTTTACAAAAAAGTCAGTCCCATGAAAAATTACTTATTACTCCTCCTGTTTATTTCAGGAAGTGTTTTTTCGCAAAACATAGACACATTAAAAGAACTTGCTCTTAGAGATGCAAAGGCAACTTCTCAAGCATCAATCGACAGAAATTTAAGCACCATATTAAAGTATACTCATCCAAGTATTTTTAAAGAATATGGCGAGAAAGAATTAATGGATACCATGGATGAAATTTTTAGAACCATGGATGCTCAAAATATAAAAATAATCAGCTCTGAGGTAGACGAGGTTACCGACATAAAAAAGGAAAAGAAAGAATACCGATGCTTGGTCAAAAATACTATTAAAATGAGTTTTAGTGGCAGGCCTGTTACTCTAAAAAGTTCTTTATTCGGATTTTATGACAGAAAGAAAGAACAGTGGTATTTTGTAGAATCTAATAAACTTTTAGATGACCCTCAAACCAAACAAATTTTCCCTAAGTTCGATACAGACATTGAAATTCCGTTAGATGAACATATAGCGGACAATTAAAAACAGATTATTTTGTATACTAAAAAAACCTCGTAGATATGATTCTACGAGGTTTTTTATTTATACTGTTCTGCTTAAATTTACATCGAACTCAAGCTTATACATTGTACTTAGACACTAATACAGAGGCTTCTTCTTTAAGCAATTCATTTTTATCGTCAAGCGCTATCTTTATAAAGTCTTTAGCAGAATCATTCATATGTAAGCCCTTGTTTTCCAAAACAACATCAAGCGCAATCATAGTAGAAATTCTAGTACCCACCTTCTTGATTGCTGTACCAAAAAGTGGTTCGAGTTCTTCGATATCCACTTTCTTAGCAGCTTCCTGAATTTTCTTTTTAAGAGCCTCTCTTTTCTCTTCAGGTAAATTTGTATATTTTTTACCAGCTCTTTTAATTTCCTCGATTGCAGGCACCTCTTTTTGCTGATTTTGCTGTGGTCTACTGGCACCTTGCTGTATAGGCTTTGGTTTTTGTTTCGCCCAGGTATCTCGTAATCCAACTGTTTTATTGAAGACTAATTTCTCTTCTGTACTATCCAAATCTACATTAAAATATCCTAGTCGTTGAAACTGAAACTGCTCTAAAGGTTTTGCGTTTTTAAGGCTAGGTTCTATATACCCTGTAATCACTTTTAAAGAATCGGTGCTTATAAATTCCATAAAGTCTTTATCCTTATGGCCGTCTGGGGCTTCATCATTAAATAGTCGATCATAAATTCTAACTTCTGCAGGAATAGCATGTGCTATAGAAACCCAATGCAATGTGCCTTTTACATTACGCATAGATTCTTCGGTTCCACTACCCGATCTGCTTTTTGGATCATATGTACAGTGAATTTCGGTGATATTTCCCTCTGCATCTTTTACTACATTTTCACCCTTAATAATATACGCGTTTTTAAGACGAACCTCTTTACCTAAGGTTAGTCTGAAGAATTTTCGTCCTGCTTCTTCTTTAAAGTCTTCTCTTTCTATGTACAATTCACCCGAAAAAGGTACTTTTCTTGACCCTGCACCCTCATCCTCAGGGTTATTTTCAGCATCTAACCACTCTTCTTCCCCTTTAGGGTAATTTGTAATCACTAGTTTAACTGGGTCTAAAACAGCCATTACTCTTGGTGCTGTTTTATTAAGATCTTCGCGAACACAAAATTCTAATAACGATACATCAATTACATTTTCTCGTTTAGCAACTCCAACAGTTTCAACAAATTTTCTTAAAGATGCTGGGGTATACCCACGTCTTCTTAATCCAGAAATTGTAGGCATTCTGGGATCATCCCATCCCGATACAATCTTTTCTTCTACCAATTTGAGTAATTTACGTTTACTCATTATGGTATAACTTAGATTAAGACGTGCAAATTCTCGTTGTTTTGGGCGCGTGTTAGCATTATATATTTGATCTAAAAACCAATCATAAAGCTTTCTATGTGGTTTAAATTCTAATGAACACAATGAGTGTGAAATACTTTCTATATAATCACTCTCACCATGTGTCCAATCATACATTGGGTATATACACCAATCATCACCTGTTCTATGGTGCGTTTTTTTAAGTATCCTATACATTAACGGATCACGCATTAACATATTTGGATCTGCCATGTCTATTTTAGCTCGTACAACATGCTCTCCTTCATTAAATTCGCCGTCTTTCATTCTTTGAAATAAGCCAAGGTTTTCTTCTATAGATCGATCTCTGTATGGGCTATTTGTTCCTGGTTCTGTTGTAGTTCCTTTTTGCTCTGCAATCGTCTCTGCTGATTGAGAGTCTACATAGGCCTTTCCTTCTTTAATAAGTTGAACAGTCCAATCGTAGAGTTGCTGAAAATAATCAGAAGAGTAACATTCTTTATCCCATTGATATCCTAACCAAGCTATGTCTTCTTTAATAGCATCAACATACTCCTGTTCTTCTTTGGCTGGATTAGTATCATCAAAACGTAAATTTACCGGGGCATCATATCTAAGTCCTAAGCCAAAACTTATACCTATTGCTTTTGTGTGCCCTATATGTAAATATCCATTAGGTTCTGGAGGAAAACGAAAACGTAAGTCTTCTCTATTCATTCCTTTTGTAAGGTCTTCTTCAATAATGTTCTCAATAAAATTGAGTGATTTCTTTTCTTCTGACATCATAAATTAAATGAACTACAAAACTACTAAAATTCTAATCTTGAGAAACTATGAATAGTTCTTTTTATCCCAGTGCGTACTCATAGTCTATATGGATTAAAAAAGGGGTCTTATCCCTTATATTTATAACAAAGATTCTTCATACCTTTGTTAAAAAATTCTGTGGGTTTAATTAAACTAAAGAATATTAAGGTTTATGCCTATCATGGATGCCTTGTTGAAGAAAAGAAAATAGGTTCTGATTATAGAGTAGATCTAAAAATTAAGGCTGATTTATCTACCTCTGCATTATCTGATCGTTTAGCAGATACTGTAGATTATGTTCATCTTAATCATATTGTAAAAGAAGAAATGGCTATTCGCTCTAAACTACTTGAACATGCGGCAGAACGTATTTTAGTTCGAATATTTGATGAATTACCATTAGTTGATAAGGCAATTATTGATGTTTCTAAAATTAATCCACCAATTGGCGGAAATGTAGAGATGGTAACCATTACAAGGAGTAAGAAACGTTAAATTTGTGTTCTTAAAATAAATGAATTTGGTTTTAATGTAAAATCATTTGAGATATACTCATAAATTTTTTTACATTTGCCTTCCAACCAAAAAACTGGTGTCGTGGCCGAGTGGCTAGGCAGTGGTCTGCAACACCATCTACAGCGGTTCGAATCCGCTCGACACCTCAAAAATCCTGTAATTAGTTACAGGATTTTTTATTTAAACTTAGATTCTGGAGTTATTTTTTCGATTTTATCCTGTATTCGTTGCTCCATAGTATCTGGTAGAACTCCTTTAAGAATAAGAAACACACCAAAAATGATCATCATTATACTTATAATTCTCTTAGTAATATAAGTTCTTTTTGGTGTAAGATTTTTTTTGAGTCGTTTTGCTAAAAGCATTTTAAAAATATCGATAAACAAATATGTGGCTAAAACCACTGAAAAGAAATACATAATTCTATTGGTATTCATATCTAATTGTGGACCAATAACAATAATAATACTTAACCAAAATCCCAATACTCCAATATTAATGAAATTGAGCAAAAACCCTTTAAAAAAGAGCATTATATAATTATGTTTGTTTATTACCTCTACAGAAGTATCTCGTACTTTATTATAGTTTTTTCTTTCCTGTATAAAAGAAATCATACCATAGGTGGATAATAACATTCCGCCAAAGATGAACAACGCGGGATCATCTTTTATTTTTTCTAAAATTTTGTTGGTACTAAAATAAGCGATCAGAATAAATACTACATCTGCCAAAATTACACCCAAATCCACAGCTAAAGCAGCTCTAAATCCTTTAATTGCAGCAGTTTCTAGAAGTACAAAAAAAACAGGGCCAATTAAAAAGGCTAATAAAAATCCTAAAGGTATGGCAGCCTGGGCGTCTTGAAGCATTTGATCTAAGCATGTTTATTACAAAGTTAAAAAAACTACTTAGTTAACCTCTATAATTTTTCCACCTAAAAGTTTTTGAGTGTCCATCGTTTTAGGATTTCCATAAATTTTTATGGTTCCTCCCGCATTGGTATTGGCTTTTACGTATTCTTGAGCGTTAACTTCGGCTATACCACCTGCGCTTATTTTAACCTGTGTATATTTTGTTTTAAGATCTTGAGATAGATATTTACCTCCAGAATTTATGATAACCTCTTGTTCTGTGGCAGTTCCGGTAAGATATACCTCTCCTCCTGTTACAGATTTAGTAAATAATTTTTTTGTAGCTATTGATGCTTCAATTATAGCTCCTTCTTGAGCTCTTAGATCTAAAAATTCTTCTTCAAGTGTACCTTCAACAGTAGCTTTAGATCCTTCGTTAACATCAATACTTCTAATATTATTGTAATAAACAATTACTTTGGTATGGTTGTCATTATCCCAAATATTATCTAAAGACATCTTTATTTTCAATACATTATTGCTTTCCACAATAACCACTTTATCTCTATTTATACCTGAAATATCTACTCTGCTCCATGGAGCTTTTACCAATTTTACCTGAATTCTATCAAATACCTTAACCACATCAAACCCACTTAGTTCTTTACTTAGTTTTTGCTGTGAGTAGGTAATAGAACACGCAAAAAGAAATACTATTATAATTACATTTTTCATGTGTTTAATCTTTTTAAATTAGACTTCTACGTTATAGTATAAAACGCTGCTTTCTTAAGATTATTCCATGTTGTTTTTACTTCCCAGCAAGGTAAAATCTAAATGTCGTTTTACAAGATCTGCATTTTTCACTTTTACATAAACCTCATCTCCTAATTGATATACTTTTTTTGAATTTTGCCCTATTATTGCATATTCATCTTGATCAAAAACATAATGATCATCACTTATATCTTTAAGTCGAACCATGCCTTCGCATTTATTATTTATGATTTCTACATAAACTCCCCATTCGGTAACTCCAGAAATCACTCCTAAAAACTGTTCATCTTTATGATCTTGCATAAATTTAATTTGCATAAATTTAATCGAATCACGTTCTGCGCTGGCAGCAAGGTTTTCCATACTACTACTATGGTTACATTTTTCTTCATATTCTTCTTCTGTAACCGATTTTCCTTTATCTAGATAATGTTGTAACAAACGATGTGCCATAACATCTGGATATCTTCTAATCGGTGACGTAAAATGAGAATAATAATCAAAAGCTAATCCATAATGTCCTATATTATGAGTAGTATACTCTGCTTTGCTCATACTACGTATCGCTAATGTATCTACTAAATTTTGTTCTTTTTTTCCTTGAACGTCTTTTAATAATCCATTAAGTGATTGGGTTGTCGTTTTTCGATCTCGTAGATCTAGTTTATATCCAAATCGTCCTATTATATTTTGTAGTGCTGCTAATTTCTCATCATTGGGTTCGTCATGCACCCTATAAATAAATGTTTTCTTTGGGTTTTGTTTTCCTATGAATTCTGCGACCTTTTTATTAGCAAGTAACATAAACTCCTCAATAAGCTTATTTGCGTCCTTAGACGTCTTAAAAAACACTCCTACCGGCTCGCTTTTTTCATTTAAACTAAATTTTACTTCAACTTTATCAAAAGAAATAGCGCCTTCACCCATTCGTTTTCTACGCATAATCTTAGCTAATTCATCCAATTTTAAAGTTGCATCAGCTATTTTTTGATCGGCTTTGTACGTTTTTCCGGTAAGCGAAATCTCTGCAGGAATTACATTTTCTTTGGTTTCAATAATATGTTGTGCTTCTTCATATGCAAAACGAGCATCAGAATAGGTAACTGTCCTTCCAAACCATTGATCTATGATTTCTGCTTTATCATTCAATTCAAAAACTGCAGAAAATGTATATTTTTCTTCGTGTGGTCGTAACGAACATGCATTATTAGATAAAACCTCGGGTAACATAGGTACTACTCTATCAACAAGATATACCGATGTGGCTCTTTCATAGGCTTCATCATCTAGTATTGTACCTGGTTTTAGATAATGAGATACATCGGCAATATGAATTCCTATTTCATAGTTTCCATTTTCTAAAACTTGAAATGATAATGCATCATCAAAATCTTTAGCATCCTTAGGGTCAATCGTAAATGTGAGTGTTTTTCTCATATCTCTACGATTCTTAATTTCAGACTCCTGGATAGATGTATCTAATGTATTAGCATATTCTTCTACCTCTTCAGGAAACTCATATGGTAAACCATATTGTGCTAAAATCGAATGAATTTCGGTATTATGTTCTCCAGGTTTACCCAGAACTTTTACCACTTTACCAAAGGGAGAATCTGCTTTTTCTGGCCAATCTTCTAATTTTACCAGTACTTTATCTCCATCTTCTGCTTTTCCTATTTTATTTTTAGGCACAAAAACATCAGTATACATTTTAGGATCCTGTATACTTACAAATGCATAATTCTTCTGAATCTCTATAACACCAACAAATTCTTCTCTTTTTCGTGTTATAACTCTTGTAATTTCCCCTTCACTTTTTCCTCTTCGCTTTCTACGGTAGATATACACCTCTACCTGATCACCATGTAACGCCTTATTTAAATTGTTGTTAGGAACAAAAATATCATCGTCAAGATCTTCAACAATCACATAGCCGGATCCTTTTGAGGTTATATCCAGAATACCATTATAGGTATTTATATTAGGTACGATCTTAAATTTTCCTCTTTCAACTTCTTCAATTTGCTTTTTGGCAGCTAGCTGACTTAACTTTTTAATAATTTGATTCCTGCTACTTGCATCGTCTACTCCAAATTTTGCAGCTATTTGTTTATAATTAAAAGTTGAATTGGGTTCGGATTTTAATATTTTAAGTATTCCTTGGGTGATATTCTCAATTTTTGGGGACTTTTTTCTTCTACTACTCTTTCTTTTCATTAATATCAATTATATAATATCTGATAAAAGTACAGTTTATCTTTTAACATTTGTAATTTATACTTTAAACTTTTATTAATATTGAAAAAGTATATCTGTTTAATCGTATAAAAATACATTATCTGTAAATCAGATAATTACAATCAATAAATCAGAACAATTTTAATTATTTTTCTTAAAATTTACTTAATTTTAATGCACTAGGATTAGCTTTTAATCGTTACATATTTAGTTTACGATATGGGTAAAGTCAAAAAAATACACAAAATCATCATATTCTTTATACTTATATTTTTATTAGGTATCTATTCTTTTACCCTATATATAAATCAAACCATAGATAATAAAAATGAAAACATAGAAGAGTCTGAGGTACAAGGTTCTGGAAAATTTGATCGCGAAGCCATACAAATCAATTAGTTTCTTTTATTGATATCTATAATCATTGCCTCTTATTTTGTATATTTAGATAACTATACTATAGGAAATAATGTAATGAAAGATTTTGTTATCGTAAAAACATATACCTATCCCCATGAATATACAGTATTAAAACTTCTTCTAGATCAAGAGGGTATTTCTTATTTTTTTGAAAATGAAACTATGATCGGTGTTTTTCCTTTCTACTCGAATGCACTAGGAGGCATTAATCTAAAAGTGCATCAAAGAGATAAGCAAAAAGTACTTCAAATTATAGATAATCTAAACACAAATTCTCATTTAAGAATTGTATAAATTCTTACTCTTATAAAACATAGTTTTCAACACATATTAAATATATCTTTTTTCTTTTTTTAAATTTAAAATTAATAATGATGATTATGATGTAGTGTTCATAGCGGTATAACTTTTTTAGATTTTTCTTTGTTTTTTAGTTAGATGAAATTTTCAGAAATATATAAACAGGATATGAAAGAGGTAAACGCTTGAAAACGTTCTAAAAGTAAAGTTTAATTAACAATTGTTAATACATAATAAACATAAATAATTTTGATAAATTGATTAAAAAAAGGAGTTCATAACACCGTCTTAGTGTTTGAAAACTTAACCGAAAATAGAGGGGTTAAAATTTTGATTTGTTCTTTGGATATTTGTATTCGAATAAAATCTAAGACGACCAAAAAAACTTTCCGAATTTTAAGAACTATTTATTCACATACTGTATTAACAGAAGGCTTGTAGTTATTAACATTCATGCTATATTAGGTTAAATTATTGATTTTTTGGAGTTTACTTTTTTAGATTAAAGTATCTTTGTTTAAATAACAAAATCCACAAAAACAATGAGAGTAGCCATAGGAAATGATCACGCAGGAACAACCTATAAGTTTGCGATTGTAGAGTATCTAAAATCTGAAGGAATAGAGGTTAATAATTATGGAACAAATGAAGAAAGCAGTGTAGATTATCCAGATTTTGTACATCCTGTTGCAAAAGATGTGGATGCACAAAATGTAGATTTTGGAATTTTAATTTGCGGAAGCGGAAATGGTGTTGCTATGACAGCAAATAAATATAAAACTGTTCGTGCAGGACTGTGTTGGACAAAAGAGATTACAGAATTAACAAGACTACACAATAACGCTAATGTTATATGTATCCCTGCAAGATTTACCTCGTCTCCTCAAGCTATAGAGATGGTTAAAACATTTTTAAATACTGAATTTGAAGGTGGGCGCCATCAAAATAGAGTGAACAAAATACCAATGTGTGTTTAATTTATGGCTCATAACCACGCCCATAACCACTCTCACAGCCACCAAAAACTTACTGGGCGCAATTTATTGTTTTCTATATTTTTAAATATAGGTATTACCATAGCACAAGTAATAGGCGGATTGGTATCAGGTAGTCTTTCTTTATTGTCAGACGCACTACATAATTTTAGTGATGTAATTTCTTTAATTGTTAGCTATTTTGCTAATCGATTGGCAAAAAGAGAGGCATCTATCAAAAGAACTTTTGGGTTTAAGCGAGCAGAGATTATGGCGGCATTTATAAACGCTGCTTCGTTAATGGTTATAGCAATTGTTTTGATTGTTGAAGCCATAGAACGGCTACAAGACCCACAAGAGATAAGCGCACAAATTGTAATTATTCTTTCAGGAATTGCCATCTTGGGTAATGGGTTAAGCGTTTTGCTGTTAAGAAGAGACAGTAAAGTCAACATGAATATGCGATCTGCATATTTACATTTGATTACAGATTTAATGGCTTCTGTTGCGGTATTGATTGGGGGGTTATTAATGAAATTCTATGAGATTTTTTGGGTAGATAGCGTATTAACCTTTGCCATCGCTGTTTACTTAATCATAGTGGGTTATGATCTATTAAAAAGATCATTTAAAATACTAATGTTATATACTCCCGACACTATCGAAGTAAAAAGCATAGTAAGCCTTATAAACGCCTTACCAAAGGTAAAAAGCATACATCATGTGCATGTGTGGCAACTTAATGAAGAAGAAACACATTTAGAAGCCCATATCGATTTTAATAGCAATATTCAGGTTTCAGAATTTGGAGAAATATTGCATGAAATTGAAGATATGCTTCATGAAAAATTTGGGATTAATCACGTTACCTTACAACCAGAATTCGAAAAAAAGGACAACAAAGATATTATAGTACAAGATTGAATAGGATGAGTATAAGATTTGAGGTAAAACGTTTTGAGGAACTTTCTACAGTAGAGTTATATAAAATTTTGCGCTTACGCGCCGAAGTTTTTGTGGTAGAGCAGGATTGTGTATATCAGGATATAGATGATAAAGATCAAAAAGCAACACATGTTATAGGATATAAAAATGATCAGGTAATTGCGTACACCAGAGTATTTGATGCCGGGGATTATTTTGAAAATGCAAGTATAGGAAGAGTAGTCGTTTCTAAGCCAGAAAGACAATATGGTTATGGCCATGATCTAATAAAAGAAAGTATCAAAGCTATTGAAAATGTATTTAAAACGAATACCATTAAAATATCTGCACAAACCTACTTAAAACGATTTTATGAATCTCATGGGTTCACACAAATAGGAGAGGAGTACCTCGAAGACGGAATCCCACATGTCGCTATGATTATAGCATAAAGAACTACTTTATACTTATTTTAAAACCTCCTGGTACTTGTTTTTGTTATTAAGTATTTCTTGTGCCTTGTTTACTTCCGGATTGTTTTTTACATAATAGCTGTATAATCCTTCTTTATAGAAATAGCGCTTAATAATTTCATCGGTAAGTTGATTAACGATCTCTTTTCTGTGGGTATCCAATGCTTTTTCTTTAGACTTTTTTATTGAAGCAAGTAGAGCATTATAATTCGATGAAATATCTAAATCGAGCTTTTCTTTTTTGGCAATTTCTAAAGATTTCTTGAATGATTTTTCGGTTTCCGTTTCAAAACTAAAATCACTCTGTTTCACAAAAGATTTAAAATCCTCATAATCACTATCTACAAATTTAAAATCTTCTGGTTTTTTTAATTGATGAGAATAATAGTATTTGGTTCCGTATCCAAAAATGGCATCAGACTTTAACAAAGCGGTAGTAATTTTACTAAATTTTGAAGTCTCTAATTCAATATCAGGCTGTATGCCTCCACCATCATAAACCGTTCTTCCGTTTTTGGTTTTATAGGCTTTGAAATCCTTTTCATCGATTCGAACTGCTTTGTTATTTTGATCCCGGTTCCAATAATCCAAAGCCTGGATACAACGGCCACTAGGAGTATAGTATCTAGAAATAGTAATCTTTAACTGGGTGCCATAGGTTAACTTTTTTGGCCGTTGCACTAATCCTTTACCAAAACTTCTGGCACCAATAACAACACCTCTGTCTAAATCCTGAATGCCGCCAGCCACAATTTCACTGGCCGAGGCACTTCTTCCATTTACTAAAACCACCAAAGGAATCTCTATGTCTACAGGGTCTTTTTTTGTGAAGTATTCTTTATTATATTTTTTTACGACCGATTTTGTAGTGGTGATTAATTCTCCTTTAGGAACAAATATGTTGGTCACATTTATGGCTTCACTTAATAAACCACCTGGATTTCCTCTTAAATCAAGAATTAATTTATCGGCACCTTTAGCTTTTAAATCTTTTAGCGCATCAATAGTCTCTGTAGAAGCTTTACTATTAAACTTTGATAAAACAATATATCCTGTATTATCATCGAGTAATGTATAAAAAGGCACCGCATCGACCTCGATTTCTTCCCTTGTAAGCACGGTAGTTTTAGTTTCTCCTTGTCTTTTGTATATAATATCCACCTTGGTCCCACTAGCCCCTTTAAGAAGCTCTCCTGCATCTTCTTTGAAATCAACAACCTTTATGTCACCAATTTGAATAACTTCGTCACCTGCTTTAAGACCGGCCTTATCGGCGGGATAGCCCTTATAGGGTTCCATGATAATGATCTTGTCTTTAATGGTTTTTACAGATGCTCCAATACCAGTATACTCTCCTGCATTGCGTATTTTTGAAGCCTCTACGTCTTGTTCGTTCCAATATTTAGTATAGGGGTCCAGATCATCTAACATGGCCTTAATGGCTGTATCCATTAGTTCTGCAGGATTGGTTTCATCCACATAATTCATGTTTAATTCTTTAAACATTGTGGTGAAAATTTCAATCTGTTTAGCAATCTCAAAAAAATCAGATTTAAAACTTACAGTTGATAATAATATAACAACGGCAATTACGGGATAGACAATTCTCTTTTTCATGGGTAACTATTTATATACGATCAAAAGCCTAGCATTATTTTGATGCTATTTCTTGTTTCACAAAGTTTTGTAATATTCCTTTTATTTTAGATTCGATTAAAGAATACTCTGGTATTTCTTTACCCGAATATAAAAACATAAAAGTGAATTGATGAGTAGTGTTGGGTACAATATACTTATTTTTTCTATAACTTTCACGCAACAAGCGTTTTATACGATTTCGGTCTGTAGCATTTTTAAAATTGCGTTTACTAACAGATACTCCGGCTTTTATTTTGGCATCTTCTTTCAGAATAGATTTTCTATATACTAGGCGTACAGGATACTTTGAAATAGACTTCCCTTCTGAAAAGAGTAGTTCTATTTCTTTTTTGCTTTTTAGTCTTTCTTTTTTATTAAAAGTTGCCTTCATTATGTATTAAATGTAGCAATAAGATTTAGTATTCTACGAATTATAAAAAACCGGCTTTAAAAATTTTTTTAAAGCCGGCGACTGTGTTTTTACAACTTGAAATTATCTTGTATAACTATTATTACTTGGGTTAACGTCTGCCATTATATTGGTAATATCAATTTTGATAGATTTTATTTCAGATTTTGGTTTATCAATATCAAAAACATAGGTAGGATTAGTCCATGACCAATCTGGTAAAATAGTTCTTTTTATTGAAGGAATAGGGTTTTCTTTTGTTCCTCTCATCATTCTCATGGGCATGTAAAAAGACTCTATCGACCCATCACTATATTCTACATAAAGATCTATAGGCATTGGCATTAATCCGATGCGCTCTAAGGTTATTTTTGTTTGATTGATGCCTCCTGTAACTTCCTTAATTCCGTAATCAATAGTGTTTGTTGTTTGAGTCCAATCGGTTAAATACCAATCCAATTGTATACCCGAAACCTTTTCTGCAACCCTTTTAATGCTATTGGGTGTAGGGTGCTTAAATTTCCATTCATCAAAATATCTTCTGATGGTTTTAGCTAGATTGTCTTCTCCAATGATATATCCTAATTGTGATAGAAAAACGGATCCCTTAGCATATGCAGAGGCCCCGTATGCAGCATTATGCGCATAGCGATCTGCCTGAGTGGTTTGTGGCTGCTCTATGCCCGAGGTGGCTAACTGAAAATACCCCTGGTACATTCCTTTTAAAGAGTTTGGGTTGTTTTGCTTCATAACCTCATTCATGGCAAGTGTAGAAATATAGCTGGTAAACCCTTCATCCATCCACTCGTGCTTAGATTCGTTATTTGCAAGGATATGCTGAAACCATGCGTGAGCCATTTCATGTGCGGTAACGCCAACTAGGCTGTCAAAACTTCTTTCGCCAGTAATCAAGGTACACATAGCATATTCCATACCTCCATCACCACCTTGTATTACAGAGTATTGTTCATATGGATATTTGCCTATTTTTTCACTAAAATAGCTCATTAGCTCAGCAGTTTTTGGCTGCAGGTCTTTCCAATTATCAATGATCTCTTTGTTGTTTTTATATAAAAAATGTAATGTAGGCCCATTAGGCATTTTTAGCACGTCATGAATATAATCCGGATCTGCCGCCCATGTAAAATCATGAACATTAGGGGCTTTAAAGTGCCATGAAAGCGTTTTTCCTTTCTTTTTTACCTCGATCCCTGATTTTTGATACCCATATCCGATTTCATCAGGGTTTTGTAAATACCCTGTACCTCCTAAAATATAGTTTTTGTCGATATTGATAGTAACATCAAAATTAGCCCAAACACCATGAAATTCTCTTGCTATATAAGGGTGGGCATGCCATCCTTCAAAATCATATTCTGCTATTTTTGGGTACCATTGTGTCATTGATAGTGCCACACCTTCTTTACTATTACGCCCAGAACGACGTATTTGTTTAGGAACCTGGCCATCAAATTGCATAGAAAATGTAACCTTTTCTCCTGGAGCAATGGGTTTGTTCAGGTTTACTTCTAAAACAGTACCCGCAACGCCGTATGTTAAAGGTGTTCCGTTTTGTGATAAAGAAGAAACCTTTAGATATCCTATTTCTTCAGGAGTAAGCTTACTAATTCTGTCTAATACCCTTGGGTCAGGATCCGGAAGGTTTTGAGAACGTATGTCCATCTCACTTCCTGGCTGAAATGCATTAAAATACAGATGATAAAAAACCTGAGTTAATGTGTCAGGAGAGTTGTTTGTATAGACTAATTCTTGAGTTCCCTTGTATTGAAAATTTTCAACATTCATGTCAACATTCATCTTGTAATCTGCATGCTGTTGCCAATACGACGTGTTGTTTTGTGCAACCATACAGGTTGTGACAAAGAAAAGAGCTAAAACAATTTTTTTAAACATAATACTATAAGTTACTTAGATAATTTATCTGCCATAATAAGGGCATTGTAAAGGTTCACCATTTTTCCTGATTTAGATAGTTCAGAAAAAGAAGATATGCTAGGCATATCGGTACCTATGTTTACTGTGGCTTTGGTACTTAATCCACTATCCATAAGAATTTGCTTTACCTGAGAGGCTTTTAGCTTTGGATAGTATGATCGTATTAACGCAGCGACCCCTGCAACCGCAGGTGATGCCATCGAAGTACCTTGCAAATACTCATACGAGTTGTTCGGAGTTGTTGCCCATATTTTAACTCCAGGAGCAAAGGCGTCTACATTATTTTTTCCATAATTAGAAAAATCGGCCACCAAATCAGAACCGTATTTATAATTTAATGCACCTATAGTGATAAAGTTGTTTGCTATTTCTGAGCCATTATCAGTTTGGTCATTTGGATACACTGGTTTTTGATCAAGGTCTATACCTTCATTTCCTGCGGCATTAACAATAAGCACATCTTTTGATGCAGCGTATTGTATGGCCTCTCTAACCCATTCTGGGTGAGTGCTATAATATTTTCCAAAGCTGGTGTTGATTACTTTAGCCCCATTATTTACGGCATATCGTATAGCAAGTGCAATATCCTTATCGTATTCATCACCATTAGGAACAGCTCTTATTGCCATAATTTTTACATTTTGGGCCACACCATTCATTCCTTTTCCATTATTTCTCTCTGCTGCTATAATCCCTGCAACATGGGTTCCGTGTTTTATACCTTTTTTCTTAGGATCGGGACCCATTACTTTGTTGTCTCCATATTTTGTATTTGTGATATCATCAACATTGTCGCCCACAACTGTTCTTCCATCAAAATCTGGATTAAGGTTATAATTAAGCTGTTCTGTAAAATGCTCTACTCCTTCTTTCAGGTTTTTTATAAAATCTGGAATGGTATCTCCTGGGTCTAAAAACCCAAACATCTGAGAAAGAAAAGCAATGTGTTGTTGCATTTCTGGAGTTTTTGCTTCTACTGCTAAAAGTTCTTGATTTGAGTAATCTTCTTTTCCGATAGCTTCTACAACCGCTTTATGAGAAATTTTAGCCTGTTGCATGATTTGTTCGTACTGCGCTTTGTTTCCTTCAGCCTCTTGATATTCTTTTTCAAACTCTGCTTTTGCTTCGATATATTGCCGGTATTCATCTTGATCACCCTCTGCAACAGAAGCAAGATTTTTGCCTACATATTTAGGCTTTAGTTTTTTAATAATTCTAACATATTCGAGGTTTTCATCATCAGAGTCTCCCAGAAAATTCCATCCATGAATATCGTCTACATACCCATTATTGTCATCATCTTTACCGTTGCCTTTAATTTCTTTGGGGTTAGTCCAAACGACTCCATCCAGATCTTCGTGTTCTATATCCACACCGCTATCAATAACCCCAACGATTACGGTTTGTCCTTTCCTGTTTTTAATAAGCTCGGTATAGGCTTTATTTACACTCATTCCGGGGATTGTATCAGAAACCAAATCTTGCGAACCCCAGTTTTTTAATTGAGAATCGGTTAGATCTATGTTTTTTAATGGAATAGAATCTATATTTTCTATTGGAGTAGAAACAATTACCGGAGCTCCGCAACTTGCAAGGATCATTGACGAAGCGACAGTTATAAGGATTTTATTTGATGAGAAATTCATTTTCGGGTTTAATTTTAATTAAATATTTCTTGGCATGTAAAAACTTCTTTGAGTCTAACGCCTTTTTCTGTATGTTGTACTGTTATTATTTCATTATGAGCATCGTGTTCTAAAAACAAATACCAACCATGTGTAGCGGCAGTATCCAGAAACAGTTTTTTTTCATCCAAGGTCAATAGAGGCCTTGTGTCATAACCCATTACATAGGGCAAGGGTACATGACCGGCAGTAGGTAATAAATCTGCCATAAAAACGATAGTCTTGTTTTTATATTCTATATGCGGAATCATTTGTTTTTCTGTATGTCCATCTGCAAAGAGTACGCCAAACCCTAATTCTGAGTTTTTTTGGAATGCATTCTCTGTTCTCGAAACAAAGTTTAATTGCCCACTTTCCTGAATAGGAATAATGTTTTCTTTTAGAAAAGAGGCCTTTTCTCGGGCATTAGGCTCTACAGCCCATTGCCAATGTTCCTCATTGCTCCAGATTCTTGCATTTTTAAACGCCAACTCGTAACCGGTTTTAGCATCATTCCATTGTACTACACCACCACAATGATCAAAATGAAGGTGGGTGATAAACACATCGGTAATATCATTTCGATGAAACCCCACTTTCTTCAAAGACTTATCTAAGCTGTCATTTCCCCAGAGAGAATAATAGCTAAAGAATTTTTCAGATTGTTTGTTTCCCATCCCAGAGTCGATAAGAATAAGTTTGTCGCCATCTTCAACAAGCAAACATCTTGCTGCGATATCGATCAGATTTTTTTCGTCTGCAGGATTTGTTTTATTCCATAAAACCTTAGGCACAACACCGAACATGGCGCCGCCATCTAATTTAAAATTTCCAGCTTTTACGGGATATAAGTTCATAATTTATCAAAATCTTTGCAAAATAGAAAAAAAGAGAAGGATCAAGATTTAATTTTTGGACTTTTTAACACTATTTCACCATATTGAATATTGGACACAATCTTTTCAAGGCGAGTTCCATAGTCTAAAAGTGCTTTTACTTCTTTTACACTTGCCAAACGTTCTTTTCTTAATAACAACAAAGAGCGACCATTACATTCTATATGATAATAAGGGTTACTCTCAAAAAACAGTACTAATTCATCCGTAAAAAATAATCGGATTTTTTCGGGGTTTTCTCCTAAAAGAAAAAATCGTTTTGAAAAATCAGCGTGTCCTTCAATCTGAATATCTTTAAAACCAGAAAATTTATATACAAATTCTAATAAACCTTCTCGATCAAGTGTAAATTTAGGGACTTCTTTTTTTAGTTGTATAGTGAGTATTGTGGTTCGGACTAAAGATCTGGCGATGAACTCACCTTCAGAAAACTCTACATCCGAAATTTTGAAAATCGCCTTGGGATCAAAAATAGAATTGCTTGTATAGTTAACCCTTTTGGTTTTGAAGAAAACAAAATCGGTTAAATATGCTGTACTATGTTCCTTTTTTGAATCATAATTCCACGAAAAATTAGTTGCAATATTCTGTAAATCTTTTTGTCTTTTGGTAAGATTTGATTCTGATCCTGTTTTGATTTTTTTTGAAAAGGGAATCAAACTTCTTACGGCCAGAGGGTGTTCTGATGAAGCACCATGAACATCCAATCCTGTGATTTCAAAAGATCCACCTTTTCGGGTAAAGGCATCTTGATACCCCAAAAGACTTTCTTGTACTGTATAATCTACAAAGCTACAAAGAGAAAAATCTATAATTGCATCCTTATTCTCAGGAATAGTATCTAACTTCCTTTTTAGGCGCGAGTAATTCATAAAGTTCGAGAAACCCTTTACACTTATAAAATAAGTGCCATTACCACCTTCTTTAAACATAAGTACATTAGGCTTAAAGATATTTCGCGCAAAAAATATCACACTTTTATTAAGTATAAAGTGTATGATTATAGTGGCTAGGATCCCAATTAGGATTCCCGTTATTAAATTGGTGGTAATGGTAGCTACAATAGTAGCAAAAAAAATAAGCACCTGTTCTTTACCAATTTTTGCGATATCTTTTAGGTTTCTGGGAGCAGCGAGCCTATAACCGGTATACACTAAGATTGCGGCTAATGCGGTAAGCGGTATTCGTCTAAGTTGATCCTGAAACAATAGAACAAATAAGATTAGAAACACCGAATGAAAAAAGTTAGCAGATCTGTTCATACCCCCATTATTTACATTTACAGAACTTCTGGCAATAACGGTAACTACATTAAGCCCACCTACAAAACCACTGGCAATTGAAGCAAGACCAAGAGCAGTTAGGTCTTTGTTTACATTAGACCTTCTTTTAAACGGATCTAGCTTGTCTACTGCCTTAATACTTAATAAAGATTCGATACTAGAAATTAATGTAATGGCAACCACAACCCCAATAAATTTTGGATCCAGTACTAATGCAAAATCCGGAGTAGGAATATTTGAAAACACATTATTTGGTATCTTAACTAAAAGTTCTGCGCTAATAGGATATTGATCATTCGAGAAAAACTCATAATAATAACTCAGCCCTATGACTAAAAGAACAATCCACATTGGGGCAGGAACTAATTGAAAATATTTATTGCGAATTTTGCCATAAAAGACCATAATAAAAAGGCTCAGTACACCAACAATTGCAGCGATAACAATAGGGTTTTGCCCCGAAGTAAATAATGATGAAATACTACTTGGTATATCTGCTAGTAAAGAAAGTGTATCTCCTTTGATGCTTGTATTGGCCAGCATTACATGAAACTGCTTTGCAAAAATACTTATTCCAATAGCCGCCAGCATTCCTTGGATTGCCGAAGACGGAAAAAAGTCACTAAGAATCCCCAAACGCAACTGTCCAATAATAATCATTAAGGCACCGGAGCATATAATTGCGGCTAAAGTAAAAATATAACCTTGATATAAATCGCCATTAGCAAGTGTGGTAATGGCTCCCAGTAAAACAACTACTAATCCGTTTCCGGGACCGGTTATGGTTACATTAGACCCACCAAAGATGGATACAATTATCCCACCAACCACTGCTGCAATGATTCCAGAAATAGGAGGGGCTTCAGATGCTAGAGCCAGCCCAAGTCCTAGTGGTAATGCAATTAGTGATACCACAAAGCCAGAAAATATGTTTTTTGGTAACTGAGATATAAAATCAGATGTGTTGTTCTTGTTCTTTTCCATCTATCGCATAATTAAAACATCTGTAGGTAATTCTGATAATATGTGTTCGAGGTCATGAGGAAAAAAACGATCCCAGAATGTAGTTTTTTCGGGAGCACTCATGATTAATAAATCTGCTCCAACAACTTTTGCATAATGTCCAATAGAATATCCTCTTTTTCCAAAAATGGATTGTGTTTTTACCAAAATACCTTTTTTGAGTGTTTCGGGAACCTCCTTAAGGATATCATAAACCCTTTGTTCTTTGGTTTTTGTTAACTGTTCTTTTATCAAAGTGTCTTTTAAGAGAGACTGGTCATCCTCAACCACAACATGCACTTCTTGTTGAGAAATTTCGTCTACAATAGTAATTTTTTGTGTGCCTAGGTTTTGCGCTACTTCCAGAGAATCAAGAATGGTTTGTTTGGTCTTTTCATCCTTAAGTCCATTTACCACAATATGATTACAAGGTCGCAAATCTTCTGAAGGCTGAATAAGAAGTAAAACCGAGCAATGTGCGTTTCGGGTAATTTTTCTGGCTATCGACCCAATATAAAACTTAAGAAAATCCTCTCTAGGGATAGCACCCAGCATGATAAGGTCTGCATTATTGTCTTTAGCTGTATTGATGATCACCTCGACAGGATCTCCTTGTTTCCATATCAATTTTACCTTCTCGTCATCGTCATCAGAAAACCCAGCAATCAACTTCTTTATTTGATTTTCCTTGTCTTGTGTTTTTTCTCCTACATGAACGAGAATTAATTTAGAGTCAAAGAAATCCACCATTCTCATGGCTTCAAAAATATTGTTTTTTAGATTAGGGGAAAAAGCTACACCAATAAGGATTGTACTAAATTTATGATTGAATAATTCACTCAAGACCTTTGTTTTCTTATAATTTAAGAGGCAGAAGATAAACTTAATTTTTGAAATAAGCGACAATAATCAATTTAATACGGATTGTTGTAATAATTGTATTATCATCTACTTACGGTCAAAGGTAGCTTTGTATATTAAAAAAAAGTGAACTAGCCTCTTTAAGAAATAGATGTTATTTTGATTATGTTAAAAAAAAATTACGATCTTTCTTAACTGTAATTTTGATCCTAATAAAGTATGTTAGAACTAGCAGGAATTATTATACTAGGAATTTTAGCCCAATGGGTCGCATGGAAATTTAAAATCCCTGCGATATTACCTTTAATTTTAATAGGACTGTTGGTGGGGCCATTTGCAACATTATTTACGAGTGATGGCACCAAGCTCATACAACCTATCTGGAATGGAGTAGAGGGTCTTTTTCCCGGTGAAAGCCTTTTCTATTTTGTGTCTCTGGCGATTGGCATTATTCTTTTTGAGGGAGGTTTAACCTTAAGGAGAAGTGAAATCCTCAACGTAGGACCCGTGATCATAAAATTAATTACTGTGGCTGTGGTTGTCACATTTTTTGGAGCGGGTTTGGCCGCTCATTTTATTTTTGACTTGAGCTGGCCAATTTCTTTCCTGTTTTCTTCATTGATTATAGTAACGGGACCCACGGTGATTACACCAATTTTACGAAACATACCTCTTGAAAAAGATGTTTCAGCTGTTTTAAAATGGGAAGGGATTTTAATTGACCCGATTGGAGCACTGGTTGCGGTTTTGGTTTTTGAATTTATTCAAGCAGGTGGTGGAGGTCAATTTACAGGAACCGCTTTAATTGAGTTTGCTAAGATTATACTTTTTGGATTCACCTTTGGATTCACCTTTGCTCATGGTTTGGCGTTTGTGATCAAAAGAAAAATTGTTCCACACTATCTGCTTAATGTGGTTACATTGGCTGCAGTATTGGGGGTTTTTGTGTTGTCCGATGTTTTTGCACATGAATCTGGATTACTCTCTGTGGTTATTATGGGGATGGTTTTAGGAAATATTAACCTTCCTAACCTTAGCGAGATCTTATATTTTAAAGAATCTTTGAGTGTACTTTTAATCTCAATATTATTTATTCTTCTGGCCGCGAACATTAACATTGAAGACTTAAAATTGGTATATAATTGGCAGGCCGTACTGCTCTTTGCTATAGTAGTACTTATCATTAGACCGTTAGGAGTATTTTTGAGCGCCATGGGATCGGAGCTTAAAACCAATGAAAAAATATTCATTAGCTGGGTCGGCCCCAGAGGTATTGTAGCCGCAGGGATCGCTTCTCTTTTTGGGTTAAAATTGTTTAAAAACGGAGAGCCGGGAGCAGAATACATTACGCCATTAGTATTTATGATTGTGCTGGGAACGGTTTTACTAAACGCTACAACCGCACGATATTTTGCAAAACTAGTGGGCGTATTTCTTAATAAATCTGAAGGAATTTTAATTATTGGCTCTTCTAAGGTTTCAAGGTTAATAGCTACATACCTAAAAAACAATAACAGGCATGTAGTGCTTGTAGATAATAACAGAAGCAATATCAATAAAGCCAAAGACCTGGGATTAGAAGCGATTGTAGGTAATATATATGGAGACCAACTCAAAGATAACATTGAGCTAAGTGATATGGGATATCTAATGGCGCTAACCGCTAATAGTGATATTAATAAATACGCTATCGAAAAATTTAAAAATCAATTTGGAGAAAACGGATCCTTTAGGTTAATTACCTCTGAAGAAATGAAAAACCCCAAAAACAATCCACAAGAAGGATTGTTTTCTCATACCGACGATTATTTTAAGCTTATTGAACTTGCCGAACGATACCCGGGAATTCAGGAAATAAAAATAAAAAATAAAAAACATTACAAAAACCTTATAGACTTTACCAAAGAAGACAAAGATATTATCCCTTTGTTTATAAAAGATCCGGGTAAAAATATTCGAATAATTTCTTCGTTTAGTGAAGAAATAGAACAGATTGAAGAAGATAGTTTTTTAGCTTATATTGGCAAACCTATTGATATCGAAGACATTAAATAGCGTTGATAAAAAGACCAGTTTTTAGCCATCTATTACGTTTTTTTAATCCCGAATGAGGCATAAGACCTTAATTTTCTTATTTTTGACCCTACTTAACCCAAAATAAATATGACTATGAAAAAACTTATATATGTGGCCGCATGTATCCTAACCCTGGGATTTACTGCGTGCAGTAGCGATGAAGATAGTTTTGATTGTAATGCAGCAGACTTAGTTTTAGCAGATACATTACTTAAATATTTAGAAAACAGCACCACAGCCACTTGTAGTGCTTATAAAACAGCAATAGAAAATAATCTAAACAATAGTTGTTCTTTAGATGCCGATGTTATAAAAGGCTTAAGATCAGAATTAAACGTATTAGGAGATTGTACCTTTGCGGGCAGAGTTTGTTTAATCTGTACCAATAGTGAGGTAGATGAAGAGGTGTGTAGAGGCGAAAACGGAAACGCTTTTATCGGCGAAAGAGATTTAGAAATTCCTTTTGAGCGATATGTAGAACTTTCTACTTGTATATAGAACTATTTTTAATCAAATAAGAATACATATAAAAAGGTGACCAATACACGGTCACCTTTTTTCTTTGATCAAATATAAATATACTGGATAATGATCACTATACCCACCTGTGTAAGAGCCGTTAGAAAAACTACGAAAAGGATAGCCTTTATATTTACCTTTTGAAGTGGTTAAATAGTGCACGTTATATATACCCGTTTTGTAATATTGATAAGTAGTGTAGTTCTCACTCAGCAATGCTTTAGACACAATGATCTGATCAAATAAACTCCATCGATCTGCCCACGCCAGAGAGCCGATTCCTTTTTTGGCAAGTTTTGCCATAGGATTATAGAGTCCTTTTAGGCCCACATTTTGTCTGTTAGACTTTGTGGCCAGTATCTTTTTTATACTTACGTTGTGTGGGTCATCATTAAAATCACCCATTGTAATGATTTTTGCATAGGGATCGATAGCAAAAAGAGAATCTATAATTTTTTTAGTAAGTGTAGCCGCCTTGTTTCTTTTATATCGGCTCCGTGCTTCTCCGCCTCTTCGTGAGGGCCAGTGATTAATAATAACATGAATCAGTTCTCCATCCAAATACCCACTTACCAGTAATTGATCTCTGGTATATACCCGCTTACCACTATTATGATCATAAATAACCAGTTCGTGTGCACTTTTATTTTTAGGTTTAAACAATGATTTTTGATAGAGTAGCCCCACGTCGATCCCTCTTCTGTCTGGTGAATCAAATTGAATAATGCCATAGTCTTTCGACAAAAGAGCTTTTTCATTAACCAGATCCTCTAATACTTTGCGGTTTTCTATCTCTGCAACACCCATAATTACAGGTGAATTCATAGCCAAATCGGTTCCTATTTCAGAAATGACCTTAGCCATGTTTTTAATTTTATCTCTATACACCCCATATGTCCAATGATCTTTTCCTTTAGGTGTTCTATCATCATCAAAAGTCACAGGATCATCTTCGGGATCAAAAAGATTTTCGAGATTATAAAACGCGATGGTATTAATCTGATATTCCTTCTTTTTCTGAGAAAAAATGAAGGAATAAATTAATAAGACAGTGAGGGTACAGGAATATTTTAAGGTCATATGATTTTTTTAAATATAAATTTATTGACAATCAGTGTTTTTAATTTTTTAATGGTTCTTTTTCGTAAGGGCATACAAATATTAACAAGAGTCAAAAACACCCCTATAATCCCCTCAAGGGGATAATAATTCCCCCTTTGAAGGGGGTTAGGGGGATGTTTCTGTCGGTTCATCATCTATTTTATTTATGTGCACACAATAACACTGCAAGAACACATATATATCTTGAAGTCATAAAGTAACTTTTACTTGAGTTGAAAATTAATTGCAATTATAAAAAATCCCAGTCCCGAAAAATGAAACTAGGATTTTCTATTCTTGTCCCTATAAACTTTCATGCAATAATTAATATGGCTTATTATGATTTTAACCCAAAATATGTGGTACTAGTTTTCTTTTGTGGTACACTTATGTTAAATGCGCAACTAACGCAACTAAAGGGAAAAATCATAGATATGATTACTGGTCAAGGGCTTCATGACATCAAAATACAGGTTAAACAATCAAGCATAGTTACAGCAACCAATGATAATGGCGAATTTGATTTTACAAATATCACTTTACCTCTGGGAGAGCAGATTCTTATAATATCGGGACAAGGATACGTTACAAAACGATTTCCTATTGTAATTAATGAAGGAAAGCTATTAGACCTCAATAAAATTGACTTAAAATTTGATTTTAATGTAGAACAAAAACAGATTGGAGTTATTAGTCTTTCTGACACCGAACTGGATGAAGACAATGATGTGTCTTACAATATGGCTGCATTGCTTTATGCAAACCGAGATGTATTTCTTAATGCCGCAGCATTTGATTTTAGTTCAACCTTTTTTCGTCCACGAGGCCTCGGAAACGAAAACGGTAAAGTGTTGATTAATGGAGTTGAAATGAATAAACTTTTTAACGGAAGGCCTCAGTGGAGTAATTGGGGCGGGTTGAATGATGTGCAGCGCAACCAAGAGTTTTCACATGGAATTTCTCAGAATGATTATGCTTTTGGCGATTTGTTAGGTACCTCAAATATTAGTATGCGAGCTTCGCGGTATCGAAAAGGAGGTAGAGTATCCTATGCCACCTCAAACAGAAGTTACCAGGGAAGAGTGATGGGAACGTATAACTCTGGCCAAACGCTAAAAGGTTGGGCTTTTTCATTATCGCTTTCCCGTAGATACGGAAACGAAGGGTTTATTGAAGGCACGCTATATGATTCGAACTCATTTTTTGTTGCTATCGAAAAGAAATTGAATAAAATACATAGCCTCAACCTAACAGCTTTTTATACCCCCAATAGACGAGGTAAATCTACCGCAATAACAGAAGAGGTTTATACTATCAAAGGAAACACCTACAACCCTAATTGGGGATATCAAGGTGGTGAAAAAAGAAACTCTAGAGAAAGAAAAGTAGAAGAGCCGGTCATTATGCTCAACCATTATTTGGATATAGCAAAAAACACAAGCCTAAATACCAATGTTGCATTGCAAACTGGGATAACAGGAAACAGTAGAATCGATACTGGAGGGGGTGATCAGATATTAGGACCTAATAACCAACAAGTTTATGTTGGTGGTGGTAGGAGTATGGCGACCAACCCTGTACATCCTGATAATTTACCAAGTTCCTTTTTGGCCGACCCCAATCCAACACCACTTGACTATCAAAATGCTTTTTTAGCCCAGCAGACACTTATCGATGATGGTCAGATCTCCTGGGATGAATTAGTGCAGACCAACCAACAAAACAGACAGCAAGGGAATAATGCAACTTATATTTTATATGAAGACAGAACAGATGATACTCAATTGACCGGGAATGTGATTCTGAATAGTCAAATAAACAAACACTTCTCATTAAATTCAACTATCAATTACAGGCAATTAAAAAGCGAAAATTTTGCTGAGGTAAAAGATCTCCTGGGAGGCACAGGTTTTCTGGATGTTGATTTATTCGCCTTATCAGGTAATGGGCAAACGGCAGAAGAGGTGGTAAATAGAGCGCAAAGTGACCTACAAAACCCTAATCGTATAGTGGGTGAGGGTGATCGGTATGATTATAATTATGAAATTGAAGCAACTACATTAGATGGGTTTATTCAGGGACAGTTTACATTTAATACAATTGATTTTTTTCTTGGAGCAAATGTTTCTCAAACCTCATATCAAAGAAACGGGCTTTTTGAAAATGGATATTTCCCCGGAAAAGAATCCTTCGGAAAGAGCACACCAATAGATTTCACAAATTATGGAATAAAAGGAGGAGCAACCCTTAAAATTAACGGACGTAATTCTGTTGGAGTACAGGGAACATATTTTACCAAAGCACCAACAATTCGCAATGCTTTTGTAAATGCAAGACAAAATAACACGACTGTAGGGCAGATACTAGAGGGGGATCAGGAAAGTGAAAAAATCCAATCTGTTGATGCCAGTTATATATTTCGTTCTTCAACAATAAAAGCAAGAGCAACAGGGTATTATACCAAAATCGAGGATGCTACCAACATTTCATTCTTCTTTACTCAAGCCATCTCTGGATCAGACACAGGATTTGTTCAGGAAATACTTACAGATATAGATAAGCTATATGTTGGAGGAGAATTAGGAATTGAATATCAAATCACCCCAACAATCAAACTAAAAGCCGCCGCAGGATTCGGTAACTTTATGTATAACAATAATCCTGACCTAACTTTAACCAGCACTAGTGAATCTTTTACGAATTTTGAAGGTATACGAACCTTTGGAAAATCTTCATTAAAAGGATATCATCTCTCTAATGGCCCCCAAAATGCTGCGCAGCTAGGCTTCGAATATCGCGATCCAGATTTTTGGTGGTTTGGCACAACTACAAATTATTTTTCTAATGGGTATATCAACATCAGCCCTTTTGCTAGAACATCCAATTTTTATCAAGATAGTGATGGGCTTCCCTTTAATGATTATGATGAAAATATTGCAAAGAATCTTTTACAACAAGAACAATTTGAAGACTATTTTATAGTGAATGCTATTGGAGGCAAATCCTGGAGAGTTGGCAGCAATTATGTTGGTTTTTTTGCTTCAGTAAGCAATATTTTCAATCAAAAGTATAAAACTGGAGGTTTTGAACAAACCAGAAATGCAAACTACAGAAAGACCCTGGAAGAATCACGACGAGAAACTCCTGTTTTTGGCCCGAAATATTTTTATGGGCTTGGTACCTCCTACTATGTAAATGTTTATGTACGATTCTAATCAAAACACACATTTTAAACAGACCCGTTAGGTATAATATGTTTAATAAACTACTAAAATATGGAGACTAAAAATAAGATAAACAAAGGTTTATTTCTTCTAAGCATAGCCATCACAATTTTCAACTGTGCTCCAGAAGAAGACTTTGAAACACCAGAAGTAATCGTTCAAGAACAGGAGATCGAAGGTACGGTTATATCAATCGATGCTCTACTTGGGGTTTTAGGACAAGAGCTAGAAAAAGAAGGTGAAAACGCAAAGGTTGTTTTTGAAAACACAGATAATTTTATGTTAGGCTACGTAATATCTAGTGATAAGGCGAGTAATTTTTTTAAAGAGTTAATACTTCAGGATAGAGACAAAAATCCACAAGCAGGGATACGAGTATTAATCGATAATAATCCGCTATTTACAAAATATGAGTTTGGTCGCAAAGTATACATAAAACTAGATGGTTTGTCTTTAGGTATGCAAAATGGTGTGGCTACATTAGGAGTTTCTGAAGGAAATGATATTGGAGCAATTCCTTCATTTTCTGTGGATGAGGTGGTCATACGATCTACAGAAATAGTAGCTATAACCCCACTCGTATTGTCTTTTGAAGATTTAACCGATACCCTGTTAAACCTATACATTAAAGTAGATAATGTTCAGTTTAACAGAAACATTGTGCAAAATGACAATGCGTTTACTTTTGCAGCAGAGTCAAATGATAAATTTGATGGAGAGCGTATTTTAGAAAGTTGTGAAACCGGGAGATCAATATTACTTAGTACAAGTACCTTTTCTGATTTTAGAGGTCTTAAATTACCAGCACAACAAGGAAGTTTTGAGGGTATTCTAACTAAAAATTTTGAAGGTGACACTTATAATCTTGTACTTAACGACCCAACCGGGTTAGTATTTGACACAGAAACTCGTTGTGATCCAACTGTTTTAGAATGCTCATCAACAGAAAATGGATCAACAGTACTGTTTGAAGAAAAATTTACAGACCTAAAAGTTGCCGATCTCGAAGATAAAGGATGGATCAATATTAACGTCATAGGAGGCAAGCTCAAATATAAAATAGGTGACTTTGCGGAAAATCAATATGCACAGATCACAGGTTTTAGGTCGAAAGAAAGCCTATATGAAGTTTGGTTAATAACTCCAGAAATTGACTTAAGTATAACAACAGACGAAGTGCTGAATTTTGATCTACAAGCAGGCTATGATAACGGTAATATTCTCGAGGTTTTTATTACCAATAATTTTACGGGTGATGTAGCATCAACACCGTGGGTAAAACTTGATGCGGTTATTCCCAGAGCACCATTAAATTCTTTTGGTGTTTTTGGTCCAGCAGGTCCAGTTGGAATATCATGTATAGAGGGTAATGCCAGGATAGGTTTTCGATATATAGGAGGTGATCCCAGGGCTACAACTCGATATCATATTGATAATATTAAGATCACGGGCAAGTAGAATGTTCTTAAATTAATTTTTACAGTTTCGAAAAATGAAACTGGGATATGGTAATATTGCCCAATAAATCAAATAATAAAACAAAAATTAAAGTAATGAGAATTATCAAAATCGCCCTATTATCTATTTGTTTTGCAACATTAATGAGTTGTGCTTCGGGCTATAAAATGATTAATCCAGAATCGATAAAGTATGTTTCTAACACGATGTCTGATAACATAAAACTAGAGTATAAATATGATCTTTTACATAAAAAGTATGCTAAGAAAGAACTCAAAAAAGGGGTTAAGCTGCTGGCTGTAAAAATAACGAATGATTCGGATAGAGACCTGACTTTTGGGAAAGATATAAAGTTAACCTATGAAAACGGGAATGAGATACTTGTAATGGAAAGCGCAAATGCTTTTAAAACCTTAAAACAAAGTACAGCCTCTTATTTATGGTACCTTCTTTTAACTCCTGTTAATTTATATACAACAAAAACAACAAACGGTTTTCAACAAGAGACGAGTTCTACCCCGATTGGACTTGTTGCGGGTCCAGGTTTGGCAATAGGGAATATGATCGCATCGGGTTCTGCTAATAAAAAATTTAAAACAGAACTATTAAAATATAATGTAAACGGTAGTTCTATTGGTAAAGGAGAAACAGTATATGGGTTAATACCCATAAGAACTACATCTTTTGATGCAATAAAATTAAAAGTAGAATAAATTGACAACCCAGACCTCACAGGTCTCCAAGACCTGTGAGGTCTATTCTCAATCAAAAAATGAAATATGAACCTTTAGTCTCAGATGCTTATTTTCATATATATAATAGAGGAAATAATAAAGAAGACATTTTTAAAGAGAATCGTAACTATAATTACTTTCTAAGTTTGCTAGAAAAATATAGTAATGATGTATTCGAAGTATATGCCTATTGTTTATTAAAGAATCATTTTCATTTAGTGATCAAGACTAATTCGAACGTTGAAGAAAGGATAATTTCGCAGAAGTTTTCAAACATGTTCAATACCTACGCCAAAGCCATCAATAAAGCCTATGGCAGAAGCGGAAGCTTGTTTAAAGATCGGTTTTCAAGAAAAAAAATCGAAAATGAAGAATATCTTAAAAACCTTATTATTTATACACATCTAAACCCCCAACATCATAGAATGACCTCAGATTTTAGAAATTATCCGCACTCTTCATACCAAAGTTTTCTGTCTTCAAAAAATTCCAAACTAAACAGAGAGTTTATACTTTCTTTATTTGAGGGTAAATCTAATTTTAAAGATTCTCACATGCTTAAAAAGCTTAAGATTGAAGACCAATATCCTTTCGAATAAAATTAAAACCAGACCTTAAAAACCTATGACGCCTATACCTCCAGTAAAATCAAGCCTTTACAGCCATATAAAACAATTATGCCAATATTACGTTTATTACACTGTACAAACCAAAAATGGTGTATTATGAAAACTTTAAAAAAGTGGTTATTAGTAACTGTATTATTAATTGCGGTAGTTGCCTGTGGTGAAAAGAAAAAAGAAGCTGAAGCTGCAACAAATAAAACAGTTGCAAAAGGAACAGCTGTAGTGAGTAAAAACACACAAAAGAAAGCAGCTACCAAAAAGCTATCTAAAAAAGAGCTACGACAAATAAAAAGAGAACTGAGAAAACGAGAACGTGAACAAAAGAAAAAACAACGTGAACTCGAAAATAAAAAGTAAATAATAAAAAGGCTGGATAATTAAATCCAGCCTTTTTTATGTGTAATCCTGTTTAAAAAGAATTACTGTTTAATAATTTTTTGTTGTGTGCTAAAAGCTCCTTTTGTATCCGTTACACGAACCACATAAAAACCTCTTGCATAACGACTCATATCGACAGATAATTTTGATTGACCAACATTTAGTCGAATGGTTTGCGCATAAACCGTTTGGCCGGTTACATTGGTCACAGAAATATCTACATCATTTCCAGAGAATGCATTAAAATCAACAGAAAGATAACTTGTAACAGGGTTAGGAGAAACGGATACGTTTATCTCTTCTGAACCCAATTTTTCGTCCATTAATTCACTTTCTAGACCTGTTGGGTTTTCTGCATATACTACAGCTTCTTTGGCTAAAATAGATTCTCCATTTTCTAGACATACAATAGCATCTAAATCATATCCATCTGCAAACCAAGGAAAAACGTTTTTGTCACTAATATCAACAACTTTAATATATTTAGCAGAACGTAAGTTACCCGCTGCAAGATCAAATTCACCATCCTGGCAGGTAGTCCCTAAAGAAACAAACTCTACTCCATCTTGCGAAGCAAATACTTCGGCAGATTCTGGGAAGTAATTACAAGAAACAGTATCAAAGAACCCTGTAGATTCGAATACTGCAAATTCATTGGTGTCTGCATTATCAAAAATCTCATTGTTAAGTTCTATTGTAATAGATCCTCCAAAACCTAAGCTCACAAAATTAAGGAACCTCTTTTCTCTAGGTGTGCCTATTGCGCGTTCAGGATTACTTCTATATCTTGGTATTAATCTTCCATCTCTTCTTTTACCTTGATCAAAAGAAACAACAGATCCTCCCATACATTGGTTATCCACAAATTCTGGCTCTAATAAGAACCGTGCAGAAACCGGGAAGTGATCCGATGTAGTAAATGCATAATCTGCATCGTATACCTCGTAGTGAACAGTGACAGAGTTTTCGATATAGGCCTCATTAAGCTCATTAGTAACAGCAATGTGATCAATCATGTTTTCTCTAAACACAAAAGAGCGCAGTCCCGCTTCGCTTAATGCAGATGATACGATGTTATAGTTAAGAGAATCATTTACATACTCCTGGAAACTAGAAATAGTAGAAGGAATATCTGCTACAGTTTCGTCAACATCATCATTATAATCTCCTAATAGAATGAGTTTGTTATTCGCAAAATTAACGTCTAATGAATCTTTAAGCACCTCTACATCATACTTACGCATGTCATAACGACCTTGAGCATCATTACCACTATTGGCTCTAGCATGCAAAGCAACAAGATCGATACGTTCTGTTACCCCATTTATAGTTACATCAGCGGTCATTAAAAACGGTAATCTTCCGCTAGCGAAAAAACGAGACGTAGCATTTGGATAATCAACTAGTGCAGAATCATCACCACCATTGTATAATGGGTGGATAGAAGTAAACATGGCTCTTGTGCTTACCACAGAAACCGTTTCTGTATTATAGATAAATCCTAACTTTTGAAAAGGTGGAGTTCCGCCAGGATTGGAGGTTGCATCAGACAAGATATAATCATATCCTGGTAGTTGCGCCACTAATTCTGCAAATAATGCATCATCTGCAATTTCTTCTACAGCATACACATCTGCATTTAATCTTTTTAGCACTGTAGCGGTACTATCTCTTTGGATAGCATCAGACATTGGATTTTGCCCAACAGGAGAGTTATTTTCGTCTCCAAACCACTCAATATTCCAAGCTACTACATCAAAAGTGTCTTCTTTAGGGAATCCTACGGTATCACCAGGAGGTATAAATTCTATTGCACATGGGATATCAGACAATTGTCTTGGCAATAATTGGAAGAACTCTCTAAAACGACCAATTACACCAGTAACCTCTGGGCAAGTAACAGGCTGTGCCTTACCTACAACAGAAGCTACGTCATTGTCTACTCGCAATTGTGCTGTACCACTAGCATCGGTAAGTGTAAAATTGGAGTTTCCGAATAAAAGATCGCCCGGATTAGGGAATGTGGTATTAAGCACACGAACCAATTCACCGGGATGATTAGCAAGCTCTGCAAGCGTAATTTCTAAAGGAGTAATTGGGTTTTGTGGAAGCCCATTGTTTACCACTTCAACAACACCGTTAAGCTGTACCTGATCATTAAAAGCCGTTCTAACTGCAGTCACAGTTATAGAATCTCCTACTTTTAACGCTGCATTAGCTTGTACTTGCTCATCAAAAATAGCAATACCAGCGGTGTTATCCTGAATAAATGCAGGACCATTAAAGGCATCGGTTACGGTTAACACTCCAGTAATAGTAACAGGAGTACCCTCTGCAGCAGCTCTTGCTTCGGCAATAGTGATTATTTCACCTGGAACCACAATAATACCATCATTGCTAGCTCCCGGTGTAGGTGCTTTTGCGGTATATGTAGTTGTATTACGAGCGCCACCTTCTCCGTTAGGAACACGTTGTAAAGACTCTGCATCTTTGCTTCCGTTTGCATCTTCGTTTAGCTGTGGTTGATCGGCGTTTAATAACACCAATAATTCTAGATCATCAGCATCGTTAGTATCATACACGATAGCATCAATTATGTTATCTGTAGTAACCGCTGTTCCGTTAGGAAAACTTGTAGCATCTCCAAAATATAATACTACTGCATCTGCTCCGTTCTGAAAAGAGTTTCCTGGTACTACAAGATCAACATTAGCAACGTCTGCATTACCAATTACAAAGTATCCTTCGGCATTGGTAGAAAAACCATCTAAATCGAAAGCATTATAACTAGTATTACTGTTTCCGTTGTAGTTTACTACTACATATCCATCTAGTGATGTATTTCCGGTTCCACCGTCATATAATTCTACAAACTCTAATGCATCAGACCCTTGTGTATCGGCATCTAGTTCATTAATAATAAGATTTACGATTTCTGTAGCGTTTGTGTTAGCAGCCCCAGGAGTAGCAATGGCTTGAGTATAGGTTGATGTATTTCTTAATCCACCAGATCCATTTGGGAAACGTTGTACAGAGTGGAAGTTTTTATCTCCTTTATCATCTTCATTTACCTGTGGCTCACCTGCATTTAATAAGACTAGTAATTCTACATCATCATTATCATTTGTATCGTATACGATAGCATCTACAAGATTATCTGTGGTTACTGCCGTTCCGTTAGGGAAACTAGCAGCATCTGTTTTATATAATGCTACAGCATCTGCTCCGTTTTGTAATCCATTTCCTGGGAAGGTAATAGAAACATTAGGTACATCGGCATTACCAGCTACAAAATATCCATTTGCATTTGTGGTAAACCCGGTAAGATCGTAAGTCGCATAACTTTGATTATTTGATCCGTTATAAAACACAAGGATATGTCCATCAAGAGTAGTGTTTCCTACTCCGCCATCAAATAGCTCTACAAATTCTAAAACATCTGATCCTTCTGTATCTGCATCAATTTCGTTGATGAGTAACACGGCATCTTCTCCACCTGTATCATCGACAACTACATTTTCTCTATTTGGTGTGTTTATGGCTTCACCAGGTTCTGCAACGGCTACAGGAAAACTTGGTAAACCACTTCCATCAAAGTCATTTCTTGTCCAATCCGTTACAGCGTCTGTATCTTCTCCGTTAGGAAATCTTGATGCACCACCCACGGTAAATGTGCTTCCGTCAAAAGACTGTAGCAAAGTAACAGTGGCATAGTTTTGATCTGTAGCTCCACCATCATTTACTCCTATATCATCGGTAATTTCCTCCCAAGGTGTCGAATCAAAAACACCATTATCATCTGCATCAAGGTCTTGTCCAAGAGTACCGGTAAAATTCTTAACTAGAAGTAAGGCTACGGTACCATTTTCATAAACATTACTACCAAAAGCGGTAGTAAAATATCCATTAACATCTGTCGTACCTAGTTGAATTACTTCATCGATAGTACCAGCAGAGTTACTATCTCCATCGATCTCTATTATCCAATACTCGCTTAGGTCTGTTTCTATACCCGCTTTTATTTCTACAAATTCATCGGTATCTGCACCAGTGTGGTTAAATACGAATTCGTTGATTACGGGTAGAATTACCGGTGTTCCAAAAAATTGATTGGTGTTTACCTGACCATACGTATTCGTTGTTGCAACTTCCCAGATAAATTCTGCAGCTGTGGTTCCTGCTCCTGATAATTGTAAAGAAGCACCAACAGGAGTGCTACTAGATTCAGACACCCCAATATCTGTACTCGTTAATCCTGATGCAGGCCCATCTGTTGCGGTAAAAGCACCTTCGTAACTTAAAAACTGAATAACAGCATTATTGTTATCAACCAAAGCTATTCCGTCTGGCGCACCATTTTGCAAACCGTTTGCAGCAAGAGTGTCTATAACAGTTCCAAAACCGTTTTGTTGATCAGGAATGCTTCCTGAAAGAGCAATGGTATTATACACCGAACCATTTGATCCGTTATACAAAACAATACTCCAGTTGGTAAGATCTGTTCCTGCCGATCCAGCGATTTCGACAGCTTCATCTACGTCTGTACTTGCATTATCATAGTGTATTTCGTTGATAAACACAGACTGTGCAGTTCCATTTTGAGTCCCCATAAAACATGAAATGACAAATGGAATTAAAAGTAATTTTAATTTCATGACAATTAGTTTGTTTGTGTGATTTTTTGCGTAGCACAAGTTATGGCATAAGAACGATTCTTACACTCTACTTATGTTAAAAAAATATTAACAAATCAACATTTTGTCCCAGAGGCCTTTATAAGTCAAGGACTTATAAGATTATAAATTTCATGGGATCTAACATTTTAGAAATAACCCCCTCTAAAAAAGGGTAAAACAACCCCCATTAAATTGGGATTTTAAACTCTGTTATTCTGATTATCAAGAGCTTAAATTTGTTTAATTGAATATGATTGAAGAAGTATAATTCGAATCATTTTTATACAATTAGGATTAATTAAACTCAAAAATAAAAATGAAGAAACGGGGGAATTTCGGAGTTTTTTTGTGGGTTGTTGTAGGTGCTTTGTTAATAACATCATGCGAACAACCAGACGGAGAAGCAGAATTTATAAACACAAACAGGAAAGAAGCTTTTGTTAAAGATGATATTTTTATAGAAGAAAATGAATCGGCAAAACCATTGTTACACCTAAGTTTTGATGGCAATTTAACCGAAGAAGAGGCCTCGGCTAGGTTTAATAAGGCGATAGCAGAATACAAACTAAAAAACAAAAATCAAAACAAGGGGTTAAGTACAGAGTGGTTTTATCGAATAGCAACGCTTACGGGTACTCAATCTAACAACGGTACTGATGGCCCAGTACAAGCTTCTGTATATTTTAGCACCAACAAAGGAGCGCATGCTGCTAAAAATATTATTTTGGATTATCCGTCGATTGATGAACGAGAATTGGGCAAGTGGGATTATTATCTTTTTAAAACCTTTTTACCTGGTAAAGCAGTAAGCTGGGTACATATAAGTTCATCAACAATTCAATTACAAGGAACCGACGACTGGTTTCTAAAACAATTTCACACCTACATGATCACAGATGATCAAACTGTACCTGCAACTGGTGCAACAAACATATATACTTTTCCTAATGTTTGGTTGGACAATACTTGTGCTAGTTGTTGGGACAGCTACCGAAAAAGAGGAGGGTACGGCAAGTTAAAATTTTGAAAGAAACTTGTTAATCAAAAAAACAAAAGTAGTAAGGGGCTGAATTTCAATTGAATTCAGCCTTTTTTCTGTGCATTTTCTTTACGCTCAACCGATATGCATTCTTGAATAATTACACTATCAATTGAAATCTATTTTTTGTCAATTCAAAAAGGTATTCCGTCAATTAGCGTTAAGAAACCGAAAGGGGTTGGGTTATATTTATTTAATAGTTCACACAGATTAAATAATTTAAATAAACTCTTACAATCCAATGAAAACACTAAACAATTTTAAAAAGTATGTATTAATAGCGGCATGTACTATAGTCATTACATCATGTGAAAAATCTGAAGTAGATACCGAGATTAATACTATCGAAACTACAGACGAAGTAGTTACAAAAACTGTGAAACCTTTTTTACATATGAGTTTCGACGCTGATGTAAGCGAGGAAGAAGCTTCTGCAATGTTCAATAAAGCGTTGGAAGAATATTACAACAAAAATGCTTTGAGTAAGATATCCACAAAAAATTGGACATATAGAATAACAACCAGAACAGGAAACAGTAAATATGACGACACAGACGGAGCTGTAAAATCTACAGTTCGTTTTCGAACAAATACAGGCGCACATACCTGGACGGTATATTTAGATAATACCGGTAATGATCGAGAAAAAGGACAAACCGATTATTACGGCATCGATATTACATTTGATCAATCTTTGCGTTGGGTTGAATTAAGATCGGCTTCAATTAGTTTAAAAGGAAAGGACAAATGGGTGTTTAATAAGTTTAAGGTAGATATGACCAAACTGATGCAGCCGGGAAGTGAAAGTAATTATTTGGGGGGTTCACTTTTAGAACCTGTTATTAATCCTGCTGGGTCATTAGATAACAACTCTACAAATGGATGGGATACATGGGACTCTAGATACGACTCTGCAAACAATGGTTATGGGACTGGTAGAATTTCCTTAAAACAACCCAGCAACCCTCCCGGAGATGTAGGGTCAAACTAAAAAGAGAGTATTCTATTTTAATGTAGCTGCAATCTCATATACACCGGAAAGTGATCACTGTATCCTCCGGTGTATTTTTTTCCGACATAGGTTCTAAAGGGATTTCCTTTGTAGCGCCCTTTGTAAATTTTAAGAAAATCATCATCAAAAATAGAGGCATCAGAAAAACAATGTTTCCCTTTTTCATATTTATGAAAGTTATGACTAAAGATAATCTGGTCAAATAGGTTCCATTGACTTCTATAATTTGTACTCCCACTATATCGGGTAAGCAATCGCTCCATGGGGTTAAAAAGATCGTTTTGTACCAACTGCTTAATACTTTCGCTAGAAGGGTCATCATTAAAATCACCCATGATGATAATTTTTGCTTCAGCATTTTCTGAAGTAATCTGATCAATAACCTCCCGGTTTTTTTGTGCTGCAACGATGCGTTTATATGCTGTGGATTCTGCCCCATCACGCCTAGATGGCCAGTGGTTTACTAAGATGTGAACCTCTTCTTCATTTAAATTACCGGTAACCCATAAAACATCACGAGTGTAATCTCTTTCTCCATTATCATTATCTACTAAAACTTGTATTTTTTCAGAATGAATAACCTCAAAATATTCTTTTTGATATAAAAGCCCAACATCAATACCTCGCTCATCTGGAGAATCATAATGAACAATACCGTAATTTTTATTTTTTAAATGTTTAGAATCAATTAGATCTTCGAGAACTCTCTTGTTTTCTACTTCTGCTACCCCAACCAGTACAGGTGCTTTACCGGTTTTTGAGAATCCAATATTAGAAATAGCGGTGCCTAGTTTGAAGATTTTTTTGTCATATCTTTTACGGTTCCATCGTTTTTCAGAATCAGGCAAGAAGTCATTATCCAGCGTATAAGGGTCATCGGTAGTATCAAATAGGTTTTCCAGGTTGTAAAATGCTACTGTATAATGATCAGTATTTTTTTTACGGAAATAAAATTTGTTAGCCATAGTATGTAATTTTATAATAAACCCTTAATGCTATTCAATTCTGAGCGTATAATTATTGTACTTTTGTATACCTTATTAAAAGGCACAATATAGTAAATTAAGACATAGAAGATAATCTTATTTAATGTTAGAACAGAAGGAAATAGCGTACGAGAAAACAGTATTAATAGGAATCATAACCAAAAACCAGGACGTAGAGAAGCTCGATGAGTTTTTGAATGAGCTAGAGTTTCTTACCTACACAGCAGGAGGCGAAGTGGTAAAGAGGTTTACTCAAAAAATGGATATTCCTAATTCTAAAACCTTTATAGGTACGGGTAAGTTAGAAGAGGTTAGGGTATATGTTGAAGAAAATGATATCGGAACCGTTGTTTTTGACGATGAGTTATCGCCAGGACAACTTCGTAATATAGAGCGAATACTAAAGGCTAAGATCATTGATCGAACCAATCTAATTCTAGATATTTTTGCGCAACGTGCACAAACAAGTTATGCCAGAACACAGGTAGAGTTAGCACAATATCAATATTTATTACCGCGTCTTACGGGTTTATGGACTCACTTAGAAAGACAACGAGGAGGTATAGGAATGCGTGGTCCTGGTGAAACCGAAATTGAAACTGACCGTCGTATTGTAAGAGATCGAATTTCTTTATTGAAAAAGAAGTTGCTAACCATTGATAAGCAAATGGCAACACAACGGGGCAATCGAGGCAAACTGGTTCGGGTTGCACTAGTGGGATATACTAATGTAGGAAAATCTACATTAATGAATGTGGTAGCCAAGAGTGAAGTATTTGCCGAGAATAAGCTTTTTGCAACATTAGATACCACAGTACGAAAAGTAGTTATTGGTAATCTTCCGTTTTTACTTAGCGATACTGTAGGTTTTATAAGAAAACTCCCAACACAATTGGTAGAAAGCTTTAAAAGCACGCTGGATGAGGTAAGAGAGGCAGATTTGTTATTACATGTAGTCGATATATCACACCCTCAATTCGAGGATCATATAGCATCGGTAAATAAAATACTTAGTGAGATTGATTGTACAGATAAGCGATCAATTATGGTTTTTAATAAAATTGATGCCTATGAGCATGAAGTGATTGAAGCAGATGATTTAACCACAGAAAAAACCGAGGCGCATTATACACTCGAAGAATGGAAGCATACCTGGATGAACCGAATAGGGGATAGTGCCTTGTTTATTTCAGCTATAAATAAAGAAAACATTGAAGAGTTTAGGAAAAGAGTATATCAAGAAGTTAGAGATATCCATGTAACACGGTTTCCGTATAACAATTTTTTGTATCCCGAAATTGTAGAAGAATAAGATTAAAATTTATAATCAAGACCAATACCTAAAACTTGCCGTATTTGAAATGCTGCAGTAGCATTATCATCATAAATGCTCTGAAATATAAAACTCCCAGAGATATATCGATTTACCTTAAGGTTTAGGTTGAGGGTATAATCTAAATCGACATTAGCCGGGTCTTCAATATAGTTTGAATATAAACTCAGGATGTTTTCTACCGTAAAGTTTTCGCTTACAGAAAACTTAATATTTGCAGCAATTGCTCCACCAAATTCAAATCGAGTACTTTCTCCGGCATCAACCCCAAAATAATCACCATCCACATACCCTTCGACATTGGTAAACTCTTTGTCTACAAAGATCATACGAGAGGTAACCGGTGCGATGTTAATAGTAAGATCGTCACTTTTTTTCCATAGTAACCCTGGGCCGGCTTGTATAAATGCAGGAGAGAAGAAATGAGTTTCTTCGATACGTATGGTTTCTTCAGTGTCGGGGTCAACTTCAAAACGAAACCCTTTATCAAACTGGGACAAAAAATTGACAAAAAATGAATAGTTCCAATTACTTTCTCCAATACGCTGCCCAATTCGGCTATTAATTTCGATTCGATCATCTGTTTTTCTCGCAAAATCCTCGTTTTTTAAAAAAGACAAACCATAATCTGCAGTGATTTTGTTTTCCCAGGAAAAGCTCTTTCTCTTATAATTCATAGTATATTTCACAGAACTATTGCCAGATATATTAGAGGTTCCACCACCTTGCCAATCAAAATTAAAGGCAGATTGGTTAAATAATAAAGAAAATTGACCTTTTGTTCTCCAACCGTCCTTTTCTTCTTCTTCTTTCTTTTTGGGTTTAGGTTTTATCTCATTAAGAGTTTCTTCCAATATTTTTATGTTAATATCTACAGGTGTATTTTTGATGAGCTTTTTAAGCGATAATTTTAATGAATCTATTACAGCTTTTTTTATAGAATCTTCTGGAGATACAGTCTTGTTTTTCTCTTCTTGACCAGAAAGACGTATTACAAAAGAAAACAGAAGTACGGTTAAAAAAAACCTTCTCATTTGATCTGTGTTGCAGAGGTAGAGGACAAAGATACGGGATGCTTGTTGCTTTATCAAATGATGAAACGACAGATTTCAATGAATTAAATTATATTCGTAGGTAATCAATGATTTTTGATTGCGAAAAAATGAAAATAGAATTAGTAAAAGCAAAAGAAACAGATAAGGATTTTTTACTTCACCTAAGAAAGTTGACCATGGTTAAGCATCTAGAAAAAGCAGGAATTCATTTATCTGACGAAGAACACGTTGCTAGGGCTCACGATTTTTTTGAAGCCACTCATATACTATTAAAATCTTCTCAAAGAATAGGGGTTCTAAAGTGCTTAGAGACACAAAACAGCATAGAAATAATACAGTTTCAGATTTTACCCCAATATCAAGGTATGGGCATAGGAAAGGATATAGTACATGATTTAATTTCTAAGGCAGAATTAGCAAGTAAAAGCATAATCTTGAAGGTGCTAAAAGAAAATCCGGCGAGGCATCTTTATGAACGAATCGGTTTTAAAATAACCGGAGAAGATCAATATGAGTTTCATATGAAAAGGAGTGTTCTTTAGGGCTTTTTATAAGAAAGTTCAATATATTTGAGTATGCTAATAATCCAGAACATTTCTTTTGCTTACGATACAAAAACGGTACTAAAAAATGTTAGTTTCTCTATAGAAAAAGGGCAACATATAGCGCTAATTGGAGCTAGTGGTTGTGGGAAAAGCACCTTGCTTAAGATCATTTATGGACTTCTACAAACAAAAGAAGGAGCTTTGTTTTGGGGAAAAGAAGAGTTACAGGGACCACATTACAACCTTGTTCCTGGTCATGAAAACATGAAATATCTTTCTCAGGGTTTTGAGTTACAATCGTATCGCAGTGTTGCCGAAAACATTGGTCAGTATCTCTCTAATGTTGAACCTGAAGTAAAACTGGGACGAGTAAATGAGTTACTTGAAATTGTAGAAATGAAGGAGTTTGCTAATACCAAAGTAGAAAACCTTAGTGGGGGCCAAAAACAAAGGGTTGCTTTGGCCAAAGCACTTGCCAAAAGACCCGAATTATTGTTGCTTGATGAGCCCTTTCATAATATTGACAATTTTAGGAGAAGTTCGTTACGAAGAAACCTGTTCAGGTATTTAAATCGAAACAATATCACCAGCATAACGGCAACTCATGATAAAACCGATATTCTTTCTTTTACAGATGAGACAATTGTAATCAAACAAGGCCAAATTCTAACTAAGGAAAATACGATTGAACTATATCAAAACCCACCTAATTATTATGTGGCTTCTCTCTTTGGAGAAGTAAATGAAATACAACGTTCGTCGTTTGATGACACAAGTGATGATGCTACTATTCTAGTGTACCCACATGAAATAAAAGTGGATGCAAGGTCTAAACGTAAAGCTAGAGTAAAAAACTCTTATTTTATTGGGAGTCATTACCTAATCGAAGCAGTTTTTAATAATGCGATTATCTTTTTTGAGCATTCTTCAGCATTATATGCACCAGAAATAATTGGCATTAAGGTTTCCGAAAAAGTTTTATCCAGAATCAAGTAAGTAATTGGTGACGATTTAATCCCTCATCGAGGGTCTAATCCCCCGAGGCTTGCCTCGAAAACAAAGTGCTTTTCCAGAAGCATACCTCGAGAGCTTGCTCCAAGGTTGTTGATTTGATTTTTATTAGAATCAAAGTATGCCATATGTATTCTCTTTTATTGGTTTGTACACCTAATGTATCCTTGCCAAAACTTAAAACCTACGTTTATATTTAGGAACTTTAATTCACAATTAAAACCCACAAATTATTAAAAACCTTATTATGAAACGTAAATTATCTATTTTCATTTTTTTACTTGCTTTAAGTATTACTTCTGTAACCGCACAATCGAAACCTCAACCGAGCGAAACTAATAGTGCTATAACCAAAGCCCCAGATACAGGCTGTACCGGTCAAGATACTTTTGACCAAGGTGTGAGAATTGTTCCTAATGCAAATTCTTGGAAAGACAGTTACCAAGCAAACGGTTACTGTTTCTGTAATTCTACTTTTGATCATGGTATTGGTAATTTCAAAATTACTATCAACGGACAAGGAAGAACTGTAAGAGATGTCTGTGACGAACTTAAAAAACACCCTAGTTTCAGAGGTATGAGAAATGGAGATCCAAGATATAATGATATACAGTGTGGTAATGGCCCTCAGCATCAAGATGCTATTACTATACAAGGTAAGAGAATTAAAGATGAAGTAGTATGCCCTGGTCGTGTAGATCAAGGTAGTAAAGGATGTCAATGTAAAGGGCCTAAATTCGATATGAACTGGTTATCCTCAAGACCACGATTTGGCGGCGATGGCGATGGCGGCGGCGGAAATAATAATGGCCCAAATGTATCATTTGCTACCCCATCAAATAACGCATCATATACCGCTCCGGCTACCTTTAAAGTTGTAGTAAATGCATCTGATAATGATGGAGTAGGTAATGTGAGATTGTATATCAACAATTCTTTTATACGACAAGAAAACGTAAATCCCTATGAGTGGAACCAGAACAATCAAGATGAAAAGCTTAAGAATTTAAGTATGGGTACTTATACTCTCAAAGCACAAGCGACTGATAAAAAAGGAAATATAACTACCAAAACCATAAATATTATAGTAGGCGATAATGGAGGAGGAAACAATGGTGAAGGTGTTACAATCAAAGGGCAAAGCATTAACAAATATGTCAGCTCTGAAGGAGGTTCTAGATCGATGCGTGCTAATCGTACCGAAGCTGGAGCAGGTGAAAGATTCACCGTAGAGTCTGCAGGTAATGGAACTATTAGCCTTAAAGGAAGCAACGGCAAATACGTGAGTTCTGAAAATGGAAATAAAGGCATGAACTGTAATCGTAATGCTGTAGGCGCCTGGGAAAAATTTAAATTAGAATCACTTGGAGGTGACCTATATGCTATTAAAGGAAACAATGGTAAATATGTAAGTCATAATAATGGCGGCAATAAGGCTATCTTTTGTGACAGAAATGCGGTTGGTTCTTGGGAAAAATTTATCATAAAAGGTCTTAATGCAGGAAGAACTATTAACACACAAGGTAGTACATCATTTACGGCTCAAAGTGTTAGTGTATACCCTAATCCAATGATCAAAGGAGATGACATTCATGTTCAGGTTACCATACCTCAAGATGTCCTTTCTTCAATAGAGATTATGGCTCTAAATGGGAAAAGTATTGCCAAACGTAACTTAGGTATTTTGAAAGCAGGAACTACATCTATTTCCTTAGATGGTTTAAGAGGTTCTTTTAAAGTAAATGGATTGTATTTAGCAAAATTTACACTAGGAAAAAAGACTATTGTTAAACAAATAATGATAGAGTAATCAGGTCATAACATGCAAAGGATAAGGCAGAAATATTTTTATATTTCTGCCTTATCTTTTTATAACAAGCTATTCATATTTCTTTAAATTCATCTCTTTCCCATCAAAAACGGCATAGGTGTAATGAACAATCCAGTCTCCCAGGTTAGTATATCTAGAGGTGTCATTTAAATCAATTTCCATAGGAAGATGTCTGTGACCAAACACAAAATGATCTCTATGGTTATCTTCGAGTTTTCTTTTGCAATACTGTACTAACCATTCATTCTCTTCGCCAAGAAAAGTAACATCTTCATCCCCAGATATTAATTTGTTTTTTACCGAAAGATATTGTGCTAATTTTACTCCTAAATCCGGATGCAACCATCTATATAACCATTTAGCAAATGGGTTGGTAAACACTTTTTTCATTCGCTTATAGCCTTTGTCGCCGGGTCCTAATCCGTCTCCATGACCAATAAAAAAAGTAGTCTCGTTAAACGTAAATTCCTGAGGAGTATGATATACGGGTATGTTTAATTCTTCTTCAAAATATCCATTCATCCATAGGTCATGATTGCCTACAAAATAATATACCGGAATCCCAGAGTCTGTAATCTCTGCTAATTTTCCTAAGGTTCTGGTAAACCCCTTAGGTACAACAGTTTTGTACTCAAACCAAAAATCAAAAAGATCGCCAAGCAAAAAGATCGCAGCTGCATCTTTTTTAACCTCATCTAACCATCGTACAAATTTTTGTTCTCTGGGAAAACTCTTTTCTGAAGTAGGAGCACCCAGGTGGTTATCGCTGGCAAAGTATATTTTTTTCCCTTCAGGAAGATTCATAGTACTAATTTGGAAGTAAAGATAATAAAACAATAATACCTCATTGGGCTTTAAGAATCATGAGATTTAATCATTATCTGAAGCATACCACTCTGCGAAAGAAGTTTCAGTTTCCTGAAGTTTTAAAGAATGTAGCTCGATATTTTCGGGAAGTCTTGCTTTGATTTTTTTAGCAAAGTCGATGACCATATTTTCGCTGGTGGGTTGATAATCCACTAAAATTACATTATGTCCTCTATCTTTAAGTTCTTTAGCTAATTCGATATGTGGTGTGTTCTTATTAAACACTGTAGCGTGATCAAACACATCTTCTATGTCTTCTTTAACGATTTTTTTGAGGTCACCAAAATCGATAACCATTCCCAATTTTACATGTGATGTATCGATAATTGGGGAGCCAATAACGGTAACGCTTAATTTATAGCTATGCCCGTGTACATTTCTACATTTCCCATCATATCCATACAAGGCATGGCCAGTTTCAAAAGAAAATTGTTTTGTGATACGTATTTTACTCATCCTTTACTTCGTAGTTTTTGCAAAGTTACGGAAGATTACTTTCTATTTCTAGTATTGATAATGTAAACTAAAACCAAAAGACTCTAATATGAGAAATAATCGACTCTTTTCTAAAAAAATGTAACATCGTGATGCACTATTTTTTAAATTTTTCGAGTGCCTCTTTAGTAAATTCTGAAAGCACTAATTCTCCAGAAATTGCCGCTCGTTTGATCAACAACTCATCCCAATGATCAGTTCCCTGCCATGTGGCTTTTCTCATTTCTTGTAATGCTACTGGATTGTATTTCGATAATTTTTCTACAAATAGCTGTATTTCTTTATCTAATTCTGTGATACTAGTAAAAACTCGAGAAAACAACCCTTTTTCTTTGGCCCAGTAGGCGTTTTTCCATTGGGATGCATCCCATGCCAAGGCTTCAAAAGCAGCGAGACCTATTTTTCGAGATACGGCAGGCTCAATAACAAAAGGACCGATGCCAATACTAAGTTCACTTAATTTAACCGATGCCGTTTCGGTAGCTAAACAATAATCACAAGCCGAGGCCAATCCTACTCCGCCACCCACAGTTTTTCCTTGTATTCTCCCGATAATAGGTTTTTTGCATTTGCGCATGGCATTAATTACATTGGCAAAGCCCGAAAAGAAATGTTTCCCTTCCTTAAGGTTTGTGATTGCTACCAATTCATCAAAAGAGGCACCTGCACAAAATGCACGATCACCCTCAGATTTTAATACAATAACATGTGCAGAACTATCTTGCGACAATTGATCAAAGGCTTTGGCTAATCTTGCTAATAATTCTGATGGAAAAGAATTACTGGCCGGGTGACCAAATTCTATAGTTGCAATATTGTTTTCGATATGGGTATATAGGCTTCCGTTGGATCTTGTTGTCGTCATAAGTACGTATTACAGGTGGAGTAAAAATAAGTAATATTTCATTTTATAGTTCAATTAATTTCTTCACATAAATACGTATGGGTACGTATTTCATTGTAAATCAGTTATGTGTACATTTGAAACATGATGAAAAAGTACATAACAAAATATAGATTAGAGATTTTGATTGGTTCAATGTATTTGTTAACGCTTGTAGTGGTTATAAAAATTTTAACCTTAGGAAGATAAAGGAATATACTTGTTCCTGAATTTTATGACCAAAGATCCACTGCGCACAAGCATCCAAACTGTGATTGCAATCCAGATACCATGTAATCCCAAATCAAAGTAACGTGAAATAAATAATGCGGGAAGAAACCCTAAAAAAGTCGATCCTAATAATACATTTCGCAAATATCCCGTTTCGCCTAGTCCTTTAAACAAACCATCACCAACAAAAGCAATCGCATTAACAGGAAGTGTGATGACTACTAAGTAGAAAAAACCAGAGAAAATTATCAGTACATTTTGGTCTTTAGTAAATATTCCACCAAGGATTTCGGGTTGTATTAATGCTGCCAGCCCTAAAATAACAGCTACAATAACTCCATATAATGTTACTTTTTTTGCTAGTCTTACCAGGTTAGTAAAATCTTTAGCCCCCAGTAGTTTTCCGCCCAGAATATTACCTGCACTGCCATAACCATCGATAAAAAATGCCGAAAACAACCACAATTGCATAGCAATGGTATGTGCCGCAACATAATTTGTTCCTATTGCAGTAGCTTCGCGAACCGCTAAAACTATAGTGACATTAAGCGCTAGTGATCGAATAAAGAGATTACCGCTCATTACTAAAAAACGATTCATTTCTGGGTGCCATGGTTTTCTTAATTTTAAGGATACATTTGTCTTTTTTAATAAGAATACAAATGCCAGAATTGCCATTACTATTTGCGAAATAAGGCTTGCCCAGGCAGCTCCTTCTAGATTCATAGGGTCAATAATCCCCTTTATACCATAGACCAAAGCAAAATCGAGTCCAACATTGACTCCTACACCAATTAATGCTACTACCATGGGCCAAAATGTATTTTGTAACCCTCTAAAAATACCGAAAACTGCAAATACAAAAAGGGACAACGGAAATCCCCAAACTCTAATTTGGTAATACGAAATACAATATTCTAATACAGTACCATCTGCATTAAGTAACTTAAATATTGGTTCTATAAATGGAACCGTAGTCAATAAAACAATAAAACTCAACCCGAGATTAAATACGATAGCTTGAGCTGGTAAGGCTTTTACTTCTTCTAATTTTCCTGCTCCTAAATATTGTGATATAATAGCAGAAATAGCACTTCGAGTTTGAGCTAAAATCCAAATCAACATCGAAAGAAATGTACCCACGATCCCCACAGCCGCTAAGGATTCGGTTCCGATAACCGGTATATTACCCACTACCGCGGTATCTGTAGCTGATAAAATTGGCTCTGCAATACCAGAGATAATAGCCGGTACAGCTAATTTGTTTATATTTTTAAAGCTTATAATTGTACTCATATCGGCAGTTCATAACAATAAAATGGGTGCTTACTTTGTTTCGGAAAAAAAATCTCTCCTAGTCTTTTATATCCACGGGTTTCATAAAACTTTTGGTTACGCTTGTTTTGGCTAAAAGTATCTAATCTTACCGATTGGTATTGATTCTTTTTGGCATAATCTTCAGCAAAATCCATTAACTGCTGTGCATATCCCTGGCCCCAATAGGTTGGATCAACAGCCAAACGATGAACATATATATTATTTTTGTTTTGGGTAAGCCACTTTATGGGAATATATTCTTCGTCTATTTGTTCGGTTAAGACCATAATCCCTCTAATACTAAGTTCTTCGAACACATACAACTCTTCTAATTCGATATCCTTTTGAAAACGTTCTCGGGTTGGATAATGTTCATTCCATTGATAAATGCCATTAGCTATCATTGCTTTTGCACAGGTTCGTGTGAGTTGACAAATAGCATCCAGATCAGAAAATAAGGCTTTACGAATCATATTTTTAGACAAAGGCCAAAAATACTAACTTTATGCTGCAGTTAACACCGATGGATTGTATTCTACTAAATTTTTAAATAAACTTTAAGAAAAAAGAGTACTTTTGATTTCTCAATAATGGGGATGTAGCTCAGCTGGCTAGAGCGCTTGACTGGCAGTCAAGAGGTCGTGGGTTCGACTCCCATCTTCTCCACAGATAGATAAAGGCCTACATATTAAATGTAGGCTTTTTATTTTTTCAGAACACAAAAGCATATTAAAGATAATGTTCAAAACTAACATATGATACTCTGCGTTTTTTACTGAGTATCAGCTTAATTTATTTCTATAAAATGTTCATACCAACCATAGAAACAAACAAAAACGAATATAAAAGTTACCCAGTAGTATGGGGTAAAATAAAAAAAGTAAAAATAATAAAAGGAGTTTTTAATAGTTAGTTGTTTTATTAATACAAGAAGTTAACAAAAACAAATTGATGTATAAAACAAAACATATGTTGAAAGATAAAATGTTACTAGGCGGAGTTTTTATTATATCCTATTGTCTGTTTTTAACCTACTTCTTGATTAAAGAGTATTTAACTCTTGGTTTTTATTGAAATTAAAGATTGTATTTGCCCCCCTTAATACATTTTGTTAAAAAGACCTCTTTGTAAAAGCGTTGTTTGCTTAGAGGTTTTTTAAACTTCGAATTAAAGTGTCCCTTAACTTAATATAAAGTCTCGCTCCCCAACGAGACTTTTTGTTTTCGCTAAATCTCCGAAAAAGATGGTATTGCCAGGTTAAAAAAAACACTAATCTTGATGTAAGGGTGATTCTTACTGATTGTACTTTCTGGTAGCATAGCTAAGCTTGTTTATAGGATATTTTTTATTCCTGAAATATGCTGTTACTGCTATAAGTAGCATCAATAATGCCAATACATAGACAAAAGTAGGAATCGGTATTGGATCTCCGGCGGCATAACTATGAAGCCCTGATAAATAATAATTCACTCCAAAAGAAGTCATGATAATCGACCAAAAAGCAAATGTGCTGGCTACATTCAACACAAATCGATTTTGTAACCCTGGGATGAATCGTAGATGTAACACTACTGCATATACAATAATACTTATCAACGCCCAGGTTTCTTTAGGATCCCATGCCCAGTAACGCCCCCAGGATTCATTAGCCCAAACACCACCCAAAAATGTTCCTATTGCCAATACAAACAATCCAATAGTCATCGATATTTCATTAATATAGCTAAGTTCTTTAATACGTATATCAATAGGAACCTTTGTTTTATCTGTTTTTATAATCATCAAGATAAGTGCCATTAGACCCAAAATAGCAGATAAGGCCAATGGTGCATAACTGCTAATAATAGTTGCTACGTGTACTTTTAACCAAAAGGAAGATTTAAGGACGGGCATAAGGTTAGTGATCTCTGGGTTTAGCCAGTCGAGATAGCTTACAAATAATAATGCGCCAGAAAATAAAGTAGCTAATGGTAATGCAAAATCTGATTTTCTAAAAGTCATCAATCCACAAAGCATCAATACCCATGCTACAAAAACCAACATCTCATATCCATTGCTCCAGGGTGCATGCTGTGCCACGTACCATCGTAGCAATATGTTTCCTGTGAATAATAAAAAGCTTATTAATGAAAGGATAATTACTATGTTCCATAGCAGTTCAATGGATTTTTTTTGAACAAAAATTTTAGTGATTGCAATTACTAATAATATGAATCCCAAAGTGAAAAATACCTGGAAAAGCCAAAAATTGAGATTCAATTCGTTATACCACAATTCTGCAGCTACTCTTTTGTCATTCGGGATAATGTCTTTGCCCAAAACGTCTTGATAGGTTTTTATATACGAAAGCTTATCTGTAGCTGCTCCCCATTTCTTTGATACGATATCCTGAAAATAGGAAGGAACAATAGTTTGTACAAACTTGCCGTCTTCAGCAGGGAAATCTCTAAAATGATGCGTATAACTGTGCCAGGTATTATTATCATCATTACTGTTAGGAAAGATCTTTAAATAATTTCCGATTAAGACATTATATAAAATATTGAAACGCTCATCTACTTTAATAATTTCCTTATCAAACTCATTACGCTCTGCTGGTTTTTTAAGGTTGGCTTTTTCTATAGCTTCAGACAATATATATGCTCCTTTGTTGTCTAATAGTGCATTAAAAGGGATCAATCCATCTTTGTTTGGGGTCAAAGGTTTGAACAGAACGCCTCCTTTTTTTTGATCAATCTTAATTAATGGAATTTGCTTCCAGGCATTTGGATCTACGTGCATTGCCAAAAATACCTGATTGGCATCCATGCGTACATTTGTTTCACCACCAGCGTATTTAAAATAGGGTTTTCGAGATATTTTTCTTAAAAATTCAGAAGCCAAAGTATTAATAGGTTTAATACGCCCATCCAGATCCTGAACCATTAATCGACCAAAAAGCTCGGCATGGTATACATCAATTTGCTGTTGTTGTACAAGCTCTTTTTCTATAATTGGATCTGTTATATTTGCACTAGAAAAACCTGAAACAAAAAAGAAAAGGAATACTGGTACTACTTGATGTTGTTTAAGTTGCTTTAGTTTTTGATTGATGACTCTAAATCTTGAATTTTTCCCAAATAATGTGAAGAACATACCTAATCCCATAAGCAGATATCCTAAATAGGTAACCCAGGTGCCTAATCTATCGTGATTTACAGCAAGTACGGTTCCTAATTCATCGGTATCATAGCTTGCCTGAAAAAATCGATAGCCTTGATAATCCAGTACATGGTTCATAAATATTCGAAATGGTGTCTTCTCGTTATTGTCAATAATAGTTACCTCACTTGCATATGCCGAAGGACTTGTAGAACCAGGATATCGTTCTAATTGAAAATCATTAAGATGTATGGAAAAAGGCACTTCTTGTGCTTGTGCACCATAAGAAAGTTGTATGGTTAGTCCATTTAGCACAAGTTCATGAGTTGTAGGCAAAAAACCTTCTCGATATAGTAATGAAGACTTTTTTATTTGGTCATCGACCTGAACATTAACAATAAGCGCATCATCTTTGGCTCTGTCATTATCCTTTGGTTTTTCGGATTCACTTACTAGTTCTATAGTTGCGCTAGGATGAAAAGACAACGGCACAAAAGAAGCATCACCATCACGATATAAAGTACGTAACGTTAACCGTTGAAGACTATCTTTCTTAATTTTCCCAGCAGTTTGAGAGGCCATCATAAAGAAATCCAGATTTCGTGGAGATACCACACTAAAATCACCATCTTTTTCTATGATGTTAATGATTCCCTCTTCTTTGGCATTATATCCAACTTTATGATGGTGTTTTCCAATACTCTCTACTTCCCCTTCTTCCAAAAATACCGTTTGTCTTCCGTTTCCAGACGACACCACTAATTGCAAGAGTGCTTTTCCACCTTCAACATCATCCACTATTTCTGGTACTGCATCTGCAACAAATTTGTTATGAGAAATGCGTATAGGTATCGCATTAAAATCTGTCTCTATCGTAAAATCATTATCACTGACAGGAGAGAAGTTCAATTGTTTTCGAATTACTTTTGTCTTGCTTCCATCAGAAATGTGTGCTTGCAGATAGTTATTATCTGAAATTATAATATTTGAAGCACTACCTTCCCTAATACGCATAATACCACTAGAAGAAGAATGTCGCGTTATTCCGGCACCTAATAAAATAATGATGAATGCAATATGAAACAAAAGGATTGGCCATTTCTCTTTTCTCCAAAGTTTGTATTTATAGATGTTAGTACCAAAACAAATACCGAGTCCTATCATAACGAGCTCAAACCACCATGCATCGTAGATGATTTTCCATGCGGTAGCGGTACCAAAATCATTTTCTACAAAAGTAGCCGTAGCCATGGCGATTGCAAAAAGCAGTAATAATAGAACAGCCAATATAGGTGAGGAAAAAAAACGATATAATTTATGCATTATGGATTGTTTAAAAAAAGAAAGATAACCTCATTAGGTGTACTACTGAAGATATTTTGTGTATAAAAGTATATTTGATTGCTTATTCTTCTTGCATTGAAACCGTTTTTACATCCAGTTTTGCTTCTCTGGCTTTTGCTTCTTCTAACCACTTTGGCAATAGTGTTTTTTTGAATTCTTGTTTTTCTGCTTCTAATTTTTCTATATCGAGACCCACATAAGCTTGCGCTTTTTTCTTAGAAGAGATATCAGGCATTTCTACAGGTTGGTTGTGCCCTAAATTGGCAAGTAGTCGTGCTAGTTTTACTCTGGCTTCTTGCGCAACATGTAATCCTCCACCAATAACACGGGCAGTCTCTACCGGAGAATGAAAAGAAGCACCGTGAGCAGCAGCAGCATAATCCCAACGCCATTGTGCATGACGTATGTCTGTTAAAATAGCAGCCATTTGTTCTTCGGTAGCTCCAAGATCCCAGGCTTTTTTTGCTTCGATATGAGCTTTAACAAGTAAGTCTTCTAATTTCAAACGGTTTTCTGTCGATTTTTGTTGACGTTCAAAAACATTAGCCATTAATTTACTACCTTCTTCTCTATGACATACCTGGCAGGCATTCGCTATATTATTTAATGGAGATTGTATGTGATGATCCGTAAATTTTTGCCCCCCTTCACTTTTATAAGGCATATGGCAATCTGCACAGGATACTCCACGATCAGCATGTACACCTGTTAAATAGGTTTCATAACCGGGGTGCTGTGCTTTTAACATTGGGGTTTTACTAATTTTATGAGTCCAGTCTTTGAATTCTAACTCATCATAGTATTTCTCCATGTCTTCTACTGCCATTCCATTTTTCCATGGAAAAACGAGATATGGAGTCCCTTCTTTTCCTGGGATATTTTTATCAAAATAGTATTCTACATGACATTGTGCACAGACCAATGAACGCATTTCTTGATGTGTTGCATTATTGATATCCTTGCCCATGGCATCAAAAGCCTCTACCAATGCAGGGCGGGTAATACGAAGTTTCATACTTTTAGGGTCATGACAATCTGCACAACCAATTGAGTTTACGATTTCTGCTCCTTTATCAGCCCATTTTCCTTTATAAAATTCTTCAATTCCTATCTCATTCATCAATCGAGGCACATCAGGACTTTTACAGGTCCAACAAGTGGCTGGCATTGGCCCGTCACCTTTTCCTTTTGGCCCTCCTGTTCTTAAGGTATTATGAATATCTTCGATAGCGTATGAATGACCACGCCCCTGATTGTAATCTTTAGAAAAACCATATCCCGCAAATAAGATGACCAATCGAGGGTCTTCTTCGAGCATATCTCGCATGGCAGAACCTCCTTGGTAGCTAGAAAAACTAGTATCAGTCGTCTGAATAAAGGATTGATATTCTTTTTGGAAATTTTCACCCCAAACTGCATTTCGAGGTTCATTTTCACTAATATCTACTTTTGGTACATATTTGTATTTGGCTTCAGACTTTCTATTAATAATACTGGAAGCCAGTAATCCCAATAAAAATACTACGATAATAGTAACAATGAATAATACCTTATTTTTCATAATACTAGGTGTTTATTTTTCTTCAATTTCTTTTTGTAACCATTCGGGAATAACAGCCTCTACTTCATCTGTTGGCAATGGCGCTATATTATATTTTACGGTCGAAATCCCATGACTACGTCCGTGTGGTATTTCACGATGACAACTCCAACACTGCCTGTCTGTTCTATCTGCTGCATGCCCATCTACCCAACCTTCATACTTGGTTTGGGTTACTTGTTGCACATGGCATCGAATACAATTATTCTGAACAACTTCCTGAGAGGCTTCTCTCATAAAAATTACATCGGGTTCTGCACGTAGTGTAAAGATAGAGGCATGATACAAGCCATCTTTAGCTTTAAAATAATATTTATTGAATATATTATCATGAGGTACATGGCAATCATTGCAAGATGCCCATTCACGATGTGAGCTGTGCATCCAACTATTATAAACAGGAGTCATTACATGACAGTTAACACATGTTTGTGGGTTATCACCCATATACGATACCACCTCTGATTCTTTGGCCATAAATAATCCCAAGCCGATAAGGGCGGCTATGAGGAAAACCGCGGTAGGACGCCATCGGGACTTTTTATCTGGTAATACTTTGTCTTTTATTGCCAAGATTTGTGTGAATTAGTTTTTAAATTTAACCAAAAAAACCGGAAAAAACGTTGGTTTAGTATAGTTATTCGGGTATGTTTTTATTCTTATCCCTACGATGGGAAAATCTTATATTTCTACCACTTGCCCTTCTCTTGCTAAAAAACAATTTGAAAAACGTTGTTGGCATTGCTGTTCTACTTTTCTCAAGAAATCGTCGTTATGCTCAGGATCATGGTGCGTGAGGTATAGCTGCTTTACATTTGCAGCTTCAGCAACTTCTATAGCTTGTTCCCAACTACTATGTCCCCAGCCCTTATGACTTGGTAATTCTTCTGGGGTGTATTGGGCATCATGAATAAGTATGTCAGCATTTCTGCAAAAATTGACAACATTTTTATCCAATGCATCACCATGCTCTATATCTGTGCAGTATACAAACACTTTTCCTTCAGCTTCTAGGCGATAACCATAAGCTCCCCCAGGATGCATATGTTTGTTAACGGTTATTTGCCCCCCATCGAAGGTGATCTTATCACTTTTATTCACGGTAAAAGTAAAATTTGCTCCCATGTCATCTATACCTATGGGAAAATAAGTGCTTTCCATTTGTTTAGCCAATATTTCTTTGAAATCATGTATCTCGGGAGCATCATCCCCAATGATAAAAAACTCGATTTCTTTGCTTACATCATATGCAGGAGCAAAAAATGGAAATCCTTGAATATGATCCCAATGAAAATGTGAGAAGGTGAGAAAAATCTTATTACCAAGAGAGAAGTTTTTTGAAATGAGTTCTTTCCCTAGTTTTCTGATACCGGTACCTGCATCAAAAATGAGTACACTTTCTCCTTCTTTTCTGCCAGATACGGTTACACAAGTTGTATTGCCGCCAAATTCCTGAAAACCTGATTCGCAAACTGGTATTGAACCTCTGGTGCCATAAAATGTTACGATCATACATCTAGTTTAGTTAAAGAAACAGATATGATAATAGATTACTTATTAATATTCCTGATTTCCTCTTTATACGTTTCCTGATCTAGTCCTTTTTCAATAACAGCTAACGATTTTGCAACGATGTACTTAACATTCCCTGGGGTAAATCCTACCGCCCTAGCCATTCTCTCTAACCAAAGTGATTGTTGTTCTCCAGAAATGGTTTCATCGTCAGAAATTAATTTTGTTAAGGTATACATGCTCTCTAATCGTTCATTGTGGGTAGTGGTGGGTTCTAATGGATAGGTGAGATAGTTTTGCATGATGTGATTGTATTCTTCTCCCGAAATCCCTAGAATTTTGGCCAAATGACCTAAAAAGGTTTTCTCTTCTTCCGATACTTCGCCATCTCTTAAGGTAATTTTAACAACTGCGCCAAATTGATAATGATAGATACTCTCTGATTTCATAATATCGTAATAAATATTGTTATACAATAAAATTAGTTAATTTTAACGAGTCACAGATTATCTTTTAAGATCATCTTTAAAATTTAAATACTATGAAACTGAACATCACAGGTCTACTATTCTTCGTTTTTTTATCTGCTTTTGGCCAAACACAAAAAGAAAAACAAGCAGAGAGAGAAAAAAATAAAGTAGAAATCTTTACTTCAGATGAGAAAGATAACTTACAAGTTTTTGTTGCCGAGCAAGTAGAGAAAATGAAACTTTCTGAAAACTTACGAGAAGAGTATTATGGTATTCTTTTGTACTATACAAACAAAATGGGGCGTATAGGAGATAAGAATAAAGGATATACCGAAGGAGAGAAAAAAACCAAACTTGACGCTATGGTAATCCATCTAAATGATGAGGTTAAAGAGTTTCTGACAAAAGAGCAATATGTGATACACAGAGAAAGTTTCGGTAAAATTGTGACCAGTGTTTATAATAGAAAAGGTTGGGCTAAGCAATAAATAGCATTCATCACATCTTAATAAGTTATGAGTATCAGAGCGTTTTTCTTTACTATATGTGTTGGTTTTTTCTCGACACATATGTTTGGACAAGAAAAAGGTATTCATAAAGAAGAAATTGACTATATCAAAAAATGGATGGATAACTTTATGATAGATGAAGAAATGACCCCAGAAACAAATGAACGATTTAAGATTATTACTTCTTATTATGGTTTGAAAATGAAGCAGCTGGGGGAAATCCAAAGTTAACCAAGATTGAAATTATTGAAAAATTTAATATCTTGATAAAAGAACAAAATAAGGAGCTTAAACAAGTGTTACCCACAGAACAATTCGAGAGTTTCTTTAATCTCTATACTAAAATCTCCTGATCTATGAACAAGCGATTAAATCAATTATAACGGTTACATTATTTTTAACTGATAATACACACATCATCTTAGTTATATGAAAAATATAAGATTATTATTCTTACTTACCTTCATACATCTGTTAGGATATTCACAATCCTCCAAAACAGTTACAATAGGTATTCTTGCTGATAAATCATCAGAAGAAACGAGACCTTTACTAGTGAAGTTAAAAACTGAAATAAAAGGGGTTGTGGGGCAGAGTGCGACTATTGTTTTTAAGGATGTATTAGAAAATGAATTTAATACCAATACTGCAAAATCAAACTATCAGACATTACTAAATTCTGATGCAGATATCATCTTGTCATTTGGAGTAGTGAATACCATAGTGATTGGTAAAGAAAAACAATATCCAAAACCCATTATTCTTTTTGGTAGTGCAAATAGTGATTTTTATGATTTTCCTGAAGGTCAAAAAACCTCTGGAGTTAATAATATCACCTACCTCATAGCCCCTTTTTCATATACAAATGACCTCGATACTTTCAAATCATTGTATGACTATAAAAAAATAGGTATTGTAGTTGATGATTTTATACCCGAAAATTTACCCATAAAAGAGCTATTTGATGATTACTTTTCTAAAAATGATGGTTCTTATCAGCTTATCCCTCTTCAGAAGGACGGTAGTATAACTGCCGATCTAAATGATATAGATGCTGTATATCTTGCAGGAGGATTTTATTTAAATGATAGTCAATTTAAAACATTGGTTAGCAGTATCAATTCTAAGAAGCTTCCATCATTTTCGGCCTATAGCAAAGAAGATGTAGAAAAAGGAATTTTGGCTTCTAATCAACCTGAAACTAATATTGATCAGTTTTTTAGGCGTATCGCCCTTAATGTAGAATCCATTATTGAGGGAACAAACCCATCTACATTGCCCATGTATTTAGACTATAAGAAGAAACTTTCTATTAACTCTAGCACAGCAAAACAAATTAGTTTTCCATTACGGTATAGTATGTTAGCTAATGCAGACTTTATAGGAGGGGAGAATGATGTAGTTGTAGGAACATCGTATTCTATTATTGATATAATGAAAGGTGTAGTAGAAAAAAACCTTTCACTCGACGTAGAGAGAAAAAATATTGAGTTAACTAGTCAGGACGTAAAAACCGCTAAGAGTAGTTATTTACCCAATGTAACTGCCAGTGCAAATACTGCATATTTAGACCCAGAAGTGTCAGAGATTTCTAATGGTGCTAATCCAGAGTTTTCTACTTCTGGAAACGTAACACTGGAACAAGTGATTTATTCTGAAGGCGCCGGAGCCAATATTACCATCAATGAAAATTTACAAAAGGCCCAGGAGGAAACCTATAATGCAGCAGAACTAGATGCGCTTCTTAATGCCTCGGTGGCTTATTTTAATGCCTTGGTTCTGAAAACGAATGTGGAGATTCAAAATCAAAACCTTCAGGTGACCAAAAAGAATTTAGAAATCTCAGATCAAAATTTTGCCGCCGGAGAATCGGGCAAGTCTGATGTGCTACGTTTTAGAAGTCAGTTGGCCCAGAATACGCAAAGTTTGATTAATGCAGAAAATCAAAAACGACAAGCGTTCAATACGATTAATCAATTAATGAATAATCCGATCGCTACCGAAATAGATGTTGATGATGCCGAAATATCAGAAGGCATCTTTGAGAATTATAGGTATCAGGATTTTCTGGAGATTCTGGATGATCCAAAATTGCGACCTGCTTTAGTTGAATTTTTAGTCGAAGAAGCGAAGAAAAATGCTCCCGAATTAAAAAATATCGGTTATAACATGGAAGCTACACAGCGTAATTATCGATTAAATAACCTGGGTCGATTTGTCCCAACCGTAGCTTTACAAGGGCAGTATAATCTTGCCATTTCAGAATCTGGTAAAGGAACAACAGTTCCTGAAGGTTTTCCTATTGCTCCCGATGGATCTTACAATGTTGGAGTTAACCTTTCCTTACCCATCTTTCAACAAAACCAACGGAACATTAACAGACAAACGGCAAAGATTCAGGAAGATCAATTATGGGTGCAGAAAGAGAATGTAGAACTCAGTATCGAAAAAAGTGTAAATGATATTTTATTGGACATAACCAATCAGATTGCAAATATCGAAATATCCAAAGTATCAGAAGAAGCCGCTAGAGAGAGTTTGGATCTTACACAAAATGCATATGCTCAAGGTGCGGTACCACTTATCCAATTAATTGATGCTCAAACTAATTATTTGCAAGCACAGTTAGCCAGAGCTACGGCCAATTATGACTATTTATTAGCCTCTATGCAGTTAGAAAGAGCCATTGGTTATTTCTTTTTAATGAATACCGAGGCAAGTAATCAAGATTTTATTCGAAGAGCTAATGAGTTTATACTTAATAGAAATTAATGAAGCATAAGAGTTCCTTCTCCTTTGGCGACATCGCTTAGCGATGGGCGAGATGAAGCTTAGGAGTTAGGATGAGGGGTGTTTTTGAAGAACATCCTCTCCCTCAAGGAGGAGGAGACATAAAAGTTTAACTTAAAAATCACTAATACACCAATAGAAATGAAATTCGTAAAACATATAGTACTAATGGTATTTGCATTTTTGATGCTTACTGCTTGTAAAGATAGGGAAGTAAAAAAAGAAGAAGTACTGCGACCTGTACAATTTCAGGTTGTGGGAAATTCAAATTCACAAAAGATCAGAACGTTTAGTGGCGTTGCCAAAGCTGGTGATGAAATTGAATTAAGTTTCAGAAGTACTGGGATTATTACAACACTGGATATTAAAGTAGGACAGAAAGTAAATAAGGGTGATTTGATTGCTAAGTTGGATAATGTGCAAGCAAATCTTGCCTATGAGCAGTCAGTTTCTGCACTCAATAGTGCTAAATCGGCTATGAATACTGCCAAATCTAGTTTGGATCGTATTAAATCGCTGTATGAGAAAGGGAGTAATTCATTAAGTGATTATGAGTCGGCTAAAAATTCTTACCAAAGTGCATTGGATCAATATGAATCTGCAAAGCGTAATAAAAGCATCCAGCAATCGCAGATCAGTTATGGGTACATCAAAGCGCCTAAAACAGGTATCATTGCGGCAAAAAACAGCCAATTAAATGAAAATGTAAGTGCAGGACAAGTGATTGCAGTATTAAATGCAGGAGATCATACTAATATCGAAGTTGGACTACCAGAAAATGTAATCAATAAAGTACAATTAGGAATGAATCCTGAAATTTCTTTCTCTGCCTTAGCCGAAAAAAAAATGAGTGGAACTGTAATTGAAATTGCTCCTGTTGTAGATGAAAATTCTGCCACATACCCCGTAAAAATTGATATTACGGATCCTACTAAAGAAATTAAACCTGGTATGTCCGCTAATGTTACTTTTGATTTTAAAGAAGAAGATACCGAAACAGACACTGCTTTAGTGATTCCGGTGAAAGCGGTTGGAGAAGATGGTGAAGGTAATTTTGTTTTTTTAATTGAATCTGAAGATGAAACCTCTGGAATTGTAAAGAAACACCGTATAGAAATAGGAGAACTCACTACAGATGGTTTTAAAATTAAAAGTGGTCTTTCTGAAGGTCAAAAAATCGCTACTGCGGGATTACAAACCTTATTGGATGGTCAAAAGGTGAAATTACAATAACCTCTATCAAAAGAAAAACATATGAATTTTGCTAAATTTTCCATTGAAAAAAATCGTGTTGCTCTTAGTATTCTTACGGTAGTGATGGTCATGGGTATGGTTTTTTATGCTTCACTCTCACGAGATAGCATGCCGCCATATACGATTCGCGTAGCCTCAGTTGTTTCTTCTTTTCCAGGAGCAAGTCCTGAGCGTGTTGAGGAATTGGTAACCGACAAAATTGAAAAAATTGCACAAGAACTTCCAGAATTAAAAAAAGTAACCAGTACTTCAAGAACCGGACTTTCTGTTGTTCAGGTAGAATTAAAAATGGAAGTTTCTCCCGAGGAGTTGCAGCCCGTTTGGGATCGATTGCGACGTAAATTAAATACGATTCAAGGGTTACCTAATAATGTAGTTCCTCAATTGAATGATGACGGTATTGGAGAAGTATTTGGCATCGCTGTTGGGATTACCAGTGATGGTTTTTCATATGCTGCTATGAAAGAGCAAGCAGATGATCTTCGTGATGACCTGATTAAACTAGATGATGCTGCCAAAGTAGAAATCAATGGAGCGCAAGAAGAACGTGTTTTTGTGAAATTTGATAATACAAAACTTAAAGCATATGGGTTAACTTCAAGCAGCTTACAAGGGATTATAGCCAGTACAAATATTTTGAATTCTGGAGGTGAAGTTAATATAGAAGAAGAACGGATTATCTTAGAACCTACTGGTAATTTTAACACGATTTCAGATATTAAAAATATGCTAATCCCTCTTGGACAAAGTGGACGAGTAGTTAGCTTAGGAGATATTACAATCATTGAAAAAGGGTATATTAATCCACCCAAACAGAAAGTACGCATTAATGGTAAGGATGCTGTTTCGCTTCATGTTTCTTTAAAAGAAGGTAGAAATATTATCAAATTAGGAGAAGAAATTGATGTGATGCTGAGCAAATGGCAGAAAAAACTTCCAGTAGGTCTGGAAGTGTCTCGATTAGCATCCATAGATCAATATATTGATCTTAAGATTAGTGATTTTTTAGGAAATTTAATGCAAGCGATTGCTATTGTATTAGCCGTAATGTTGATTTTTCTTGGTTTTCGTACTGGGATGGTGATTGCAAGTTTGATCCCAATTGTTACCATAACCACACTTATGGTCATGGGGCTTATAGATGTAGGTCTTAATCAGATTACATTGGCTGCTTTGATTATGGCATTAGGAATGATGGTAGATAATGCTATTGTTGTGGCAGAGTCTATTATGGTAAAGATGGAAAATGGCATTGAAGTAAAAAAAGCAGCTATTGATTCGTGCGCTGAGTTATTTATGCCGCTATTGATTTCAACCTTGACTACATCAGCAGCATTTTTAGCATTTTTTATGGCAGAATCTGTAATGGGTGATATTATGGGGCCTATTTTTGTGGTGATTACGATAGCCCTTTTGTCTTCCTGGATTATTTCGTTGAGCATCATTACTTTATTCTGCGTATTCTTTCTAAAAATTAAAAAACGAGAGGATGGAAAAGTTGGCTTTTTGGATCGTATGATTAATGGATTGAAATCCAAGTATAAGGATCTTATTCTATTAGCTTTGGCGTGGAAAAGAACAGTATTATTAAGTATTGTTGCGTTGTTCTTTTTATCCCTTTATGGATTTACAAAATTGGCATTTGTGTTTTTCCCGGATAGTGATCGTAATATGATCACCATAGATATTAACTTACCAGAAGGAACCAAAATTGAAAGTACCACAAAGACCATATTAGCAATTGAAGAATTTATCACCAATAATTTAAAAGTTACTGCTGAAAAAACAGATGGTATTGTAGATTGGTCTTCTTACATTGGTGAGGGACCATCATCCTATGATCTGGGGTATAATGCAGATGAACCCAATTCGAATTATGCTCATATTTTGGTCAATACTTCTTCTTTTTTAGTGAATAATGATATGGTAAAGCAATTGGATGCTTTTTGTTTTAATACCTTTCCTGATGCAGATATCAAAGTTGGATTATTAGGGTCAGGAGGTAGTGGAACTCCTATTGAAATTAAAGTCTCGGGTGATAATCCTGATAAACTGGCTAGCATAGCCGAAGAAGTCAAATCAAAACTATTTAGTGTTTCTGGTACTAAAAATATTAAAGACGATTGGGGACCCAAAGGGAAAAAATTTGTTATTGATATTGATCAAAACAAAGCACAGTCAGCAGGAATTACTAATCAGGATGTAGCGATATCGCTACAAACAGTGTTAGATGGTTTTCAGGCAGGTGAGTTTAGAGAAAATGACAAATCTATTCCTATTGTAATGACTAGTAATCAAGGGAAACAGCAATCACTCGCTTCTTTAGAAACACTCAATATTTATGGTCAAAACTCGGGAAAAAGTGTTCCGTTGTTGCAGGTGGCGAATATTGTTCCACAATGGCAATATTCTAAAATAAAACGATTAGATCTTACCCGTACTATTAACGTATCTAGCGAATTAACTGAAGATGGAAATGCTTCAAAAATTACAGAAGTAATCACACCTTGGTTAAAAGAACAAGAAGAAATTTGGGGCCAGGAGTATACGTATACATTAGGAGGAGATGCAGAGAATAGTGCCGAGAATATGGGTGCTGTAGCTAAGTATTTACCGTTGTCCGCTTTTATCATTGTGATGTTATTGATCATACAATTCAATTCTTTTAGAAAAATGACCATGATTGTGACGACAATCCCATTAGGAGTTATAGGGATGGTGATTGGATTGTTACTATTTGGTGTTCCTTTTGGGTTTATGGCATTCTTAGGGGTGATCTCTTTAGCCGGAATTGTAATCAATAATGCCATAGTATTGATTGACCGAATTGAGATAGAAGAAAATGAATTGAAACGAAAACCTCAGGATGCCATTATAGCGGCTTGTATTCAACGTTTTCGTCCTATTTTATTGGCAACATTTACTACAGTATTAGGTTTAATCCCGTTATATCTAGGTGGAGGCGAAATGTGGGAACCCATGGCAGTAACCATTATGATAGGATTACTGTTCGGGACCGTGATTACCTTACTATTTATACCTGCGTTTTATAGTGTATTGTATAAAGTTGATTATACAGAGTATGAGTTTAATGAAGAATTATTGGATTAAAAGGTATGCTTGAAAAACTATACCCATACCGCTTTGAGCTTTTTTTGTTTAGTCAGATTGCAATCCTATTTGGGTCTTTGATCATTCCTGGAGATTTTTTTGAAATCATTATATCACCCATATTATTTCTTGTCAACCTACTTGCAGGGATTGTATTAATCTCTAAAAAGAAAAAGCTCATGTGGTTTTTTATTGTATTATTGATCGTTTCGGGAATTGTTTTTGGTGCCGATATAATAGAAAGTAAAAGTGACAAACTACGAGCATTCCTCAATATGGGGGTATCTTTCTTGTTTTACACCATCGTTACTTTTGAAATTGTTAAGCAGGTTTGGCAAACCAAAATTGTCAATAAGAATGTAATTTTTGGATTGATAAGCGGGTACATTTCTTTAGGTCTAATCAGTTTTTTTATTTGCCTTTCTATAGAAATGGCTTATTCTGGTTCTTTTGAAGGATTGGGTGTTACCATAGCGACACCTAAGTTACTTACAGAACGATTGATGTACTATAGTTATATCACTTTAATGACTATTGGTTATGGTGAGATTGTGCCCGTAACTTCGTTGGCTCAAAAAGCAGCTATTTTGATCGGGATGATGGGACAGTTTTATTTGGTGATTCTTACTGCCATAATCGTGGGTAAGTATATAAGTCAGGTATCAAATAAAAGTAATTGATGTTTACTAAAAACTAGAGATCTTTAAAAAAACAACCCCCCCGGGTAACTACCCCGAAGGTTTAAATTATTAATATCTGATTATCAATAATTTATGTATTTTGAAGTACGGAAAACACCTGCGAAAAGCTGCAAAACCCTACTTCAAAAGACCTGTTATAATTTCAGTAAGACCAACAAAACCTTATAGTAAAATCGTGCTTTTAAAAATGAAATTAAACATGCACTTTTAATTACTCATTATAAAATTTACTACCGCTACATGGAAAAACCCAATAGTACTTTTTTATATTAGTTTTGTTCATTATATTTGAATGTTCATGTAACATGAACAGGTTTAAAAAATGAACAATATGAAGTTTTTAAAAATAAAAGATTTTTTTGACAATCTTGAGTTTAAGTTAACATTGAAACAATTAAAATCCTCTGAAGAGTTAGTTGATGTTGTTTTTATTCTCAATGAAGAAAAGATTTATGCAAGGGTAAAAACAGACACTAGACCACAACACATTCCTATATTTGAATCTATGCTACAAGATTATAACCCTTTTTTGGTAGTATCAGATTACATTACACCAAATGCAAAGAAGTTACTTAAAAATAAAGGAATTAATTATATTGATGGATTCGGAAATGCTTTTCTAAATTTAAATACCTTAAAACTATACGTAGAGCAAGGAAATGCTAAACCTATTTACAATACACATTCAGATGTTTTTACTCAAGCTGGTGGGCAGATTATATTTCAATTACTACAAAACCCTGAAAACATCAATTTAACTCAAAGAAAATTGGCGGAAATCAGCAATGTTTCTTTAGGTAGCGTTAGTAAAATTATCAATGGTTTGTTTAATGAAGGGTTTACCGTTAAATGGAATAGTGATAAAAAATATCAACTAGTTAAACGTGAAGAATTATTAGACAAATGGATTATACTGGTCAACGAAAAGATTTTACCAGCACATAAAATTGGACAGTTTAGTTTTAGTAAACAAGGACATTTTATGATACGTGAGACAGATTCTAATTATGAAACAAAATGGGGAAGAGAGAGTGGTGCTGCTTTGGGTGGAGAATCTGGTGCAGCAATATTAACAAATTATCTTAACCCAGAAAAATATTCATTATTCACCAATAGATCTAAAACAGATTTAATCAAAAATTATAGATTGATACCAGATGATAATGGAGAGATAACCGCCTATCAGCTATTTTGGCAACCAGGAACATCTAGCTTTGATTTTGAAAGTAATCTTACAGTACATCCCCTTTTAATTTATGCAGAACTAATGTATAGTGGTAATGATAGAAATATAGAAACCGCACAAATAATTTATAATGAGTATATCAAACCTAAGCTATAAAGACTATTCTTTTGCTCACCACGGCGAAGTATATAAAATTTTAGAAGGTATTTTTTCTAAAAACAACATCCAATATTATCTGATTGGAGCAAATGCTCGGGATGTGCAGCTATATAAAGCTGGGATTAAACCAACAAGAGGAACTGCTGATATAGATTTTGCGATAATGGTACCCGACTTTGATGTGTACACTTACTTATTCGATGAACTCTGTACATTAGGATTTAGAAAAACCAAAGAAATTTACAGATTAATATTTGACAAGACTAATACAGTACTGGATTTAATGCCCTACGGTAAAATAGAACAAGACTATACTGTCTCTTTTACAGAAAGAGATATCTCTTTATCTGTTTTAGGGTTTCAAGAGGTAGGGGAATATTCTGAACTTGTAACAATAGAAGAAGAAAATTATGAATTACCAGTAACTCCAGTAGAGGGTATTTTGATTTTAAAGTTAATATCATGGAATGAAACCCCTGAACTTAGAGCCAAAGATTTAGAAGATATTTCTTTTCTAATCGGTTATGCTTGGGAATTATATGAAGAAGAAGCATACGAAAATCATCTAGACTTATTTGATGATAATTTTGAACGTACAAAAACAGCTGCACAAATTATAGGTAGAAAAATGCGTCCTATTTTACAGCAAAATAAAACGTTACGAAATATAATAATTTCTATTTTAGAAAAAGCTATTACAGATAAACAAAAAGCTGAAAACCCAGAAATTATTTTAGCTCAGCAAATGGGCAAAACAATCGAAGAAGTACAAACTATTTTGTCATTTATTCTTTTAGGGATTAAAGATAAATCATAAATGGGTTAGTATTTCTAATTGTACAAAAAAGCCATTTTATAATATTATAAATCATTATTTTAGCCTGTTAAGTGAACCTAAATGATAGTTACATTATGCGGTTAAGTCATTAATTTTATATAAAAAATCACATGAGATATGTTCTTTCTTTGATCACATACTTCTATATTCTTAATCTATCTTCACAAGATTTATCTCAACTTTATGAAAAAGTAAATCCAGCAGTGGTGGTAATCTTCACGCAAGAAGCAAAATTAGAATCTAATGGTAATGTTACCAAAACAGTTACTTCTGAAGGCTTGGGATCTGGTTTTATGGTTTCAGAATCTGAAATTATTACTGCATCACACGTTGTTGATGCTGCCGAAATAGTAAGAGTTAAATTTATTGACGGAGAAGTACGATCTGCAAAAGTAATTTCTACCTTCAAATCTGCAGATGTTGCTTTAATCAAACTAGATATACCCAAAAAGAATGCTATAACGGTAACCTTTGGAGACTCGGATCGAGTAAAAATAGGAGAACAAGTATTCATTGTTGGTGCTCCCTTTGGTTATAGTCATTCACTTTCTTCAGGGTATGTGAGCGGAATTATTAAAAACAAACGAGGAGCTAATCCATTTACTCAATCTGAATTTATCCAAACAGATGCTGCCATTAATACTGGTAATTCTGGAGGCCCAATGTTTAATATGAAAGGAGAAGTAATAGGTGTAGTAAGTCAAATCCTCACCAAATCAGGTGGTTTTGAAGGCATTGGGTTTGCCGCGACTGCAAATATTACTAAAAACCTGATCGCAAATAATAGAACTCCCTGGTTAGGTTTTGATGCATACCCTCTTACGGGTAAGACGAAGCGATTGTTCAATGTCCCTCAAAATAGTGGCCTATTAGTACAGCGCGTGGTTTTTGGGTCTGTATTGCACAAAATGGGGTTATTAGGAGGGGATACCGAAGTTGTAATTGATGGACAAAAGTTAATCATTGGAGGCGATATTATCTTAGCTTTTAATGATATTGTATTTGATCTTACAGATGATTCTTTGGTAAAACTTGGTGAGTTGGGTAAAAACTTAAAAACTACTGATGTCTTAGAACTAAAAGTACTACGTGATGGAAAAATTATAACTTTGAAAAAAGAGTAAACCCTACTTCAAATCTAACAGAAATTAATTGCATGCAAATACATAGTTATAATTCATTAAAAATACTAACCATTCTCTTGTTGCTGGTTTTTAGTAATAATATAAGTGGTCAGGAAAAAGATACCATTGTATCTCCATTCCGTAAAGGAAAATGGCTTACAGGCTTATCTGGTACTATTAATTCAAGTACTATTGAATTAAGAAGTACTGACCAAACTACAACCACCAGCGAGTATGGGATTAATCTCACTACCGGAAAATTTATAAAAAATCGTTTTTTAGTAGGAATCACTATTGCTGCTAATAGAAGTAATAACTCAGGAATAGTAGAGAGAACTACAGAAAATCTATTTGTAGGCCCTCTAGTTTCTTATTATCTCTCAAAGCTAGAGCGTGGATCACTTTTTTTTCAAGCATCCCCTGGATATGTGCGTTATCGAGATAATACTCGAATAGAACAAACCAATGGTTTTGTAGAGGAATTAGGCGAAGGTGGTGGTTTTGGAGCACTGCTAGGAGTCGGGTACTCTTATGCATTTTTTGATTTTGTAACCTTTGATATCGGATTAAAAACCAACTTATTATGGATCAATATTGATCAAGAATCAATCCCTATAAACACGACTACCTCAGAAGACATTTTTGTGAATAGTATTTCTTTTTCATTTGGTTTTAACATTTTAGTAGATCAGTTCTAATGAAAAAACAAATTTCAACATATGCGGTTATTCTCCTACTATTATTTTCTAATGGGGTTCGGTCTCAAAGTAAAGAGACTGTATTTAAAACGGATACAATAGCAAGCACAAAAAATATTCAATTTATAGGAGTTCCTATTGCCTTTTATACTCCAGAAACTGAATTTGGTTTCGGTGGTGGAGGACAACTTTTTTTATTAAATAAAAGTAATATCTATAATGACCGTCAATCAAACATTCTATTTAGCGGAATATACACACTAAATGAACAGTTTCTATTTGAAGTCAAACCAGAAATCTATTTGGGTAAAGGGGATTATTTTATTGATATAGACTATACCTGGGAGATCTACCCCAATTTATTTTGGGGGATAGGTAATAGTGCTCCAGATAGGAATGAGGAAGTGTATAACATGACTTCACACAAATTAAAAATGGGGTATTTAAGACGCTTACCTCCAAATCTTAATTTCGGATTTGAGTATGTCTTCGAAAACCATGAAGTCACTGAAGTTGAAGAAGGAGGAATTCTAGACTCAGGAAGTGTTCTGGGCAGTGATCGAGCCATTATTAGTGGGTTAGGTGCCACCTTCAATTTAGATACCAGAGATGATGTAGGCTCTCCCTTATCCGGTCGTTATTATAAGCTTAATGCACAATTTTCAAGCGAACTTCTGGGAGCTACCCATGGCTATAATAAATTCTTTTTGGATTTACGAACCTATGAATCATTAACTAAAACGAGCATCCTGGCCATGCAAGTATATAGCGAAAATACTTTTGGAGACGCACCTTTTCAAGGTTTGGCAAAATTTGGCGGAAGCTATAGTGCTAGAGGGTATTTCTATGGTAGGTTTACAGACAACCATATGTATATTATACAAACAGAGTATCGATGGCGTTTTAGACCGCGATGGACAATAGCAGCTTTTGGATTAGTAGGTGAAGTAGCAAGTGCTCCTGAGAATTTCTTTAGCATAAGCAACATGAAACCCAGTGCAGGGGCAGGAATACGATTTAAGTTACTTAAAAACAAAAGTACCTGGTTACGATTGGATACCGGATTTGGAGAAAATGGAAATAGTGGCTTTTATTTTGGAATCAACGAAGCTTTTTGATAATGTTTTAATGTGAAAACATCACGCTCTCTCTATATTCACCTGGGGTAAAACCTGTCCATTTTTTAAATGATCGAATAAAATTTGGGCTATCAGAATATCCTAAGCACTCACTAATCAAATTAATGTTCATATCTGAAGTTGTTAGAAGATCAACGGCTCTATCGTGAAGTATATGACCAAGAATATCAGAAAATTTAGCTTGTTTTGATTTTAGTACCCGTTTCATACTACTTTCTGAAGTATTAAAATGACTAGCAAGCATTTTGAGTGATGGAATATGACCATACGTATAGCTCGATATCACATTTTCGATAACCTCCATGATGTTTTTTTCTTGATATTCAGGTACTATATAGGAATTCAGAGGATTGGTATAGGTCTCATAGTTCAATACTGATTTTGAAAAAACAAATCGATACTCTGGCTGACTATATTGAATAGGATATTCTCCACTGGGTAACAAGGGCTCGATATCAGAAATCCCAGTACTTGGTATATGTACCGAGATTGGATGCCAATTATGCCCTCCATATACATTAAACAACTGACATACAATAGCCAATAAAATATACTCTGATATTTTACCTCCTTTAGAATGTTGATCCAAAAATGAAAAAGAGAATATGGCTTCATTTTTATGAATCTTTAAATCTGTTTGAAGATTTGTCTGAAGCAAGTAGCTGAATTTGGTAAATGCATCTATAGCTTTGTTCAAAGTAGGAAACCCAGCTAAAAAAGAACCATAATTACCTAATTCTGAAAGGCTGAAATCATTGAGAAAATTAACCGCAAACGTATCGGTTTCACTGTTTTTTCTTAATAAAGAAAATAAATCATGAACCACCGCTGTTGGAATATAGTTTTGTGAATTAGAAAGATCAAAATGCCGTATTTCGCTTTTTTGAATAATTCTTTCGGTGTCAATACCGAAATTTTCCAACCTCCTTAATAATGGTTTAAAATAGGATACCTGGTATACAAAATACTCTTGTTTCATTATACATGATTTATGTGTGGGTATTACTAAAAATCATGATCTAAACAAGGATACCATTTCTTACCTGAAATAACCTGATTTCGTATGACAGCAAGTTCATGCAAGAATTGGTATTAGGTTTATTAGATCATACTAAATGTATTTGATATAAAATACTAAAAAAAACAATAATAAGTGAAGTGGATAAATGCTCACTTGAAATGACCAAATTTTGATTTCAATTACTCCTTAACCAATTTTTAAAATCCTTTGCTTTTGCTTTACTAATGACAATACTATCATCAATTTCTGGAGTTACAGTTACCTTGATTTTACCATAAAAAGGATAATTTATTTTATCCACAGCATCACGATTTATAATAAATTGTCTATTAACCCTATAAAATGATTCAGGATCTAACTCTTTCTCTAGTTCTTGTATTTTTTTATCCATAGTGAAGGATCCTTCAGAAAAAGTAATTCCTCGTACTACTCCCATTTTAATGTAAAAAAAAGCAAAATCCTTAACTCTTATTGGAATAATATCCCCTCTATTAGGCACTAACAGCGTAGAATGATATTTTTTATGTTTCGCTTTCAGGCTCTCCAACAGTAAATCAAATTCTTTTTGCACTCCATTGTAAGCATTCTTCCTAAACTTAGTAATAGCATTAATCAGTTCCTTTTTACGAATTGGTTTTAGTAAATAATACAGACTATTAACCTTGAAAGTCTCAATCGCATATTGATCATAAGCTGTGGTAAAAATTATAGGAGTATTTAGTTCAATTTCCTCAAAAATTTCAAAACATATACCATCCCCCAAATGGACATCCATAAAAACAAGATCAAAATCCTTATTTTTTGTAAAGTATCGTATAGCAGACTTTACACTATCAAGCACCTCAATGATTTCTATTTCAGGGTTTTCACGATATAATAAGTCAATTAGATTTTTGCTAGCGGCAATTTCATCCTCAACAAGTATGGCTTTTATAACATTCATAATTAGTGCATAGGAAGTTTAACAATAAAATGATCATTTTTTTGAATCTGAATATCTTTTCCTTTTAAAAGAATATACCGCTTAGATAAATTTGCAAGTCCATATCCTGTACTTTTCTCAGGATCATTTCGGGGTTGGATTTTATTTTCGACTATAATATACCCATTTTCATGGTAAACTTTTATAGCCAGGGGATACTCTTTAGAAATCTCGTTATGTTTTATAGCATTTTCTAATAGTATTTGTAGAGATAGAATAGGAATCAAAATAGAATGAAAATCTATTGCAATGTCGATTTTTATTTGAACATTAGCACCATATCGTATGGTAGCTAAATGCATATAGTTATTCAAAAACTCTATCTCATCTTTTATAGGAATGAGGTTTTTTTCACTGCTTTGCAAAATATATCTAAAAATGAAAGAAAGTCTATCCACAAAATCTATGGCTTCTTCTGGAGAATTTCGAATAATATAATTCAAGGAATTTAAAGAATTGAATAAAAAATGAGGATTGATCTGACTCTTTAAGGCCATTAATTCATTTTGAATATTCTCTTTGATGAGCTGTTCTTTTTCAATTTCATTTAGCCTTTGTTTTAATTGAAATTTTAACAACCAACCTATGAGTAATGAAACCAATCCCATTACTATCCACACATATGATATTCCGGTTTTTTCTGGCTGAGCTATTTCTATTAATAATAAACCATGACTAACTATAAAAACATGGTAGGTGATTTTAGCCAGAATCAATATTAGCGGAATAAAAACAAACTTTCTGATTACTTTGTGAAGCTTGTTCAAAATAGTCGAACTATGAATGGTAATGTATAAAAGTAATAGGCAATAGGAGGAAAAAGCAAACATTCTAAATAAAAAGATAGGTATTGAATCACCTTCTACATCATTAAAATAGGCTAGCTTAGGATACACAATAGACAAAAATCTATTAGAATTAATCAATAAGGCTATAGCTATCGAAATGAGTAGTGTTGTTCTTGTCTTTATTGCTTTTTTTCTCAATGAGTTGAAACGGTTTAAATTATAAAGATCATCCGTGACCTATTAAAATTAACTAATTTTATGGTATAACAATTATTTACTACGATATTATGAAATCAGGAAGTATCTATCCTTATCAATTTGGCGCAGTTGTTAAAATTACCTTAAGAGATGGCGAAGTATCGTAAAAGAGAAAACGTTTTAGGCCATTTGTCCAAAATTTTTGGAATTTCGGAAGAAGAATATAATCAAATAAGTTATAGCCAATTACACAACAAATTCTACCTGAACTGAAGCTTTACGATTGCAAACACAAAACATAAACAATTATAAGTCCATCCATTTTTTGAATCCCGTAGCTTTGGCTTTGCTTATTACAATACGTTCTTTGGCAATCGGGCTTGTATTTACAATCAGTTTACCATTAAAATAGTGTTTAATATTCTCGATAGCATTTTTGTGAATTATAAATTGCCTATTCACCCGGTTAAAAACTTCGGGGTTTAATTCTTCTTCGATATCTTCTAGTTTCTTATCAATGATGTATGCTTTATTTTCTGAAGTAATTGCCTTTACCACACCTGTATCTATGTAGAAATAAGCAATGTTTTCGGTTTTTATAGGGAGTAATTCATCTCTGTGATGCACCAGATATGTGGTTTTATAAGGTTTTGTTTTAGCCTGAAGTAATTGTAGCATTCCATGAATTTGATTGTTTAAAGAACCTTCTTCTTTGGACCTATTTTTAAATTTTTGAACTGCTTCAGACAATTCATCTTCATCAATGGGTTTTAATAAATAATCTATACTGTTTACCTTAAATGCTTTAATTGCATATTGATCATAAGCAGTTGTGAAAATAATAGGGGTTTCTATGTGTACTTGTTCAAAGATTTCGAAAGAAATACCATCTGCCAGATGAATATCCATAAAAATAAGTGATGCTTCATGAGTACTAGAAAAATACTCAATTGCCGTTTTTACAGAATCTAAAACCTTCAATATTTCAATAGTAGGATCTATAACATTCAGTAAAAAAGTGAGTTGATCACTTGCTGTTATTTCGTCTTCGACTAGTACTACTTTCATATTTTCAATTTATAGGCAGTTTTACGCTAAATATATTATCTGCATTGCTAATACTAATGTGTTGTTTTTTTAGTAAAAAATATCGTTTATCTAAATTCATTAATCCATTGCCGGTACTATCTACAAAAGAAGTTCTTTGTCGTATTTCATTTTCAACATAAATAATTTCATTTTTTGAATATACCTTTACCTGTAAAGGATTCTTTTCTGAAATCTCATTATGCTTTACTGCATTTTCTACCAATAACTGTAATGCTAACGGAGGGACCTCTTTTTGCAAATACTTTTCATCTATTACTATATCTATAACAAAACGATCTCGATATCTTGTTTTTACCAAATGAACATAACTATCTAAGAATTTAAGCTCTTCTTGTAAAGAGACTACATCTCTTTCTCCACTCTGTAAAATATATCGATACATAAAGGATAATTCTTTTATAAATGTAGTTGCATCTTTATTATCTCTCACTATTGAATTTAATGAGTTTAAAGAATTAAAGAGGAAGTGAGGGTTAATTTGATTTTTTAGAGCTGTTAATTCCTTTTGAAGGTTTTGTTGTTTTAGTTTTTCATTTTCTAAAAGATCTTCATGATGTATCATTTGATATGTAAGAATTCGAGCTATAAAAACAGTGACCATCAAAATTACAAAATACACAAAGTACATAAATCCGATTTCTGATTCTGATAACTCCTGCCCTGTTACTAATGGATATATCGAAATAAGTAACTGAACTATCCCCAAAAACAATATAGTATTAAGTACAATAGTTATACCTGTTCTCAAAAAAAGGGAATACTGTGCGTATAGATTCTTCCAATTGGTATTAAGCTCAAGTGCGGCTAATGACATCATGAAAAGGAATAAAAAACGTATTATAATATCAAGTATCGAAACTTCTGTAAAAGAATCAAACAGTTTCTGATTCACATCAAATAATATCAATGTTCTTGGCAAGCTGATAAGAGCTGCAATAAGCAATGCTATCTTTAAAATTACAGTGTGTTTTATTTTTCTAGAGCTCAATATAGATAGTATCTTCTTTGATTTGTACTTGTTAAATTTACGGAAAATTGTACGGATCATATGATTATTAACTGTGCTCATATTTTTAGTATTTGTTCCTGGAGAAGAAGAAGCCTCCGTTTGGGAATTGGAGGCTTCTATACAGAAGTGAAGGTATGGGGACACTCTTCACCTCTTTAGTTTAAATCAATATATTCTTGTGGTCTTTTTAACATGCTTTAAATTGATTGCTTACTACCTACATAAAAAAGACAGCCGAAAACATCTACTTAATCTCCGGCTGCCTAAAATCAACCTAACCTAATTATGAAAAAATTATTTACCTATTCAATTCTTTTACAACGCTCTTAGAGAAATCTATAGATACAGCTCTTAATGTTTGTGGATCATCAATCTCGGTCGTGATTACAGACAATAATTGTCTTTCTTCTGGTTGAGTTAGATCAAACACTACAGTTTCTAGGGTATACTTTTTTACATCGGTTGTAATCATAGTAACTGGATCAGATTCTACATAAACAGTTCCGTAGTATCTATAAAAACCTCTATAATACCCTAACCCATAGTAAGAAGGATACATGGTATAGGAAGTATTATTTCTAGTAATCGTTTTTGTATATTCCTCACAATCTTTTAATACGGTGACAATTACAATATCAACACCCTTTTCATTAAGCGTTTCTTTAATTTCTACTATTTCTGATTCATTTAATTCTTTTGTAGGTGATGATTTAGGAAACATGATGTAACTTTCAACAGATTGATATCCTTTTTTGTTTAAATGCTGCACCAAATCTTTCTCGAATCTAACCCTTGCGGCTTTATCATCAGTTTTACTTACCACCATTATTTTTTTATTCTTTACATCTAGTTCTTCAAGATTTTTCCAGGAATCTGTAACTTTTACAGATGAGCAACTAGAAAAAAGTAGGAATACTATCACTGTTCCGAATAGTCTGTATATTGTTTTCATGAGTTTTACACCTTTTAGATGAATAAGAACACATCATCATTATTCTTGTACTCTAAAAGAAATTCTTCTCGATTTTTATAACCTTCTTTTTGTGTTATGTTATTCCAAATGTTTTCTGAAATAGTACCTAAAATTGATTGTATCGTTTTCATCTCTTTATATTTTTTATTCGTTAGTAATTATTCTGTTTTTTTTAGTTTCTAATTGCTGTACCTGCTGCAATGCCCAACTGTTCTACTTTTTTATACCAATTTCTGACTTGTACCTCAACTCTATTAACAAACTGAGTTATTCTATTTTGATTGATTACAGTATTCTCATATTTGTTTTTGTGATTGTATACAATTCTTAAGTTTGCTGTTTCCATGACTTTAATTTTATTATTTGACTGAGTTTTTACCCTTATTTCTTATACAAATGTACTTTGAGATTAGCTGTTAATTATTGATTTTTGGGGTGAAACGACCAAAAACGAAAGTGAAACTTCCCAGCTTTATACTGAAGTGTTTTTTGACAAAGATTAAGTAGAAACAAAACCTCTTAAAGTGTTATTTAGATGGGTTTGAAGTATAAAAAAACCTCTTCACTACCTAGTGGAAGAGGTTTCATTATTCTGATTTTAAATTTAAGGTATTATATTTTGATTATCACATTTGGCGATTCAATAGCAAATCTAGCCACTACGATTTTATTATTAATTATTAAGAAATTATGGCCACGCAAATTATTGGTTTGATACCTATTAAAACCCAAACCGTATCCCTACACCAAAAACACTTTGATTACGTCTATCGCCATTACCATCTTCACTGTAATCTATACTTGCAGCGGCAAAGATATGACTGGATTTTTTAAAGTTGTAGCCTACTTCGGTAATTCCGAATTTGGTATCAAAATCACCTAAATTTTGATCATCATCTGGTTTTAAATAATTGAAACCAGCAGCAACATGCCATCGTTTATTAGTTGAGAATTTATATCGCGCATAAAACTCAATACCTGTAGCATCATAAAAAACATCCCCAACCCGTTGATGCTGTTTTAAAATAGCATAGGACGCAGCTACTGTAAATCTATCTTTTTCAAAAGAAGCAGAAGTAACAAAAGCCTCATCACCATCTTTAGCTTGATTAGGTAATGGATCTTCAACTCCGTCATTCACTTTGTTATAACCGACTCCTATACCAAATCCCCCTATTTTATAATTCGCTCCAAACCCATACGTATCAATACTCTCACTATTATCTGAGATATTTCTCGCTTCTGCTTGGGCTCCCAGACTTAATCCGTTCTTTTCATACTTTAAAATAAACACCTGATTGGCACGACCCGTACCCGAAATCCCACCATCAGATATATTCCATACACCAATAGCAGCTCCTCCAAAGGCTAAAAAGCGATCTATTTCTGTAGCTCCCATAGTATAATATACTGAGTTTTGTTTCCCGAATGTAAATTCAAAATCTTGATACGATACTCCTATGAAACCTAATCTGGTAAACACCGCATCGCCTACCTGAGCGATTCCTGCTCCCGGATCTACGGCAAACTCTACTGTATCGTCTCTAGAGATCAGATTTACGCCAAACTCAATACCGCCAATAACATTAAAATTTTCTGCTTCATCATTAGACAAAGCGTGTTTAAATTTTAACCCTACACGTGGCGCATTATTCGAAATTCCTATTTCACCTTCTTCTGCAAAACCAGCTCCAATTCGTATACTACCATAAGGTGTAACCCGAGAGGTGATTTCTTCTACCCAATTTGAATCTTTTTGTTCTGTTTCTGAAGTTTTTGTTTCTTCAGTATTTGTAGTAGTGGTTTGCGCATATATTCCATTCATTAGGAGTAGAGCCATAACAATCACTAGTAATTTTATCAAAGGAAAATTGACATTTTTCATACACTTAAATAATTTAATTATTCAAAAAAACTTACGCTAACCAAATAATTTAGCTTTAGCATTACGAGCATTCATTTCTGCAATATTTAGTATTGAAATCCCTTCTGGGCATTCTACTTCACAAGCACCAGTAAAAGTGCAACTACCAAATCCTTCAATTTCCATTTGATAAGTCATTTCTTGTACACGTTTGTGTTCTTCTGCTTTTCCTTGCGGTAGTCTATTGAGGTGATTAATTTTTGCAGAAGTAAATAATGCGGCAGAGGAATTTTTACAAGTTGCAACACAGGCTCCGCACCCAATACATGCAGCAGCATCCATAGCATTATCTGACACTTCTTTCGGTATGGGAATGGCATTGGCCTCTGGAGCCGTTCCAGTTTTTGCTGTAATATATGCTCCCTGTTCTATAATTCTATCAAATGAAGAGCGATCTACAATCAAATCTTTAATCACCGGAAAAGAAGCAGCTCTCCAGGGTTCTACGACAATTGTATCTCCATCTTTAAAGCTACGCATATGCAATTGACAGGTAGTCATATTATCGTGTGGACCGTGTGCACGACCGTTAATAAAAACACCACATTGCCCGCAAATTCCTTCTCGACAATCATATTCATAAGCAATTACTTTTTCGTTTTTAAGGACCAATAATTCATTTAAATGATCTAGTGCTTCCAGAAAAGACATATCTTCTGTTAGTCCATCTACTTCATAGTCTCTAATCGCTCCTTTATCCCTAGGGCCTTCCTGTCTCCAAATTTTGAATGTTACTTTCATAGTATATCATTTATAACTTCTAACCGAAGGTTTTACAAATTCAAATTCTAGTTCTTCCTTGTGCAACTTAAAATCTCCATCATCATACTCCCAGGCAGACACATAAGAATAGTCTTCATCTACTCTCACGGCTTCACCATCTTCGGTCTGGAATTCTTCTCTAAAATGTGCTCCACAGGATTCATCACGTTCTAATGCATCTGTACACATTAAAATCCCTAACTCAATGAAGTCAGCTAATCGTAAGGCTTTTTCGAGTTCTGTATTTAATTCATTACTACTTCCAGTAACTTTTACATCATTCCAGAATTCATCACGTATCGTTTTTATTTGTTCTATAGCATTTTTTAATCCTTTTTTATTGCGGCTCATAGCACACTCTTGCCACATCACTTTTCCTAATTCTCTGTGGAAATGATCTACGGTTTTCGTACCATTGATATTCAAAATTCTATCTATACTCACTTCTACCTCTTTCTCAGCTTTTTCAAATTCAGGATGATTTGTAGTAGGGTGATCTTCTTTTAAAGCGCTTGCCAGATAATTATTTATCGTATTTGGGAGCACAAAATAGCCATCAATACTAGCTTGAAGCAGTGAATTTGCTCCTAATCGGTTTGCACCATGATCAGAGAAATTACATTCGCCTATGGCATACAATCCGGGTATAGTGGTCATTAATTCATAATCTACCCACAATCCTCCCATAGAGAAGTGCGCTGCAGGCGATATTTGCATAGGTTCTTTATAAGCATCAATCCCTGTAATTTTTTTATACATCGTAAAGAGGTTTCCATAGCGATCTTTGATGGTCTGGATTCCGAATTTTTCGATTGCATGTCTAAAATCAAGATAAACAGCATTCTTTAATCTCCCAACACCATATCCTGCATCTATTCTCTCTTTTGCGGCTCTCGAGGCTATATCACGAGGTGCTAAGTTTCCGAAACTCGGATATCTACGCTCTAGATAATAATCTCTTTCTTCTTCAGGAATATCGTTTGCTTTTCTTGTATCTCCTTGCTGTTTGGGCACCCATATTCTTCCATCATTACGTAAGGATTCAGACATCAAAGTAAGCTTTGATTGTGCCTCGCTAGATTGTGGCAATGCTGTTGGGTGGATCTGTGTAAAACTGGGAGCTGCAAATAAGGCTCCTTTTTTATGAGCTTTCCATAAGGCACTACCATTACATCCAATAGCAAGTGTAGATAATCTAAAAACACGAGAATACCCACCAGTAGCAAGTACTACAGCATCTGCAGCGTAGCGTTTAAGTTCACCTGTTACCAAATCACGAACGATGATTCCTTTTGCTTTTCCGTCTATAACTACCAAATCCAGCATTTCACTACGTGGGAACATTTTTACCTTCTTAGCACGTACCATTTTATACAACTGAGAATATGCAGCCATTAATAATTGTTGCCCCGTTTGCCCTCTGGCATAAAAAGTACGCTGTACTTGTACTCCCCCAAAACTACGATTGACTAAAACCCCTCCATATTCTCTTGCAAAAGGAACTCCTTGTTGTACGTAGTGATCAATAAGTGGAGCAGAAAGCTCAGCTAGTCTATAGGTATTCGCTTCGCGAGATCTAAAATCTCCACCTTTCAAGGTATCATAAAACATCCTCCAAACACTATCACCATCATGCTGATAATTCTTTGCGGCATTGATACCTCCTTGTGCTGCTACAGAATGTGCCCTTCTGGCAGAATCCTGGTAACAGAAGCATTGTACATCGTATCCCAATTCTGCAAGTGTAGAAGCAGCTCCTGCACCCGAAAGTCCTGAACCAACTACAATAACATTCAACTTCTTTTTATTGGCTGGATTGATCAATTGTGATGTAACCTGATAGTTACGCCACTTATCTTCTAGTTTTCCTTCTGGAATTTTTGAATCTAATTTCATATTCCTGCTACTATTTAAAATAAACAATGAATGGTATAATCCCGAAACCAATACCCATAATAAGAGCGTACCCCAAAGAGATCTTTGCTATAACCTTTAATCCTTTTTTATGATAAAAGCCTAAGGTTTTGAAACCGCTTTTAAAACCGTGATACAAGTGAAATGCCAGAGGCACAGACATAATGGTATAAAAAATGACATAATAGATGTTTTGAAAAAGACTATATGTAACAGCATATACATCCTTATTTCCATGTATATCTAATGCTACGACATCACCGAATCCTAATTTGATACGAGCCCAAAAATTTACAAGATGAATAACAATGAAAATCAAGATTAGAGAACCTAAAATCCCCATATTTCTGGAAGACCAGGTGCTATTTTCACTAGCATGATTCACTACATATTTTTGTGGTTTAGCTTTTCTATTTCTGATAGTAATCAGTAATGCGTACACCACATGAAGAATAATAGATAGATATAACAAATAAGCCACAATCTTTATCAAAGGACTTTCTCTTAATGTGGTCGAATATGAGTTATACATTCCTCTAGCGATGTCTTCTGGTAATAACAAAATGCAGTTAGCAGAGAGATGCACTACCAAGAAAACACATAAGAATAGACCCGTTCCTGCAACAAGTGTTTTTCTAAAAAATAGTGGATTAAGTGCCATAATCTATTGCTGTTAAATTAATAGGTATCGAAAAGCATTTGCATTTCATTCAATTTTTCACCCATAGAAAGTGCAAGCATTAATAAAATTCTTGCCTTAGCAGGATTTAAATCTCCAGATGCAATCGTATGATAATCGTCATCTTTAAATTCATTGTCGCGCAAAACCCATCCGGTGGCTGCACGGGTGCTTCTGACAATTATCACACCATGTTCTTCGTAGGCTTTTTTAGCCGCTTGCAAGATTGCATCCGTCATATTGCCATTCCCAACACCTGCAATTACAATACCTTTGGCACCAGCTTTCACGTGCATATCTATTAAATCCGGAGACATATCAGCGTAGGCATAAATAATATCTACCCGGGGTAATTCTTTGACACCAGCTATCGAAAACTTGCTTGTGTTCCCGAATTTTGTGTTAGGCTTACGAAAAAAGCCCAATCTGCCATAAAACACGCCTCCTAACATTCCTTTAATGGGGGATTGAAAACTATTCACATTGGTAGTGTTCATTTTGCTCACATCACGAGCAGCGTGTATTTGGTCATTGAGCGATACCATCACGCCTTTTCCTTTGGCTTCTGGATTTGACGCTATTGCAACGGCATTGTATAGGTTCAAAGGACCTTCAGCACTAATAGAAGTCGAGGAACGCATAGACCCTGTAGTAACCACGGGTTTATCGCTTTTGACAACCAAACTTAGAAAATACGCCGTTTCTTCTTGCGTATCGGTACCGTGAGTAACTACTATACCATCCACATTATCACTAGCTAACAATTCATTAATACGATTTGCCAATTTCAACCAAATCTCAATTGTTATATCTTGTGATCCCACATTGGCAACTTGTTCTCCAGATACATCAGCCAATTTTTCTATACCAGGTACTGCATTAATCATGGTTTGAATACCAATCTGACCTGCTGAATAACTCCCAGAAGTGGCAGACGAAGCTGATCCCGCTATAGTGCCTCCAGTTGCTAGAATTTTAACATTGGGGAGGTCTGTGTCTTGAGCAAACCCAACAGCAGTTATAGTAACTGCCATTAGGAAAGTTATCATTTTTATATTTAGAAATTTCATAATAAAAGAGTTTGTATTTCTCTATTGTTTTTGAATACTCAATTCTGTTTATGCAATGTAGCGGTGTATTTAGGATGCATCAAATTATCTACACTCAGGATTTTATCTAATTCTTCTTCGGAAAGTAATTCTTTCTCCAATACCAATTCACGAATCGATTTTCCTGTGGCAACAGCTTCTTTACCAATAACATCTCCCATATGGTGACCAATGTATGGATTTAAGAAGGTGATAATTCCAACCGAATTAAACACCATTTGCTTGGTGTGTTCTTCATTGGCAGTGATACCATCAATACATTTTTCAGCAAGGGTAACACAAGCATTGGAAAGTAATTCAACCGACTCGAACATACATTGTGCAATTACTGGTTCCATTACATTAAGTTGTAACTGTCCAGCTTCAGCAGCAAAAGAAATTGTTACGTCATTCCCAATAATCTTAAAGCATACTTGATTGACTACTTCAGGAATTACCGGATTTACTTTTGCGGGCATAATGGAAGAACCGGCTTGCATTTCTGGTAAGTTAATCTCATTAAAACCACAACGCGGTCCAGAGGATAATAATCGTAAATCATTACATATTTTGGAGAGTTTAACACCTGTGCGTTTTAGTGCTCCTGAAATCATCACATATGCACCACAATCTGAAGTAGCTTCAATGAGGTTTTCAGCTTTTACAAAACTCGCTTTGGTGTATTGCTGAAGATATCCAATAGATAATTCTGTGAATCCATCGGGAGCGTTTACACCTGTCCCAATCGCAGTTGCTCCTAAATTGATTTCTAAGATAAGGTCTCGACAATGCTTTAGATTTTTCGTTTCTTCTTTTAGATTCGTTGACCAAGCACCGAACTCATCTCCTAGAGACATTGGCACAGCATCCTGCAATTGGGTTCTCCCCATTTTAAGAACATTTTTAAATTCTGCAGCCTTTCTGTCTAAACTAGTCGTTAAAACATTGATTCGTTCTAATAATTGATTCATATAGTAGTACACTGCAACTCTAAATCCTGTAGGATATGCATCATTAGTAGATTGCGATTTGTTTACATGATCATTCGGATGTAAAATATCATATCTCCCTTTTTCGTGACCATTTAGCTCGAGTGCTACATTAGCAATCACTTCGTTAGCATTCATATTTACTGAAGTACCCGCTCCTCCTTGAAATACATCAGACGGGAAGAATACGGCATAGGTTTTCAATTTGCCCAGTATATGATCACAAGCTTGTATGATCATATCAGCTTTATCAGCAGGAATGGTTCCTATTTCCTTATTAGCAGCAGCACACGCTTTTTTAGTGAGGACTAATCCTTTAACAAAAATGGGAAAGTCACCAATTTTAGAACCTGAGATATGAAAGTTATTAATCGCCCTTTGTGTATGCACACCATAATATAATTCGTCATAAATTTCTAATTCTCCTAATAAATCTTCTTCTACTCTAGTTTTCATCTTTATATATTTTTTTGTTTTTTATTGCTTTATAATATCATACTGCCAAAAAGAAATCCAAATGCTACACTTGAAGCAATAGTTACTATTCCGGGTATAATAAAGGAATGATTAAATACATATTTTCCTATTTTGGTAGAACCTGTGTCGTCCATTTCTACCGCGGCCAATAAGGTTGGATACGTAGGTAATACAAACAGTGCACTAACGGCTGCAAAAGAAGCTATCGCTGCAATGGGGCTCACTCCTAATGCTAAAGCAGCTGGCATTAATGCGGTTGTAGTTGCTGCTTGTGAATACAGTAGCATACTTGCTAAGAATAAAACAACTGCCAGCATCCAAGAATATTCATTTAAAATACCTCCTGCTGCTGCTTTAATTTCTGCAATATGATTGCTCACAAAGGTGTCTCCTAACCAGGCAACACCTAGAACACATATAGCGGCACTCATACCTGATTTAAAAGTGGACATATTGGTAACTTCAGCAAGCTTTATTTTACAGACCAATGCAATCACCATAGCTGCCAATAACATAATAGCCATGATAGCATGATTTCTACCGATAGCTGGATCTGGAATTAACCCTACTTTCTTAGAAATTAAGCTTGCATAGGTTACTATAATTAATATGGCAATACCAAAAACCCCTACAGACCATTTTGCGCTTTTGGGACTTTCGCTACGTTCCTCTGTTTTTTGTTTTATCAATCCAGACGCCACACGTCTTTGATATTCTGGATCTTCAGCCAGGGGTTTTCCTAGTTTATTAGAAACAATAGCTCCAACCAAGCAAGCCAAAATAGTCGAAGGAATAGCAACAGCCAGCAATTGTAAATACGACACTCCTAAAGGCTCTAAAAAACTTGCAAAAATCACTACAGCTGCCGAAATAGGCGAAGCTGTAATCGCTACTTGCGAGGCCACCACAGAGATACTTAAAGGTTTAGAAGGTCTTACGCCGCCTTCTTTAGCCACTTCTGTAATTACAGGTAAAGCAGCATAAGCAGTGTGACCCGTTCCTGCCAATAAAGTCATCCAATAGGTTACAGTAGGCGCAATAAAGGTAACACGCTTTGGATTTTTCCTAAGAATCTTTTCAGATACATTAACCAGATAATCCAGTCCGCCAGCTTTTTGCATGGCAGCAATAGCTGCTATTACAGACATAATAATGAGTATTACATCTACGGGAACCGAACCAGCTTTTAGTCCAAAAACCAACGTAAGAACAACAACACCCGCACCACCTGCATAACCAATACCAATACTTCCCAGTTTTGAACCCAGAAAGATGAAAAAAAGAACAACTAGTAATTCTATCCAAATCATAATATATTGAATTAAATGTTAAATAATATTTGAAGATGTAATTTATTGGCACTAATTCGTAGCCCAACCTTTTCTATGAGTTACTCCTCTAACAATTGCTTCCCAACTATTCTTATGAATTTCGAATTGAGCTTTATTTAAAAGATCCTTTACATCTTCATTTAATAAATTCACTCGCGCTTTAAGTTTGGACTGCATTTCAGGACCAGTATGCGAACTGGCTATTTCGTCTAACTGCTTCATTTTAAAAACATGGTATTTCACTATTAATTGATATTGCTCCCGCAGTTTACCTTGAAGCATCATTTCATCCATTCTGTCTTCATACCACAAAGTCTGAAGTTCTTCGTCGTTATGAGTAAACATGTGTACTTTAAACTTTAAATCTTCTTTCTGTTGCTTTGTCAAATCTTGTGCCTGCACATTTAAAAAACAAAAGGAAACCAAAAAAACTGTGATAAAATGATTACAATACATAGCTATATATAATTTTATAAACAACAATAATATTAGAATTCATAGCAAAGGTAATTCGATATTAAGATTAAATTTCTAATCATTTAAGTGAAGTAACCTAAATTAGAAGTGAAGTAACCAAACTTAACATTGAAACCTTTTTTGCTATAAAGTTTAATATTTTACTTAAAAATAAATACTTTATTACGCATTATAGTTATCAATTTGGTTCAGGTTGTTTTTAAGTGTTTACATGATTCTTTTTAACCCATTATCCCATAAGACACAATTATGTGATTCCAATAAAGTATTGGTCAACATATAAAAAGAACTTTTACTAAAAAATAGTGATGAGTATACTAAAAATCTTAAAAAACATTATGATTACGGCTCAAGAGGTTGCAGGTTTGGATCCTGCCGAGTTTAAGAATGAATCACCTGCTTAGTACAATATGTTTTTAAATATGACTTTCTAAAAAAAACAACCCCCGGGTAACTACTCCCAGGGGTCTGAATTGAAACTTTAGTAGTAGTATTTAACACAAACTCAACTTATACTAATTATGATTGTTTCAATTTTATTGTTTATTGCGATCAGATTTTATGTCGCGAATATAAGCGGTATCTCTTTAATATTTTAGTGTTTTTTCGATGTTAATACATATTTAATAATCTCGTAATACCCTAATAAAATCATTGTATTTAACTCATTGAAAATCAATTTACACTTCATTTTTCGGGGAATTTTCGGTTTTTTAACACTGTATTCTTAGTGCTTTTCGGCCAAAATTGGTAACAAGGATGTTATTTTATTGTAAACTCATCAAAATTTATACCAAATGATGGTTATTAAGTCTTTTTTATTGAAATAAAATGTTTCTTTAATAACCCCCCAAGAAGATATCTCGGGGGGTAAAATTGAAATAAACTACACGTTATATAAACTCAACTTAAATACAATAACGATGATGTTTCAATTGTAAGGTTTTCTTCTCTTCTATTCGATAGTAATAGGAAATGACTGAGCAATATCGGTGTCGCCACCTGCGTCTGATAATGTACCGTCATTAGGTTTTTTTGGTGTATGTCGCAGTGTAACAGTAAATGCTCCTGTACTGACATCTGTAGTTACTAACTCAAATTTAACCCCAACAGGGTTTGTGCTACCCCCTGCTATATAATCTGCTTCTGTATCAGAATATGAAGTTGTGATGTTAAGATTGTTTGCAGATTCAAAAAAGAACTGATGTTCGTCTGCTTCGCCTTCAACTTCTTCATTTACAATCTCAGCAGGACTTACTGATTCATCCTGTAGCAATATTTCTCCACTATATGTGGTATTTGCTGTCAAATTTCCTGAAACCGTAACCACCGGAGCTGTTGGGCCATCTCCTCCATCTTCATCAAAAGATTTTAATGTAATTGTACTGTTCCCTGAAGTTAAAGTAACGGTTATCGTAGTAATTAACTCTTCGGGGTTAATAACAGCTGGTGCATCATCATCATCTGAGCAGGAAAAAAATAAAATACCTGCGATAGCTAGCATGGGTAAAATTTTGTGTGTGTTCATTGGTAAAAAAATTAATAGTTAAAAGTTAATCTCAGTAAAAAATTCCTACCTACATCATCGGCAAAATAACGTTGTCGATTTAGGTAGTTTCTATAGTTTTCGTTTACTATATTATTAATCGTTAACCCCATTTTAAGGGTGTTTTGTTTCCATAATGGTAGTGCTACATCGATACTGGCATTTAATAAATGATACGCTGGGGGAGGAGTGTTAATTTCTAAAAGAACATTTTCTCCCCGGCGAACAGAGAATACATCAATATTAGGTGGAAACTCATTTTGCCTAAAATGATATTGACTTTCTAATGATGCACTCAAACCAAACCATTCTTCTTTTTGAAATGTAATTCTATTAGTAATATTTGGAGCAGGCATATTAATTAGCGGAATATCATTGTCTGTTTCTTTTCCTTTAACAATAGAGAAACTGTGATTGGTTTTCCAGTTATGATGCCATTGCGCATATATTTTTGTATCTAATCCAAGTAACTGTACATTGGTTTGTCGATACTCCCACACCGGAAAAGCTCCTCTATTTGATAATTCGACCCCTGTGGGTTCTAAAAGAATGTAATCATTAATAATATTTGCATACGGTGCAATTTCCCAACCCCATGTATCACTGCTTTTTTGAAGCGATAAAGAAATTTTATGGGAGGTTTCCTGATCTATTCTTAAATCACCAAGTTCTATTCTTGCTGCAGAATGGTGTAAGCCGTCACTAAACAATTCTGATGGATTGGGAGCTCTTTGAGCCAGAGCATAATTAAATCGCAAATTGTATACGTCCTTAAAACTATAGTTTAATCCTGCAGTGGTAGATATATTATGATACTCTAATTTGGGATTTGTTAACCATTGCGTTCCAGCATCTTCAATAATTAGATCATTAAAATCAACATCGTACCTTCTTTCGTTCCACCTGGTTTTTTGATAAAACTTCTGAGCATCTATTTGATTAAAATCATATCGTATCCCAGCATCTATTACCATATTGTCATTAATATCATATTCGCCTGTTAAAAACATTCCTGCATCATATTTATCATAATCCGGAATCAATCGCTTTACTTCTGTTGCGGGGTCAGCAAAGTTTTCCTGGTAACGAAGCAAAACTCCAAAATCCAATACATATTCTGAGTTTGCATCAATTTTAAAATCTGATGTGATCGTATGTGTGGTAAGTTCTAAATCGATACCTGGAATTTTTCTTAACTCCTCTGATTGTCTAACATCAAATTCTAACCTTTCATTACGTTGAAAATCATATTGAGTAGTCCATTTTCCAAATTTTTCGAATCTTTTAAAATATCGCAACCGTCCTAAGTGATGTGTTACCTCTTGTCTTGGATTTTCGATATCATATGTAAAATCACGAATAATTGCTGGTTCTTGACTGTTTATAGCATCGATAAGGTCATCTACATTACCTATATGAGATGCGGATAATACTCCTATTTTGTTATTATAAAAAGAATAATACGCATCCCACCCATATGTAAATTTATTTACTCCAAAAGAAGCCGAAATTCCTTTTTCAAAAACTCCTGTATTAGAAAGTATATAGTCTGGGGCTTCTACATCACCAAATCGCTTTAACGTACCTTGTGCTTTTACAAACCATCCAGTTTCATATGCTCTAATAATTTCTGATGAAATAGCGCCTCCGCGGCCATTTGATGCTCCTGTGAGCACTGTTTTTCCCATCAAAGTATCTTTAATGGGTGCCTTACTTGGCTCCATAACAATCACCCCACCAATAGCATCACCACCATAACGTAATGCTCCAGCTCCTTTAACCACAGTAACGTTTCCTGCTGTATTTATATCAACATTAGGGGCGTGCTCATCTCCCCATTCCATATCTTGCATTCTTACTCCATTATTCATAATGAGAACACGACTTCCGTTAAGACCCTGGATAATTGGCTTTACAATCGTAGCACCTGTATTTAAAGAAGAAACTCCTGTAATTTCTCTCAAAGCATCTCCTAAAGATCCACTGCTGTATCTTTCTATTATGTTTTTATTAATCGTCTCTTCTTGAGAAGAAGATGTCTTATTTTGTTGAGCACCATCTACTTTTACTTCTTCTAACTCACTTAAGTGATGTTCTAGATAAAAGTCCTTTGATCTAACCTTTGCGATATTGATAGTAACCACCTGAGAATTGCAATCTTCGTGTGAGACTGTAAATGCATATGATATTGCACATAAATTGGTAATGGTATAGTTACCTTCTGTATCTGTAACAATCATTTGATCGTTGAATGTAATTTTAGCGCCTTTTAGAGGAACTCCATCATGAAAATCAATTACCTTACCGGTAAGGGTTTTGTCGCAATCTTGTGCTGATGAAAAAGTTACACCTAAAAGAAACACTGTAATAAGAGTGAATCTTTTCATTGAAAATAAAATAATCTAGTATAATCTAATAATACTAGTGTAAGGACGAGTTGTAAAATTAAATTGTAATTAAGCCGTAGGAGGGGCTTTATTTTGAAGTGAGTAATTTATCTGAGAATCAAAATAGCTTTGCTCATAATTACTTCTAACAATATCAGCAGGAATTGAAATTATACAGGGAGTTTTTACGATCTCTGTACCCAAAAACCCATCATCTTGTTTGTCAGAAGAAAGTAAACATATCTGGCAATCTGTATCACCAGAATCATGGCTAAACATATGTACATCTGCCAATTGTAGTATACAAAACAAGGCAAGAAATATAGAAGCTATGATATGTCGGTTTGACTTCATGGTAACAAATAAACAAAAAAAACGATAAAAAAGTATGTATTTAACGATTCATTGGTGTTAAAGTATTGCAAAATCAATTGATTTTAGGGTTGTTATTCGAAGATGCTTTGGTAATTCTTGGTTATCCCAGGGGTGTTTGGCCCCAAATACATGGTCTGCACCTTCTATTAAAAATAATTCACTTTCAGGATTCCACTGATGAAGATTTTCTGCTTCTTTTTGATTAACTGTAGGATCATCTGTGCCATGAATGATCAAATGTGGGATATCAATATGCTTTACAGCTCTAGAAATCGTTAGCCGTTCTTCATTTTCGATAAATGAAGTATAAAACTGAAAATAATGTGGCATTTGCTGCTTGGTTCTTCCGTTTTCAACAAAATAAACTTCGTCTTTTCCCCACTTTTTAAAAGCTTCTCCTTTTGGGAAACGATTTTTGTAATCTGAAACACCAGCCCAGGTAATAAGTTGGGTTACTCTACTATCTTCTGCAGCTTTAATGGTTACAATACCGCCACCACGTGAGTGACCAATCAATACGATTTTGGTAGTATCGATCTGATCTTTAAATTCGAAATCTGCAAAAGTCACCCAATCAATAACCGTTTCGAGGTCGTCTAATTCTTTGATAAAATTATTGTTCCCAAAAGCGTCAAGATCTGGAAAATCTATAGGTTGTTCTGCGGTTCCTCCGTTATGTGAAAAATTAAATTTTATAAAGAAAAAACCAGCATTAGCAAATGCTTCTGCCACCAGATCCCAGGCACCCCAATCTTTAAACCCTTTATAACCATGACAAAAAATTACAATGGGTTTTTGTTCCTGATTTTTAGAATAAAAAACATCTGTTAGAATTGGTCTTTGATGCTTCCCTTTAAGGTTTATATTTTTATTAGAGGTGATCATGGTTATACTTCTTTTTCGATAAACGGAGTTTCGATATTATAAATTTCGAGAATTAATTTTTTTAATTGTAGTAAATATTCATCGAATACTTCGTTGGTAATTTCATGCTTGGCTTTGCCTCTAATAGACTCTTTTGTTCCAAACTGAAGAAATCCTTCTTTGAGGTTTTTAAACGAAATGATACCCGCCCGAAGAGATGCAGAACTTCGGTTTTCATTATACTGCATATATGCATATGCTAATACTTGAATTACTTTGCTGTACTTATAATCTTCGGTAATTAGATCCCAATCCATTATAACGACATCGCTACGGGAAACTTTCCCGGTCTTGTAATCGACTACTCTTAATTCACCGTTTAACTCATCTATGCGATCTACTTTTCCTTTGATATGAATGGGAAAATCGAGCTCGGGAATCTGTATTTGAGTTTTAAGGTTACTTTCTATGGCTAAAATCTTTAGCTGAGCTCCACTGCTTACTAATTTCTCTTCAGATTTTAGAAAATTTTGAACATAGCGTTTAGCAACCTCAAAAATCAAAAGATTCTTGCCTTGCGTGATATCTAATGTTGAATATTCTTTTTTGAACTGATATCGAATTTCAGAATCTATCTGACTGCTCATTTTCTTAATTACATCTATAGTTAGAAAAGTATTTTCTAATGGTTTATAGAATGTTTCTAAGGCATTATGAATTACGGTTCCTAAGGTATTCGCAGCAATAGTTTCTTCAACCTTATCCGTTTCTTTGATGCCTAATATATATTTGTAATAGAAATCAATTGGATTTCTGATATACGTAGTTAAGGCCGATGGTGATAATCCATGAAGGCCTAGTTCTTTTAGTTTTGATAAGACATCTTCATTTTTATTAATCTGTAAGAGTTTATTTCTTAATCGCGGTACTTCAGTAGAAACAGTATATTTCTCTAGGATATGATTAGGCCGCTTGTCGATATCTAATTGTAGTAGAAATCTACTTTTTTCTCCGCCACCTACTCCTTCATTTTCAGTGTTGTAAATTAAATATACATTTTTTGCTCTTTGTATTAGGCGATAAAAATGATACGTATAGATGGCATCTTTTTCTTTATAAGTGGGTAGATCGTATGCTCTTTTTAGGTCATAGGGGATAAAGGAGTTTATACTTTTACCCGCAGGTAAAACACCTTCATTTACTGATGATATAATAACGGTTTCAAAATCTAAACAACGAGATTCTAACATTCCCATGAGTTGTAATCCGCTAAATGGTTCACCAGAAAAATCTAAAGTTTCGGTCATTAAAATATCTTTGTATAATCTATGTAGTGTTGCTAAATTATTTAGATATTGATAGGTGTTGTGCAGTGCGAAAAGTTTATTAAAAACAACATGAAAATGATATACATACTCTAGCTCTAATGCATTTTCTTCTTTGTCAAGACTCTGCTTAAGCAACCGTATTATCTTACTACAACTGTCTAATGCCGTAGTTGTATTTTTCCAGGTTTCAAATACTAATCTAAGGACTTCTTTTTCTTTTTCTGTGGTATGTTCTTGTAGTTTTTCTAAAGTTAAAAAAACGCTGTTTTCTCTAGATATTGAAGTAATCAATTGGGTTGATGTGAATCCAAGTAATCGATGGGCAGGAAGACTATTTAATATCTCTAGTACCGATTTATAATATAATCCTTTAGGGCTTGGGTTTTTATGAAGGCTAAATAGTAGTTCGAAAAAGGAGGATAGCGGTACTTCTTGTAGTGGAAGTCCCATAGTAATATTAAGCGATTCTACTGTATTGGGTAAAGAATTAAGTATGGGTTGCAATAATGTTTCATCTGCTAATACTAAAGCCGTTTTCTGCATTTCTTCCTTGGGAATAGAGGTTAGAATTTTACCTATAAATTTAGCTTGCCCAATATTTTTAGGAACCCCAATAAGCTTTATGTTTTTTTGCTCAGAAAAATTGTCTTTAATCCATTGAAAAGGTTTCGTTTTATAATACTCCCACTTATTTTTGTATGTTCTTAAGAAGAGTGAAGCCTCATGATATGGATTGTCTATAAAAAACTGATCGGCATCCCAAAAAGCAACGCCTATACCGGCTTCTAAAAGGGATTGAAAAATTAGTTGTTCGGCATTATTTAAGGCATTAAAACCTACTAGGATGTGTTTCCTCTTTTCGGTTTTTATATAAGATTGTATATCCTCTGCTGCTTTTCTGTATAGTAGCCCTTGATATCCTATTTTTTTGCTAAGAAGTCTATTTTTAAAATTGGTATAATACTCTAGTAAGCTTTCCCAAAAAGTAATATAATTTTTGACTAGATCGGTCTTCTCTTTTTGTAAATACCAATGATTTAGATCTTGGATGCCAGATAGGTATGCAAAAAAGGGTTTATGATCTATACAGTATCTATCGATTTCATTAAAATCATAGATTAAAGTCTGAGCCCAATTGCTAAACGTTTCGAAATCCTCTTTTTCTAGATGAGGGTTTGTATTTAGATAGGTTTCATAAAATTCAAATAATGTCTGAACATTGTCTACTTGTTGTAATCCTGATATTTGAGTGATAAATTCTTCTATACTAAGTATTACAGGGGCAAAAAGCGTTTGATTGGGGTATATTTCTAAAAGTTCTTTCTTAAGAAAAAGGCCTGCTCTTTTACTAGGTACCAGAAAAATTAGCTCGCTAATATTTTCTGCCTTATCATGTAACTCTAATAATACCTCTTTTAGAAAACTTTTCAAGCGTTTAAAATCTTATACTCATTAAAAGATAATGATTGTTTTACTTTCTAAAAATAAAAAACGTCCCGAGATTATCGGGACGTTTTTATTATTTATTGTTGTTGAGGGTTAACTTATTCTTTTACTAAGTTAATCTCTACACGTCTGTTTTCAGCTCTACCCGCTCTAGTTTTGTTAGTAGCGATTGGTCTGTCTTCTCCGTAACCAACAGCAGATAATCTAAACTGATCTACACCGTTTTCAATTAAGAAAGTCTTAACAGCGTTAGCTCTTGAGTCAGATAATCTCTGGTTAAGTTTGTTACTACCAGCACTATCAGTGTGACCTTCTACAGTAAACTTAGCAGTAGGATACTCTTTTAAGATTGCGATGATATCACCAAGTACTTTGTTAGATGCTTCTTTGATACTAGATTTACCAGAATCAAATAATACTTGAGCAGCATACTCATTAAGAGTTTTTTGTACTTCTTCAGTTACTTCAGGACAACCGTTGTTTGCAACAGTACCAGCAACGTCAGGACAGTTATCATCTTTGTCTAATACTCCGTCACCATCTTTATCTTGGTAAGGACAACCATTGTTAGCAGCCGGTCCAGCTTCATTAGGACACTCATCTTTAGCGTCAGTGATTCCGTCACCATCAGCATCAGGACATCCATTAAGTGCTGGTAATCCAGCTACAGTAGGACATTCATCTTTAGGATCAGCAACACCGTCACCGTCTGTATCAGGACATCCGTTAAATTCTGCAGTACCTGCAGTATCAGGACAGTCATCTTTAGCATCAGTGATTCCGTCACCATCTGTATCAGGACAACCATTGAATTCTTTTAAACCAGGAACATCTGGACACTCATCGTCTTTATCATATATACCATCACCATCAGTATCTTTACCTCCGAATGCGAAAGTAAGTCCTGCAGAGTGTTGGAAATGGGTAGGAGGATAGTTATTTACTTCGTAGTCTTCGAATACGTGCTTGTACGTAGTTTGAAGATTAAACGCAAGGTTTTCAGTCATCCAAAGGTTAATTCCTAAAGAACCATTTAATGTTCCCGTACCTACTTCGTCAACCCAAGTATATCCACCACCAATACCTAAGTAAGGATCAAACCAACCTGTTTTAAGAACGTTTTTAAGACTGTAGCCAATTGTACCATCTGCAGCATAATACGATAAGTCGTCAGCGGCAACTTGAGTTCCATCAGGAAGCTCTCCTGCGTTCTCTATTTTGTTAACCGACCCAGATACTGTAAAAGTAAAGCCATCTCCTATATATCTTCCAACAGATAATTTAGAAACAGATGGAAGGATATTCCAGTGGTCATTAGCATTAAAAAATTCGTCGAAAATTTCTCCCTGAGTAATAAGGTCTCCCCCAGTAGGAAAGATGTCAACGGCATTTACGCCTATAGAAACCGCCCAAGGATTGTTTTCATCTTGTGCATTCGCTGTACTAAGTCCTAGTACAAATAACGAAGCCGCTAAAAATCTGCTAAGATGTTTCATATTCAATAATTTAATTTTTAAGTGTTAATTAGAGCAAATGTAATATGTTAAACATAACTGTCAAAGACAAATCTAATAAAATTTTCTTAACAGGCCAGTAAATATCGCTGTTTTCAGGGGGCTTGAAGTTTTTTCCTAATGTATTTTAAGCCCAAAAAAATAGATAATTCTGACTGCTTCAGATAAAAATTAGAGTATTTATCTCAACAATTATGGTACAATTATAAGATAAAAATACCTTTTATCCTTAAAATTCTTTTAGTAATTGTGAAAATGATTAATTATTCACATATATTTTAACGTAATATTTTCATTAAAATAAATCAGGATTTTATCTTGTATGGTATGCCCCATGTCGTTAAGAATATCGGCATATTCTTGTACTTGTTTTGCGTGAGAAGGGCTATAACTTCCAGTCTTATAGTCTATTATGGTGGTATTGTTGTTTTTGTCAATGATTACCCTATCGGGTCTAAATAATCTTCCGTTAGAAATAATATCTCTTTCATTATATACCGTATTACCTAAAGAATAATATTGAAAAAGTTGTGGATGTTCTACAACACTTTTTATTTCGTTAATGAATATTTCTTTTTCTAAAACGCTAATTTCTCCGGATGTATAGGCTTCATCAATGGCTAGTTGTACATCTTTATGGGTGTATACTGAAGCCATAAGATCATGCATTATGTTTCCTTTTTCTATGGCACTTTTTTGTGCAGTGTCCCATAACTTGCCCGAATGTGTTATAATATGAACCTTATATTTTTTTGATGAATCATCAAATTGAGAAAGTTTTATACTATTTTCTTTAATGGATACCTCAGATCTTGTAGTTTCCGGTTTTATAGAATTGCCAAACATATATTCGGTTTTTTCTGGATCCCATTGGTCTATATGCTTTAAATAATTAATTAATTTTCCCGAAAACTTATTGGGGTTACTTTCACCTTTAGAATTTAATTCTAATTTTGAAATTATGTATAGCTGTTCTATGGCTCTGGTTAATGCAACATATAATAGATTAAACTTGTCTAATTCTAATTGAGCTTGCTTGTTTAGCACAATGCTTTCGGCATTATTGCCATACTCTGATATCGTCTTGTTATAATTGATAAAGACCTCTTCAAAGTCATTATAACTTTCTTTATCAATCGACAACCATGTTTTGGGATCTATTTCTTCGTATATATCAATATTGGCATACGGATAAATTACACAAGTGTATTCTAATCCTTTGGCTTTGTGTATTGTAATGATTTGAATAGCTTCTTCGGTATTCGGAGCAACGATACTTAGCTTTTCTTTTTTGGTATTCCAATAGGAAAGAAAGCCTATGATGTTTCCTGTGTGCTTTTGAGTGTATCCAAATACTTCATCTAAAAAAAACTGAATATATGCCGGAGCCGTATTAGCAAGTTTAAAACTGCTGATAATATATTCTACAGCATCATAAAGTGGTTTTGTTGCTAATTCACTAAGATCGAAATCAATGCTAAACCTTTTTAATTCTAATGAAAATGTTTTCTGATCGGCAAAAATCATTTTTTGTAAGAATGAATGTTGTTCCTGAATAGAAAATCGATCTGCCAGAAAATGCAACATATTGGTTTTTGCTAGCAGGTCTTCTGGCTGTACATACCATGTGATTACATCTACAATAAATGCTACCTCTGGGGCATTTTTAATCAAAAGGGTTTCTGACGAAATTATAGATAGCCCCTTCTCACTAAGAAAATCAGCAATCACAGCCCCTTCTTTTTGTTTTCTTACCAGAATACAAATTTCGTTTAAAAGATATCCTTTTTCTTGAAGAGTTAGGATCGTTTCATAGACTTTATGAGGGTAAACATCATGTTCTTCGGCTACATTTTTTGCATTGATAAACGATAGATTAACATATCCACCTTTTTTAGAATTCACTTCTTGTTTATTGCCAGCACGATAGAGTTCCTGATGTTTCTGGTTACTAAAATCATGAGATAAAAAAGTAAATAGATTATTATTAAACGTAACTATTTCTTCATGACTGCGATAATTTCGTGGTAGATTGAGCACTTGTTTCTGTTGTACAGAAAAAGGATTTTTATCCAAAGATAAGTTGATAAATTGTTCTGCCTTTCCGCCTCGCCATCGATAAATTGCTTGTTTTGCATCACCAACAATGGTAAGTTGGCCTTTTTTTCCGGCTAGCGTTTCTGTAGCCATTGCATTATCAATAAGGGGTACTAAATTATTCCATTGTAATTCTGAAGTATCCTGAAACTCATCAATAAAATAATCTCGGTATCGTTCTCCCAGCCTTTCATATATAAAAGGAGCTGGTTGATTCTGAATAGCGTTACTTATAATGGTATTAAATTCAGAAATTAATAAAATCCTTCTTTCTTTTTTGATTTCGACCAATTCTTTGTTAATCGCATTGAGCACAGAAAGCGGTGTTAGGTTTTTTATGATATTCTGAAAAAACTGTATTTGGATTATTTCTTTTTTAGTTGCTAGAAACGCCTCTTCTATTAGTGGTCTAATGGCATCTATCATCTCTTTTTTGTAATCATCCAACGTTTTATTATAAAAAGCTGTAGTTTCTATTTCTTGAGTCCATTTAGCTCTTTTGAAATCAATCTTAGTTTCTCCGTTTATTAATTTTTGAAAATGTTTAGTAATATACCCTCCTTTAAAATCACTCTCTGCAAGCCCTTTGCTATCAATCAATTCAAGAATAGTGTTTGACCTTGACATAATGGATATCTTGCTCGTAGTGATTTTTTGAGAAATAGTGAGGTGTAACTGTTCAAAATCCTTGATACTCTTGTTAGAGAGCTTATTAACATGTTCTCTGTCATTTTCACTAAACAAAAGCTTTGCAACTTTATTTAGCTCTATAGTAATATCCCAGCTTTTATCTTCTTCGAGCTTACTAATTGCGAAATCAATAATTAGTTTAGTAATCTCCTGATCTAAACCAATTTTTGCCACTAGGGCATCAACAGCTTCTTCGATGAGTACTTCGGTATCCATTTCGATTTCAAAATTCATAGGAATCCCTAAATCGTATGCAAATGTTCTAATCACTCTATGTGTAAAGGTGTCTATAGTAACGATATCAAAAGAAGCATAGTTGTGTAGAATACTTTGTAGCGCCCTAAGTGCTTTTATCTTTAATTTTGGTTCGGGTATTTTAGTCTCTACGACTAATTCATTTAATAAATCCTGATATTTTGAAGGCGTATTGGGATCGCTAATAGCGACTAAGTTCTCTATAACCCTTGTTTTCATTTCGGCCACTGCCTTATTCGTAAAGGTAATCGCCAAAATGTTTTTGTATCCATCTTTAAACTCTCCTTCTAATAAAGTAATTAAATATGCTTTTACCAGGGTATATGTTTTTCCTGCCCCTGCGGCAGCATTATATATGGTAAAAGCAGTATGAGAGTTCAAATTATTTTTTTACTAAAATACTAAAAGCTGTCATTTTTATGACATTTAGAGATATAAATAAAACCAATGAATACTCTATTCAGCACCCACACTTGTTTTAATTAATTTATAACAATTATTAATTTTTATTCACCGCTCTAATTGTTAAATTTGGTGTCATTTTCATTTTTTATTAATCAAATAAATAACATATGTCATTCGAATTACCAAAGTTAAACTACGCATTTGATGCGTTAGAACCCCATATAGATGCTCGTACCATGGAAATTCATCATGATAAACATCATGCTGGTTATACTGCTAAGCTAAATGCAGCGATAGAAGGAACTGATCTCGAAGGTAAAACTATAGAGAACATCCTGATTAATCTTGATAAGGCGAATACGGCAGTAAGAAATAATGGTGGCGGGTATTACAACCATAATTTATTTTGGGAAGTTATGTCTCCTAACGGAGGCGGAAAGCCAACAGGTGAACTTGCAGATGCTATTAATGCTGCTTATGGCTCTTTTGATGCTTTTAAAGACGCTTTCTCTAGTGCTGCCGGCACAAGATTTGGTTCTGGATGGGCATGGTTATGTGTACATCAAGGTGGGAAAGTAGAGATTTGCTCTACACCAAATCAAGATAATCCATTAATGCCAGGTATTGGTTGTGGCGGATCTCCTATTCTTGCATTAGATGTATGGGAGCATGCTTATTATTTAAATTATCAAAACCGTCGTCCTGATTATATTTCGGCATTCTTTAATGTAATCGACTGGAACGAGGTGTCAAGTAGATATGCACAAGGAAAATAAATGAAATAATTTTCTTTAGGAAAACCAAAAGAGTCGCAATTTTGCGACTCTTTTTTATATAGATATATTACGAAATGTCATAAAATAAAAAAAGGTGGAAAGTCCACCTTTTTTTGCCCCAAATCTACCATGAACTTAACCTACTTATGCTATGGCTTTGCTAATATAAAGCGTTATTTCATTGTGAAAAAATGTTTTAGATGAAAGGTCAAAATAATTGTTGAACTACACAAATTAACCATTTTTAACAGCAATTCATTTATGCTTTTTAATAAGCTCTTTCGTTTTTACCTTCAAAGAAGTTTATAAAAGCTTTATTTACGACTCTGTTTCCTCCTGCTGTTGGGTAATCGCCTGTAAAATACCAGTCCCCAAGGTTCTTAGGGCAGGCCTGATGTAGGTTCTCTACAGTTTGATATATAATTTTCACCTTGGCATTTACGGTTTTATCGCTTAATAATTCGGCTATTTTATCACTTATCTCTTGATCAGTAAACCCATCATAAAGCTCTTTCACAAAATTTTGCACATCGGCATCTGCCAAATTTTCTTGTGCTTTACATTTTTCATATACCTGTTCTACCAAATCGTAGTTTCCGTTTTCTTTTAAGAGTTCTAATGTTGCTTTAAAAGCAACTAGACCTTCTAGCCTGGCCATATCTATTCCATAACAATCAGGATATCGAATTTGTGGAGCAGAAGAGACAACAACGATCTTCTTTGGGTTAAGTCGATCCATCATTTTGATGATACTCTTTTTTAGCGTCGTACCTCTTACAATACTATCATCAATAATGACAAGGCTATCTTCTGGTCTTACGACACCATAGGTTACATCATAAACATGGGCAACTAAATCATCTCTACTACTATCTTCTGTAATAAAGGTACGAAGCTTGGCATCTTTTATCGCGATTTTTTCAGTTCTTAATCGATAAGAAAGAATTTCTGAAAGGCGCTCGTCTGTTAATGTTTCTTTTTCAGAAAGTATGGTTTCGTTTTTTTGCTTATTAAGTTCATCCTGGGCGGCTTCAACCATTCCGTAGAAAGAAGTTTCGGCGGTATTAGGAATAAAAGAAAAAACGGTATTTACTGTATCATGATTAATTTCTTTTAACACCTGAGGCATAAGCAATCTCCCAAGGTTTTTTCTTTCCTCATAGATCTCTGCATCACTTCCTCTAGAAAAATAAATTCTCTCAAAAGAGCAAGCTTTTCGTTCTAATGGCTCAATAATTTTCTTTATAGATGTTTCACCGTCCTTTTTTACTATAATGGCTTTTCCAGGATCTAATTCCATAACCTTATCAAAAGGAACATTAAACACTGTCTGTATGACTGGTCTTTCTGATGCAACCACCACCACTTCGTCATCCTTGTAGTAATATGTTGGTCTTATTCCTGCAGGATCTCTAAGTATAAATGCATCTCCGTGTCCCAGCATGCCTGCCATTGCATAACCTCCGTCCCAGTCTCTGGATGATTTTCTTAGGATCTTGGCTACATTTAATCGTTCTACAATTTGTGGTGAGGCATCAATTTTATTAAATCCTTCTTTTTTAAGTCGTTTATACAATTTTGCCACTTCAGAGTCAAGAAAATGGCCAATCTTTTCCATTACGGTAACCGTATCAACTTTATCCTTAGGATGCTGACCAAGCCGAACTAGATTGTCAAACAAAACATCATTATTGGTCATGTTAAAATTCCCAGCTACAATTAGGTTACGATGCATCCAGTTGTTTTGCCTCAAAAAAGGATGAACGTTTTCGACACTATTTTTACCAAAAGTCCCATAACGTACATGGCCCAGAAGCACTTCTCCGATATAGGGTATATTTTTCTTCTGTAGTTCGACATTATCGGTATATTCTGGATGATCAACTAATTCTTTGTTAATCCTATCGTTAATTTGAGAAAAAATATCTTGAATTGGCTGCGACTCGCTAGAGCGAACTCTGCTTATATATCGTTCTCCAGGGGGAGTGTCTAGTTTTATACTAGCAAAACCGGCACCATCTTGCCCACGATTATGTTGTTTTTCCATCATGAGATACATTTTATTTACTCCATAAAATGCACTTCCATACTTTTTTTTGTAGTACTCTAACGGTTTTAATAATCTAATAAATGCTATACCGCATTCATGTTTTAACGCATCACTCATTGTATTCCAAAATTCTAAGTTCGTGTTGTATTCGGGTAAACCATAATTAAAAAAGCCTTGAAACTTTAAGTTTCAAGGCTAAATTTTATATCATGACAATTCTATTTCAAATTGTGTTAATTCTTTAAATTGTTGAAGCCTTTTTTGCACTTCTCCTCTGTTAAGATTCTCCATTCGTTCAGTTCCAAACTTCTCTACACAAAAAGAGGCTAAATTTGAACCATGAATAATCGCATTTTTCATGTTTTCAAAAGAAATATCTTCTGTTTTTGTCAAATAGCCTGAAAATCCTCCTGCAAAAGTATCTCCAGCACCTGTAGGGTCAAATACTTCTTCTAGTGGTAATGCAGGGGCAAAGAAAATTTGGTCTTTATGAAATAACAACGCTCCGTGCTCTCCTTTTTTAATGACCACATATTTTGGTCCCATTTTTTCGATTACTCTTGCTGCTTTTACTAATGAATATTCTCCGCTTAACTGTCTTGCTTCTTCATCATTGATCGTAATTACATCTACTTTAGCAATTACCTTTCGAAGGTCATCTATAAATGCGTCTTCCATCCAAAAATTCATGGTATCTAATATCGCTAGTTTTGGTTTTACCGACATTTGTTCTAAAACACTAAGTTGCACCAGTGGATGAAGGTTACCAAGCATCACGATCTCGGCATCTTTATAACTCTCAGGGACTACAGGATTAAAATCTGCTAATACATTGAGTTGTGTGTCTAAAGTATCTCTTGAGTTTAGATCATTATGATATTTACCACTCCAGAAAAAAGTTTTTCCTCCTTTTACAATTTCTACAGCAGTAGTATCTATGTTTTTTTGTTGAAGCATTTTAAGGTCGGCTTCAGGAAAATCGTCTCCAACCACAGAAACAATTGCAGAAGAAATATTAAAATTTGCTGCCGAAAGACCAATATAAGTTGCTGCTCCTCCTAATATCTTGTCTGTTTTTCCGAAAGGAGTTTCAATAGCATCAAAGGCTACAGTGCCTACAATAAGTAATTTGCTCATAAAATAGCGTAATAATTTTTTTGCAAATATACGTTTTACTTTTCAAGCGTATATACCAAAATAAAAGTCTTATAAAATCAACATTCACAATTAAGATGATCACACCTGTTTTTTCAAGGTTTTTATTATTTGAAAAGGGTTTATTTCTGGTTTTTTTTAAAAGACGATCGTATATGAATACAGATTTTCTTACTCTGAATTTTTTTTAGGAAGCTATAGAAATTAAAGATTCATTATTGATATAATTCATATGAAAAAAGCTATGATTCATTGAAAAAAGTTGCACTATTGTTAAAATTTAGTTAATTTTATGAAAAATTTAACGAAAACTCAACACTATTATGAAAAAAAGTAAGCTGGCCAGACTCGCTCTGGCTATTCTCGTCTCGTTCTCTTTAGCAAACTGTGAAAAGGATACTGAAGACGTATTTGAGGGAAATCAGATTGAAAAAACCAAAAGTGCACATGTTTGTATCGCAAAATGGGATGCACCAAGTATTGGAAAAGCAACTAGCGTAAAAGCTAAACAGTGGGAGTCAGGTCAAACTATTCGTGTAAAATTTTTAAACGGGAATAGTTTTGTTCAATCAAAAGTTAAACAATATGCCGTAGAATGGGAAAATTATGCAAACCTTAAATTTGAGTGGGTTTCTTCTTCCAGTAGCGCTAATATTAAAATTGCTTTTAGAGAAGGTCAATATGCAAACGAAACAGGTTCTTGGTCTTACTTAGGAACTGATTCTAATAGTTATGCTCATAGTATGCATTTTGGATGGTTTGATAACAATACTACGGATACAGAATTTAGAAGAACTACAATTCACGAGTTTGGTCATGCGCTTGGATTAATTCATGAGCATCAAAACCCAGTTGCTGGGATTAATTGGGATAAAGAAGCAGTTTATGCATATTATGCTGGACCACCAAATAACTGGACTAGAGCACAGGTAGACAATAACCTTTTTAGACGTTACGAAGCAAATATTTCTAATTATAGTGCGTATGATCCATTATCAATTATGCACTATCCTATACCTGCAGAGCATACGCTAGATAGAGTTGCTGTAGGTTCGAACACTCGTCTATCAGAAACCGACAAAACGTTTATAGGCTCTATATATCCATTCCCGGATACAGGAGATATCTGTGCAGGTGTAGCTGAATATGTGAGTGGTAGATCATATTCCGTAGGTGATAAAGTGACGTATCAAGGAACGTTATATCAAAGAACGTCTAGCGGATGGAATAACTTAGGTCCTTGTCCTAGTAATGACCCATGTACAGGCGTAGATGCATATGTAAGTGGTAGATTATATTCTGTAGGAGATAAGGTAACATATCAAGGATCATTATATCAAAGAACTGCTAGTGGGTGGACAAATCTTGGGCCATGTGGTAGCTAACACCTAATTGATATCTTATATATTATTAAAAATAAAACACCCTGGATATTTATCCAGGGTGTTTTTATTTACAGAATAGTCAGGCTTAGAACACTTATTTTCTTCCAAAATCTGCAGGAATTTCTCCCCAGGCTTTGGTTTCCCATTTAACAATTTTTGTAGTGTATGTATTGGTCTTTAACCATTGTATGGCTCGGTCAACTAATTCGAACATTGCTGCATTTTTTGCATTTCTTTTTAGCTTTGTTCTACACGTTTTTTGTTTTACCCATCCTATAGCAATTTTAGAATCTGAGTAAATGATGCGATCGCTATTTTTCTTTTTTAGATGGGCCAAACCATGAACCAATGCTAAAAATTCTCCTATATTATTAGTTCCTTGAGGAAAAGGGCCTTGATGAAACAATTGTTTTTCGGTTTGTGTATCTACACCTCGATATTCCATTTTACCGGGATTACCACTAGAGGCTGCATCTACAGCAATAGAATATAAGTTAGGTTCACCTATTTTAGACAATTGTTCTGCAGTAAGTGTCTTTTTAGGTTTGCTTTTGCCTTTATAATCTTCATAATCTCCATTATATGCTTTTTTAGCGATATCAAAAGAGTCGAACGATTTATATTTTGCACTTGCATATCCTTTAACGGCAGCTTTACAATCGTTCCATTTGGTATAAATCCCAGGTCGATGACCTTCCCAAACCACATAAAATTTTTCTTTTTTTGCCATATTTCAGTAGTTAGCTTATTAGTGGGTAGTAGTTAGTCTTTATTTCTTTAATCAAGTAATCTTTTTTGATAATCTGCATATATTTTTGCGTTAGGGATAGCAGTGACATCCTTTTTATTTGGTAGCCTGAGGTTCTCGAAGGCTACCAAATAAAAAGATATAACGTATAGCCCGCCCGAACGCCATTATTCATATCTCACTCATTCAAAAAACTCACCACTCACAGTGAAGCGCCCTTCTTAGGGAACAGAAGCTTTTCTATAACGATCGGAAAATTTTTATATTCTAGTTGATGAATTGCTTTTGCAACATCTTCTGCAGAATCTCCTTCTTGAACTGCCGTTTTGGCCTGAAAAATAATCGCGCCATCATCATAATGCTCATTTACATAATGAATAGTAATCCCGCTTTCTTTTTCTTTATTTCTAACCACAGCCTCATGAACATGATGCCCATACATTCCTTTTCCGCCATATTTTGGTAATAATGCAGGATGAATATTGATAACCTTATTTGGGAAAACATCAATAATTTTTTTCGGAAAAATCCATAGAAATCCTGCCAGCACAATTAAGTCTGGTTGGGCATCTTTTAAAACATTTAAGACATCATTAGTGACATAGAATGACTCTTTGTCAAAGTGTAACGCCTTTACCTTCAGGTCATGAGCTCGTTTTAAAACTTTGGCACGCAGGTTGTTAGAGAACACATGTGTAACCTCGGCAATTTTTCGCTCGTGGAAGTATTTAATTATATTTTCGGCATTGGTACCAGAGCCGGAAGCAAAAATTACGATACGCTTCATAATATGATATAGTTGTTAATTAGAGAGCACAAAAAAAATAATTATTATTCAATTTTAGGCAGCAAAAAAGCCATTTCTTCCCTATATTTGATAAAAACACAAATACATTTTTGCGGGATTATGGGGTTTTAAAATAAAGTTTTTTATTTTTGCCTCCTAAATTAAAAATTAAAATTAAAAATTATGTCAGACATTGCATCAAGAGTAAAAGCGATAATCGTTGACAAATTAGGTGTAGACGAAAACGAGGTTGTAAACGAAGCAAGCTTCACAAATGACCTAGGAGCAGATTCGCTAGACACCGTAGAATTGATTATGGAATTCGAAAAAGAATTCGATATTCAGATTCCAGATGACCAAGCAGAGAACATTGCAACAGTTGGTCAAGCAATATCTTATATTGAAGACGCAAAGTAATAACTTCACAACAAAGTATGAATCTTAAGCGAGTTGTAGTCACCGGATTAGGTGCGTTAACACCTATCGGTAACAATATTGATGAATATTGGGATGGACTGGTAAATGGTAAGAGCGGTTGCGCTCCCATTACCTATTTCGATACCGAAAATTTCAAGACTAAATTTGCTTGCGAAATCAAGAATTACATTTCCACAGACTATTTTGATAGAAAAGAAGCACGTAAACTTGATAAATTTGCGCAGTACGCCATTGTTTCTTCTGAAGAAGCAATAAAAGATGCTGCTATTGACCTTGAGAAGGTTGATAAATTTAGAGTTGGTGTGATCTGGGGAGCAGGCATCGGAGGAATTGAAACTTTTCAGGAAGAAGTAATTGGTTATGCCAAAGGGAATGGAACACCACGTTTCAATCCTTTCTTTATCCCGAAAATGATCGCCGACATTGCTCCTGGACATATTTCTATTCGAAATGGTTTTATGGGTCCTAATTATACCACAGTTTCTGCTTGTGCATCCTCTGCAAATGCAATGATCGATGCCCTAAACTATATTCGTTTGGGACATTGTGATATTATCATTACAGGAGGAAGTGAAGCTGCAGTTACCATTGCTGGTATGGGAGGATTTAATGCTATGCATGCCTTATCTACAAGAAATGAAAGTCCAGAAACTGCTTCTAGACCCTTTGATGCGACCAGAGATGGTTTTGTATTGGGTGAAGGTGGTGGAGCACTTATTCTTGAAGAATATGAACATGCTAAAGCACGTGGTGCAAAAATCTATGCCGAAGTTGTTGGTGGAGGGATGTCTAGTGATGCATATCATATGACAGCTCCTCATCCAGACGGGATAGGTGTAGAGCGTGTAATGCTTAATTGTTTAAGAGATGCGGGCGTAGAACCAGAACAAGTAGATGCTATAAACACTCACGGCACCTCCACACCTTTGGGAGATGTAGCAGAATTGAAAGCAATTACAAAAGTTTTTGGGGACCATGCGTCTAACATCAGTATCAATTCAACAAAATCTATGACAGGTCACTTATTAGGTGCTGCAGGAGCTATAGAAGCAATTGCTTCAATTTTAGCTATGCGACATAATATAGTGCCCCCAACAATCAACCACACCACTGTGGATGAGAACATAGATGCTTCGTTGAATTTGACTTTAAACAAAGCCCAAAAACGTGATATTACTTATGCAATGAGTAATACTTTTGGTTTCGGAGGTCATAATGCTTGTGTATTATTCAAAAAATTAGACGAATAATGAATGTTATTCGAAACATATTAAATTCCCGCTCTGAAAAGGACGGGAATTTTTTTGCTAAAATTCAAAAAATTTTAGCGTTTAAGCCAAAAAACATTAAGCCCTACGAAAAGGCATTTACGCACAGATCCCTAAACCTAAAAGACAAAAAAGGAAATGCTCTTAACTACGAGAGATTAGAATTTTTGGGTGATGCCATGCTAAGTAGTGTTATTGCGGCGCATTTATTCAAAGAAGTACCCGATGGTAATGAAGGGTATCTCACTAAAATGCGAGCTAAAGTAGTAAGCCGTAAGCATCTTAATGAGCTAGGAAAGGACCTTAAACTAATAGAGTTGGTAAGAACCAATATTCCTAAATCCCAATTTGGAATCAATATTCACGGAAATCTTTTTGAAGCATTAATAGGTGCTATATATCTAGATCGAGGTTTTGTTTATTGTGAACGATTTATTCAGGAAGCCGTAATTGATCCTTATGTTGATATAGAGAGCCTCGAAGGGCAAGTAATTAGCTATAAAAGCTTATTAATAGAGTGGTGTCAAAAGGAAAAGAAAGTTTTTAACTATGAAATCTATGAGGATACAGGTAAGGATGAGATGAAACACTTTGCCGTAAAACTATGGATTGATGATAAAGTAATCGCAAAAGCGAGAGCAACTTCTAAGAAAAAAGCCGAAGAAAAAGCTTCAAAAAGGGCCTATTTTGCTTTTCAATCCAAAATAAATACCCCAAAACACTAGGTTTTTTTTCTGTAAAAAAGATCAAAACATTTACTTCAATAGAAAACTACAATTTTTATAGTTAAAAGATACTAACTCAATCGTTTTCGTGAAATATCTTTAGATTTAATTAAAGTTGTTGGGTGATTTTATTTGTATATTTCGCGTTAATTCTGGAAAAAAAATTCGTAACGTGGCTATTCAGAAGTTAGTTTTAGATACCCTTGATGATGATAATTATGAGCTAATTGCCATTCACAGTTCTATAGCTTCATACAGATTAGCATTTTTGCTGAATAAGAATTTGAATTTGCACCTTTTCAGAAAAAAAGAGGATATTAATTTTGAATATGATGATCTGGTAGCAAGTTTTCCGCTGTATCAATATTATGATCATTTTCAATACAACACCTATAGTCTTTTAGGAAACAAGTTTAGTGCAAAAACAGAGTCTAAAAAACCTGTTTCCGAAGAATTATTTACCAATACAGAAAATTCATATGCTATAAAATATTTAATCCCAGAACTAAAAAAAGTAGATTATTTCTTAAAAATAGAAACAGAAACGTCAAATTTTTCAAGTAAATTATTACTTACCCAAATGCTTTCTGTTTCGCAAGTTATTACTGCATACCCCATAGAATATGCAGCATTAAAATCAAAGAACAACTTAATATTCGAATAATGCCAAAACGTAAAAGAACCAAAATAGTTGCCACACTAGGACCCGCAACAAGTAGCAAAGAAGTGTTAAAAAAAATGCTCGAAGCTGGTGTAAATGTGTTTAGAATAAATTTCTCTCATGCTGATTATGATGATGTAAAGGAGCGAGTGAAAATTATTAGAGAGCTTAGCGAAAAACATGGATATAATGCTGCAATACTAGGTGATTTACAAGGACCTAAACTTAGGGTTGGTGTTATGAAAGGTGATATCATTGTAAATGATGGTGATTTTATCAACTTTGTAACCGGAGAACCTTTTGAAGGGACAAAGGAAAAGGTATATATGAACTATGAAAGCTTTCCGAGAGATGTGAAAGCCGGAGAAAGAATATTATTAGATGATGGTAAATTGATTTTTGAAGTAGTTTCTTCAAATAGTAAAGACATCGTTAAAGCCAAGGTAATACAAGGAGGTCCTCTAAAGTCTAAAAAAGGAGTTAACCTACCAAACACTAACATTTCTCTGCCTGCACTAACAGAAAAGGATATAAAAGATGCCATTTTTGCGTGCCAACAGGAAGTGGATTGGATAGCGTTATCTTTTGTGCGCCACGCTCAAGATTTAATGCAGCTTCAAGACTTGATCAAAGAACATAGCGAACATAAAATTCCTATTATCGCTAAGATTGAAAAACCTGAAGGAGTAGAAAACATTGATAAAATTGTGGCATATTGTGATGGGCTGATGGTAGCAAGAGGAGATTTAGGAGTAGAGATCCCTGCACAAGAAGTTCCTCTTATTCAGAAAAAACTGGTTCTAAGAGCAAAAACTGCTAGAATACCGGTTATTATCGCCACACAAATGATGGAAACCATGATCGATAGCCTTACTCCAACTAGAGCAGAGGTAAATGATGTGGCTAATTCTGTAATGGATGGGGCAGATGCTGTAATGTTATCTGGAGAAACTTCTGTTGGAAAATATCCAGTACAGGTAATCGAAACTATGACTAAGATTATTAGTAGTGTAGAAAATTCTGAGTTAATAAACGTGCCTCAAAATCCTCCTCACATAAGAACAAACAGATTTATTACAAAATCTATTTGTTATCATGCGGCGCATATGGCTAATGATATTAATGCCAAAGCGATATGTACATTAACCAATAGTGGATATACTGCATTTCAGATCTCTGCATGGAGGCCAGATGCACATATTTTAGTATTTACAAGTAATAAAAGAATACTTTCTCAATTAAGTCTGTTATGGGGTGTAAAGGCACTTTTCTATGATAAATTTGTAAGTACTGATGAAACTGTAGAAGATATTAATAAAATTGCAATGGATCGTGGATTCGTAGAACAAGGAGATATGTTAATTAATCTTGCTGCTATGCCTATCACTGCCAAAGGGATGGTAAATACGCTTCGTGTATCACAAATCTAGTGTTGGTCATAAAAAACAAAAAAGACCTCATAAAATGAGGTCTTTTTTTATGTTGATTGATTTAAAAATATAGACTCCAAGTCTTCTATTGTAACCGGTTTTATTAGATAATCCTTAACAGAGTTAATGTTCTTTGCTCTTTCTACATCTACAGGATTGATAGATGAACTTACTATATAAAGGGTAATTATTTTCCCGAAATTATTTTTGATCTTAGTAAAATTCTCTAAGAACTCCCATCCATCCATTACTGGCATGTTTAAATCTAAAAAGATAATCTCAGGTATGGCAGCCTTATCTAAATTGGTAAGAATTGCTTCAAAATAATTAAGAGCGTCTTTTCCGTTTTGGAATACCATTAAATTTTGGCAAAGATTTTTTGCTTCAATAATCTTTTTTACAAGATTCACATACATACTATCGTCGTCTATAATGCATGTTAATCCAATTTTGTGACTCATTTTGTGGGGGATGTTAGTTTTTTAAAATTCAATTATAAATGTAGTTCCTGTATCGACTTCACTTTCTACAGTAATTTTACCATTTAATGATTCTACCTGGTTTTTGGTTAAAAACAACCCTATTCCAACGGCATCGTCGTTGTAATGAAAGGTCTTATACATTCCGAATATTTTATCTCCGAATAGCTTCATATCTATTCCTCTTCCATTATCCGAAATTTTTAAATATCGGTTATTTCCTTCGATATATGTAGTAATGTTTATAATTGGATCTCTATCGGGATGTTTATATTTAATGGCATTGGTTATGAGGTTTAGTAGAATACTCTCTAGATATGCTGGGATATAATCAATTTCTTCAATTTCTTTAAAATCAGCTTCGATTTTGGTTTTACTTTTAGAAACCATTCTCCCTATACCATTAATAACTAGATTTAAAGCATTCTGAAATTTAACTGATTTTCTTTCCTGATGTCTATTGGTATGGATCGTAACAATTTCATTTAGGTGTTCGATGGTGGTGTTTAGGCTAGAGGATATTTGTTTGATTTCATCTATTAACGCGATCTTTTCTTCGGGATTATCGATACCCTCTATGAGTTGAACCAGTAAAGATAAATTACTGGTGTGGGATCTTAAGTTATGAGATACAATATGCGCAAAGTTGAATAACCTAGAATTCTGAGAAGCTATTATATCTATAGATTTTTGAAGTCTTAGTTCTTTCGTTTTTATATCATCTATGTCTTGAAAAACACCTCGTATCCCTATAATTTCTTTATTTTCATTATAGACTGGTTTTCCTATTGCTCTTACCCAAAAAACCCTTTTGTTAGCCGTAACCATTTTGATTTCGGTATTAAAAGGTGTGCCCACCATTGCACAATTAAAAAACAAGTCCGCTGCCTTTTGCCTAGAATCTTTTGCATAATAGATGGCAGAATCTTTAAGAGAAGGAATGTAGTCATCTGGGTATTCTAAAATTCTTCTGGTTTCAAAATCCCAATAACTTTTTCTTTTATGAAAATCTACATACCAGCTACCTGTGGCGGTCATTTGGGCAGTTTCTTTGTAGTAGAAATTGTCTTTTGTAATATTTTGTTCTGGCTCTAACTTTATTTCGAAAAAGAAGATGAGATCAACTTCGGATTTTATGTTTACAGGTAATTCATCATTGGTAGCACATCTAAACAGCTTGTATTCTCCTTGTTTTGAAAGAATTCTAATATGTTGTTTGAAATTTACACTGTTCTTTCTATAGTTGAGGAAATTATCTCTAAATACATCTACATCTTCTTTATGAAGTAAATGCTCTAAAAAATAGTCAAGAGTTGGGGATACTTCTTCTTTTGAATATCCTATGGTTTCATAGAACTTTTCAGACCAAACCTCTCTATCGGGATCATCGTATAACTCCCAATACCCTGCATTGAAATCCTGTATTACATTGTTAAAAAGTTCATTTTGAAGCATTCAAGAATAATTAAACAAACAAGATAAGAATTTCTTAGGTATTCTCTTCAATTCTATCGAGTCTGATTGACAAAGCTTTGGTAGAAATCTGAACTTCAATAAATGATAAAATAAGCGAAATCATAAGGCAAAATAAACTAATCCCAAATACAATATTAGCCCAATTGTTTTGCTCTACATATAACAGAAACATGGTGATCACGCTGGTAAGAAAGCTAATAATTGCTATGGCCTGCATATTTCTAATCAACCATAGTCTTTTTCGAAGATTTGTGATTTGTAGTCTTATGTTTTTAGATTTTGAATCTAAATATTCTTTGTGCAATTGTCTGATCAATGCGGCAATAGCCAAATATCTTGCATTATATGCTAACATAGTTAGAGATATTGCAGGAAACAGCAATGCCGGAATGCTCATGGTAAGGGTCATAAAAAGTGCTTTAATGAATGCTAATTTAGGTTAAAAGATCACATGTATAGAATGATTTTTTGTGTATTCTTGATGAATAGGCTCAAAAATATCATTGATTCAATACTTACCTCACCCCAAATGACACTTTTTCTCTTATTTCGTTATTAGAAATTACAACATAATATTTCCCTACCGGAAGGTAATATTTTCCATTTTTTCGTTTTGGAATTTCTTCTTCCTCAAACTCTTTTTCTAAAATAGTCTTTCCGTTTTCGGTAATAGTTAGGTCATAATTCACATAGTTAAGTCCTTTATCAGCTTTAGTCGAAAACTCCTGAAGTGTTTTATCGTTCTCTGTAGTAATTTTTACAGAAAACTTTCCTGGGTTTTTGGTATAGAATTTTAAAGTTGAAGATGGTACCTCTGGTTTAAACCACTTGCTCCAAGAGTCCCCCCATTTATCAGACCATTCAATAACCGATGTATTATAAACATGAAGGTTTTTGTTCATGATTTCACTATTAAGTAATTGTAGCGCTTCAATATTAGTTTTATAGATGCTTCTACCATGTGTGCCTAACAATAAATCGTTAGCTTCTGGCTGGATCACGATGTCATGTATAGCTACATTGGGTAAACCTTTAGAAAAAGCTTGCCAGGTTTTTCCTCTATCTAATGAAACATAGGTGCCATTATCTGTCCCTAAATAAAGTACGTTTTCATTTTTAGGATCTTCTCGTATCACATTTACAGGTGATAGAGGTAAATTCTCACCGATATTTTTCCATGTTTCTCCGTTGTCTTCACTTGCATATACATAGGCTGTAAAATCATCCCAGCGATATCCATTTAAAGTAACATAAACACGATCCTTTTTATGAGAAGAAGCAACCACTCTTGATACCCATAAATCTTTGGGGAAAGAATCCGAAATTTTGGCCCAACTCCCTCCAGAATTTTTGGTTATATACACTAATCCATCATCGCTACCTGTATATAGTAATCCAAACTGAAATGGGGATTCTGAAATTGTGGTTAATGTTCCATACGCTACATTTCCTTTTTTACCTCCCGTGGTTAAATCTTTAGAGATTACTGTCCAGTCATCACCTTGGTTCATAGAGCGCATTAGCTTGTTTCCGCCCAAGTATAGGATGTCTTGATTGTGAGAAGAGAGCAGTATAGGTGTTTGCCAGTTAAATCGATAAGGAGATTCTCCTAATTCATGTTTGGGTTGTATGTAGGTTTGTTCCTCTAAAGCACGATTTAATCTATAATAATTCCCAAATTGATATCCTGTATATACGATATTTGCGTTGCGATTATCAATCATAATTTGCATTCCGTCTCCACCCATAATTTTTTTCCAGGGGTAATGCCCACTTTGATGCCATGAATCATCTTCTTTAGCATCATGTGACCCTACCCAAACACCATTATCTTGTAAACCACCATATACATTATATGGGTCTTCGTTATCGGTATTGATAGCATAAAACTGCCCTACATTAGGTTGGTTGGCTTTTATCCAATGCTCTCCATCGTCGTATGAAATATTTACACCTCCATCATTACCATTGACTAAATGATTAGGATTTTGAGCATTGATCCACAATGCATGATGATCTGCATGAACATTTTTTCCATTAATGCTTACAAATGTTTTGCCTCCATCCTTGGATTTTAAAATCGGCACTCCCGAGATATAGACATGGTCTTTGTTATTAGGATTTACCTGTATTTGGGCAAAATAATATCCATAACTAAAAAAAATATCATCTAAGTAGTCTGAATGTGTTTTTGTCCATGATGTACCTCCATTATCACTTCGATACACTTCGGCACCAATTACAGGAGTGTCAAAAAACATCGAATTAGCATCTTCAAGGTATTTGGCTAGATCTTTTGGTCTTACAGTACCTGCTCTAACCAGATTTTTAACATTATCTGCTCTATATTTTTCTTGAAAATCATGGGTTTTAAGAAATGCATTTAGTTTTTTGTCTTCAATATTCAAAAAAGATTTAGCAGACATTGTTTTAAAATCTTCTTTGGTTAGTCTGTCCCTATCTTTTTCATGGTCACTTTTTTTCCTTCTAAATTGATTATCATGCACTGCATAGATCGTATTTTCATCATAAACTGCCAAGCCAATTCTTCCAATGCCTTCTCCCGTAGGAAAACCACTTACTTCAATAGTAATCTTCTCCCAGGTGTTTCCGGCATCAACACTTTTATAAATCCCTGATCCTGTTCCGTTTCCTTTAAAATTCCATGCCTTTCGATCTTTATCCCATGCAGCAGCATACATGGTTTTGAAATTACCCGGAGCATAAGCCAGATCAATAATTCCCGTCTCATTATTAATAAACAATGTTTTTTTCCATGTGGAGCCTCCATCAATGGTTTTGTATATTCCACGTTCCTCATTAGAAGAATATAAATGCCCAACAGCCCCCACAACTACTTCATTTGGGTTATCGGGATTAAGTATAATGCGACCAATATGATGAGAATCAAGCAATCCCACATTTTCCCATGTTTTCCCTTTATCGGTAGATTTTAGAATACCAATCCCTGCATAAGATGATCTCGACGAATTATTTTCTCCAGTTCCGACCCAAATTATATTGTTTTTCCAATCTACAGCAATATCACCTACATTAATTGTTTTAGCCGAATCTAATATGGGTTCAAATGTGGTTCCGTTATTTACGGTATGCCATAACCCTCCAGAAGCATATGCCACATAAAACTCTGTAGTATTTTTTGGATTTACATCAATGTCTACAACACGTCCGCTCATTACTGAAGGTCCAATGTTTTCGAAGGAAACATTTTTCACCAATGAAGTCGTTACCATTTGCTGTTTTTTTTGCAATCCTTTTTGTATTGCTTCTGCAGTAGTTGCTGGTTGTTGAGAAAAAAGAAATGAAGAAAGAAATAGAAAGAATAAAGATGACGGAAATATTTTCATTTTGATGGAAATTTAATGGGATCAAAGTAGCTTTTGTTAAAGTAATCTCAAAATTTTTAGATATTGTTTAACAATACATTCTTTTGGCTTTAGTATTTTTGGAAATCCATAATGGAAATGTAATATATACCACAAATGAAATATCACCAAATTGATTCAAAACTCTTTATTCAAAACCGTAAAAACTTCATAGCACAAATGAAGTCTAATAGTATTGCTGTTTTTAATAGTAATGATATATACCCGATTAGCGCAGATAGTACGATGCCTTTTGAGCAGCACAGAGATATTTTTTATTTAAGTGGTGTAGATCAGGAAGAAAGTATTTTGTTGCTTTTTCCAGATGCGCCTAAAGAAAAACATCGTGAAATTTTATTTTTGAAAGAGACCAGTGAGCTAATTGCTATTTGGGAAGGAGAAAAATTAACCAAAGAACGAGCTCTTGAAGTATCGGGAATTAAAACAGTATACTGGCTTCAGGATTTAGAAAAGGTTTTCTTTGAAATTATGACACAATGTGATACGGTATATGTAAATACCAATGAGCACTACCGATCAAATGTAGAGACCGAAACTCGAGAGGATCGTTTTACCAAATGGTGGAAAAACAAATATCCTGCTCACTCTGTAGCCAAAAGCAACCCTATTTTACAACAATTACGCGCTGTAAAAGATCAAATAGAAATAGATCTTATGCAGACGGCTTGTAATATCACCGAAAAAGGATTTCGCAGGCTTTTAGGTTTTGTAAAACCAGGTGTTTGGGAGTATAATATTGAAGCCGAATTATTGCACGAATTCATTAATAACAGGTCCAAGGGTTTTGCATACACTCCTATAATCGCGAGTGGAAATAATGCCAACGTACTACACTATATTGAAAACAATCAACAGTGCAAAGCAGGGGATTTACTTCTTATGGATGTAGCTGCAGAATATGCTAATTATTCTAGTGATCTTACTCGTACTATACCAGTATCAGGAAGATATACTAAACGTCAACGAGAAGTATATGATGCAGTATTGCGAGTTAAAAATGAAGCCACAAAAATGTTGGTGCCGGGAGCTATTTGGGCCGATTACCATGTTGAGGTCGGAAAAATTATGACTTCAGAATTAATCGGATTAGGGCTTTTAGATAAAGCCGATGTCCAAAAAGAAGATCCAGAGTGGCCAGCCTATAAAAAATATTTTATGCATGGTACGTCTCATCATATAGGACTGGATACGCATGACTACGGAATTCTAACTGAACCTATGCAAGCCAATATGATTTTTACAGTAGAACCGGGTATCTATATCCCAGATGAAGGGTTTGGTATTCGATTAGAAGATGATGTGGTACTACAAGAGGAGGGAGAACCTTTTAATTTGATGGCCAATATCCCTATTGAAGCTGAAGAAATTGAAGAACTAATGAACCAGGCATAGGTCTGATTTGAGGTGTATTAAAATAATAGATCTCATGGGTTTTCAAAACCCATGAGATCTTTTTTATTTTATTTCTACGAATTCATAGAATATTTTTGCCAAGTATTGCGTTACAAACAAAAAATTATTTTTGGGGTTATGCAACGAATGAAAATTACCGCCGGTCATCAACAGGCAATGCCTTATATAGTCGTTAAAGAAGCCGAAGCTTTTATTGATTTCATACGTAAAATCTTTAATGCTCAAGAAATGATTCGCAAACTAGATACCGATCAAAGAATACAACATTCTGAAATTAAGATTGGGGACAGTACAATTCTTCTCGCAGAGGCGACCAAAAACTATCCTTCTCATCCGGGGTCTATGTATGTATATGTGCAAGATACCGATCATACCTACTACCAAGCCATAGAAGCCGGGGCAATATCATTAATGGAACCCATGGCGGAAGACCATGGCTCCCGAGGAGCCGGTTTTCAAGATCCTTTTGGGAACACATGGTGGATTGCTACTTTGAATTAGTCACATCCCAAATCTACTCTGGATATCGGATCATTATTGGGGAAACAAAATCCAGAATTTATTGTAACAGGGGCATATCTTACCAGATTAGGATCTCTCAACCCGTTCTCAATAAACAAAGTAAGGTTGTTTAACTGGTTTTCTGTTAATGCTCTTATGTTTCCAAACTGCTTAGCCAATCTTTCTAGAGGGACCTCTGTATTTTGAGGAACTCCATTAATTTTATATACGATCACATCTTTAACAGAAGTAAATGTCCCGCCATGACCAAAAAACCCATTATCAACAAGATTATATAAAGTAGGTGTTTTAAATTTATAATAATCTTTTTGTTTATTGGTAAAACCCCCTCTTCCTTTTTTGACGGTTTCAAAATTTACATTTCCTAATACAATTGCTTTATCAGAATTATCAAAATCACCCATCCCAAAAGCATGGAACTTTTTATCATTTAAAGCAGGACCTGTATGGCATTTATAACATTTTCCTTTGCCAAAAAATATTCTTGCTCCTCTTTTTTCTTTATTAGTAAGGGCTGTAAAATCTCCTTTTAACCATTTTTGCCAAGGAGATTGATTTGGCAAAACAGTTCTTTCATAGACAGCAATTGCTAATGCTGCATTTTGTGTAGTATATCTTTCTTCTTTTGGTATATCAGGAAAAGCACTATTAAACATTCTTTTGTAATCAAAAATTCTTGTGAACTTTTTATCAATTAATAATCTATGAACACCTTGTCCCTTTATAGCTTGTACCTCTACACCTTGAAATCCTAAAAAATTCTCTGGAATATTCGTCCAGTTGGCTTCGGTACCTGCATTTGTTCCCGTGCCTCCAAACTGGCCATTCCAAAGCATTACATCTTGATATGCAACATTTAATATCGTTGGGGAACGAAGTGGTTGTATATCTACAGAATCCAATGGAACATTTGGGTTGATAATCCTACTGTTACCATTAATCCCAAATCCTAGGCCAGATTCACCAATACCTTGTCTAGTGCCAGAACTAAATCCTGCAGCTGCATGATGACAGGAAGCACAAGAATAGGTAGCTTTCATCTCCTGAGTCTTAGGATTTCCTCCTGTTGCGGTTTCATGAAATAGAAGTTGCCCTAATTCTACCTTGTTTTTTGTAATAGGGTTTAATGGGTCTTGGGGGATGTTAGCATAGTCATCACTGTCTGGTAGTATAAAAAAGGAAACGCCTAAACCATCTGTTACACTATCTAATCTTTGTAATAGTTTTAGATCCAGCTCTGTCATATTAGTAATGTCTGGGTATGAATTCGAAACATTGAAACCATCTAGTTTCGTATCTGAATGTATCAAAACATAGTCATCATTTTCACAAGACATTAAAACTAAGATCAGGATAAAAAAGTAGCTTTTTTTCATTTAAAAAATTTTAAATTATACAATCTATTTTGAAACTGAAAGACTATTTTTTACTAGGTACTCTTTTTATAAGTATAAATGAGCTTTTTTAAGTTGGTAATATTCTAAAGATATGTTAAAAATCCGACAAAAAACCTACTTAAAGGATAACCCGTATTTATTTTGTGTAAATACGGTTGTTTTTTACTGTTTAAATAGGGAAGATTTATTTCTATGACTTTAATTTACAGGAAATTATAACTCATTATTTAATTTTAAATCAAGAATAAGTAAGCCTGTATAACTAATATATTGAGTATATATTCAATTTCAGTTATGTTAACAGAAAATTAAAGATGCTTATTAAATGACAGGTTTCTTAAGTTTTTGATTATTAATTATTTGTAAGAAATAGACTATTTGTTAATTGTTAATATAACATCAAACTGCCCTAGTGTTCTTATTTCTTACGGCAATCAAATTCAGAATAACCAAAGTGATCAACACCGGTATTAGCCAGGCAAGACTATATTCTCCTAAGGGAAGAATATCTAAAACCGGAGTAACGACTTCTCGCATCCCTAATGAACCTAAAAAATCAGGGATACTAAATAGTATCGTCACAATAACAACAGCTCTAAAAACCATAGGCGAAGTAAGCTTATCGGGTAAAATATTTAAGAGGATCAAAACAATGGTAATGGGATAAATAAACATTAACGCAGGTACGGCTACATTAATGATGTAGTGTACATCAAATTGTCCCATAAGAACGCCTAGTACACAACCAATAATTGCGGTAATAAAATATGCTTTTTGAGAATCCCCGAAGACCCCCTTCATAAAATCGGCTGTACCGGTTACAATACCTACGGCAGTAGTAAAACAAGCCAGTCCAACCAATATGCTTAAGAATACTTTGCCTATGTTGCCAAGAGTTTTTAAACTCATTTCAGACAACAATTCTGTTCGTGTGATTTCTTTATCAAATTCGGTATTAAATAATGCCCCATTATAGATCATTCCTGAATAAATAATAAGTAGCCCTATCCCGGCAACGATACCTGATTTTATGATCAAGTTTCGATTTCTTTCAAAATTATCTTCCCCTTTAAGTTTTAATGAAATTATAATCACACCACCTACCACTACAGCTCCTATGGCATCAAAGGTTTGATACCCTTCTAACAACCCACTAATTACTGGTGTTTGAAAATCTGAAGGACCGATAAGAGGAACTTCTGTAGAAAAAACTCCAATACAGATAATACTAAGAACAACAATAAATATGATAGGAGAAAGAAATTTCCCCAATAGTCCTAAAATCTTAGATCGGTTAATCACGAAAAGGAATACGAATGCAAAGTAAATGCTACTGGTTAACAAGGCACTTGTACCAAAAAAAGGCTGAATAGCAATCTCATGAGTCACCGACGCCGTTCTGGGTGAAGGTAATCCAATCGATATAATATACACTAATAAGCAATATACAAGGCTAAAACCAGGAGATACTTTCTTTGCAAAATCCAGCATTGTGCCTTGTAATCTAGCATGAGCAAAAATCCCTAGTAACGGTATGATTACAGCCGAAATAACAAAACCCAGGGCTACCAAAAACCATGCATCACCAGCTTTCAAACCCAGAAGTGGCGGAAGCATAAGGTTTCCTGCTCCAAAAAACATAGAAAATAACGCAAATCCTGCGACGAAAGTTTCTTTATTAAATCTCATTTAGTTAGGTTTATGTGCCTAAAAATAAAATTTCAAAATGATATTATCATACAAAGGAATCAAAATAAATTATAACACTGTAGGAAAAGGGGCTCCCGTGGTTTTTTTACATGGGTTTTTAGAGAATTCTACGATGTGGGAAGAAACAATTCTCTATTTTTCTGATTATTACCATTGTGTTTCTATTGATTTGCTAGGTCATGGGGATACCGAATGTTTGGGATATATTCACTCTATGGAAGATATGGCTATTGCCGTAAAAGCCGTTTTAGATCATTTAGAAATTTCTAATGCAGCTTTAATCGGTCACTCAATGGGAGGATATACTGCATTGGCTTTTGTAGACCTTTTTCCTGATATAGTTTTGGGATTAGTACTGCTTAATTCTACGTCTTTTCCCGATAATGAAGAACGAAAACTAAATCGTACACGAGCTATCGATATCGTGAAGAAAAACCCCAATGCATATACGAGTATGGCAATAGCAAATCTATTTGCAGAAAAAAACCAATCTATCTTTGTAAATGAAATAAAGCAGATTAAAAATCAGGCCTCAAAAACTTCTTTACAAGGAATTATCTCGGCGTTAGAAGGCATGAAAATACGAAAGGACAGGACCTCTATTTTGAATACTCTTGAAGCACCTAAAATAATCTTTGCCGGAGAATTAGATCCGGTACTGGATTACGCTCAAAGCCTCAAAGAAGCAGAGCAATGTAAAACAGATCTAATTACTCTGGGCGGGGGGCATATGTCTTACATAGAAAATAAAGAAGAACTTTTATCAGGATTACAAATATTCTTGAAGCAAATCAAAGAGGAAAAAATCGGTAAACTATAGATAAAATACATTTTTACAGGTTAAAAAACCGATTAAAAGGCTTTTTTTAGTTAAAATTCGACTATTAAAGACATTTTTTTCTTACAAAAGGAGGGTAATTACAAAAAAAATATTATTATTGTATTGATAATGAACATGTAACACTCGTCTATGAACTAATACCCCAGAAAAAAATGAAAAAATCTACCCCACGCTCTACCTTTTCTTTCTCAAAAATCTACTGCTCTCTATTTGGTCACGACTATCTTCTTTCTAAAGATGTTACTCATCATATAAAAGAATATACGTGTGCTCATTGTCGCGAAAAAGCTACTACTAACAGTAGAGGTAGATTAGAAGTGATGACTCCTAAATTACAAGAAATTAATAATGCTTTAGCTTCAGTACATGCTAAGAAGATTGAAAGAAATAGAGCTAAAACTGCATTTCAAGCTGCTTCATAATTATTCTTTGATTGGATTCCAACCTTGAGCCTGCAATTCTATTTTTTCATTTGCTCTTGTAACTAACCCTATTCCACTTTTCTTGTCGGTCATATGTCCAATAACGGTAAGGTTTGGATTCGCTTTAATTTTAGGATAGTCTTCTTGTTTGATTGTAAATAACAATTCGTAATCTTCACCACCATTTAGAGCTACCGTAGTACTATTCAATTTAAACTCTTCGCAAACAGAAATTACTGCAGGATCCAAAGGTATTTTTTCTTCATACAAATTTACTCCGACTTTAGATTGCGTACATAGATGTATTACTTCAGATGACAAACCATCGCTTATATCAATCATACTTGTTGGTTGTACCTCAAGTGCTTTAAGAAGCCCTGAGATATCTTTTCTTGCCTCGGGTTTAAGTTGTCTCTCGATAAGATATGCATATTGGTCCAGATCCGGTTGCGAATTTGGATTTACTTCAAACACTTGCTTTTCTCTTTCAAGAATCTGAAGCCCCATGTATGCTGCTCCCAAATCTCCTGTAACCACCAAAAGGTCACTTTCTTTAGCTCCGTTTCGATATACCAAATCATCCTTATCAGCATAACCAACAGCAGTAATACTAATAATTAATCCTGTGGTTGATGAGGTTGTATCACCTCCTACCACATCTACATTATACATCTTGGCGGCAGTCTCTATTCCTGCATATAATTCTTCTAAAGCCTCCAAAGGAAACCTATTGGATACTGCAATAGAAATGGTGATCTGACTTGCTATTGCATTCATTGCATACACATCAGATAGGTTTACCATAACTGCTTTATATCCTAAATGTTTTAAAGGAACATAAGCAAGGTCAAAATGCACTCCTTCAATTAATAAATCTGTGGAGAGCACACACTTTTTAGTCTTAAAATCTAAAACAGCCGCATCATCTCCTATCCCCAAATCAGTAGTTTTTTGCTTAATCTCAAAACTTTTGGTCAAATGATTAATAAGTCCAAATTCTCCCAATTCGGATATCTGTGTCTTCGATGTATTTTTATCTTCAATCATTTTGCAAAGGTAATTGATCATAATCAATTGACCTTATTTCACGAGGGCATTATATGTTTTATAACTTTTATCTATTTACATATATGTTAGATTAATGTTAGGTTTCGTGTATAAAATCTACTTATGTAGTATATTTGCATTTCATTTAGAATTAATCTATTTATAAAGAAGCATGATTAAGGTATCAGACATAGCAAAAAGTAAGGTCGTTGAATTGATGAGTGAAGATGGATATAATGCTACTACCGATTATGTACGCGTTGGTGTAAAAAGCGGTGGTTGCTCTGGTTTGTCTTATGATTTAAAGTTTGACAAAACACATGAAGAAGAAGACAAGGTCTTTGAAGATAATGGTGTAAAAATCATTGTGGATAAGAAAAGTTTTTTATACCTCATCGGGACAACTTTAGAATATTCGGGAGGTTTAAATGGTACTGGTTTTGTATTTAATAACCCCAACGCTAGCAGAACTTGTGGTTGCGGAGAAAGTTTTTCACTTTAATTGATAAAAAAAGAGGTCCCGAATTAACTTTTTTGGGATAAAGAAGATGGCATATACTGAAGACGATTTAAAGAAAGAATTAGAAACCAAAGAATATGAGTACGGATTTTATACTGATATAGAATCTGATACTTTTCCTGTGGGTCTTAATGAAAATATAGTTCGAGCAATTTCTAAGAAAAAAGAAGAGCCCGAATGGATGACAGAATGGAGGTTAGAAGCTTTTCGTGCTTGGAAACAAATGGAAGAGCCCGAATGGGCAAATGTAAGATATGAAAAACCTAACTTTCAGAATATTTCTTACTATTCTGCACCAAACAAAAAACCAAAATACAATAGTATTGATGAGGTTGATCCCGAGTTATTAGATACTTTTAAAAGGCTTGGAATTTCTTTAGATGAACAAAAGAAATTGGCAGGCGTTGCTGTCGATATTGTAATGGATTCTGTATCTGTAGCCACTACTTTTAAAGAAACACTTGCAGAAAAAGGAATTATATTCTGTTCAATTTCTGAAGCCATTCAAGAGCATCCCGAATTGGTCAAAAAGTATATCGGAAGTGTGGTCCCTCGGAAAGATAATTTTTATGCAGCATTAAATTCTGCTGTTTTTAGTGATGGTTCTTTCTGTTATATTCCAAAGGGAGTTCGTTGCCCGATGGAATTATCAACGTATTTTAGAATTAATCAGGCGGGGACTGGTCAGTTCGAACGCACATTGGTAATTGCCGATCAAGGTAGTTATGTAAGTTACCTCGAAGGGTGTACAGCCCCATCTCGTGATGAGAACCAATTACATGCCGCTGTTGTAGAATTAATAGCACTTGATGATGCCGAAATAAAATATTCTACAGTACAAAATTGGTATCCTGGTAATGCTGAAGGAAAAGGTGGTGTTTATAATTTTGTAACGAAACGAGGAATTTGTGAAACTAATGCTAAAATTTCTTGGACTCAGGTAGAAACTGGGTCAGCAGTAACCTGGAAATATCCATCTTGCGTGCTTAAAGGAGATAACTCTGTAGGAGAATTTTATTCTATAGCGGTTACCAATAATTTTCAACAAGCAGATACCGGTACAAAAATGATTCACTTAGGCAAAAACACCAAAAGTACAATCATTTCTAAGGGTATTTCTGCAGGAAAATCACAAAACAGCTATAGAGGATTAGTACAAATAAATAGCAGAGCAACAAATGCGCGCAATTTTTCACAATGTGATTCGCTATTGATGGGCAATGAATGTGGCGCTCATACGTTTCCTTATATAGAAGCAAAAAATAAAACTGCTCAAATAGAACATGAAGCTACTACTAGCAAAATAGGTGAAGATCAAATTTTTTACTGTAATCAACGTGGTATTGATACCGAAAAGGCTATTGCTTTGATTGTTAATGGTTTTAGTAAAGAAGTGTTGAATAAATTACCTATGGAGTTTGCTGTAGAGGCTCAAAAACTTTTGGAGATTTCTCTTGAAGGTTCTGTTGGATAACTAATAAACATCAAATCAACATTAATGAAACAACCATTTCTTCTCATTGCCCTCAGCCTAATACTTTTTTGTTGTAAAACCGAAAACAAAAATGATGACCCTAACCTAATTCGAGGTGAATTTATTCTCATTGATGATGCGGCGGTTATAAAAGGTAAAGACTTCATCTATGGAGTTGTAATTGACGAAATTACTCGCGAATTAGCCCAGAAAGTAGCCCCTTTACAGAGGGAAGAATATGATATGGTTCCTGTGGTTATAAAGGGAATTATTAAGCCAAATCCCGAACAAGGTTGGGAAGAAATTATAGAAATAAAAGAAATTATTGGAGTAAGTGCACCAACATCTGAGTTGCCAACAAAAATAAAATCTTCTGATACAGAAGAAGGCTCTAATGAATCTCAAAATGAGGAAAATTAATACATCAATTATCACTGAAAAAAGAAGTCCAGATGGTTTCGCTGAATTTTCAGATCATTAATTATAAACTAAAGTGAAAAAAAATATAGCCTTACTGTTTCTCGTTGTAGTCGTTTTTGCATGCAAAGAGATTAAAAAAGAAAGTGCAGAGACCACGGTTATTTCTGAAGAAGTGAAAAAGCCCGACGTAAAACTTTATACTTTTAACGGAGGTACTGTAATGGTCAATAATTTAGAGCTTTTTTCTCAAGACACAACCTATCGCGGCCAAACTAAAGAATTTGCTGATGCCTTTTATGTAATTAGTCATCCTAAAGGTAATTTGATGTGGGATGCTGGGCTTCCAGAAACGTTAGTAGGTCTTCCAGAACCCTTTACGGATCCAAGTGGGGCCTTTACAGTATCACGAAAAGATTCTGTAGTCAATCAATTGAAATCAATAGGGATGAATATAGGTGATATCAAATATATTGCCTTATCACATTCGCACTTTGATCATACCGGCCATGCAAATACCTTCAAGAAGGCTACATGGTTAGTACAAGAAATAGAATATGATTCTATTACGAGTGTAACCAGTCAGAAAACAAATACAGATAACTATAATGCTATAAAAGAGCTAACAAACATCAAAAAACTCAATGGTGATTTTGATGTTTTTAATGACGGAAGTGTGGTTATCAAATCTATGCCGGGGCATACTCCTGGGCATCAAGTTTTGTATCTTGATCTAAAAGAACATGGACCGCTGTTATTATCAGGAGACTTATACCATTTGTATGAAAATAGAGAACACAAAAGAGTCCCTGTTTTTAATTTTGATGTAGATCAAACCTTAAAAAGTATGGATAAGTTTGAAGCTTTTGCTAAAGAAAATAATGCAAAAGTCTACTTACAACACCAAAAAGAAGATTTTAATAAAATGCCAAAAGCACCTAAATATTTAAATTAAGAGATGATGCTGAAAATAAAAGATTTACACGCTAGTGTAGAAGATAAAGAAATTCTAAAAGGCCTTAATCTAGAGGTTAATGCAGGAGAGATTCACGCTATAATGGGACCAAATGGTGCAGGTAAAAGTACATTAGCCAATATCATAGCTGGTAAAGAAGAATATGAAGTGACACAAGGCGAAATTCTTTTAGAAGGAGAAGATATTGAAGAATTAGCGGCTGAAGAGCGTGCTCACAAAGGGGTTTTTCTTTCATTTCAATATCCTGTTGTTATACCAGGAGTAACGGTAACTAATTTCATGAAAACTGCGATCAACGAAACCCGAAAAGCACAGGGTCTTGAAGAGATGCCGGCTAAGGATATGTTGAAGAAAATTCGTGAAAAATCTGAGCTATTAGAAATTGATCGTAAATTTTTATCCCGCTCCCTTAATGAAGGGTTTTCTGGAGGTGAAAGAAAGAGAAATGAAATTTTTCAGATGGCAATGATGGAGCCCAAATTGGCTATTCTGGATGAAACAGATTCTGGTCTCGATATTGATGCACTAAGAATTGTTGCTAATGGAGTAAATAAATTGAAAAACTCAGACAACGCTGTTGTTGTAATTACACATTATCAAAGACTGTTGGAACATATTGTTCCTGATTTTGTACATGTATTGTATGACGGTAAAATTGTGAAATCTGGCACCAAAGAACTAGCTCTTGAGTTAGAGGAAAAAGGATATGATTGGATTAAGGAAGAGATAAACGCATAGTTAAAGTTTCTGGTTTATTGTTTAAGATTTCAAGTTTATTAAGTATAGATGGCAACCATTAAGAAGTTTGAAAATTTAGAAATTTGGCAAGAAGCTAGAAGATTAAGTAAGGAAATTATTGTTTTATCCTTAACAACAGAATTAAAAAAGGACTATAAGCTGAAAGATCAAATTAAAGGTTCTTCGGGTTCGGTAATGGATAATATTGCCGAAGGTTTTGAAAGAGATGGTAATTTAGAGTTTAGACAATTCCTTTCTATAGCTAAAGGCTCTGCAGGAGAAACAAGATCTCAATTATATAGGATTTTTGATTCAGGATATATTGAAGAAGAAACATTAAAAATATTAGTAAGCGATTATGAAACCTTAAGTAGAAGAATTTCTGGTTTTATAAGTTATTTAAACAAAAAAGAATTCAAGGGTACTAAATATAAAGAAGCTAACTCTTGAAACTTGAAACTGTTTCGTACGAAACAAAACATGAAACTGAATTATGGAATTGAAAGATAAACTAGTATCTTCTTTTTTGGCTTTTGAAAACACAGTAGATATAGATGCTCCTGTTCATGATATCAGAAGTCAGGCCATCAAGGTCTTTGAAGAAAAAGGATTTCCAACCAAAAAGGAAGAAGCCTGGAAATATACCTCTCTTAATACGGTACTGAAACACGATTATAGCATTTTTCCTGATGAGGAAAATGCATTAGAGTTTAAAGACATTAAAAAGTACTTCATTCATGATCTTGATACTTATAAGATCGTGTTTATAGACGGAAAATATTCCTCGCACCTATCAGAAACTACTCATGATAAGATAGATGTATGTTTAATGTCATCTGCATTAAGTCATGATAAGTATAAAGCTGTTATTGATAATTATTTCAATAAAATAGCAAAGCAAGATGGTCTTACTTCTTTAAATACAGCTTTCTCTAGAGAAGGAGCATATATCTATGTCCCAAAAAACAAATTGGCAGATAAGCCCATACAGATTATCCATTTTTCTACAGGGAAAGAATCGGCTCAGATGCTACAACCTCGTAATTTAATTGTTGTTGAAGAAAACTCACATGTTCAGATTATTGAGCGTCATCAAAGTCTTACCGATAACCCGGTATTGACGAATTCTGTTACCGAGATTTTTGTAGATAAAAGAGCAATAGTTGATTATTATAAAATTCAGAATGATAATGAACATGCTTCTCTAATAGATAACACCTATATAGAGCAGCAAGCACAGAGTGTGGCATCCGTACATACTTTCGCTTTTGGAGGAAATATTACCAGAAACAACCTGAATTTTTATCAAAAAGGAGAAGGTATTGACTCTATTCTTAATGGGATAACGATTATAGAAGGTAAACAACATGTAGATCATAATACTCTGGTGCATCATACAGAACCAAATTGTGAGAGTCACCAGGACTACAAAGGTATTTTTGATGAAAAAGCGACAGGTGTTTTTAATGGGAAAATTATTGTAAATAAAGAAGCCCAGAAAACGAACGCTTTTCAGTCTAATAATAACATTTTATTAAGTGACAAAGCAACGATTAACTCAAAGCCACAATTAGAAATTTTTGCAGATGATGTAAAATGTTCTCATGGATGTACTATTGGGCAATTAGATGATAACGCTTTGTTTTATATGAGATCTCGAGGTATTGGTGAGAAAGAAGCTAGAGCACTATTGATGTATGCATTTGCAAATAACGTATTACAAAGTGTAAAAATACCTCAGCTAAAGAGTAGGATTAACAAACTTATTGCCAATAAATTAGGTGTAAACCTTGGTTTTGATTTGTAACATATAGAAGAATATAAAAGCAAAGATCTCACAAGTTGTAAAAAACGGTGAGATCTTTTTTATTCTACCGCTTCAGTAATCTCTTTTATAAACCTATTAAAATCCACTCCTGCATCTCCAATCAATCCAAAACGCACAATAACTAAATCTTTTGAAGGAATAATAAACACCCGTTGTCCCTGAAAACCATTTGCAGAAAACATATCCCTTGGTGCGTCTGGATAAAATCCTCCGGCATTTAACCAAAAATGCCCTCCATAATCACCCTCTGATGTTGGGCTTGGTGTAGTGACATAATCTACCCATTGAGGATCAAAAATTTGCGTTCCATTCCAATTTCCTCTATGAAGATACAGAAGCCCAAACTTACCCCAATCTCTTACTGTTGCCCATGCATATGAAGAACCTACATAATTACCGGCCATGTCTGTTTCTAGAAGCATAGAGTGCATCCCGATCTTATCAATAAACTCACGATACGGATAATCCAGATATTCTTGATACGTAGAAAACTGTTTTCTAAGTATTCCTGACAACAAATTAGAAACACCAGAGGAATAGTACCAATGCTCATTAGGCTTATGAATTACTTTTTTATGAATCTGCGATGTAGTCATATCTCTATCTATATACAACATTTTTGTAGCGTCTGAAATAGAACCATAATCCTCTTCCCATTCCAAACCACAATTCATTTGTAGCAAATTATTGATGGTAATTTCCTTTCTTTCATCATTTTGCCATTCATCTATTGGGGCTTTATCTTTAATATTAATACCCTCTTGCTTCTGTAATACTCCGTAAATAGTTGCTAGAATACTCTTGGTCATAGACCACCCTAATAACCTGGAGTTTTTATCTAACTCATCTACATATTTCTCTGCAATAATCTGATCCTTGTATAAGACTAGAACTGCTCTTGTTTTCTTTTCACTTTCTTGGTTAACATCAAAAATTGAAGTAACGGTTCTATTTACTTTAGCATAATCAATAGTATTAAAAACGGTATCTTTTTGTGGTAATTCTCCATATGGATAGGATAGCCTTGTTTCTGTTTTAGTTCTATTAGGAATTAAAACAGGGGAGTTTTCATCAAAATCTTCATTAATTAAAACACTTCCTAACCCTTCACGATAAATCGCTTTTCTTTCTTTTAGTCCAAAAACAGAAGCAACCGTTGTTTTTTCTTTCACATTCACCACATCATCCGCTAAGTTAACCGGAGCAAAATTATTGTCATAGGTATCCGTAAATTCCATGCTTCTGTTCCCTATAAAAACAGATGAGTTCATGTTCTTTGCAGAGTACCCTGTTATGATAGCAAGTTTCGGATAATTTAGAGGAGCAGCAATACAAATTGCAACAAATAAGACAATTAATATACCGCCAATAGTTTTTTTAAATCGCGTCATAAGAAAAAAGGTTAAACCAATCTAAAAATAAACAATCCTAATTAGAAATACTTAGTACTTTTGCAGAAAGAAATTACTATGCTTGATGTACATAAAATCAGAGAAGATTTTCCGATCCTAAAAAGAGAAGTAAACGGAAAACCTCTGGTATATTTTGATAATGCTGCCACATCTCAAACTCCACAGGTGGTAATTGATACAATTGTAGAGTATTATAGTAATTATAATGCTAATATTCATCGTGGTGTTCATACCTTATCACAGGTAGCCACAGATGCCTACGAGCTAGCCCGAAAAAAAGTACAAGAACATTTTAATGCCCAGCATATTCATGAAATTATTCTTACATCAGGAACAACGCACAGTATTAATATTGTTGCTACTGGCTTTACGAACTTTCTATCTAAAGGCGATGAGGTTATCGTTTCTGCTTTAGAGCATCATTCTAATATTGTTCCCTGGCAAATGCTTTGTGATCGTACAGGCGCTGTGCTTAAAGTGATCCCAATGAATGAAGATGGAGAGTTGTTGATGGATGTGTATGATGATTTGCTTTCAGACAAAACTAAGCTTGTTTTTGTAAATCATATTTCTAATGCCTTGGGAACTATAAACCCTATTGAAGAAATTATTGGAAAAGCTCATAAAGTCGGTGCGGCCGTGTTGATTGATGGTGCACAATCCTGCCCTCATGTAAAGCCCGATGTTCAAGCCTTAGATGCGGATTTTTATGTTGCATCTGCGCACAAGCTTTGTGGCCCTACAGGAGTAGGTTTACTTTACGGAAAAGAAGAATGGCTTAATAAGCTTCCTCCGTATCAAGGAGGTGGTGAGATGATTGATCAAGTAACTTTCGAAAAGACTACATATGCAGGACTTCCTCATAAATTTGAAGCAGGAACACCTAATATCTGTGGTGGTATAGCCTTTGGTGCTGCTCTGGATTATATGAACAGTATTGGTTTTGATAATATCGCTAGTTATGAAAATGAACTTCTCGAGTATGGCACAAAAAAGTTATTAGAGATCGAAGGACTAAAAATCTATGGGACTTCTAAAAATAAGACTTCTGTAATTTCTTTCAACTTAGAAAATATTCACCCTTATGATGTAGGAACCATTGTAGATAAATTAGGAATTGCAGTACGTACCGGACATCATTGTGCACAACCCATTATGGATTTTTATAAAATACCAGGAACCATAAGAGCTTCTTTTTCATTCTACAATACCAAAGAAGAGATAGATGCTTTAGTAGAAGCTGTTAAAAAAGCCAAAATGATGCTTTCTTAGACTAGTAAGTATACAGAACAGGAAGTTTTTAGGTTTATTTGGGGTTGTAAAAAAGGAGAAAGACAATAAAGTTTAATGAGTACTTATATTTCGCTGTATTAGAACAAGTTAAATAAACAATAACTGATGTTAAACTTCGTTCTTGATTTTACAACATAACCATATTCCCCAGATATGAAAATCCAACATCTTTTTCCAAAGCATTATGCATTTCTATTTTCAATAGCTTTTTTAGTATCCTGTAGTAGTGATGATAATGATACGAACACGGTAATTATTGATAATCCCCTTGCAAATCCATTTGATGGTATCCCTGCAGGAAATCCGGATGGGAGTTATCCCATACCTGTAGAGGCATCACTTGAAGATGTTTCTAATCCAGACACAGTAGTTGGGGATGGTACACCGGGGAGTTGTACAGGTCAGGTTTTTATTGATGCTGTTGCTAACGGAGGTAAAATTGTATTCGATTGTGGTCCAGATCCTATTACCATAACACTAAGTCAACCTGCAAAAATATTTAATGATGCCAACACACAGGTGGTTATTGATGGTGGTGGATTGGTGACGTTGAGTGGCAATAATCAAACTAGAATTCTATATATGAATACCTGCGATCCAAATCAGGTTTGGACCACAGATCATTGCCAAAACCAAGATAACCCAAAGCTTACGGTGCAGAACATTACTTTTGCCAATGGCAACTCTGTTAATGAAACAGAATATGACGGAGGAGGTGCTATATGGGTTCGTGGTGGGCGTTTTAAAGTAGTGAATTCCCGTTTTTTTAATAATACCTGTGCCAGTATTGGCCCAGATGTGGGTGGTGGAGCTATACGAGTATTCAGTCAATATAACAACCAGCCTGTATTTGTTGTTAATAGTACGTTTGGTGGTAAAGAAAACTTAGGAAACTTTGGGTCAAATGGCGGAGCTATAAGTAGCATAGGAGTCTCGTGGACAATTATAAACAGTCTTTTTTCACATAATAGAGCTATTGGCAACGGTGGTAACCCAAGTCAATCAGGAACTCCAGGAGGAGGAAGCGGTGGAGCAATTTATAACGATGGAAATACAATGACACTTACTCTTTTAGGTTCTAAAATAGAAGTAAACGAGGTAAATGATTTTGGTGCGGCTATCTTCTTTGTTACTAACGACCGTAGCGGAAATGTTATGATTAATGAGTCTACCATTCAAAATAATATTGGAGGCTCTTGGTATCCTTCCTATCCAGGGATTTCTGCCCATGCAGATACCGATATAAGCGTAATAAATTCTACGATTACCGAATAGCGGTAAACGCTTATTTTTTTAGTTCAGTATAAAATAGATGTACTGACAAGTATTCTTTCTTTACTAATTTAATGAAGTTTTTCTCCCTTCGTATGCGAAAAAAAGTACTCATAGAAGAGATAGTTTTTTTGCGTAGAAATCTCATCCTTAACCCTATCTCATCCCAACAGTAGTCAACAAAATCAGTAATAAATATCTAGTTATCAGCATCTTGAAAATAAGTCAATAATGACTAAAGACTTAGGTATAATGTTAAAAAATATTAGATTATTCTTGCAAAAAACCTTTTTTCAAGATAACTTTATCACATTCATGTTAACCAAAAATAAATATATTATGAAAACAGTACTATTAAGTATTCTGTCAATTTTTTTTCTAGTTTGCAGCGGTATTGCTCAGGACTACGATGTCAGTTCAAGCTCTAAAACCTTCAGAGATGCAGATCGACGCAATCGAAGAGTAAATGCAAGAATTTATTACCCTAAAGTGAATAGAACAAGCCAAGCACAAGCAGTGCAGGAATCTTTTCCTGTAGTTATTCTTGGACATGGTTTTGTAATGGGTTCTAGTGCCTATCAAAACTTTTATGACACCTTGGTTCCTCGAGGCTATATTGTAGTTTTTGTGAATACTGAAGGTTCATTCTTCGCTAATCATGAAGCATTTTCTATGGATCTTGCTTTTATGGTAGAAGCAATCCAGAATGAAAACGACAATCGAAACTCTGTTTTATTCGGGTTAGTAGATAACAAAAGTGCCCTAATTGGCCATTCTATGGGTGGAGGTGCAGCCGTTGTTGCCGCTTCTCTAACAGATGTAGAAACACTGGTTACTTTTGCTCCTGCATTATTACGATTTGATACCCTAACACCAGCTACTAATGTTACTGCAGAGTCTATTGTATTTTCTGGAAGCAGTGATGGTGTAACCCCTCCTGATGAGAATCATATTCCGATTTATGATAATTTGGGATCTGATTGTAAATACTTTATAAATATTAAAGGCGGTGCACATTGTTACTATGCAAATACTAACTTCTTTTGTGACTTTGGAGAAAATAGTGCATCAAGCGGTATTCAAATATCACGAACTCAACAACAAGCTATTACGTTTCAATTCTTAAACTCTTGGCTTGACTACAAACTAAAAGGAGATGTCGCAGCACAACAAAAATTTGTATCTGATATCACAAACTCTAATGACATTACTTTTGAAAATAATTGTGGTAATGCCTGGGTACAAGAATCTACAGAGATCAACTTAACTGTGTTTCCGAACCCAGCCAATAAAACATTGAGCATCAAAACGTCTAACAATCAAAAAGTGCATAAAGTTGAGCTTTACAGTCAATACGGAAAGCTTATCTCTACCTCAAACACATCTCAAATTGATGTTTCGGGATTAAAACGAGGTCACTATTTAACAAAAATCTATGTTGATGGTACAATTGTCACCAAAAAAGTGGTGATTAAAAAGTAGTATCAATACTAGTTGCGTTTGTATTAAAGTGTTATTAAGGTGAGGGGGTTTTTACTCCCTCATTTTATTTGATTACAGTCTATAAATCACTAAATTGTATTACAAATGTAGCTACGTTAATAGTTTGTTAATCAAACTGTTAAATAATGTTTTTATTTCTGTTGAATATAAAAATAAGGTGTTTTTTCGTATATATTGTAATACTCATAAAAATGAAAAAGTTTGTAATTCCGGGCATCATTCTCTCGATATTTTTGTTTTTAGGTTGCCCTGCTAAGAAAAGTACAGATAACAATCCAGAATGTATGGATCCCGAAACGGCTAAAACGGTATATAAACTCTCTAATATTGATGCTAATAAAAGATGTGGTACCATGCAAGTTTTGGAAAAGCACATGGCTCAAAGACCAAAACTAAAATCCAGAATGGAGGCTATAGAAAAACAATGTAAGGCCTTTATCGAGCTTAGAAAAAGTGAAAAAATAGCTGATTTAGATACGATAACCATCCCAACGGTTGTGCATGTGATTTATAGCAAAAATGAAGAAAATATTTGTAATGAACAGATTCTTTCGCAGATTAAGGTTTTAAACCAGGATTTTACAAAAACGAATACCGATATCTCTCAAATTCCTGATGAATTTTCCAGTTTAACTGCTGATATCAGTGTTCGTTTCAAATTAGATACCATAATAAGAGTTGCTTCTACAAGAACCGAATGGGGAACCAACGATTTAATGAAGTTTTCTTCAAATGGAGGTTCGAATGTAATTGACCCCTCGAGGAATTTAAATATCTGGGTTTGTAATATAGGTGGTGGAGTTCTTGGATACGCCCAGTTTCCTGGCGATGACCCTTCAACAGATGGAATTGTTGTTTCTCCTGAGTTTTTTGGAACAGAAGGGTCGGTTTCTGCTCCTTTTGATCATGGTAGAACCACTACTCATGAAGTCGGACATTGGTTGAACTTAAGACATATTTGGGGTGATGGCAACTGCTCTCAAGATGACTTTGTTGAAGATACTCCTGTATCAGATCGTCCTAACTATGGTTGTCCAGCATATCCAAGAGTTAGTTGTAATTCTAATGATATGACCATGAATTATATGGATTATGTAGATGATAACTGTATGTACATGTTTACTCAGGGTCAAAAAGATAGGATGAGAGCTGTTTTTGCAGATGGAGGCCCTAGAGAAAGTTTTATAAAACAAATCCAATAGCACGTTGTCTGATTTCATTTTTTCGATATTTTTAAACAAAAGAGAAAACCCATGAGTAAGTTTATTTTAGTACTAAGTGTGATGGTTTTGTTTTCTTCATGTCAAGAAACAAAACGAGTCTTTATTGGGGATCATCTTGTGGATTGTGAAGGGATAGCACCCCAAAAATGCATGTTGTATAAAGAAAATATAGCCAATGATTGGACGTATTTTTATGATAACATTGAAGGTTTTGATTATGAAGAAGGGTATACCTATGAATTAGAAGTAGTAGTAAACCAAATTGAAAACCCACCTGCCGATGGTTCTTCTTTACATTATACGTTGGTGAGAATAGTATCTAAAGAAAAAGGGCAATCGACAAGCCGAAGTATTGCTCATTCAATACAGCCACCGCAAAATAATGTACAGAGCATAGTGTATGAAGCTAGCACAAGGGGTTCATTTTTTCAAATTAAGATTAGTAAAGATGTTATAGAAAAAACAAAAGACAGAAGTCTAAAAGAAATAAACTCAAAAAAATGCTCGAAAAAAGATTGGGATGTGATCCTTTCCCTTCTCGAAGACATACAAGTTGAAAACATCAATAATCTTACACCTCCAACAAGTAAAAGAGCTTCAGATGCCGCTCTGCACGCCCAGCTAAAAATTACTTCGGGAGATAACACTTACACTTCGGCTGGTTTTGATCATGGTAATCCTCCTCAAGAAATAGAACAATTAGTTACTACTATACTATCATTGGCAGAAAGTATCGAATAGTATCAATTCATCCGCATTATTTATCGTTTTTTTATGGTAATATGGTATGGATTTAGGTTCGTTCTTAAAACCTTGATTATGCTCATTTGTTGTTGTACTTTTGTCCAAAATTTGTAAGTAATGACTATACAAGAAATTCAGGAAGAGATTGTTGATGAATTTAGCATGTTTGATGACTGGATGCAACGATATGAATATATGATCGAGCTAGGAAAATCCCTTCCACTTATAGAAGAAAAATATAAAACAGACGATAATATTATCAAAGGATGTCAAAGTAAGGTGTGGGTACACGCAGAAATGAAAGATGACAAAATTGACTTTACAGCAGACAGTGATGCTATTATCACTAAAGGTATCATTGCTATTTTGATTCGAGTTTTTTCTGCACAACACCCCAAAGATATTATTGAGGCCAATACTGATTTTATTGATGAAATTGGCTTAAAAGAGCATTTGTCTCCAACACGAGCTAATGGCTTGGTAAGCATGATTAAGCAATTAAAAATGTACGCTATTGCTTATCAAACACAATTAAATTAATCATTTTTGTCAGGTTGAGCCTGTCGAAGTAGACTAAAAAATAAATATGAGTGAAACTGTTATAGATACAAACGAGCTGGGAGAAAAGATTGTTAGAGTGCTTAAGACTATATATGATCCGGAAATCCCTGTAGATATATACGAACTAGGCTTAATTTATGATGTATTTGTCAATGAGGAGTACGATGTAAAGATCTTAATGACACTTACTTCTCCTAATTGCCCTGTTGCAGAATCATTGCCACAAGAGATCCAGGAGAAAGTAAAATCTCTGGATGCTGTAAATGATGTAGAAATGGAACTTACTTTTGACCCGCCTTGGTCTCAAGATTTAATGAGTGAAGAAGCAAAATTAGAATTAGGAATGTTATAATTTAAAATTCATTGCGTAGAAAAGATGAATAAAGAGCATTTTGACAAATTAGAAAAAATGTATTTGCAAGCGAATATCAATACTAAGATATTTGATACAACTACAGTCAAAATTTCTGAAGGAATAGCTCAAATCGGACTTGAAATATCAGAAAAATACTTTCATGCTCTGGGAGCAATTCATGGCTCTGTGTATTTTAAATTACTCGATGATGCTGCCTTTTTTGCGGTAAACTCGATAGTTGAAGATGTCTTTGTACTAACAACATCGTTTAATGTTAATCTTTTGAGGCCTGCAGATAAAGGTATTATTACATCTGTGGGTAAAGTGAAATTTAAGTCCAGAAACATATTTGTAGCAGAGTCTACTTTGTATAATGAAGATGGTAAGGAGATTGCTTTTGGAACTGGAAATTTTGCCAAAAGTAAAATAGAATTGTCAGAAAAAATAGGATATAAGTAATGGCCGAAGAAATTGTAAATAGAGTTGCTAATAATAAAAATCTGATCACTTTTGATTTAGAAGAGTATTATCCTGAAGGAGATCGTATACTTTTTGATATCAAAGATTGGCTTTTTGAAGGATTACTTCTGCGTGAAAAAGACTTTAGAAAGTATGTTACAGAGCATGATTGGAGCCAATATCAAGATAAATATGTGGCGCTACGCTGTTCTACAGATGCTATTATCCCAGGTTGGGCTTATCTTTTAATTACTAGTGCCTTGTCTCCATTTGCCAAAAAAGTGGCTGTAGGGTCTTTAGATAACCTTGAAACTATTGTCTTTAACGAAATCATAAATGATCTTGATGTTTCTGTATATCAAGACAAACTTCTTATCATAAAAGGGTGTGCTAATAAACCCGTTCCTGAGGGAGCCTATATCTCCTTACTTCAAAAATTACAACCCGTTGCCAAAAGTATTATGTATGGAGAAGCATGTTCTTCTGTTCCTCTATATAAACGAAAATAGGTTCTTTGGTCTATAAATCTTGTTTTTTATCGAAAAAAACCAGTAATACGCCCCTTTTTTAACATAAAAAACGTTACTTAAAATATATTTGCCATCATAAATATGTAAATAATTAAAAGAATATTTATTTTGGTTAAGTTATACCGAACGAATTTTGAAATTCAATGGTACTACCCCTCTCTTGACTAGGATAATGATCTGATTAAACTACTTAAAACTATCTATCACATGAAAAAAACACTTCTAGTTATGGTGCTACTATTTGTGGCTACTATTACCTTTGCACAAGAAGAAGAAAAAAAAGAAGAAGCTCCAAAAGAAGGGTGGACTAGGGCAGGAAACATAAGTTTTTTGTTTAACCAATCTGCTTTTAATGCCGAATGGCTTGGAGGAGGAACCTCTAACATCGCAGGAAACTTGTCTATATCGTATGATTTTAATTATCGTAAAGGTGATATCACCTGGGATAATAAAATCCTTGCAGATTATGGCTTAACCAAACTTAAAGATCAAGAGTTTACGCGAAAAACCAATGATCGTTTTGAATTTAATTCTTTGGTGGGTAAGCAAATCAAAGAATCTCTTTGGTACTACTCGTTCTTTTTAAATTTTAGAACACAATTTGCTCCGGGATATGTGTTTGGAGAAGAACCAATACTGGACCAAGTCACAGGAGACGTAATTGGAACAAGAGAAACGAGAGAAGAAACAACACATATTTTTTCTCCTGCATATTTACAAGCAGGTCCGGGAATGCTATGGAAAAAAAGTGATAATTTAAAAGTAAATATCGCTCCAGCTACCGCCAGACTAATATTTGTTGATGGAGATTTTACGGATGTTGGAAACAGTCAGGCTGCTATTACAGCTTTTAATGATGCTGGTGGATATTTTGGAGTCGAAGCCAATGAGACGACTCGTTTTGAATTTGGTGCTGCTCTTAATGTATATGCCAAGTTTGAGATCATGAAAAATGTATCTGTGGAAAACATTTTAAATCTATACGCTAATTACTTAGAAGATCCACAAAATGTTGATGTGGACTATACTGCAAATGTTGTGATGACCATTAACAAATATTTATCTACGAATTTGACCTTTCAGGCTATTTATGATGATAATGCTATTGGAGCTTTTCAGATCAGAGAAGTATTTGGACTTGGAGTAAACTATGGGTTTTAAAACAGGTAAAAAGCATTAATTAAATATAAAAAAGATCGCTAACCAAAGGTTAGCGATCTTTTTTATTCTTGGGTACTACTTGTAAAGAGCATAATTTGCTTATCCTTTTACTTCTTTGGTAACCTTTTCGGGTAATACCTCATATCCCATATTAAATAGTGTAAAACCAAAAATATCGGCATACTGTTCTATGGTTTTACTCACTGGCGTTCCGGCACCATGACCCGCTTTTGTTTCTATTCTTATCAGCGTAGGATTACTACCTGATTGTTTATCCTGAAGCTCTGCAGCAAACTTAAAAGAATGCGCAGGAACCACTCTATCATCATGATCTCCTGTAGTTACCAAAGTAGCAGGGTATGCTACATTTTCTTTTACATTATGTACTGGAGAATATCCTTTTAGGTATTCAAACATTTCTTTGCTTTCTTCTGCTGTCCCATAATCATATGCCCATCCTGCACCGGCTGTAAAAGTATGATAACGCAACATATCCAGTACACCAACTGCTGGTAAGGCCACCTTTATTAAATCTGGTCGTTGCGTCATTGTTGCCCCAACAAGTAACCCTCCATTAGACCCGCCACGTATCGCAAGGTAATCGCTAGAAGTATATTTGTTTTCTATTAAATATTCTGCCGCAGCAATAAAATCATCAAATACATTTTGTTTCTGCATCTTAGTACCGGCATCATGCCATTTTTTACCATATTCTCCGCCTCCTCTTAGGTTGGGCACAGCGTATACTCCGCCTTGTTCCATCCATACAGCATTAGCAATACTAAAAGAGGGAGTTAAACTAATATTAAACCCTCCATAACCATATAATATGGTTGGGTTTTTTCCATTTAATTCAACTCCTTTTTTATGAGTAATGATCATAGGTATTTTGGTACCATCTTTTGAGGTGTAAAATACTTGCTTACTTTCGTAATTCTCTGGATCGAAATCTATTTTTGGCTTACGGTATACTTCTGATTTTCCTTCAGCTATAGTGTATTTATAAATACTAGAAGGAGTTTTGTAGTTTGTGAATGAATAATACAATTCTTTTTCTTCTTTTTTAGCTCCAAATCCGTTAGCGCTTCCTACGCCGGGTAACGCAATCTCTCGAATTAGTTTTCCGTTATAATCATATTGTAAAACTTTAGAAACAGCATCCACCATATACTCGGCAAATAAATACCCTCCACCTGTATTTGGGCTTAGTACATTTTCTGTCTCTGGGATAAAATCTTTCCAGTTTTCTGGAGTAGGATTCGTAGCATCTACAGTTACTATTTTTTGATTAGGCGCATTAAGGTTAGTAACGATATATAATTTTGAATCTACATTATCTATAACATAACTGTCACTATCTGTATGATCTAAAATGGTAACGAGTTTACTATCAGGCTTTGTAAGATCTTTGATAAACAGTTTGTTTCCAGAAGTAGACGTACTAGCGCTAATAGTTAAATAACGACCATCTTCGGTTACGCCTCCAAAAACATATCTGTGTTTTTCTTTTGGGGTCCCACCAAAAATTAACTCATCATCTTTTTGCGAAGTTCCCAGTTTGTGAAAATATACTTTGTGTTGATCGGTTTTAGCAGAAAGCTCGCTACCTTTTGGTTTATCATAACTAGAATAGTAAAACCCCTCATTACCTCTCCATGACATGCCAGAGAACTTTAGATCCACTATGGTGTCCCCTACAATTTCGTTGGTTTCTGTATTTTTAACAATTACTTTACGCCAGTCACTACCGCCTTCAGAAATAGAGTATGCAACCAGTTTTCCATCTTTAGAAAAATTTATAGTACCAAGAGACGTAGTTCCATCTTTGCTAAACGTGTTTGGATCAAGAAATACTTCGGGTTCATCTCCTTCATTTTTAAAGCGATAGATCACATATTGGTTCTGAAGCCCATCATTCTTGTAGAAGTATGTATAGTCGCCTTCTTTAAAGGGAGAACCTACTTTTTCATAATTCCAAAGGGCTGATAAACGTTTTTTTAGATCTTTTCTGAAGGGGATCTTTTCTAAATACCCAAAAGTAGTTTTGTTTTGGGAAGCTACCCAGTTTTCTGTCTCTTCGCTTCGGTCATCTTCTAGCCAGCGATATGGGTCTTCTACTTTGTTACCAAAATAAGTGGTTGCCGTATCTACTTTTTTAGTCTCGGGATAGTTCAATGCAATGATGGTTTTACTTGTTTGTTCTTTAGTTTCGTTTTTGCAAGCTACCACTAGTAATATAGCAGATAGCACAAACAGTGTGTTTTTCATGATGTAACTCGTTATAATATTTCACAAATCTATCAAAAGAAGTTGCTCTAAATGCTAAAGAAAGTATAAAAAAGACTGCTCTATATAATCCTCTTAAGAAAAATGGGTTTCTTGAATGTTGCTTTGGGGTTTAGCGACATGTAGGATTAATATACAAGAGCAGTCAGAATTTTCTCTAAGAAACGAAAAATTTTGGACTTAAAAAAGAGTTTTATAATTGCCCCAATTTTTAAGTATTAAGAAAGAATTGACAAGGAATACAAAGGCTCCGGGTGCTATCCCTAAAGGATCTAGAGTAGCATGGAATAGCACAATATTTATAGAAATAGGGGCTAGTAACACAAGAGCAAAAGGTACAAATTTGTTAATTACTAATAGAAGTCCTGCGATTATTTCAACAAGAGCAACGGTTTTCATAATGTAACTACTTGCCAGAGCACCAAACAAAATTCCTGCATCTGGATTAGCAAACTCGATTGCTGGTAAAAACTCGATAAATTTATTAAGCCCGAAAACGATTAACATCACTCCCAGTACTATTCTTAGTGCTAAAATTAATTTATTCATTTTTTCTATTTTTTAGTGATTAAATTGATGTATTAGAGGGAAAAATGCCAAGAACCTTACAGGGATCTTTTATAATATTAACTATATAAAACAGAAAAACCCTTGCTATCACGAGGATAACAAGGGCATCATTTTTGGTTGGTTATTTTAGCCGATTAGTTGGTTTTCTACCAGATATTCACCTATTTGAACAGCATTTGTTGCAGCTCCTTTACGAAGGTTATCTGCAACGATCCACATGTTTAAGGCATTTTCTCTGGAGTGGTCTCTTCGAATACGCCCTACAAAAACGTCATTTTTACCTTCTGCATAGATAGGCATTGGGTAGGTATTTGTATCGGGATTATCTTGCACAGTAACCCCTGGAGTCTCATTTAGAATTTTTCTTATATCATTCTCATTAAATTCCTGTTCGAACTCAAGATTTACACTTTCACTATGCCCACCAACTACAGGAATTCGTATTGCAGTAGCGGTAACGGCTATAGTGCGGTCATCCAGAATCTTTTGCGTTTCATTGACCAATTTCATCTCTTCTTTGGTGTATCCATTTTCCTGGAACACATCACAATGAGGTATTGCATTGCGGTGTATTGGATAGGGATATGCCATTTCACCTTTTTCTCCAGCATACTCATTTTCCAACTGTTGTACTGCTTTTACACCGGTACCTGTTATTGATTGATATGTTGAAATTACCGCACGTTTGATTTTATATGAATCGTGTAATGGTCCTAAAGCCATAACCAATTGTATAGTAGAACAATTTGGATTCGCAATAATTTTATCATCTGCAGATAAAGCTTTTGCATTAATCTCTGGAACCACTAGTTTTTTTGTTGGATCCATTCTCCATGCAGATGAATTGTCGATAACGGTGATGCCCGCTTCTGCAAATTTCGGAGCCCATTCGAGCGATGTGCTTCCACCGGCAGAAAATAGCGCCACATCAGGCTTCATCTCTATTGCTGTAGCAAGTCCAACCACAGAAAACTCTTTACCCTTATATATTATTTTTTTACCAATTGATCTTTCTGATGCTACGGGAATTAATTCGGTTACAGGAAAATTCCTTTCTTCCAATACTTTTAACATTACGGTTCCTACCAGGCCGGTAGCACCTACAACAGCTACTTTCATCGTTTTTACTTGTTTGATACTTTTGCGTACTGCAAAAATCGGATAAACTCTTTTAAATTCCAGCAAAAGTGAGGAATATTTTCAGCATGACAAATTTTACACAAAAAATATAAAAATCAGTATTAATTGTTAAATAATAAACAAATCATAAAAAGAACCGCCCTTAATTGGGCGGTTTAGTTAGAATATGTAGTATAGCGGTAGCTATAGATAAATATTATTTATTTTGCTTTTTCAATTCATCACGAATCTCAATAAGCAACTCTTCCTGAGTTGGTCCGGCTGGAGCAGCAGGAGCTTCTTCTTCTTTTTTCTGACTTTTTTCATAGGCTTTTAACACCATAAAAATACAGAACCCAATAATTACAAAATCGATAACGGTTTGTACAAAAGATCCGTAGTTTATAGTTACCGGAGCAATGGCTTCTCCTGCTTCATTAACAGAGGCTTCGGTAAGCTGAAATTTAAGATCGGTAAAATTTACCTTTCCTAACAGCAGACCAATAGGAGGCATTAAAACATCATTAGTAAATGAGGCTACAATTTTTCCGAATGCTCCACCGACAATAACCGCAGTAGCAAGGTTTATAATATCTCCCTTCAACAGGAAGGATTTAAAGTCTTTAAATAATCCCATACTATTTTTAAATTTAGATGATTAGTTTACCTCTAATTTAACAAAAATTAAAGAATTCATTCAAAATACAATAGATATTACGCAAGGCTTTTCGATAAAAATCAATTATCATCGATAACGAGACGTTTTACTCTTGGAGATATTGCGGTAAGTAATTCGTATGAAATCGTTCCAGAATGTTCTGCCACTTTTACGGCATTTGATTCTGCATCAAAAATAATCACTTCATCTCCTTCATGGCAATCAATATCTGTAATATCTACCATAATCATATCCATACAAACATTGCCAAGAATATAGGCGCGTTTATTATTGATAGTAACGAATCCTTTTTGGTTACCATATTGTCTACTAATGCCATCTGCATGTCCAATAGGAATAGTAGCAGTTTTAGTATAACTTGAAGCAATAAATGCTCTGTTATACCCTAAGGATGCACCAGGTTCTAAACTATGAATTTGCGAGATTACTGATTTTAAAGAAGCCACAGGTTTTAATTGAGTGTCATATTTTGCTTCGTTGCCATAACCATATAAGCCAATACCAGTACGTACCATATCAAAATGTGCTTCGGGATAATTAAGAATACCAGAAGTGTTTGATTGATGAAGTATTGGGGTATATCCTAAGGTATTAATTAAATTTTCTGCTGTTTTCTTAAACATATTAATTTGTGCTATTGTAAACTCTCTTTCGGTATGATCTTCACTGGCAGCTAGATGAGAAAGTAGCGAAACCACATTAACAGTATCTGTTTTAGAAAGCTGATCTATAATATGATCTATATCATTTTCACCAAAACCAATACGGTTTAGACCACTATTAAATTTAATATGTACAGGATAATCTTTTTGATTATTCGCCGCAAGAGTGGTAATAAATGCTTTAAGGGTTCTAGAACTATATAGACTAGGCTCTAATTGATATTCAACTATTTTTTGAAAGTTCACTGGTTGTGGGTGCAAGACCAAAATAGGTGTTTTTATACCTGCCTCTCGAAGTATAACGCCTTCAGAAGCATACGCTACAGCAAAATAATCTGTTCCTATTTTCTCTAAATGTTTTGCAATAACCGAAGCATCACTACCATAACCTGAAGCTTTTACTACCGATAATATTTTAACACCAGGCTTCAACTTACTTTTTAAATAGTTATAATTATGAGTAAGGTGGGCAAGGTTAATTTCTAGGATGGTCTCTGTTGCTTTACTCATTTTGTGTATTAGAATTTTTGGACACCTCTTTGGGATCTTTAACTTCTATCTCCCTAACTTTTTCTTTTAAGGTTGCTTTATAATAAGCGGCTCGACTTAGGGGTTCGTATTCTTCGGTTTCTCCTAGTAAAACAAGATCGTCTTTTGATGATTTTCTATAGCTAAACTGTGCTAGATTACCAGTTCTTGTACACACTGCATGTACTTTGGTTACATATTCTGCAGTTGCCATTAATGCAGGCATTGGTCCAAATGGATTACCTTTAAAATCCATATCTAATCCAGCTACAATCACGCGAATACCTTTGTTCGCCAGATCATTGCAAACAGATACAATCTCGTCATCAAAAAATTGAGCTTCATCAATTCCTACTACATCACAGGTATCTGCAAGGATTCTAATATTTGCTGCTGCCGGAACAGGAGTAGAACGAATTTCGTTAGCATCATGAGATACTACCATCTCATCATCATATCTAATATCAATAGCCGGTTTAAATATTTCAACCTTTTGTTTTGCAAATTGTGCGCGCTTTAATCTGCGTATTAATTCTTCAGTTTTACCCGAAAACATAGAACCACAGATTACCTCTATCCAACCAAATTGCTCTTTATGATTTACTGTATTTTCGAGAAACATTTTGTATTTTTCAGAATAAATTAAAAGAAATCCCTTATCCTCACATTAGGATGGGTAAATTTATTAAAAAACAAAAAGCAGTATTATAAACGAATAAGAAAGTTATGAAGAAGAAATTAGAAGCCGAACTTTTAAGTATTGCTCATCGAATATTACAAGGTATAGATAAATCTACACTGGCTCAGTTGCAAGAAGAATCCAGGCAGCTTTATGAAAAGCTAACCATACTCAGTTTTTCAGAATCTCATTTTGCAGGACCACAACCCACCATAGGACAGGTAAGAACCGCTCTAGAAGATCAGGGATCAGATACGTTAGAAGAGGTAAGACAAAAAATTAAAGAGATTGTTGAGCCCAAAACAACTATAGCTATTGAAGAAAAACCCGAAATTGAGAAACCAGCAGAACCAGTTATAAATAAAGAACAAAAAGAAGAGCATGTTCCCGATGTAGAAAATAAGCCAGAACTTATTATTGAAGGCATCAATGCCAGAGTTACCGAGGATCTTTTTGTTCCTGCTTCTTCAAATCCGGAAATATTTGAAAAAATAGATGAAGACGAAAAACCTAAATCCCTTAATGACCAGTTGCGCAGAGATATCCATATTGGATTAAATGACAGATTAGCGTTTATAAAATATCTTTTTGAAGGGAGTGCCCCAGATTATAATCGAGTATTATCCCAACTCAGTACATTAAGAAGTAAAAATGAGGCACAGGAATTTATCTTAACTATGGTAAAACCCGATTATAATGATTGGGACGGTAAGCAAGAATATGAAGAGCGTTTTATGGATATCGTGAGCAGCAAATTTGAACACTAAATATTAAAATTCAAGCATATGAAAATTATTTATTGGATTGCTACAGGATTATTAACACTGTTAATGTTATTCTCAGCCGGGATGTATCTTTTTAATCATGAAGAAATTGTACAAACATTCACATCGTTCAATTATCCTGGTTATGTGGTGTATCCATTAGCAGTTTTAAAATTATCTGGGATTACGGTTATTTTATTAAACAAATGGAAGAAATTAAAAGAGTGGGCTTATGCAGGTTTTTTCTTTAATTTTGTCATGGCCTTTTTTGCACACCAACAAGCCGGTGATGGGGAATGGGGTGGAGCATTAGCCGGATTAGTTTTTCTATTAACGTCATATTTTGTAGGTAAAAAAGTAAGGCCTTAATACTTTTATAAACCCTTATTATAATTTATTTTGCCGAAAGTTATGCTTTCGGTTTTTAATATGAAATATGTCTAAATTATACCTTGTTCCCACACCTATTGGCAATCTTGATGATATGACCTTTAGAGCAATTAAAGTTCTAAAAGAGGTTGATCTGATTCTAGCCGAAGACACTCGTACGAGCGGAAAATTATTGAAGCATTTTGAAATTACTACGTCCATGCAAAGTCATCACATGCATAATGAGCATAAAATGGTTGATCGTATTGTTCAACGCATACAAAGTGGAGAAACGATCGCCTTAATAAGTGATGCAGGAACTCCTGCTATTAGTGATCCTGGTTTTTTACTTACCAGAGCCTGTGTTGAGCAAAATATACCTGTAGAATGCCTTCCTGGAGCCACGGCTTTTGTACCGGCCTTAGTCAATAGTGGATTGCCTAATGATAAGTTTGTTTTTGAAGGCTTTTTACCGGTGAAAAAAGGAAGACAAACCCGATTAAAGTTACTTGCCGAGGAATCAAGAACCATGATTTTTTATGAATCTCCACATAAACTAGTAAAAACATTAGCGAGTTTTGTAGCGTATTTCGGAGCTGATCGCCAGGTCTCGGTATCAAGAGAATTAAGTAAACTCTATGAAGAAACTATACGAGGAACAGCAGAAGAAGTTGTACAACATTTTGAAAATAAACCACCAAAAGGTGAGATCGTAATTGTCGTAGAAGGTAAAAAGAAATAATGCAAACATTACTCTCAGATATCAGAGCATGTGATGTGTGCAAAGAACACCTGCCATTAGGTCCAAGACCAGTAGTTTCTGCACATCCAAAAGCCAAAATTATAATCATTGGGCAGGCTCCAGGCACAAAAGTTCATAACTCTGGGATTCCTTGGGATGATGCAAGTGGTAGACAACTAAGAAAATGGCTGGATATTACTGATGATTTATTTTATGATGAAACGAAAATAGCGATAGTACCCATGGGGTTTTGTTACCCAGGAAAAGGAAAAAGTGGAGATCTCCCGCCACGACCAGAGTGCGCTCCTTTGTGGCACCAACCATTATTTGATCATATGCCATCACTCGAATTGATTATTTTAATAGGACAATATGCCCAAAAATACTATCTAAAGCAGAAAGCAAAAGCGACGTTAACAGAAACGGTTAAAACATATCACGAGTATCTTCCCAAATATTTACCATTACCACATCCTTCTCCTAGAAATCGTTTTTGGCTAACCAAAAATCCTTGGTTTGATATTGAGGTAGTACCGGTTCTTCAACAAAAAATGAGGGAGATTTTAGTGTAAAATAATTTGCTCGTAAGAATGAGATATCCCCGATGTTCAATAATAAATCACACCAAATACTGTTATTGAAACATTAAACAAGCGTATAAATTTAGATCATTTGAAAAAGAAACCATTACTTGCCATTATAGGAATTAGCCTTCTTGTTTTTTTACTATGGCAATTACCATATTTTGGAATTATTCAGTATCCGTTATTATTATTGGGTACCTGGTTTCATGAAATGGGCCATGGCCTCACAGCATTGCTTCTGGGAGGGAAATTTTATTATTTAGAGATTTATGATAATGGCGGTGGGGTTGCTTATTCTAATGTTTCTTTTAGTTATCTAAATTACAATATTGCCAGAGCAATTACTTCTGCTGGCGGTTTACTAGGTCCTGCCATTTCTGGAGCCATACTCATTGCTTCTGCAAGAAATCGAATCACTTCTAAAATCACATTATGGTTATTGCTTGTGATAATAGTAATATCATTATGCCTATGGATTCATGAATTATTAGCTTTAGTTATCTTAAGCGTGTTTGCAGCCATTTTATTTTTTATTGCTATTCTTAGGGTACGAAAACTCGAAGCGTTTACTCTTCTGTTTTTAGGAACTCAATGTGTACTAAGTACATATCTACAAACAGGATATCTGTTTACCAAACAATTTGAAAGAGATGGCAGAATACAATACTCAGATACTCAAATGATAGCTGCCCATCTACCTGGCACCTATTGGATGTGGGCGGTATTAATTCTTATTATTACCATTATTCTACTGTATAAAAGTTATAAGTATTACTTAAAAAAATAACGATCACAATTTTTCAACCATAGTAATGTCTCCACGCTCTTTAGATTAGTTTTCAGAAGGCAAGATTTAGCTCAAAATTGAGATATGTGGTAAATACGTGTTTGATAGAGGTTATTACCTGTTAATCGGGTCATTGTTAGTTATAAAAGTGTTTTTTGGTTACCTTTAATAGTCAATAATAAACCTTTAAATACACACAAATGGGAAACACAACTACAAAAAAAAAGAAAAAAGTTACGGTAAGCGATTTTAATGACAACACAAAACGGTGGTGTAAAGAGGATGTGTTACAATTGGCACATCATTTTCATTGCTTTAATAAGAAGACCGCACAGTACGATCGAGCGATTCGTTTCGAAATGGTAGATATAGTAGGATTTAATGATATAAGAAAAGAAATTGAAAGCATTAAGATTTACCTAGCCGTAGAAAAAAAAGATAAAAATAAGATTACTTTTTGCCCTTATTTGCAAGTTAATGATAGTGAAGATATGGTTTTTGAATTATCTCCTGTCTCTGAAGAAGAGCCCCGTTATGGAGATTCTCCTGTCCCTAAAATTTTTAAAGATATGGTCTGGAAAAATTGGTACGAGTCTGAGATGAATCAGATAGATGATCTTTTTCATTGTTGGGGTAAAAAATATGAGAGTGATCCAGAATCAATTGTACGGGTAGAATATTTTGAGTTTGATGATATCGCCAAAATTATCAAGAATTCAGAAAAAGATATTGAAGCCATTACACTCTATCCAGGTATCGATATGAATAAATTTGGTATGAGAGATATGATTTCTTTTACTCCGGTATTAGGTATAAGACCATTACTGTCTGAAAACACGATACATCTAAAAGGAATATTAGAATCTAATAATGGTGAGACTTATGCAGAATATTCAAGTCCTTGTCCACCTACATGTGTCAAATAACACATATTTTTAAATACAAATGAGTAAAGAACTATTTTATAGCTTACGATTGATTTCCTCTTTTATAGTGATAATTCCACTAGTATTAGCTGTATTTAAATTGAAGACATTAAACAAAGTACAGATAAAACTGCTATACCTACTTATAGCAGTTTTTATAGTAGAATTTGTTGCTAATATTTTTTGGTATCAAAAATTAAATAATTTACCGTTGTATCATTTTTATGCTGTTATTGAATTTTTGTTGATTGTTAATATTTATAAGGCAGAATTATCAAAGACGTTTTCGAAGTATTTTTTTATTTTTTTATGCATAGGTTTCACAGTCTTTGCAATTATAAACACCTTGTTTTTTCAAGATCTATACGCCTTCAATTCTAATGTAACTACTCTTTTGGGTTTACTTGTTATATTTTTTGCTTTAAGTTACTTCTATACCCTACTTAAAGAAGTAAAATATACGTCGCTAGAAACTAACCCGATGTTTTGGATCAATTCTGGATTTTTGATTTATTTTTCTAGTAATTTAATCCTGTTTTTTATTAATAATAATCTGTTCAAAGGAAATAATGAAGCAAGTCATATGGTATGGGGGCTTCATGCCATAGTAAACATTGTGCTAATTATTTTTTATATCGTTGCTATATGGGTGAATCCGAAGAAGCTATTACATTAAAGATTGTAATCATCGGTATGGTAGTTATTTTTCTACTATCCCTATCAGTGATTATATTCTTTATCATATACCAAAGAAGGTTACTGGCACAACAAAAGAAACATCAAAAAGTTGAATCTGATTATCAAAAGGAACTCTTAAAAACATCAATTACGAGTCAAGAAGAGGAAAGAAACAGAATAGCAAAAGAACTACATGATGATGTGGGTGCCATGTTAACCACAACTAAATTGTATTTTGGGCAAATAACACCCGAGATTCCTCCTGAAGAACTAAAAAGCATCACCGAAAAAATGAGTGCTTTTTTAGACGACATGATTCAAAACGTACGAAGTATTTCGCAGGATTTAAGACCTGTAGTTCTAGAAAAATTGGGGTTGATAGAAGCTTTATATAGTTTGGCACAAACCATCAATGATTCTAGAAAAATAAAAGTTGAGTTTATAAATAATACCTCCAAAATAATAGCTAAATCAAAAGAACTTAACCTATATCGTATCATTCAGGAATTAATTACCAATACATTAAAACATGCAGATGCATCAACGATAAAAATAGAACTAAAAAATAAAAATGATTCATTAATCATATTGTATGAAGATGACGGAAAAGGAATGGATCAAGAAAAACTACCATATCAAAAAGGAATTGGGCTAAAGAATATAGAAAGCAGATTATCGGTACTATCAGGAAATATATTCTTTTTGGAAAGAGCTTCAGGAATAAAAATTCAACTTGAAATTCCATAAAAAGGACTCTAAAAAACTAAAAACATATCAATTATGGAAACTATAAAATTAGGATTAATTGATGATCATAATTTATTTCGCGAAGGAATAAAATCACTACTTAATAAAATGCCGGATATTTCATTGGTTTTAGAAGCAATCAGTGGTAGAGATCTTTTAACAAAGCTTAATAGTGAAGTACCCGATGTCATCTTGTTGGATTTAGAGATGGAAGATATGAATGGGGTAGATACCACATTAAAATTGCAAGAAATGTATCCAGACCTCAAAATCATCATTTTAACAATGCATAAAGAAGAAAGAATGATTTCTTATTTAATGGAAGTAGGAGCGAATGGTTATTTGTTAAAAGACACAAATCAAGTAGAATTAGAAGAGGCTATAAGATCGGTATACGAGAAAGGGTTTTATTTTAATCCTTTTGTTTCAGAAGCATTATTAAAAGGACTTAAACATAAGACTAGCAAACCTCCTAAAATAGGCAAAGATTACCACCTTACTGCTAGAGAATTAGAAGTTTTAGAGCTTATTACCCAAGAATTAACAACGGCAGAAATTGCAGAAAAACTCTTTTTAAGTGTAAGAACCATTGAAGGGCATAGAAAAAACTTAATGGGTAAATTGGAGGTAAAAAATACAGCAGGATTGATCATTAAAGCTGTGAAAGAAAAGATTATTGCTGTTTGAAATGGTTAGATTTAGAAATATTACTGTTGAAGAAAACGATATATTTCCATCATTTTCTCAGGTTCTTCCTTAGGCGAAATTGAATCAACAATTTTGAGTTGGTTGTTCAAAATGTAAAACTTTGATGACCCTTCAGAATTACTGGCTTCTTCCTTAATGGCAAATGCAGCGTTAAGAGATTCAACATTATCAAAATGTAGCATAATTTCATATTCAACACCGTCAATTTTATCAGAATATACAGTCATTCTAAGTTTTTCACCTTGGTACGAATGCTTATACGTTATGCCATTTTTGGTTTCTGTTTTTGTCAATGCTTTGCCACTATCAGAATATTCAATTTCATTCCCTATTATTTTTCCTTTAGTGTAAACAGAACTACTTATTACTTTCCCTTCTTTGTCAAAACTTCTTTTCGCGCCATCAAGATAGCCGTTTTTATAACTTAGCTCTTTTGATAAATAACCATCAGGGCTATAAATCCGATGAATACCATCTAAAAGACCACCTTTCAATATAAGCTCTTCAGAAACCTTGCCCTTATACATTACGTAGAAATGACCCGTCATGAAATTTCGGTTCTTATCTACATATACAGATCTTTTATATTGATCAAATTCCTCGTGGTAATCATCATAAGTGATTTCAATTTGTTGCAATGCCTTGACTTCATTTACCATTTTTCCACCCTGTTACAACTGATTAAAAACAGTATTAAGAGAAGAAAAGTACCTATTCTAGAGAAATGTATAGTCATATATTTGATTGTAGTAGTTTACAAAGACCTCACAAATTGGTTGCTGAGTTTATCGAAGCACAAAATTTGTGAGGTCTTTATTTCTATTCTAAAAAACTAAACGTGTTTTCCTTTTTCCCAACCATGTTTACCAAGGTATTGCTCTCCTGATTCTATGGCACCTTCTTCTACCATAGTACCCATAGAGTCATTCCATCGGTTAAGATATCCAAATAAAGAAATTACTCCTAACATTTCTACGATTTCACCTTCATTCCAATATTTATATAGCTCCTCTTTGATTTTATCATTTACAGCATTAGGAATTACCGATGCTGCAAGAGAAAAATCCAATGCCGCTCGTTCTGCATCACTAAATGCAGAATGTGTTTTATACTCCCAGATGTTATCTAATTGTTCTTGTTCTGCACCATATCGTTCTGCAGCACGAATGGCATGCGCCTGGCAATATCTACATCCTGTTGCATTACTACTTACCCATGCGATCATGCGTTTTAAAGCCGAGGTTACTCGACCTTCATTAGCCATAACTGCTTTATTGAGATTGATAAATGCTTTAGAAATAGCAGGTCTTCGTTGCATAGTAAGCACCGAATTAGGACAAAAACCTAAGGTTTCATTAAAGAATTCTGCTAATTCTCTGGTTTCTGGATCATGATCAGCAGACAATGGAGTAACTAATGGCATGTGTATGTGTTTTTTTGAGTTTAAATGTAAAATTTTAGCAAAGCAAAATACAAAACTAATATCAAATCAAGAGTGGTCAAGATGTTTTTTGTACTTTGGATTTTTTAATATTGGAATACACCACACGAATGAGATGGACACTAAAACCAAAAGGAAGTAGCACAATAATACAAGAATTAGGAAAATCCCTTAATGTAGATAATTTAATCGCTGAGCTTTTGGTGCAGAGAGGTATTGAGACTTATGATCAGGCCAAAAAATTCTTCAGACCTTCTTTAGACGACTTACACGATCCTTTTTTAATGAAAGATATGGACAAGGCGGTATCTCGAATTGAAAAAGCAATTGCTAATAGTGAAAACATTATGGTATATGGTGATTATGATGTAGATGGAACTACGTCGGTAGCATTGATGTCTTCATATTTAAAAACATTATCCCCCCAAATTGCCACATATATTCCTGATCGGTATGATGAGGGATATGGAGTGTCGTATAAGGGTATTGATTATGCTCACGATAATGACATTTCTTTGATTGTTGCTTTGGATTGTGGTATTAAAGCCGTCGAAAAAGTTGCCTATGCTAAATCAAAAGATGTTGATTTTATTATTTGTGACCATCACCGACCAGGAAAAGAGATCCCAGACGCTGTTGCGGTCTTGGATCCAAAACGTGATGATTGCGAATATCCTTATAAAGAATTATGTGGGTGTGGAGTAGGATTTAAATTGATTCAGGCACTTGCAGCTAATAGAGATCAAACCATAGATGATTTAATACTGTATTTAGATTTGGTAGCTACCGCTATAGGAGCAGATATTGTTCCTATAACAGGAGAGAATCGTGTATTGGCATACTATGGACTTCAGGTGATTAATGAAAACCCCAGAATTGGTATTAAGGCAATGATATCACAGGTAAAAAAGGAGGTCTTCACCATAACAGATGTTGTGTTTATTATTGCTCCCAGGATTAATGCTGCAGGGAGAATGAAACATGGTTTGCATGCAGTTAATCTTTTAACAGAAGAAAATTTTGAAACAGCATTACAATATGCTTCGGAAATTGAACTCTATAATAGCGATCGAAAAGATGCCGATAAAAGTATTACTCAAGAAGCTTTGGGGCAAATACAGAATAATAATGAAGAAGAAAGATATACTACAGTGGTGTATCAGGAAAATTGGCATAAAGGAGTAATAGGTATTGTAGCTTCACGATTAATCGAAACCTACTATCGCCCAACATTGGTTTTTACTAAAAGTGGCGAAAAACTTGCGGCCTCTGCAAGGTCTGTTAAAGGTTTTGATGTTTATAATGCTTTAGAAGCTTGTTCAGAGTACATAGAACAGTTTGGAGGGCATAAATATGCAGCGGGATTGACCTTACTAGAGGAGCACTACGAATCGTTTAAACAAAAATTTGAAGAAGTAGTTTCTGCAACAATTGATAAGAAACTACTAATTCCCGAAATATCTGTCGATTTTGCCATAGAATTAGAACAGATCACACCAAGGTTCTATCGTATTCTTAAACAGTTTGCTCCATATGGACCAGGAAATATGACACCGATTTTTATGACCGAAGGCCTAACAGATACTGGATATGGGAAATGTGTGGGAGCAGACGAAAAACACCTAAAATGCACAGTACAAAAAAATGATGTTACTATCGGATCAATAGGTTTTGGATTAGGCCCGAAACATGATTTGATTACCAAAAAACAGCGTTTTAAAGCGGCATATACGATAGATGAAAACGAATGGAACGGCAATGTATCTCTTCAATTAAAATTAAAAGACATTATTTAACTTATTTTTATTTAGATTTATTATAAATAGTTGTTATTTTTGATACTAAAATAGATTGATAATGAACGCTATTGATAAAATATACAGCAACAAAGTCGGCATCTCTTTCTTTTGGAAAAGAGAAACGCAAGACATAATGCCCAAAGTTCAATTGGTTTTTAGAGACATTGGCTTTCTGCTCAATCTAAGTGAACTCAAGGATTTTTCAGACTCCTGTACCGAAACCCTACAATCTCAATGTTGTGCAGATTGTAAAGACCCAAAAAACTGCAGGTCATTGTTATTAAAAACTCCTTCGGATAAAATAGATCTCGCTGTTAGCAAAGATGAATTATATCAAATTCAGGAATTAATTAATGAAACTATTTTAAAAGTAGAAGTACAAAACTGGGTAAAAGATCTATGCCTAAATTAAATGAAACTCTATTTTTGAAAAGCCTGGAAGACGTATTCAAAATAGTGAGTTGTACTTTACCGCCAAAGAGCGAGATCCATTTTTACCTGTAAATTAAGTTCAAGGGTACTATTTAAAATTCTCAATAAAAAATCACTCTTTATTTAAAAAATCCAGAATTTTATACGTAATTTCTTTTGCTTTGGTTTCCTGCACAAAGTGTTTTTCATCTACAAAATGAATATCTTCAGAGTTTACTTTTAAAGCTCTTGCAACCCTGTTTTCTTGAGGAGGCCATTGTAACATCGTGTCATGAATACCCCATATTACCGATACCGGAATATCTATATTTTCAAAAACGGCTGAGTAGTCGGGCAACTCATTACAGGTTTGACTAAAAAAGTAATACATGCCATATGTTTTACCTTCAAGTAATGGGGTTTTATAGCCTTCTATGTCTAATACGTTAAGCGTATTTTCTTTAAGCCCTTCTTCGAATAATTTTTTTAATAGAGTATTGGTTGTAACCCCATTGCGATAAGCCCACATAGCAGTTTTGGCTAACCCTCCTGGCTTCATTCTTACCGGTGGATAAAACCCATCTTCATAAATAATTGTATTAAGTACAATTAGTTTTTCAATTTTATCGGGATCCTGTTTCATCAATTCCCAGGTCCATAATCCACCAGCATCATGCATCACATGTGACCAGCTTTCAATCCCTAAGGCCTTCATAAGTTGCAATAGGCGTTTGGCATGGTTTTCTCCATTATAAATCTCAAAACCTTCAGGAGAATCACTAGAGCCATAGCCCAACATATCCGGTACGATTACTCGATATCCTTTGGCCACAAGAGGATCGATCATTTTACGGTACAACCATCCTGATGTAGGTACACCATGTAGCAGTACAATAGCAGGTCCTTTTCCTTTGTCGATATATTTTATAAGACCATCATCGGTTGGATATAATCTTTGATCAGCTCTAAAATCTTCATAGGTGATCTGATTTTTTCTGAGTTTTGTGTTTTCATACGGTTTACACGAAAAAAGCAATATTCCTATGAGGGTGAGTACAAAAAACTTCTGCATTATAATGATGATTTATGAATTGGCAATTTACTTAAAATCATTTTTTTATACTAGACCGGAAAATTTTTAATATCAACAAAGATGTAATTCAATCATTTTTTCTATTTCTCACTATAGTTTTTTACAATTTCTGATACATCATTATATCTTTTCCAGGATTTTGGGCGTTCAAAATCTTGCCCAGATTTAAGAACTTTAGCATTTGGATAGGATTTCTTTAGTACTCCCCAGGTAGTATCTTTCCAATTTGCTTTATCCATTTCCAAAAATTGAACCCCTTTAAGAGGCCCCGAAACGGCTTTGTCAATTAGAGGCCACCAAAGGCTTTCGGTTTCTCTATCCCATAATACAAATCCATCAAGACCATCCCAAACTTCATCATCATAATACGTATAACCGCTGAGTGCAAAGGTGAGTTCTTTATCACCGTATTTACGTTCATAAATGGCTCCCAAATCTGCAAGGATACAGTATACCGCCATAATCGGTTTACCATTTAAAACGTCGTTTACTACCTCGTGTCTTGTAAGGTCTTTTACCGAATAGGCTTTTATATCATCTCCTGAGTATGCTACCAAAAATCTAGTGTCATCTGCCCAGACAGAATCTGCCTCTTGTACGGTAATAAACTCAGGTTGAAGTATAGCAGGAAAATGTTCTCTACCAATACCATAATGAAACTGCTCATCTTTTAGGTCATAACCTGTAATATCAAAATGCTGAATACTGTCTTTTCCCCCGTACAACATTTTTTTACCATTGACTTCAAAGAATTTATTGTTTTCTAATGCCACAGGTCGTTGTTTTTTGGGTGTAACCTCCTCTTTTTGCTCTTTCTTAACTTCGGTTTCAATCTTTTCGGTAGTTTGATTGTTTTTGCAACTGATTATAAAAACGATAGCGATAAATAGAAGAAATTTTTTCATGATGATATGTTTTTGTGTGAAAATCGTATCAAGTTACTCTTTTTATAGAAATTTCATTTCCATTAAAATTAAAAGTATCTCCAACAGTTTTACCCAATAATAATGTGCCAATAGGAGAGTTGGTTGCAATAGCAAAATATGAGGTGTTTTCTATAGTTACTTTACCAACCGAAATACTAAGAAAGTAACTTCCTTGCGAGGTAGAGACTAAGCTTCCTAAACGGATGTTTTTTGAAGGAGCAATAGTAATTTTAGCCAAAATTTCTTGTAATTTTTGTACTTCAGAGAGTTGTTGACCTGCTTTTTCTCGTTCTAACTGAAGCATAGCCCGACCAGTTTCATGCTTATCTCCTGCACTGCTCTTGGTTTCTGAGGTTAGAGATTCTTGAATATCTGAAATCGTTTTTTGAATACGTTGTAGTCGTTGGTCCACATAATTTTTGCATTGCTCCAGTAGTTCTTGTTTACTATTCGTTGTACTCATTTTGCTGTTTCTTATCAAATACTAAAGTACCATAATTATGCATTTGTATAAAGATCCATTCTTTTCTTTTTTGAGTATAATCTGAAACAGGATTCGCTAAAAATTTTCTTGGATTAGGTAAAATAGCGGCAATTGCAGCAGCTTCATCTTGATTGAGATCTATTGCTGATTTGTTAAACCAAAATTGTGCTGCAGCCTCTGCACCATAAATCCCATTACCCATTTCGATACTATTCAAGTAAATTTCGAGGATACGTTCTTTGGTCCAGAGTTTTTCGATTAAAAATGTAAAATAGCTCTCGAGTCCTTTACGTATCCAGCTGCGATGTGGCCATAAAAAGACATTTTTGGCAGTTTGTTGTGTGATCGTGCTGGCACCACGTAGTCGCTTACCAGCTTTGTGTTCGGCAAGTGCTTTCTCGATGGCTTCTTTGTCAAAGCCTTCATGTTCAACAAATCGTTGATCCTCACTACAAATCACTGCTAATTGTAAATTCTTGGAAATCTGAGATAATGGCACCCACCGATGTTGAAGGGTATGTTTTTGTTTGGATTGAAGTTTACGAATTCCCATCAGAGGTGTAGCAGGAACATCTATCCATGTGTAGCTTACAACCCACAGCGGACTAAGTATCATAAAAGCCACAAAGCCCCTTGCTAAAAACCTAAGAATTTTTTTCATACCACAATACAGATTTATCTACAATAGATCTGCTAATTCCGTGCCAACTAAGCTTCCTATGGCAACGCCCATTCCGCCAAGGCGTACTCCACAAAATAGGGTATTGGATACTTGTTTTACAACAGGTTTTTTTTGGTTACCAACGCCCATAATTCCGCTCCAGCGATGTTCAATTTCGAAATTAGTATCAGGTAAAATCACATCATGTAAAATTTCATTTAATTTTTGTTGTACCAATTCGGTTTGTGCTAATTCTGTGGTTTCTTCGGTCTTAAAATCAAGATTTCTACCTCCGCCAAAAAGGATTCTTTGATCTATATTTCTGAAATAATAATAACCCTTATCCAGATGAAAGGTTCCTTTGATATGTAAACCATTAATTGGTTTTGTAATCAAGACCTGTGCACGAGCTGGTTTTACTTGGTTGATTCCTAGTTGTGATGCAAAACCATTGGTTGCGATCAGTGCTTTATGAGTAGAAAACGTAAAATGATCTGTTTTTATTTCAGTTTTGTTATTGAGATCATTTATTTCCTGAACATTGCAATTGTTTAAAATTTTAACACCTAAGGCTTGTACTTTATGTAGTAAGGCTTGCATCATTTTACCAGTATCAATCTGTCCTTCAAATTGATTTACAATATAGTGGGGTTGAATGTTTTTAAAATTGAAGATGTTTTTATTTTGAATAAAGACATCATCCTTAAAAATGGGCTTTAATAGTTGATTGATTTCTTCTTTTTTTGAAAGACATGTAGCATATAGATCTTTATCCTCTTTGGTGAAAAGTTCATATCCGCCCAATTGTAAATAATCAATATGATGATCGCTTAGATTTTTTCTTAGCTGCTGAAGCCCTTGATGTCTTTTTTGAACAAGTTGTACTACTTCTTCTTTGGTATGAGAGTTGAGGTCTTCTAGTATTTCAGATAAACTTCCAAAGCATGCAAAACCGGCATTTTTAGTACTGGCCCCATTGGGTAGCATTCCACGTTCTAGAACCAGGATTTTGGCAGCAGGAAATTTATCTTTTAATCTAAGAGCGCATGATAATCCAACAATACCACTACCAACAATGGTAAAATCGATATTAGATAGCCAGGATTTATATTCCCAATAACTTAAATTCATATTTGAATTTACGCTTTTCACGACATCTTTTGAGTTAAACTCATAAAAAAGCCTCATTACTGAGGCTTATATTTCTTGTTATTTAATCTTCAGGTTCTTTCATTTCGAAATCTTCCATAAATTTTGTGGTATAGTTTCCTGAAACATAATCAGGATGATCCATCAATTGTCTATGAAAAGGTACCGTAGTTTTTATACCTTCTACTACAAATTCATCTAATGCTCTTTTCATTTTATTGATTGCCTCTTCACGTGTTTGTGCAGTGGTAATCAACTTAGCAATCATCGAGTCATAATTTGGAGGAATGGTATATCCACTGTATACATGAGTGTCTACTCGTACTCCATGACCTCCTGGAATGTGTAAATTGGTAATTTTACCTGGCGAAGGTCTAAAATCTTTATAAGGATCTTCGGCATTGATTCTACATTCTATAGAATGTAGTTGTGGAACGTAATTCTTACCAGAAATTGGCACTCCCGCAGCGACCAGAATTTGTTCTCTAATCAAATCATAGTCTACCACCTGTTCTGTAATAGGGTGTTCTACTTGTATACGGGTATTCATTTCCATAAAGTAGAAGTTACGGTGTTTATCTACTAAGAATTCTACTGTACCTGCTCCTTCATATTTGATATATTCGGAAGCTTTTACTGCAGCTGCACCCATTTTTTCTCTCAACTCATCGGTCATGAATGGAGAAGGGGTTTCTTCAGTTAATTTTTGATGTCTACGTTGTACAGAACAATCTCTTTCAGATAAGTGACAGGCTCTACCGTTGCTGTCGCCAACAATTTGTATTTCGATATGACGAGGTTCTTCAATAAGCTTTTCCATGTACATATCATCATTACCAAAGGCAGCTTTACTTTCTTGTCTGGCAGATTCCCAGGCATTTTGCAGTTCTTCTTCTTTCCAAACTGCGCGCATACCTTTGCCACCACCACCGGCGCTGGCTTTAAGCATTACAGGGTAACCGGTTTCCTTAGCTACTTTTATACACGTCTTAAAATCTGGAATTATACCTTCACTTCCTGGCACACAAGGTACACCAGCTTCAATCATCGTAGATTTTGCAGAAGCTTTATCTCCCATTCTATCAATCATTTCTGCACTGGCACCGATAAATTTTATCTCATGTTCTTCACAAATCTTAGAGAATTTAGCGTTTTCTGATAAGAAACCATATCCTGGATGTATTGCATCTGCATTTGTGATCTCTGCAGCAGCAATAATATTAGACATTTTTAGGTAGGATTCACTACTTGGTGCTGGCCCAATACAAACGGCTTCATCTGCAAAACGAACATGTAAGCTCTCTGCATCTGCTGTAGAATACACCGCGACTGTTTTAATCCCCATTTCTTTACAGGTTCTGATTACGCGCATCGCAATCTCACCTCTATTTGCAATTAGAATTTTTTTAAACATAACTTTTTAAAAATTACAATATCCAAAAAACAAATTCCAATTTTTCTATGATTTTTGGAATTTGGGATTTGAAATTTTGAGGTTAATTATGATGGGTCTACTAAGAATAATGGTTGATCAAACTCTACTGGAGAGGCATCATCTACCAATACTTTTACGATCTTACCAGAAACTTCACTTTCGATTTCATTAAAAAGTTTCATTGCTTCTATAATACAAAGTACATCACCTTCTTTTATAGAATCACCTACTTCTACAAAAGTAGGTTTATCTGGTGATGGTTTCCTGTAAAGTGTTCCTATTATAGGAGATTTAATAGTTATGTATTTTGAGTTGTCATCAGATGCGCTCTCTACCGCGGCTACAGGAGCCGGTGTAGCTGGTGTAGTGGGTGCAACTGCTGCTGGAGTCGGTTGAGGAGTAACTGCTGTACCTACTGGTATCTGTTGCACAAAAGTTGTTTCTCTACTGTCTTCTCCTCCGGTTTTGATGGTGATTTTAACATCATCCATCTCTAACTTTACTTCGCTAGCCCCTGATTTGGCTACGAATTTAATCAAATTCTGAATTTCTTTTAAATCCATAATATTGGGTATTGTGTGTTTAGTTGTTTAGGAATTATAGGCCCATTTTAGATAAATAGAACCCCATGTAAAGCCTCCGCCAAATGAGGCAAATACAATGTTATCTCCTTTTTTGAGTTGTTTTTCGTAATCGTGTAATAATAGAGGTATAGTAGCAGAAGTCGTGTTACCGTATCTCTGAATATTCATAAGAACTTTGCTCTCATCTAATTCCATTCTTTTAGCAGTGGCATCGATGATACGTTTGTTAGCTTGATGTGCTATAAGCCAGTTTACGTCATTCCCGGTCATATTATTGCGTTCCAGAATTTTGGTACTGGCATCGGCCATATTAGAAACTGCATATTTAAATACAGTCTTTCCGTCTTGTTGCACAAAATGTTGTTTTTTTGCTACAGTTTCTTCTGAAGGAGGTAGTATAGAACCACCTGCTTCGATTTTTAAGAATTCTCTTCCTATACCGTCTGTACGTAGATACTCATCTTGTAATCCATAACCATCTTCATTAGGTTCGAAAAGTACGGCTCCGCCACCATCACCAAAAATGATACAGGTAGCACGATCGGTATAATCAATAATAGAAGACATTTTATCTGCCCCTATAAGTAGTATTTTCTTATATCTTCCGGATTCTATATAACTAGCTGCAGTAGACATGCCGTATAAAAAACTGGAACAAGCTGCTTGTAAGTCGTAAGAAAATGCGTTTACAGCACCAATTTTAGAGGCTGCAAATGCTGCATTTGCAGCAACAGGAAGATCTGGTGTTGCAGTAGCAAAAATCACCATATCAATCTCTTTAGGATCAAGATTTTTTTTAGCGATTAAATCTTCTGCCGCTTTAATACCTAAGAAAGAACTTCCTTTACCTTCTTCTTTTAGTATTCTACGTTCTTTTATACCTGTACGAGTGGTAATCCATTCGTCGTTTGTGTCAACCATAGTTTCTAAAATCTTATTGGTTAACACATAGTCTGGCACATATGCGCCAACAGCTGTGATAGCGGCTGTGATTTTACTCATGTCTTAGTTTTAGTGTCACGAACTATTGCACAAAAAATGCTTAAAAAGTCGTCGAAATTACTAAATTATATACAAATATGGCGCAAAATAACGGGATTTTGACACATATTCAACTAAAAACAAAAAAACTCTCACTTTTGTGAGAGTTTATATGATTTTTTAACAGTGGGCTTATGCCACTTCTTCTGTATTATCGATAACAATTTGACCACGATAGTACAGTTTACCTTCGTGCCAGTGTGCTCTGTGATACAAATGCGCTTCTCCTGTTGTAGGATCTGTAGCAATTTGCGGTACAGTAGCTTTATAATGAGTTCTTCTTTTGTCTCTTCTGGTTTTCGATATTTTTCTCTTAGGATGTGCCATTGCTTAGCTATTATTTATCGTTTAATAAATTTTTTAATTTGTCCCAACGAGGATCTGTTTCCTCATTAGTATTTTCTATTGTTTCTTCTTTTGGACTTAGTTCGTCTAATTTTTCGAGTATGTCTGATTCTAATGTTCCGTCTTCTACACCAGGGTGAACTCTTTTTGAAGGTAGCGCTAAAACAATTAGCTCATAAATATATTGCTGAACGTTAACTTCGTAATCACCATGAGGTAATATTAAAATTTCTTCATTCTCGTCATTATATTCATCACCAAACTTTACTACCAAAAAAAATTCATTTTCGATAGGTAAGTCAAAAGGTTCGTTAGTGAGATCACAATTTACATTTACAGTTCCAGAGGCTTTAAACTGAAGTTCTAACATCGTTATTTTTTTGTTAAACTCCAGGTCTACTCTTACTGCAGATCCATTAAATTCGTCATACTCAAAATGTTCAAAGAACGTATTATCAACGTCATATTCAAACTGGTGTAATCCTTGCTTCAGCCCAACAAAAGGAATGGTATACTCTTTAAGTTGTTTCATTTCATCATCAGTTTCAGGTGCCTACCAATTTGGTAAAGGCGGGTGCAAAGATAAAAAAAAATCATTATCAAACCCTTTTTGTAAACAAAATTATATCAGATTGTTAGTCATTTATTTGGTTTGAGGTTTGAGGCTTTAGGTTTGAGTAAAGATATTAATACCTCATACCCCACAACTCATGCCTTTTTTTGAGGCTTACGAGGTTGTTTTTTTAGTGGGTTTTTGGTAATCTCGGCATATTGATTTCTGTTTTTATAAATCTTTAATGCTGAAAAAATGGCTTCTTTAAAAGAGCTAGGATCCGCTTGATTTTTTCCTGCGATTTCGAAAGCAGTCCCATGATCTGGCGAAGTACGTACTTTGGCAAGTCCTGCGGTATAATTTACACCCTTGCCAAAAGACAAGGTTTTAAACGGGATCAGACCCTGATCATGATACGAAGCCACAATAGCATCAAAAGCTTTGTAGGTATTTGATCCAAAGAAACTATCTGCTGCATAGGGGCCATACACCAACTTACCAGATTCATTAATCTTTTTGATGGTTGGTTTTAACACTTCTTCGTCTTCTTTGCCAATAACACCATGATCTCCGCTGTGCGGATTAATTCCTAATATCGCTATTTTTGGTTTCGATATTCCGAAATCTTGTATTAACGAATCATATATTGTGTTTACTTTTTCTTCTATTAATTCTGGAGTAATACTATCGGCAATATCTTTTACGGCTACGTGATCTGTAAGTAAACCCACTTTGAGGTCATCGGTAATCATGAACATAAGGCTGTTTCCTTCTAATTCCTGATCCAAATAATCTGTATGACCAGGAAACTTAAATTCGTCAGACTGTATGCTACTCTTATTTATTGGAGCCGTAACTAAGATATCTATTTCATTATTTTTGAGTGCTTGTGTTGCGGCTGTAAGTGATTTAATAGCATAGTGCCCTATTTTCTCATCTTCTATACCGAAATTAAGTTCTACGGCTTCTTTCCACACATTAAGCACATTAATTTTACCATCTAATATCTGGGAGGTTTGGTCAATACCGTGCAGACTACTCTTGATGTCGAATTGTTTTTTGAGAAAAGAAAGAATTTTTACAGATGCAAAAATCACCGGGGTGCAGAAATCCAGCATTCGAGAATCTTCAAAAGTTTTAAGCACTACTTCGCTTCCTATACCATTAAGATCTCCTATAGAAATTCCTACTCTTATTTTTTCTTCTTTCTTCATTATATAATTTCCTTTATCAGTATTTTTGAAATCTAATTCCGAAGGAATTAAAAAGACCCCAAACTTTAAGTTCACAAATTTAATTAAATAATTCGCATTTATGTTCACAGGAATCATCGAAGAATTAGGAACTATTATATCTTTAAAAACAGATCAGGAAAATCTGGACATTACAGTGCGTTCAAATTTTACTTCAGAATTAAAAATTGATCAAAGTGTAGCGCATAACGGAGTGTGTCTTACCGTAGTTTCTATTGAAGATGATACCTATACCGTAACGGCAATTAAGGAAACATTAGACAAGACCAATCTTAATAACCTTAAAGAAGGAAGTATTGTAAATCTGGAACGCGGGATGAAACTAGGAGCACGGTTAGATGGGCATATTGTACAGGGCCATGTAGATCAAACAGCAGTGTGCACCGCTATTTCTGAAGCCGATGGTAGTTGGTATTTTACCTTTAGCTATGATCCGGAGCTCAATAATATTACTATAGAAAAAGGATCGATAACCGTTAACGGAGTAAGCCTAACGGTGGTAAATTCTAAAAAAAATGAATTTAGTGTGGCGATCATTCCTTTTACTTATGAGCATACAAACTTTAGTACATTCGAAGTAGGGACTGTGATTAACCTGGAGTTTGATGTGATTGGTAAATATGTGAAACGAATTACCGAGTTGGGGTAAAGAAATGTGAATTCAATATCTATTCATCTTTATTAGTTCCTTCTCCCTCTGGGAGAAGGCTAGGATGAGGGTTTTTCATAGCGATAGCCCTCACCTTAATCCTCTCCCAGAGGGAGAGGAAACACAAAGTTTAAATTAATAGCCTTTATTTTTGCCGTTGATATTTTGCGTAAAACCATAAGGGGGGAGATCGTTTTATGTCATCACCTTGATAATATCCCCAACCAACGATTTCGTAAAAGTCTTTTGAAACGGTTTCTTTAAAATATTCAATTCTCTGAGGAGATTTTTCATTTCTCCACCATATAATTGTGTTTTCTTCTTCGGTAGAGCCATTATGAATGACCATTTCATCTGGTTTTTGTACTACGCACCACATGCGACCGTCTTGAATTTTATTGACCCCGTTGCTTATAATTTTTTGCCCGGTATCTGGATATGTATCGGTTATGGTTACCCTCTGGAAATAAGGATTCTCTGAAGCGTAAATTTGCTCTACATCGATACTGTTTATTTGTTTCAACCCATCTTTTTGCAGATTAGCAAAAGAAATGTTTTTTAGATCAATCTCGCTTTTTGGTACGCGTTTTTGATCTTCAAAGATTAAAAATTGACCTTTCCAAATACCATCTAATATGCTAAAGACATTAGCATATTTCTTATCTTTTAAAGAAGTAACAGGAACTGCATTGATATCCTCAATAGGTAACTTGTTCTGGCAACTACTGCTAACCCAGAATAGACATACTACATATATAAATAATCGTTTCATGTTGGTAACGATATATAGTGTATTCTAATCTTAAAAGAAGAAGAAAGTACCGAGGGCGGGGTGTAGAAAGAAGCAGAATGGTAGTTATACCAATTCTACTTCATTAAATCTAAACAGTGAAACTCTATCTCTTCCAATCTTTAAGAGTACTCCTCCTAAATCACTCAATGTAGAGCAGGATTCGAAATCCAATACTTTGCCAAAATATTGGCTTTTTGCATCAATTACTTTATACCGCATAATTTATGATTTGATTTGTATTTCCCAATTTTTCATTCCGGTTGTTCTTTCCCCAAAAAACATACCAGATTGTATCAAATTCTAAAGTAAATGTAATAGGCAAACTCTTTTTTTGAAAATAAACTTATTAGGTTTTATTAACAAAAGCACATAAAAACCAACCTTACTCATTTGTAAATCATGTAGTTGTAAAGGTTATTGTAGTTGCAAAAATTGAAGATTTACAAGAAGAATGAACAAATTCGATACTGACAAATAGCAAAAATATAGTTGAACATTATGACACTAAGTGCAAAATAAGTTTTTGGAATTATTCCAAATTTCGTATTTTTGTATTGGAATTATTCCAAATAGCTACACTTCATGGTTTTTTGAAAATTTAAGAGTTTTTAGCTTTTTATTAAGGAAGTTTTTTAAAGCCTTGGCATATGTTTTGCAAAATATAGACTATCCCAAGTCATGTAACTATGATGATACAGTACCTAATGCAAATGAATCTTAATGTTATGAGTGGTATAAACTATGAAATACAAAACCGAAAGCTACAATCGTATAAGCATAGCTTTGATTATAATTTTTGTAAACGAAAATATAACGAGTATGCTTTGATGGAGCTAGATGCGTTTCGCGAATGCTTAAAAGATCCTCAAAAAATAGGAGAGATAGGTCATTTATGCTCTTTTATCATGTGGGTTAAAAATAAAGAAAGACATGAGTACAGAGACAGTTTGGGGGATTATGGCTTGATTCACTTACTTTTTCATTGTCTTGAGAGTAAAGAGCATGCCAATTTACATGCCGAGTATATCCATATGCTGTTTAAGGAAGATATTAAGTTGGTTTAGTATTTTGCAAATTCTAGTAATGGTTTAATATTTCCATTGTCGGCTTCCTTTAAAGCATTAATATATGCTTTTCTTGTTTCATCAGCTTCAACCATATTGGATTGATGCCATGTAAATATTTCTTGATCAAAAATAGACTCTATAATTATATCGGCCATCATTCTGGAATGTCTTCCATTACCATTGGGAAAACAGTGAATAGATACTATTCTATGTTTGAATCTAATTGCAATTTCTTCTGGCGGATAGGTTTTATTTTCAATCCAATATGTTGTATCATCTAATAAATTTTTTAATTCAATTTCTATTTGTATCCACGGAATTCCAATATTTTTTTCAGTTCTTCTAAATTCACCTGCCCATCTCCATACATCTCCGTACATTCTTTTATGCAAGTCTTTTATAAATTTCTCAGTCAAAATTTTTTTGGATTTGAATTTCGTATGAATAGTCCATTCTACTGCTTTTTCAATATTCAGTTGCTCAAATTCATCCAATTCCCCTTGAGTAGTAATTGATTTTATCTTAAGACCTTCTTTTTCCTCTTCATCTAATGGTGTTTGTCCATTTGTATATTTTAATTCTAATCCCATAAAGACTTTCTTAATTCTCTTTTTATTTCATTGGTTAGATCTTTTATAGTTTTACTTATTTTAGCATCACCAATACCTTGATCCTCAAGCTTCATATTTTGATTGGTTCTTAATACTATCTTTTTAGCCAGCTTTTCGGCTTTTACTTCTATTAGATCATCAATGGTTCCACTTTTTGGAACCAATGCATAAACCAATTTTAAATCAATTGCATTTGCTACATCTTTTAATGAATTGAGCGTTATCGTACCATTAGCTTCACTTTCTTCAATTCTTTTCACACCTTGTCTAGTTATATTAAGTTTGGTGCCAAGTTGAGCCATTGTCATATTTAGTGTGGTTCTAATTGTATGTATCCATCCACGCTCTGGGATCAGTATCATTCTGGTTTCTCGAAATGGTTTAAGCTTTTGGTCCAATTGTTCTATTAAAAGTGTCCGTTTGTTTCTCATTTTTGTAACGCTTTGGGTTTACAGAACAAATCACATGTAAACAGTTGCATTTACAAATATAAATAAAAGTAAACATATTTGTTGACAAAAAAACAAAAAAGTAAATGTAACTGTTTACTCGATAATCGAGATTTAAATGCTCAGAGGCTTGCCTCGAAATCAAAATTATTTTCCAACCAATGCCTCGCGGGTTTGCCCCGAGGTAGTTTACTAAAAAACTACAGGTGTAATAGAAAATGTACTTATGTTAGCTTGAAGAAAAGGAGCAGACTAAAAGAATTAATTTACCCTTTTCCTATACCAAAACATAACCAGAAACAAAATCCCAAATAGTACCAACCCTAACACCCAATACAGCCAGTTATGATCACTAAACGATATAGGAGCAGCATCCCCTACCAAATAAAATCCTCCCCAATAAAAAGGATGTGTTCTATTAATATCAGCGGTTTTTAAATATTGAAGCTTGGCTTGTTGCAAGGCTTTGGCCTTATTCATCCCTGCTTTAAGGTTGGTATAGAAGTGTTTCATCAACTCGGGTGTGGTTTGATCTGATACCTCCCAACTGGTTAAGAGCAAGCTTTTAGTCCCAGCGTATTGAAACGCAGTACCCAAACTCATGATCCCTTCTCCCTTGGCGATTTTACCAGATCCTGTATTGCAGGCGCTCAATACAGTAAGCTCGGCAGGGATATCTAGGGCAAATAGCTCATGACTATACAAGAGATTATCTTCTATTGTATCTTTGCTTTTGGTGAAATAGAGCCTAGAATTCTCTGGTCGTTCGTTATCCACCTCGCCATGCAATGCCAGGTGTAGAATGTTATATTGACCTGCATTTTTCTTAAAATTGGCCTCTATGGCTTCAGACCCGAAGTAATATTGCCCATCGATAATCTCAGAAATGGCTTTGATTTCTTTTCTGGTTCCTGGCAAGTCATCTCCTGCATCTCTAAGGGTAGCTAAACTCATGGTTTTGGCATCTACCACATTGGTGCTGTCTGTAAATGAAAACGCCAGGCATTCTTCTTGTTTTTTAGATTTTTGAGTGTTTTCATTTGTGGTAAACAAAACATTAGCCGAATTGGCATAACTAATCGCATAGTTATTTAGCAAATACGGCAAATCTTTAGGATTATTGGAGTCTTTATTTTGAGTAAGCAATAGCTCAACGTTAAGATGCCAAAGAGGTCCATCAGGGATGATGATGAGCTCATCTCCTACCAGTTGATCTGCTATTGGAGCTATTAATTGTTGATACAGTTTATAAGAAGATGTTTTAAAATCTCCCACATGTTTTGAGGTAATGGCATCTCTAAAGGTTTCTACTTTTTTAGTAAGATCGGCAGTAGCCAACTCTTGTACGGCAATCTCGTTTTTAGCAATGGTAAAGGCATAGGTGATACTATCAGAAGTAAAAAATTCTACTACTGTGGTACCCACATTAAGTTGTTGCTGAAGTTTACTTACTGATACAATATCGTTTTTGTGTTTTAATTGATAGTATTTGGGGTAGTTTTTTTCTAAGATTTGGGTTAATGAATCTTGCCTTCGACTGATCTCAAAGAGTTTATTTTCGTATCGAGTGATTTTTGTGGTATCGATACCCTGTTCGGATTGCTCCTCTGTGATCTTAGATTGGTAAAACGCTTTATTGATTCTAAGGTCTTTTTCTAGAGTGACAAGATTCGAAGGTAATCCTGTAAAGGTTTTGGCATTGGCATCATTTAAGAGTTCTTTTAAGGTATTGGCTTTACTTCTTTCGGCATAATAAAAGGCTTTTTCAAGAGCTTTTTGATCTTTTTCTGTAGTATAGAACAATAGTTGTGCTTCTATAGCGCCTTGATACACTTCTTTGGCTTGTTTAGCAAAGGTTACCTTGTCTTGATAGTTGGTAAAACTTTGTCTTATAGTATTGATTAGAGTATCTGCTTTTTGGCATATACTGATTGCATTTTTAAGATCATTAAGAGTTTGATTTTGTTTGTATAATTTTATGTAGGTCTTGGTTTGGCCTTGTAGGGTAGCTAATAAAATGGTGAGGTTATAATATTGGTCTAGATCAGCAATATCATTTTTAGAATAATCCTGTTTAGTATTTGATACTATCGCTTTATAATAATTTGTTAATGCATTTTGGTACTGCTTTTGTGCAATATTGACTTTTGCAATATCATTATAGGATAATGCTACATTAGGATGATATTTTTCAAAAATGGTTAATTGTATGTCTAATGATCTGTGGTAATTTTTGAGTGCATTGGTGTAATCCTTCCTCATAAGATCAATATTGCCTATATTTATATAAGAATTTGCAATATAAGGATGAAATTTTCCAAAAATATAATTCCTTATTTTTAAGGACTTATTGTAATAATCTAAGGCGTTATCATAATTTCTTTTTTGATAATACAACTCTCCAATATCGTTATAAGAGTCAGCTATTTCAGAATTATTCTTACCAGATATTTTTGCTCTTATGTTTAGTGCTCTTATATAATATTTGAGAGCTAAATCATTATTTCTTTTTAATCTATATATGTTTCCTATATTGTTAAAGAGATTTGCAACTATTCTGTTATTTACTCCCCTAATCGAAATATTTTCATTTAAAGATTTTTTATAATAAATAAGAGCTTTATCATATTGTCCTTTGTGTTTGTAAACAACACCAATGTTATTATAAATAAATGGGCTTGAGATTTTTTTATTGATTCTATTCTCAATATCAATAGCCTGTTTGTAGTAATGCAATGCCTTATCAAATTCCCCTTTATTTTTATATGAAATACCTATTTTATTAAATATATTAGCAATACTACTATCATTTTTCCCATAATGATCAAGCAAAACTGATAGCCTTGCATTATAGAAAAACAAAGCTTTATCATGTTCTCCTATTTGTTGATATAATCGAGCAATTCCATGATTATATCGAGCAATTTCTAAATGATTTCCATTTAAATTTTTTTTACCTAGAAATAAGGCTTTTTCCATATAACTCAGGGCTATATTGTACTTTTCCATCCTATCATATGTAAGTCCTATATTAAAATAAGAGGTGATAGTTTCTAAATGATTTTTTCCTAATATGTTTTTTCTTAAGGTTAGTGATTTTTTATAGTAATCTATTGCTTTATCATATTTTTGTTGCATTAAAAACGCACTTCCTATGTTATTATAAGCATATGCTTCTTCTCTTTTGTTTGTTTTTAGGTGTTTAGAGCTTAACTTTAAAGCCTTGTTAGCATTAGTCAAAGACTTTTCAAATTTGTCGATACGCCATTGATTTTCAGAAATCTTATTATAACACCTCACTACTCTTTCCCACGCATTCGCTTTTTCATAAATAGGTAACGCTTTTTTAAAGTATACTATGGAGCTATCTAATTTTCTGCCTGTAAGTAAAGAATCTCCAGTTTTAAAATACTGCGAAGCCGACAACGTATCCGTTGCAACCTGGGCATGTAGCGAATTAGCTAAAAAAGCTATAAAAAAAGTAATTACTAGTACTATAGTTTTTCTTGTGGTCATAGATTTTATAGTGTTATACATGCTTTTTTTAGTAGTTCTCCTTTATTGTGTATAGCAAAGAAACTAAAAATGTTACTTTTATAGTTACATTAAAGCGTCTTGGTTTTAAGATGGATTAATGAATAAACTAAATGTAATCCCTTCTCCTTGGGGAGAAGGTTAGAGCCTGTGCTGAACTTGTTTCAGTAATGAGGGGGTTTTGATTGAAAACCCTCACCTTAATCCTCTCCCAAAGGGAGAGGAAACTAAAAAATTTAATTAAATTAACACCAATACAAGGTAACAATCTACTTTTTTAGTACATACACCTATGAGTAACATCGATGATCAAAAAATTATAGAAGGTATTGTTGCCGGCGATGAGGCTGTGTTTAAAGCGTTTTATAAGAAAAACCGAAAATATATACGACAGTATATCTTAAAAAATTCGGGTAACGAGGATGATGTCGAGGATGTTTTTCAGGATGCGGTTGTGTTTATATATCAAAAATTAAAAGCAGGTTCGTTAGAGCTTCGATCTCCATTATCAACCTATTTTTATGGGGTGTCGAAGAATATTTGGAGAAACAGATTGCGTAAAAATAGAAAACTAGTGGTTACAGAAGAGATCCCAGAGGATACAGCAATAGTTGAAGCTTCGATTCTTGAAGAAATAGAAGACAGAGAACGTGAACATGTGTATCGTAAACATTTTGTTAACCTAAGCGATACGTGTCGTGAGGTGTTGCAATTACTTTTTTTGGGTAAGAGCATGAAAGAGATTGCAGAAATCACAGGATATGCCGAAGGATATACGCGAAAAAAGAAGTTTGAATGTAAAAAACACCTGATCGAAATGATCGAACAGGATCCAATATATCAGGAGTTAAAGATAACTTCTGAAAAAAAATAGGCTTTATGGAAAGAACGCCAGAAATATTTGAAAAAATAGAAAAGTATCTTACAAATCAATTATCTCCTGAAGAGTTAGCACTCTTTGAAAACGAAATGGCTAATGATACTGTGTTGCAAAAAGAAGTCGCAACACATAAGGCAATTCATGGCACATTAAGTGATCAAGAGACTTTAGAGGTTAAAGAAAAACTGATAAAAGTGAGTGAAGAGGTTAAAAAAGAAGAATCTTCTTTCACCAGAACCCTATTTTCCTCGCCGATACGTATTGCAGCTACCATTATTGTAGTATTAGGTGTAGGTACCTTATTATGGAATACCATTGATACCACAGATGAACTACGTAATTTATATGCGGCCCATTACGTTCCTTTTCCGGCAGAAGACATCACTCGGGGAGAACCGAATCCCGCTTTGCAAAGTATAATGAACAACTACAATAAAGGAGCGTATGGTAAAGTAGTTAAGGCACTCGAAAAAGACACCAATCTTGTGGGTCAAAAAGAACTTGGCGTATACCTTGGTACTAGTTATCTCAATACCAATCAAGAACAAAGTGCTATTGCTCAATTCGAAAACATCCTGAACACAAGCAAATACTACGAAGCTTCGAGATGGTATCTGTCTCTGGCGTATTTGAAATTAAAAAACACTACAAAAACCACAGAAATCCTAGAAGAAATTATCGAATACAAAGGGGTGTATAAAGATAATGCAGTTCGATTGCTAAACGCATTAACAGAGTAATGTTTCTTACCAACATAAGTTCAAGTGATTAAAGTTCCTTCTCCTTGGGGTGAAGGTTAGAGCCTGTACTGAACTTGTTTCAGTAATGAGTTTTCGTTGTATTTCCCTCACCTTAATCCTCTCCCAGAGGGAGAGGAGACTTCGACCTTATAATTTTCAGGTAGCACATGACATTTTTAAATCTCATTCTATATAAATTTTATAGGGTTAAAATCCGTTGCGCATTTAGAATTTATTTTTTACCAAAATCCGTCAATTCGAGTACTTCGACCTTAGGAGAAGTGTACTTCGACTGGCTCAGCAGAGCTATCGAGAATAGGATTATTGGTAAAAAAAAGCTATTCTCGATACATTTTGTCTCCATTTCATTATGACAGAACACTCGAATTGACGCTTTTTTATAGTATTTCTCTTAAATGCACAACAGGTGGGTTAAAGTATTCTTTTAGCTTAAAAAAAATGGAACAAGTAATAGTTTGTAATGGGTTATTTTCAATGCTTTTTCAAAAAAAATCAATAATCAAGGTAACAACCATTTTTTTCCTGACATACACTTATAAACCCCACAAGTAAATATTGATTAATAAAGTTATTCAGTTGTAAGTAAAGGAAATAATTATGAATGTTATCATCAAACAGATTAAACTTATTGAGCGAGTAGATCGCCTTGTCAGAATGCAAGCCACGGGATCACCCGATGAACTAGCCTACAGATTAAGCATTTCAAAAACCAAACTGTATCGAATCATTAATGTAATGAAACAACTGGGAGCGCCAATTGAATATGATTTCAGTATTCAAAGTTTTGTATATGAACAAGCAGTAGGGTTTACGTTTGGATTTTATGAAAAAGAGCTACAGACCGATAAAGTAATGATCAGAAAAGCATAATCAATGTGGAGTACTTCAATAATTTTTTCAAAAAAATATTCTCAGTCCCGAAAAATGAAACTGGGATGCTCTAATATTGCCCTATAACATACAAAGCGTAATATAACTTTAGACATGGTTATATTATGGGAAGATCCGTTTTTCTATCCGAGCGTGGGTAGGACTATGGCAAGGAAAAAAAACGGATCACAAGGCGGTGCATTTTGCCCCTTAATTTTTTCGGCAATTAGCTGATTTTTTGCAATTCCCTAAATCCTTCTATACTTCGGTATAGGAGGATTTTAAATAACTATCCCATATGCATAAATACTCTAAAATTATTTAGAAAGCAAAAAGCCTGTCTAAAAAGGCAGTTCTTCTGTCATCTCTCGACTGAGTTTATCCAGACCTTGTCGAAGGACTCAGGACAGGCTTCTCACCCAAGATTTGTTTCGCTTAGCTCCACAAAAAAAGCCCTATCTAAACACATACGGAACGCAAGTAATAAAACGCTATCAAGATGCCGGACGTTTTGGTATGGTGGATGCGATGAGAGGAGCAATAGATTTGGCCCTAAAATTTAATGCAGGGGAGGATTTATTAATATCGGCTATTAATGAAATATTTTTGGAAGACCTGGAGTCCTGGTATTTAAGTAAAAATAACAAGCCGATAAATAAGAAACATCCAAAAAAGAATGGTACTCCCTACAAAAATAACAGCCTAAATGGTTTGGGTGTTAGATTAAGATCTATCAGAAGAATTTATAATTTAGCAATTAAGGACAATGATACAGAACTTAAAATGGATGACTATCCATTTGGTAAAAGTGGGTATTCAATTAAACAGCAGAGAACAAAAAAGAGAGCTGTCGATCTTGATGTCATTGATCAGATCAAAGAGTTAAAAGCAGAAGAAGGCTCCCCTTTATGGCATCATAAAAATTACTTCCTGGTTAACTTTTATATGAGAGGAATGAACTTCATGGATATGACCTATTTACAGGTTGGGGCAATTAATAAAGGAAGGCTAAAATATAAAAGACGTAAGACAAAAAGAGGTTCAAATGTTAAGGAGTTTGATATTTTAATTCCAGAATTTGTGATGGGTATCTTTAATTATTATACCCATGGAAAATCAAAAGAAGACTTAATATTTCCCATTCTGGCGGATGTAATTAATAATGAAACGGATGAAAGAGTTCATGAAATTTATAAGAATCGCCGTAGAAACCATAATCGCAGGTTAAATACAATTGGTAAAAAACTGAATTTGGATATTAAGTTAACTACCTATGTTGCCCGACATACCTTTGCAACGGCTGGACTACATAAAGGAATATCAAAAGCTCAAATAGGCGATATGCTGGGCCATACTAATTACTATACTACCGAGGCTTATTTTGCAGATTTTGAAAACAAAGTTTTGGACGAAGCTGCAGAAAAGATTTTTGGTTAAGAAAATAAAACTATTACTCTCCCCAATTTTGTTCCTGTAGTATTTCAACGGTATCAAATACTAATTTTGTGTATTCTTTTAGCGGTTGGTTAAAAAGGCCTCGAGCATATAGATATGAAAAGAATTAAAACCACGATTAGATCCTGTATGATTGACAAGCTTAAAACAAGTAAAAGATCCGATATTCTTATTAAAAATGTTTGCTACAAAAGTATTTATTCTAGTTGGTAATCAGGGTGACCAGTTTGCCAGAAAGCAAAAGAATATATATTCGCAAGCTGTTCAAATTCTTTTAATTTAGAGTCACCTATACCATGGCCAGATTCATAATCTACATCAAAAAGAATAGGTTTGTCAGAACCATTATAAGCTTGAAGTTTTGCCGCAAACTTACCGGGTTGCCATGCTATAACTCTTGGGTCATTCATACCTGTTGTAATGAAAGTGGCTGGATATTTTACACCTTTTTCAATATGAAGGTAAGCATCCATTTCTATAAGTGCTTTACATTCGATAGGGTTTTTACTAGTTCCAAATTCCTTTGTATTATTGGGCCCATTAGGGGTGTTTTCATTTCTTAAAGGATTCATCATTCCAACTTCTGGAATTGCCACTGCAAAAAGATCAGGTCTTTCCGTCATAGCTCTACCTATTAAAATGCCTCCTGCACTACCCCCGCGTATTACAGTTTTGTTATTTGAAGTATATCCTTCTTTGATCATATATTCCGTACAGGAGATTAAATCTTTCCAGGTGTTAGGTTTTTTGGTTTTTTTTCCATTTTGGTACCATTGATCTCCTTTTTCTCCCCCTCCTCTTACATGTGCAATACAAAATATACCTCCTTCATCTACCCATGTTAATCTTGTAGCAGAAAAGAAAGGGCGATACGATATACCGTAAGAACCATATCCTAATAATAAGGTTGGTATTTTACCATTTAACTGAATATCTTTTTTATGAATAATCGATAAAGGGATTTTTTCTCCGTCATGTGCAGTTACTAGTACTTCTTTAACTATAAGATCATCAAATTCTGGATAATTTGCTTTTGGGACTAGATTTGCTTCAGAAAAAGTGTTTGTTTTACTATCATATTGATATCTAATATATTCATTTTTCCATCCAGCAGAGGATATCCATAGGTCCGAAAAACCTTTGCCTTTTGTCCAAAAATTTAATCTTCCGGATATTCTTGGGAGCTTAATTTCTTTTTCTAAACCGTCTTTTATATTATATAATTTCCCTTGAACTCCATTATTGATAGTCGAATAATAAATACCATCTGAAGTCAATCCAAATGTTCTGATCACCTCATCTTGTTTTTGATTGGATAAAACGGCCGCCTTATCAATGTTTAGATTTGCCATTGAGGTTTCAAACAGCTGAAATTGAGGAGAGTTTTTTGCGGAAGTAAAAATAATATCATCACCATCAAAGATTACTTTATCTACCTTGTCCTCTTTTTTATATAAAGGTTTCCACTGAATTTTTGATTGAAGATGCAGATCTTTTACTTCAGCAAAGTAGGCATCCCCATAAGCGGTAGCACCACCAATATATCCAATCAAATAGTTATCATTTTTTGAAATTAAAGAAGCTATTGGAAAATCTTCTGGTGCAATTCCTAAATCAGGGTGAGTTTCTCTACTAAATATAACATTTAGATCTTCAGGATTATCTCCTATTTTGTATAGAACAGACTTCATATCCTTTAAAAATCGATCTGAAGTGTGATCTATTTCTGGATAGTGTAAGTACATGAATCCACTATTGTCTGGTAGCCAGCTAACACCTCCGCCATCAGAAGGCCAACAGTGACTGATTATTTGAGGTAAAACCTTTCTCGTTTTCATGTCGATAATAGCCATCTCAGAGATTTCTGCACCACTATGCGACATTGCCAATGCAATGTAGGAGCCGTCCCAACTAGGCTGGATATAATTAATTATATACGTATTTCCCGATCTGGGTTTAAAGTCTTTTGCATCAAACAATAATTCATCTTCACTATCAAAACTCTTTCGATAAAACAAACGGGGAACATTTTCATCTGCCTTTTGCTTTAAGAAGAAATATTGGTCATTTTCGGTAACCTTTACGGACCAAGCAAGGGCAGTTTTTCTTTGGTCATAGCTTTTCATCTTTTGAATGAGGCCTTCACGACCAGATATAGTGTTAAGAATACTATCTGTAAATAATGCTTCCTTTTTAAACCAATCACCAACAAGTTCATCTTTTAGGTTTTCTAAATTTCGGTATTCATCGGTTATAGTCGTATCAAAATAAGTTTCAGCTGTTGGCTTAGACGGTGCTATTGGATAGCTATAAGCTTTTTTTATTTGATCTTTCTGATTACAGCCAATAAATAAAATAGTAAGTCCTAATAGAATGATATTTTTCATGTATTTATCAATTTGGTGTTCTTTTGTGTTGCAAAAATATGATATAGTAGTTTCATTTTTTGATACTGAAATATTTTTTTTGAATTTGTTTTTATCAAAGAACCTGATAAACTATTCTTGTCTATTTTTTTTATCAAACTCTTTAATAAAATAAGAAGGTTGCAAACCAGTTCTTCTCTTAAAAGCGTTTGAGAAAGATTCTGCTTTACCATACCCCACACTTTCGGATATTGCTTTGATAGAGTATTTTCTAAATTTTTGATCTGTTTTAAGCTTTTCGATAGTATACTCTATTCTTAAATCATTTATGAAATTGATAAAATTCTTTTGGTTATAAGCATTTATCACTTTAGAAAGATATTTTGTATTAGTTCCAAACTTTTTTGCAAGATCCCCTAAAGTTATATTATTATTAAGATATTCCTCATTTTCTATAAAAAGGTTGATGTCGTGTAAAATTTGATCTACAACTTCTTTTGCAATACCAATATTTTCTAGGCTATTAATTTCTCTAACAGAATCGATGTCTTTTTTTTGCGGTTCCGGTTGTACTTTTTCTCGCATCAGTAAATCAAACTTTTCCTTGTAAACTTGTTTTTTTCTTAAATTAAGAACAAGTAAAACTCCGATAATTATAACAGATGCAATCAACACAATATTACCTAATAAAGAAACTTGTTTTTCTTGACTTAATTCGGATATTAATTTTTCTTTCTTAGCTATTAACTTCGGCGTATCGTAATCCGAATTTAATTTTCTGATTAGGTACTTATAGTTACTGTTCAAAAAACTATCAACCTCAATCAGTTTTTCTATGTATTCTAGTTGCCTGTTTTTATCTTTATTTTGTTTATAATGATTAATTAAAATCTTGTAAGTTTCTTTTAATTCTGGATGAATATCCTTCGTAACTTGAAAAATAGAATCCACTTTTTTGAGATTTGCTATTCCACGTAAAGTATCTTTAGTTTCAAGAAGTACTTTTCCATAATAAAAGTATGCAAAGGCGAGATTAGGGTTATCATTTTTGGTTTCTTCATGAAATCCTTTAGCTTTTAAAATATTAGAAATTGCACTATCTAGGTTTTTGTTATTATACTGAAGTATGCCTTTAGTTAGTATAAAATTATAGTAATACCTATTTTTAAGCTCTTTTGATTCCAATATTCCAAAATCACAATAATATTCTGCAGAGTCCAGAACATGATTTCTTCTATATGCATTCGATAGCGAAAAAATAGCTCTAAGATAGTCTTTATTATTCTCAGTTTTAAGATTGCTATCAACTAGATAATTGAAGCTGTTTTTAAATATTTTTAGGGCTTCTTTATGGTCACCTAATCGCTCTCTTAAAACTGCTATATTGTGATTTATTTTAAATGCTAAATTTGGATTGTTATTCTTTGCATGACTATATGCTTTGATATGAAAGTTAAGAGCTTCTTTAAAATTTCTTTGATAGAAAAAAAATATGCCCTTATTAAGGTATCCCTGAGCTGGAAAGTTTTTATGATTTAAATGTTTGGTTAGATCTATAATACTATCACTATATTCTAAATATATACGCTCCTTACTCATCCCAGAGAAAAGTAAAAATCCATACGCCATATTGATGGTATCTTTGTTTTTTTTAGCTCTTTTAAGATAGATGTTTGCATAAGCTTTAGATCTAGATGTATCTTTCTTGTTTTTATAAAACAGTCTTGATAATTCTACATATGTTTTACTTTGTAGGGAGTCAGAAATGTTATTGTCTTCAAGATTTTGAGCCACTATAATCAGAGGCCAAAATACCATAATTAATATTAGAAGTAATTTATATCTCAAACTTTAGACTTCTTTTTAGTTACATTCAAAATCATTGCTTGTCAAACTTACATAAAATTAATTATAACGTATATGTTTCAACAAAGTTTGAATATTTAAATTCAAAAAATAATAAACATCTATGAATCAAATAATTAAATAAGTGTTTTTTAATATGTAATCATTATCCGAATTCGGGAAAATGGAATTCCAAATTCCCGAAAACGGACTGCCTTTCCTTGCACACCACCCATTTATACCCATACATTTGCTTTCAACAAAAAACAAAAAAATGGAAGCCTACCTACAACATCACAAGCACCTTTACTTTGCAACTATTTTAAAAGCACTGCATTTTAAAATGGATGCATTTATGTACAACCTTGCCTATAATAGTCCATATGAAATGTTACTTTATAACTGGATCAGCAAACTTTATAGAAAAGGGAAGACTAGTGAAGAGGCTTTACAGCTCATTTATAAAGCAAGAAATATATTATTACTTAATTCTAAAAATAGTTTGTGTTATCATTCGAGACATGCTTCTAAACCCCATCGAAGAAGTAATCCAAAACAATCAGCTTTTACAGTAGCTATCTAAAACAAGCATTCAAATATCTATCGAGCAATAGACAGTTTACTATCCCCCCCCTCTAACTGAATCAAAAACAACATACGTAAACCTTCCCCCATGATTGTAATAAATAATCAATATTAAAAATTAGTAAAAAATTAAAGGGAAAATATTATGAACATTATTATAAAACAGATCACACTCATTCAAAGAATCGATCAATTGATCCGTTTGCAAGCCACAGGGTCAGCAGAGGATTTAGCCTATAGACTGGGAATTTCAAAAACCAAGTTATATCGTGTCATAAACCTAATGAAACAGTTGGATGCACCTATAGCATATGACTTTAGAGCTCAAAGCTTTGTATATGAAAAAGCAGTGGGATTTACGGTTGGTTTTTTTGACAAAGAGCAGATTAGATCTGTAGTATGAGTAAAGTGTGCAGAGTTCGGGCTTCGGCTAGTTTATGCTGAGCTTGCCGAAGTACTCAGCCCTCGGGTTGATATATAGATCACTGAGCGAAGCAGAAGTGAGAGTATCATAAAAATTTTAACATTTGAGAACCTCCCAGTAACGAAAAATGAAACTGGTATTGTCTAGTATTGCATCAGGAAACACAAAAACCACAAGAAAACTATGAGGAAAACCGTAACGCTAAAGTTGAAACTTCACGTATTTGAGTTACTCAACTATTTTTCTATACCCATTATCGAAAAGGGGAAAAATACCCCCATTTCCATTTAAAAATTAGAGGTACGTTTGCCGCTTTGTTTTAAAAAAATAAAAATCAGTCACCAAAATAAATATAAAAATCAATAACCAGTCAGTCAATATGAATAATAATTTAAAGACTTTAACTAAGCGAGGGATAGTATTCTTTATATTCCTTTTCACTATTACTAAAAGTGTTTTTTCACAGACGTCACCAGATGCAGTAGGGCCATCATCTTATGAGGTACAGTTGATCCCTAAAAGCCCGGAAATATCAGATTTAGGTAAATTTGGAACTATTCCCGTTAATAAATATAACGGAACAGCCAATATAAGCGTACCCATTCATGAGATTGATTTTGAGGGGTTAAAAATACCAATAGGACTATCGTATAATACTTCGGGAATACGAGTCGAGCAAGAAGCCTCCTGGGTAGGTCTAGGATGGAACTTATCTGAGGGTATAATTATTACACGAGATATTAATGGCTTTGAAGATATCAGGGATAATTCTAGTGAATCAGATGGTTTGGGATGGATATATACCTCAGAATTTTTAGTGCGGGAACATCCAGATTATAAATTGAAAATGAAGCCTGAAACTAGGGCTCTTTTGGATCAACAATATGAATTTAACAATCCCTATGATACACAACCAGATGTTTTTTCTGTGAGATTGCCTAATGGATCCTTTAAGTTTTCCTTACCAAGGATTCAAGGAAATGAACAATTCTTAACAGCACGGGTGTTAAATGAAAAAAATTATATCGTAAAGTATTATATCGCAAATAAGACATTTGAGATCACAGATCAAAATGGGTTTGTGTATTCTTTTACTAATAAAGAATTTTCTACCGGATATAAAAGTTGGGATGCATTACCCAACAATACTGAAGAGGTGTCCGCTTTACAAGGAATCCGAAATTGGTCTACCAATCAAACACGTAAAATGATAACAGCATGGAAGGTTTCTAAAATTAAAGCCTATACCGGTAAGGAGCTAAATTTTGGATATCAGGATGGTTTTTTTATGTCTTTTCCTCATTATTCAGAACAGTATAAGATAAATATAATGAATTATGGAAATAACAATTCTTCTGGTAATTCAAATACCATTAGCAACCCATCTTCATTAATGGCTTCTATCAATGCCTTCCATAATTTATATTTAACCAGTATATCAGGAGATTTTGGAAGCGTTAATTTTGGATTATCCAATCGAATCGATTTATTCTCTAAAGAAGCCAAAACACGTTTTTCGGGAGAAGCCAATGGCAGCTGGAATCCCGCTATTACTCCCAATGAGTATACTGCCAAGAAATTAGAGAATATTACGGTAATAAACAGTAATAATAAAACGATTAAAACGGCGCAATTTACATACGCATATTTTAATAATCATAAAGTTAATGCAGCCGATAAAGAACGATATATACGCTTAAAACTTGATCGTGTTCAGGTTTTGGATCAGCTGTATAGTTTTGAATATGATCACCCTGATGAGCTACCTGCCAAGGATTCTAAATCCTTAGATTTTTGGGGGTTTTATAACGGTATAGATAACCCGGTAAGGTTTCCTATTTCCAACAGGTTCTATTTAGTACATCCTAGTAATTCTAATATAGAAGTACTTCATGAAAAGTTTTTTAAACGAGGTGGCGCTAATAGAAAAAGTAATATTGCCTATGGAAAATATGGGATACTTACCAAAGTAACGTATCCTACCAAGGGGTATACTGAATTTGAATATGAAGGAAATCGCATTTCTTTAAAAAGGCCTAATTACGAACCTTATAATTATCCAAATACAAACATTCAAGCGTACTCCAGTGTCAACTCTTCTGAAAAATATAATTTTAGATACCAATACCTAAAGTTGGCCAACGATCCAGAGTATGAATTTAAAGATCTTAATTCTTGTATGATGGATTCTGAATCTATTGCAGGAAATACTGAGTTTGAAATTACCCAAACGGATTTTTGCAACGGGCAGCAGCATAATGTTATCTTTTATGTAAATCTAAGTTGTAGTGTAGGGTGTGGACAAGGAATTAGTCCTTCGGGTGATGCAGCCTGGATCGAAAACACACAGACCGGAGCAAAATATGGTAGAATCGGTTATCACGGTCAATTTGGGATAAACAACTATTCCCAATCTTATGAAACACGTTTAATGTTGCCTCCTGGTAAATATAGGTATAAGTCCAAACAATGGAGCGTTAACTCTCCATTTTTGGTAGTTGCTACGTCTACATCCTATTTGACATTATCAAAAGATGTGAGTACAACAGAGGATATATTTGAAGAGTTCGAAGTAGGTGGAGCACGGGTTCGTAAAATCACAAATTATAAAGATGCCAGTGGTATATTTTCAAACGCTAAAGAGTATCGCTATAATGAAATCTTTCAGAATGGATCATCCAAATCGACTGGTAAGTTAATGGATGACCTGGTGTTCACCTCAAAAGGCTACGGTAACTACGAATATACTCCTGAGTATTTTGCAGATCATTCAGGGCCGAATGTCGCAACTGTTAATTCTGATAATATGATACGCACCAATCCTTCTGCATCGGGTTCACATGTCGGCTATAGCCAGGTAACAGAAGCCTTGGTGGATATAACAGGCAAAGAAAATGGAAAAACGATAAGTAAATATAACAATATACCGAATGAATATATTACTAGAAATATAGGGATCACCCCACAAAATATAGCTGTTGGCCAATCTTATGATGTTTCATATGGAGAAGTATATATTATTGGGGCTGCACCTAATACATATGATCATATCAACGGGAGTTTAAAAGAAGAGTCTATATATAATAGTTCAGGAACATTAAAAAGAAGAATAACGAATGAATACTATGAATTTTCGGGACAATCCGGTGCTTTTGGTCAATATCCGATGATGATAAGAACGGGTGGTGTTTTTGCTGATTCATTCCCTTATAGAGTAATGTCTAATGAGGATTATGACAATGATTTTCTAAAATTGAAAAACTCTATAGTAGAAGAAGAGTATCAAGGGGAGAAAATTATAACTTCTACTGATTACAAATACCAGAATGAAGAACATGCCTTCCCAACTCAATCGATAAGCAAAAATAGTGATGGAAAAGTGAGCACATCAAAAACATATTATCCTTTAGATGTATCCTCCGAATCTTTCATGCCTGAATTAATTAACCAAAACAGGATCAATATTCCTGTTAAAGACGAATATTATGAGGGAACAGATAATAACCCTATAGAATTATTAATAGCATCAAAAGAAACGATTTATAGTAATACAACTTCTACGAATAAACTGATCCTACCTAAAGAGATTATAACAACAAAAGGAGGAAGCACCATAGAAGATCATAGACAGGCTTATGAAAAGTATGATAATCAGGGTAATCTTTTACAATACAGAAAAACTGATGGTATTCCTATAACTTATGTTTGGAGTTATAATGGTCAATACCCGGTGGCAAAAATAGAAAACGCAACGTTTGCACAAATTGCTTTCGCATTAGGAATCTCGGAATCAGCATTAAAGAGTTTTGTCCCTTCTTCTTTAGCAACCTTGAATACGTTACGTAACAAGCTTCCTGAAGCGATGGTCACTACCTACACCTATGATCCTTTAATAGGAATAACCACTATGACTGATCCTAAAGGATACACCATCAAGTATGAATATGATAACTCTAATCGATTGATGCATATACGGGACACAGAAAACAATATTACCGATAAATTTTATTACAACTACACGGATAAGTTGTATGCTCCTTTGCAGATAAACATAGCTTCTAATGCTTGGATGGATACTGGCACCAATATGGTTGTAAAACCGGTCGTAAATGGAGGGTCTGACAACTTAAGTTACCTATGGAAAATCACTAAACCGGGTAATATAGTAGAACAGTTTACCACCAAAGATCTTAGTCTGCAAGGGGGAGCTACAGTAGGAATGACAACTATTAAGCTTACCATAAAAGATAATCTTACCGGAATAGAAAGGACGGTCAATAAGTCCATATCAGTATATCACCCCTTAGCTGCTACAACAAGTCACCCGGCACAAGTAGATCTTTTTGCTACAGCAAATTTTTCGGCAGCACCTTCTGGGGGATCAGGAAATTATAGTTATAGCTGGACCGTTAGAAATACCCTTGCAAATCACAGCTTTACCTCTACACAAAAATCCTTTAGTAGGGAGATGGGATGTAATTATTATGGGAATGTAGCCGTAGCATTTGTGGTTACCGATAATGTAACTCAAAAGACCAAAACAATCAATACTTCTTTTGCAGTAGGAGAACTACAAGCAAGAACAGCCACGATAATTAAACATCCCATAAGTCAGAATTCGACATCAGAAACCTTTAGAGTAAGTGCGCGCCTCTCAGACGGCTCTGGAAATTACAGTTACCAATGGTATGTCAATGGGGTAAGAGAAGGAGGGTCTTCTCCAACGCTAAGAGTGTCTTGTGGCGGGCCAAGGTCAATAGAGGTAACATGTACTATCACAGACAATTGTATTGGTCAAACCGCGAGCGCATTCAGATCTTTTGCTGTCAATCCATCCTGGTGCTCTAGTGGAGGTTCTGGAGGTGGTGGTAATGGAGGCGATGGCGGTGGACCGGATATCGCAGTCCCAGACAATAATCAATAACCAAAGGCCATAACTAGATGAAAAAAAGACATAAAACATACAATTTGATGAATACAATAATCAAAACAATAGTATATATCATAGTAGCTTTCACTACAATTGGAGCTACCTATGCTCAGGGGCTGGAGCTTTCTGAAGGCCAGAATTATATGATGGCCGTTAAGGCACAAGAGCCTTTTACTGCAGTAACTGAGCTAGAAACCGCACCACAAGAACAAAAAATCTATAACATCACCTATTATGATGGGTTAGGAAGACCCATGCAGCAAACAGCGATTAATGGATCGCCTAATAGCAAGGATATCATTACCCATATTGGGTATGATGGTTATGGTAGGCAGACAAGGCAACATTTACCATATGTAGATACTACGGGGGTTACTGGGAATTATAGAGAGGTAAATATTAACAATAATATCAATGGCTACTACCAAAATAAATACCCAGATGATTTCCCGGGAATTACGGATCTTAATCAAATCAACGCCTATAGTGAAAGTGTATTTGAATCCTCACCTCTTAATCGAGTACAAAAACAAGGCGCACCAGGTGCTGCCTGGAAAGCCAACCCAAATAGCGATATCGATCATACCATTAAATTTGATTGGGGTACCAATACGGCTAATGAAGTGATATATTTTAAGGTGAAATTTGCCGATGCAACTAATACCGAACTCCCCAGTTTAGAAAAAGTAGATTTTTATAGTCCAGCAGAGTTGCGAGTTACTATCACCAAAGATGAAAACTGGCAACCCGGCCAGACACATCCCGATGATCATACCACTAAAGAGTATGCCAATAAATTAGGTAGAGTGATTTTAAAACGCACCTATAATGAAGGACTAGTACATGACACCTATTATGTATATGATGGCTTTGGGAATCTTAGTTTTGTACTCCCACCAAAAGTTGATACTACTGATGGAGTTTCTGACATCGAGCTTGCCGAACTATGTTATCAATACCGTTATGACTATAGAAACCGATTGATCGAAAAGAAAATCCCGGGTAAAGGATGGGAGTATATTATGTATAATAATTTAGATCAACCTGTGATGACTCAGGATGCCAATATGCGTAAGGAAAACTCTGGTAAAACAAAGGATGAGTGGCTATTTACTAAATACGATGCTTTTGGTAGAGTAGCCTATACAGGAAAAATTGAAGATGACCGTGACAAGGATGTGCTCCAAACTGAACTCAATAATTTTACAGCATCATTATGGGTAGAAAGCAGTAATGCAAATACAATCGGTGGAGCGAACATGTATTACACTAATGGAGGCTATCCCAATACCCAAAACGCAGAGGTGTTGACTATTAATTACTATGACGATTATACCTTTCTAGGTAATACTCCTGCACCACAATTAGGGAATCCAGGAACAGTATATAACGAACCAGTTTCTAATAATACAAAATCCTTAGCCACAGGTAGCAAAGTAAAGGTACTGGGTACCAATCAATGGATTACTACAGTTACCTATTACGATAAAAAAGCAAGACCTATTTGTATTACTACAACCAATGAGTATCTCAATACTAGTGATATTGTAGAAAGCAAACTAGATTTTATAGGTAAGATCGAAGAAAATACTACCAGACATAATAAAGAGGGCCATTCAGAAATTGTAACTATAGACAAGTTTATTTATGACCATATAGGTAGAGTCATGAAACAGACCCAAAAGATCAATACACAAGCCGAAGAAGTAATTGCAGAAAATGAGTATGATGAATTAGGGCAATTAACTAATAAAAAAGTGGGTGGTACCCTTAGCGGAGCCGAAGGGTTACAAACCGTAAATTACAACTACAACATTCGAGGGTGGTTAAAATCGATCAATGAAGGAATTACAGCAAATGGAGATTTATTTGGCTTTGCCATAGAATACAATACGGGAGCAAATCCATTATATAATGGAAATATTGCCAAAACCGCATGGCAAACTCAAAGTATCAATCCTAATTCTCCAAACAATCCGGTAAGTAGTTCATATACGTATACCTATGATGCCCTAAACAGGATTCTTAGTGCTACAGATAATACGAACAACTATAATTTAAGTAATATAAGTTATGATAAGAATGGAAACATTTTAAGTCTCACCCGTAAAGGACTTTCTGATCCTACTAATAACATTTTTGGCGATATGGATGTACTTTCTTACAACTATGGAAATAACAATAGCAGCAATACACTTATAAAAGTAGAAGATAGCTCTGGTAGTTTAGAAGGCTTTGTTAATGGTGTTGATATTGCAGAAGAATATGCTTATGATGCTAATGGAAACATGACGATTGATCAAAATAAAGGGATTACAGGGATTACTTATAACCATCTCAATCTACCAGAAACTGTTGCTATCTCAAATAGTGAAGGTACAGGAAATATTAGCTATATTTACGACGCTACAGGAGCTAAATTGAAGAAAATAGCACCAAGTGGAGGTTCTTTTACAGAAACAGAGTATGCTGGTAATTATGTCTATAAGAATGGCAACCTTGAGTTCTTTAACCACCCAGAAGGGATTGTAGAGAAAGAAGCTGATGGGTATAAGTATGTGTATCAATTTAAAGATCATCTGGATAATATTAGACTATCTTATAAAGATGCCAATAAAGATGGTACTATCACTCAGGATGAGATTGTACAGGAGAAGAATTATTATCCTTTTGGGCTCGAACATAAAGGGTATAATAATACTATTGTTGGTGTACCTCACGACTATTCTTTCAATAACAAAGAATTTGATCAAAGTTTAAATTTGAACACTTTTGATTTAGGAGCAAGACAATACGATCCTGCTATTGGTAGGTTTATGGTTATTGATCCTATGGCGGATTTTATAAATAACCAATCCCCTTATATGTTTGCTAATAACAATCCGATACAATTTGTTGATGATTTTGGTTTTGGTAAATGCGGATGGTTATGTAGGGCTTTTAACAAACTAATTTTTGGTAAGAATAACCTACTCCCTGACGGTACACGAGAAAAGAAGTTTTCGAGAGCTACAGGTAATAGAAGAAATAATGAAAAGAAAAAGAAAGGAACGATAGACAGACCTAACCCTTCAGGATTACCAACAAAGAACACCTCGATTTTAGCAGGGAATGATCTTAATTTTAATCCTGCTTCTATAGCAGTTCAGTCATTAGAGTTACCGCAATTATCGCTACCTGATATACAGACACCTAATCCGAGACAACCTGCTATCCCTCAATTTGAAGGTAGAGAATTCAGAACAAGAATAAATGTGCCTACGCATATTCAATTCACAGGAGATGGCACAGATCTTGCTATTGATGCTATGACTAAGCGTACCTTAAATGCAATTATAAAGACCTTGACAGATTACCCGCAAGTAAAATTAGAGGTATATGTAAATTATACAGGAGTAAACTCTTTACGAAATGACCCTAATTTTGAACAACGGGCAAGAAGCCAGTCTAGTAAAAGAGGTCGAAAAATAGTTGAATTTTTATTACGTAGAGGGGTTAGCCCTGGTAGAGTTAGAGCCAGACAAGGAGAAGTTATTTTTGAAAAAAGAAAACAGGGTAATACCAGAAGGAATACCCAAAACTTTAGAATTATTAATCCTAAACAATGATACGATTTTTTATAGTCATACTATCTTTAGTCTTTTATGGTTCTTTTGCACAAGAAGTTGTTATAGAAAATGATAGTTTGATTTTATGGCAAAAGGATAGACAATTAACTTGGGATGATTTTAAGGGTGATCCTGTAGAAGATAAGATAAATGTCCTTGCAGAAGTTCACGGTAGAATAAAAACTATCAAGACGTATTGGTCTAATGGAGTTCCAAGATTTGAAATAGGGTGTCATTTTCTCAAGTTCGATTCTTGGACATCGACTAAAGATTCCTTGTCCTTAGAACACGAACAAATACATTTTGATATTTATGAACTTCATGCAAGAAAGATTAGAAAGGCATTTTGTGAACTTAATGAAAAGGGAGTGACAGACTTTAAAAGTTATCAAGATTTGTTTAATAACAATCTCAAAGCGAATGGAGAATTGAATGAGTTATATGATATTGAAGTTGTCGTTAAACAAGATAATCAACAAAAATGGCAAGAACAAGTTGCCAAAGAGTTAGAAGCACTCAAGGAGTATGAATATATACCCGATAATGAGTAAATGATGATACTAAATTAAAAACGAAGAAACCCGTATTCTATGGATAAAAACAAATAAAAACTTATAAATATTAGGCAGCAAACTTTCTTGTGTTTACATAAGGTTGCTGCCTTTTTATTACAGCACATACACGATGTGTAAGTTAGTTTCTAATGTTATTAATGACTAACATTTTGGATTTTTCTTCATTAAGTTTTTTTTAATTTTTTTACTCAAAAAAATTTCCATTCCCGAAAAATGAAACAAGCATCTTCTATTTTTACTTCATAGGCATAAATACCAATTAACAACATTGAAAAACCAGCACCAATTATTATACAAAGTCATGCGGCATTTTGTAGGAATGCAAAGGATAGATGTATTTGATTTATTATTTAAAATTGAGATCTTACTATCCTATACATCTAAGCCTCTAGCAAAAAGTAGTCTTAAACATATTATTGAGGTAAATACTGATCTCTTAAGAAATACAAACCCATTTCTGATTACGGTTCTTCCTAATGGTAATTTTTGTGAATGTGTAGGTGTAAATGATTGGTTATATATTTATAAAGAACAAAAGAAAGGTATTTATAAATGGAAAATATTTGATACATATTACTTCAAAATTAAACATCCATTTTCAGAAATTAAAAAACTTACAAAAAAGAACTTGTTAGAAGGCTTTCAAGATACAAGTGAAGAAGTAGATATTCTAGATTTTCTAAAGAAAAACAGAGGTGCTAAAAAGGAGAAGTTTATTCAAAATTTGCTGCTATTGGATATATACAATACTAATTATTAAACTTCAAATTAACACCAATTTTAATCTATGAATATATGATGTAATTATTACTCAAAAAAGGGGGAAATTAATTTAAACACATCATCTATGGAACATATGAATGTATTCCACAGGATATTTCATGAAGATCTTCATCCATTGACCAACCAAAAAACCAAGGAGTATTATGTCACATATTTCAAAACTGAAAATATAGATAAAATCTTATACCATAATCTAACAGAGCTACAACCTGAAAATCTTGATTATAAGGCGTTAAAATATTTTTATTATGAGAATTTACTAAATAATATTCTTCAGGAAATCAAAAGGGATTTACACAAAAAACTGTTTTCATTTGTCGAAGAAAACGGTAATATAGAAAACCTAATTAAAAGCTATCAGACATTTATTTTGAACTATATGAAGATCATAGAGCAAAACTACATATTAGGTAAAGAAAGAAATTTGGTATATAAAATTTCTGAAGAGAAAACAGATACCGACATCTTCAAGATTTTATACAAAACATTAGATTCGATTCTGCTTTTTATAGAGGAAACCTTTATTAAATACATTGATAAATCTCTAGACATATCCTATCAACAAAGATTATGGTTTGTACATCAAAATCAAGAAAAGATAGAACATATACTGATTAACATTCCTAACCTTCAGGTTCCTAAAATTGTTAAAGATGAAATATGTCAATTATTGTCTAAGATAAAAGAAAACAAAATCTCAAACATTACATATGAGTCCAAAGAATATTACTCAACTCTTATAAAGGTTTTAGATCATCTTCTTAACAAAGAAATAGTTCCTTCCAAAGAACAATTATATGCAGTATTGATTAGTTTAGATTTCAATACGTTTAAGATTTTCTTCTTTATGACCGATGATATTAAAAGCAAGATCAAAATCTTGAAAAATAATGAGGATAAACTAAAGCTATATCGGGAATACTTAAAAAAGGTCAAGACTATTGTAAACACAATTCCTTATCGATTAAATCCAGATCTGCCGTCATTACGGCAAAATCTTTTAGATTGGATCACCGAAGAAATAACTTTTTACCAGGAATTTATTAAATCTAATACATCAGGATTAATGGAAGAAGTAAATAATAATGTCTCAAATAACAGGAGACTTTTAAAAGTTTCGGTGCCAGAAGTCTCATTAATTACAAAACTACTATATGAATCTAAAGTGGTTGATGGCCCTAGAACTGATTTGTTTTCATTTCTTTCCAAGACGTTTAGAACGGAAAAAGCATCCTCAATTTCATCAGAAAGTTTAAGTAATAATTATTATTCGGTAAGTGAAAGTTCAAAAAGATCAGTAAAAAAGATGCTCAAAGGGATGTTACTGCAATTGGACCAAATGAACGGAGAACTATAATTATTTTTCTTTAAAAAGGTGTAAACAATTGTTTTCATTTAAAAACGAAAGAAAATCTTGAAGCATTCGATACGAAAATCCTTCCATTTTTAATAACTCTGATCCTTTGATTTCCAGCAACTTTTCTAGCGTGGTGATGTTATGTTTTTGCATGAACGTTATGATCTCTTTAGACAGGTCTAAATTTTCTATGGAATTTTTTAAAATAAGGGGTTGCATTAAGGTGATACTTATGAATGATTATATAGCTGTTTAAGGCCACAATATACTATTATTTCCCCCAAATATCGAATTTATTTTCAATTTAAACCATTGTTTTTCAACTGTTTAAAATTAAGGCAGAGGGTTGTAAACCCCTTTACCACTGTTTTGATATTATCCTAATGATTCTCTTTGTCCTCAGATAATAATAATCGAGGAAACATGTCCAAAAATAAAGGGTCAAAAGATATCAAAATCGAACGAAATACACTTCCACACGGTGATTGGATTATTTCCGATAAAGATTCTAAAAACAACGTCATTTTAATATCTCGTGATGATTTCCTCGAACAGTTAGAAATTCTTGTAAACCAGTAAAAATTATGGAAATCATTGTATTAGAATCAGAAGCCTACAAAAACTTGCAGAAAGAAATGATGCAAATCGTTAGAACTACTATCAGAGAGGCTAAAGAAGAGGCTTTGCTTAATATGGATCCGGCCAATGATTGGCTATCAGCTGACGAAGCTAAAAAGCTATTAGGAATTAAAAGTAAGACAAAGCTACAGGAGCTAAGAGATTTTGACGAAATCATGTATTCCAAGGCAGGTAAAGTCATTCGCTATTCTAAAAAGAGTATCCTAAAATATCTAGACAGAAACATAGTAAGGTAAACAACAGTAAACAGGTACAATTATGCTCACATTGGAAGAACAATTACTATTTCTGGAAGAACACAAAAAATTATTTGTTGAATTATTGGAACAGTTTCAAGAACAGTTCGGAGAAATAAACAAAGATGTGTTTACCAAACAAATCGATCATAATAATTTTTGCTATGATTCTGTACTAGTCTCTCTACAAGAATTGCAGAATCTTAAAAACAAGCCTTATGGAAAGTAAATGTTATTTTGATTTCTCCAAAGTCTTTGCCAAAACGAAAAATTATATTGATACGCACAACAAAAAACATCAAGAGCTTAAAAACCGTCTTAATGCCAATCACAGGGCAACAGCAGAACTGATAACTCGATTATATGCCAAGCAATTAAACAAAGCCATTGCACTGGGAGATTCTTTTGAGAATGGAATCCCTGGCTTTAAGACCTTTAATCCAAGTTTGGCCTCTTGTAAAGGTTGCACTACCAGAACGATTATGAATCATAAAGTAAGACTCAAAGCTGCTGGATTCATTATCAAAGAAATTCATCATGGAAAAACTGGAATAGAATTATGGATCAATCCATTCATTTTTGATGATAGAGTGAAAAATTTACACCCATTAGTTCATGTACAACAAGAACAAAACAATAATAATAGCAGTGTTGATAAGTTAATAACTTCAACTTTTGTAAATGGGAAACCAGAAAAAACTCATGAACAATACATGAACATGGAGGAAAGCCGAATTTCCGACTCAGAACAACAAACCAGGAGCATGAAAAATTCAAGTTCCAGGGAGTCGGAGTCGGCTTTTTTATTGGATTTAGTTAAAGATTTCTGGAAATACACCAAGGCAGTTTTATATCCTGATAGTGTCCTAAGCGAGCCTGAAGAAACAGAAATCCTTAATAATATTTGGGCATCCGTTTACAAAAAGTTTCAAGTAGCCGGAAATCGAAAAGACTGGAAGGAATATCAGGAGATTCTTTATAAACGAATTGATATGGTTGCTCGATGGTTAAAACGAAATCCCAATCGATGGATACCTCCTGCATACCTCTATTTTCACCCTAAAAACGAACAAAATGACTTTAGGAAAACCCATCAATGGTATATCAAACAAGAGGCTCTAAAACGGAACATTAGGAATCAGTTGTTGATCCAGAAAACCGAAGCAGAATGGAAAGATCATGAAAAGGGCACAGGAAAACACAAAGGAAAAACCCGTTTACAATTATTCCGTTTACAGCAACAACGATTGTCTGTTTACAAGGATGATAGCCTTATGCAAGCCTTTGAACAAAGTTTACAAAGAACGATTCTTAAAAAGTTTACCACATGATTGCAAGCAACCTACCCAATATCTCACTTACCAAATGTATTGTATATTTTAAAGATGGCAATTCACGAACATTTTATTCTTTCGATAAAAGTCATAGAAACTCTAAGCCAAACAAAGCCCTTGGCATACGAAGATTTGAGAAAATGTTACTTCAAGGAAAACTAAAAGGTACATGGGAGACTGCTATTATTTATGAAAATTTTCCAAAAGGAAAGGAAATTGCCAAATATAGAGGTGGAGTTAGGATGTATTAAGTCTTTAGGATATAAGCCTTAAGTTTGCAGAGAAAATAAAGATATATGTTCTTTGTTCGATCTTTAGATACTATTTAAAAATACATAAATAAAAAAATGAAAGACGGAGACTTTAAAGAGGTGATTCAAGAGATTAAAGAATCAAAAGTTTATGAAAATCCTGCAAACTGGGAAAAAAGAGGATTGAATCCATCTGATGCAAAAATAATTACTTTTCTTACCAAAACCACAAACAAGTTTTTGGTAGAACTAGAAAAAATTCAACAATCTGAAGAGACAAATGATGTGAAACTAATGTCGATTAATGTATTGGTTGATGATTTGCCCTGGGACGAATTGGATACTGAAGAAAAAGAATTTATGACGGACGTTTTAGCTCCTGCTATTAAGTCAATAGGTTTTGACCCCTGGGATATATTTTAAAATGTTAAATGGAGTTGATAGATTAGTATAAACTAAAACAAAACCTTTAAAGCTTCCAGAGCGGCTAATTACGTGTAACGTCCTGAAAAATTAATGATGCTGTACAAATTGTAAAAAAGATGCATATTAAATTAATACTAGCACACATCTTAATATTTATAATTTCAATTTTCGGGTTCGGCTATTTTTATGAATTTATCGGAAATGGACCATTGGAAATTATTTATGCTATTTTTCATCTAACAATAGTTCTTACACTCTATTTTGTGAGTGGTTTTTTGACAACCGATAAAACTAAAAAATTCGACTTTAAAAATTATTTCATTGTTGCTCTAATTGGATTTGTAATATGGTTTTTTGCAGTTTTAGATTCTCCAACAGACTTGGATTGGAAAAAAGGAAATGGAGGAGTTTTGTGGTTGATTTATAGAATATACATCGGCGGAATAGAAACTCCGTTCAATTTTAATGATAGTTTTTCAATTTTGACAAAAAGTGCCAAAATTAATGTTGGACTACTGCTAGTTTTGACAATTATCCCATCTATTTTGCAAACTTATGGTGGCTTTTTAAGAATAAAACGAAATAAAAACACACCTCAAAATCCCTTAGCTTCAAAAAATGAAACTTAGACATTGTAATTTAGCAGACGAATTAGAAATATGTCTTTTATATAATTGTTACCAATAATATGGAAAATCACGAAGAACACGATAAACAAGCCAAGGAAAGAATAATAAGTGACATCGAAAAGTTTGATTGTCATTTAGCATTACTAGAAAGTGATGGCTATTTACCTGCTTTTGTTTATACAATTGGTCTTTATGAAAAATTCCAACATCCCGAAATAATAATTTTCGGTCTTAAAACTGAAGTTATGGGACATCTTTTGAATAATTTAAGAGACGAAATAAAAAAGGGAGAAAGTTATAAGTCACATAAGACCTATTCTGGATTACTGGAAGGTTATGAAATTCAGTTCTTAGAAGTGAAAAAAGAAAATTTTCCTGACTATTTAGGTTATGCCGGTTGGTATTACAAAAAATCTTTTGACTTCCCTGTTTTGCAAATGATTTGGCCTGATAAAGAATCTAAATGGCCTTGGGAAAATGATTTCAACGAAAATTGGAAATTCAAACAACCACTCCTTGACAGAAATACTGATTTTAAATATCACGAAGAAAGAAACTTAGGAGTTTATACAACCCATCATGCTTTTGACGGTAAACCGATTTTATATGTTCATCATAATGAGGATGGTGATTGGCAATTCCATACCGAATATGAACCAAAAATAGAAGATTCAAAGCTAGTATGTCTTGAAGAAATAATAAAGCTTGATCCAACACTTAATGAGATCTACTATTTAAATTATGGACAAACGGCTTATCGAAACGAAATTGGAGCTGAATGGAGTATTGAAGAATCTGAATCTGAAGACAAAGGAGAAACTACTGGCGACAATGACTATACAATGGAGGATAAAATACAACCTAAAAAAACAATAATTAAATCAAACTTTTGGTCAAAGTTGAAAAGTATGTGGAGGTAAACGGCCACCGTGTATTACCAAAACGTTATATGCAACCCAAAAACTACTTTATGAGAGTACAAATATTAATTTTAATCCCTTTACTTAGCTTGTTATCTTGCAAATCTGAACAGAAATCTAATACTATAACATCTGACTCAAAAGTTGTTGATGAGAAGAAAGTTAATATTAAGGAACAAACTAAAAATGATACTCTTGAGAGGTTCTTCCCTTCGGAAAAAGAGATTATAAAAAATGATACCTTAATTCAGATGCGTAACATTGAAATTGAAATCACGCGAAATTCGTTAGATTCTTATATTGTCAATGAATTTGATAGCGATGGAATTAAAAACATTCAGAAGTATCGCGATTTCGAAAATCATTTATTAATTAAAAAGGATTCAAAGGTTCTAATTGACACAATATTGAAAAAAGAAAATTTTATAGAAAACACAGGTAAAGAATTTCAATATATTTCAATATTTCATGGATACTGGTTTAATGAAATAAAAGATAATCGAATTGAGCTATTTGGTATGATATCAAAACCTGAAACGGACTACTCATTTGCTTTTCAACATTTTTTTGATATTAATACAGGTGAGTTTGAAATAAAAAAATCAATTGATGAGGAATATTAAAAGGTGGCGTACAACATTATATGCAATAGAGATGCATAATTTTTTCAAAAAAACATCTCAAAACGCCTCAGTTTCATTTTGTGAAACTGAGATATTGTAGCCAATCTATAAACTGAATATTTATGAATAAACCAACAGGAACTCCTTGGGACTTCTCAAATGAATATGTTTCACCAAATGGATATCATAAGTTAGAATATGGTTATGTAGCAGAAATAGGAATGGGAGGGCCTTTATCTGGAGAATGCTTCTTAGAAACAAATAATCGTAAATTAAAATTAGAAGGGATCTTTGGTGGACCTGTTGTTTGGAATAATCTATCTGATAAGGTGGCTATTCCATTTTGGACAAAAAGTAGACTTCAAAAGTTAGCCATAATCGATATTCCTAAAATGAGTATTTCTATTTCAGAAAGGGATTTTAGAGTAATCAAGTTAAGTAAGTTCGAGGGTTATATAGTTTCAGGAATTGATAGTCCAATCTATCGAACTAAAAAAATTGAATTTGACATAGAGAAAGAAAAATTTGAACGAACAATTGGAATTAAATAAAAACTCGCAACGAAAATTTTCGAATATAAAGTTGTTGAAGCTGAATGGATAATAAAATGAATATTATTATATCAGTTATAGAAGCTACTTGTTGGAAAGACAGGAACAAAACATTTCACTCCTTCACCCCAAACGCCTGAAACACCATTCGTACTTCATAAGGATACAATAACTGCCGTCGCCCAGTATCCAACCCTTCAATTTCTTTAAGTTTTAACCTAAGGGTTTCTCTACTAATTCCAAAACGTAAAGCCAGTTCTGCTTTACTCCAAAATCTCATTTCCATAGTATCATTTAAGTTCATTTTGATCTGTTTCAAACCCAAAGCACCAAGTGTTTACTTGTAAACTAAACAAAGGTTTAAAACATGACTAAGCTACCATAAGTTCTACAAAAACCCATAACTAAAACAGGCTTATACAAGCTCATTTGTAAGCTATCCCCAAACAATATTTCTTTGGGGAAAACAACGAATTATGTTCAAATGGATTGCTGGTGGATTGGCTGCTTTTTTCTCAATACGATACTTGTCCCGATTACAACGGGCCAGTACCAATATCACCTCGCGGATTCGAGTAAACATTCACAAGGTCAACCTAACGGGTATTGAATTAACAGCTGAGGTCAAACTCCAGAATCCGAATCCAATCACACTACAACTGCAACATCCATTTGTCAAGATTTTGTTCAAGGATAAAATCCTGGGAACATCTGTAGTTGAAAACTCAGTTATCGAGATTGCAGAGAACAGCGAGAAGACCTTCAATCTTAGGATTCAATCAGCAGGCTGGCTTACCCTAATCCAGATTCTCGGAACCAAGGTGGTGAGTGATATCCGATCAGGCAATCCCATACAATTGAATATACAAACGCAAGTGACCACCAGGGTTAATGGGCTGCCGTATGAGAAGACTGATAACATTTTAGTACAACTTTAATGCAGGCACAAGTAAAAAGACATATTCGTTCCGGAGATGAGTTTTCCCATTTGATCCCTCAGCCGATCAGCAAGGATACTGTGGTTGTAGGTTCAGGAAAAGCGCAGTTAAAAGATACCCTGAACCTGATGAAGCAGATGATTCAAGAAACACTTTCGGATACAACGTTACTCTCCAAAAAACTAAAAGGAAACAAAGTCCTTGATACCTGTAGAAATATCTGGCAATTTATATACGGGCATATCCAATACAAAATGGATAAAACAGGCATTGAACAGGTGCGTAGACCTTCGCGAACATGGGCCGATAGAATGAGCGGAGTGGATTGTGATTGTTATACCGTATTTATCGGGAGTATTCTCTCTAATCTTGGAATTCCCTATACGATGAGGATTACCAAATATGGAGGCAAAAAACATTTTCAGCATATCTATCCAGTAGTGTTTGTAAACGGTAAACAGATTGTTATGGATTGTGTGACGGATACCTTTGACCATGAAGTGCCGTATTCAGAAAAGAAAGATATCTGTCCTAATGTTACTGTTATGATTCAAGATATTTCAGGATTGAGTGGAGTGGATACGATTGATATAAGCTTGGATGCTTTAGAACAACCTAAGATCCCATTGCATCAGATGATCAGACCTATGGCAGTTTCAATTCCTAATCTATGTAGATTAGAGGATACCAGTAAACAGCCTATGACTGCAAAAAAGGGAAGAGTAATATCGCCATTTCGGTTTCAGTCAGCACAAGAATTGCTGGACACAAAAAATAGAAAACAAGGATTAGGAGTATTCAACTATCTGCTGATCTCTACCATTTCTGTAGTTGCTGGGATTGGGGTGATACGGTTATTAACTAGAAAATAAAAAATTATGGAATTACATCGATTAGATGGCTTGGATGCTACAGGGCTAGACGACATGGATATTCAAGATATGGAAACCATGTTTTCAGGTGCCTCTCAGGGGTTTGGATTTGCAGAACAACCAGATATTGCTTATGAGATATTAGATGAAGAAGGCAATGTGATCCTGTATGCCGATGCCGAAGAGAATATCTATGTCATTGACGGATTAAATGGTTTTTTTAGAAAGATTGGAAGAGGGTTGAAGAAGTTTGCTAAAAATGTAGGTAAAAAAGTCATCAGACCGATTATCAAAACCTTTAACCGCTTTTTAAACCCTGCCACTATTCTACTCCGCAATGGGTTTTTGCTAGCTATGAAAGCCGATATGATGAAAGTAGCCCGAAGGCTTCGCTTTGGTTACCTCAATGAAGTGCAGGCACGTAAAATGGGAATCGACATGCATAAATTTCATAAACTTCGAAAAGCAGTATCCAAAGCAGAAAAGATTTATGAAATCGCAGGAGGACGAAAGAAGAACCTGAAAAAAGCCATTCTAAAAGGGAAAGGAAACAAGGATCGAAAAGTACCGCTTAGTGGTTTTAGCTTAGGAAGCATTGATGAGGAGCCTACTTTGTATAATGATCCCTTTGAGAAATTTGTGGTAGAGTCTGATCTGGACACTTTTGAAGCTTTTTTAAACAATGAGGTTGAAGTTGATGGTTTGGGCGCAGTAGCTACCGGAACCGCTATGGCAGCAGCCAGTGGCGCTGTGGCAACCGTGGCTACGGTACTAAGCAAGATCGGAAATATCTTCGGTAAGGCAAACAAAGTAGTGACTCAGGTAAGCCAGGTGAAACAACAGGCGCAAACCCTGTTTCAAAAACCAAGAAGACTCCCACCAAGACCTCCTGCTCCGCGCCCCTTACCACCACGTCCAATACCGAGAAGGGCACAAATACGACCTTCCCCATTTTCAAGAGGGGTGGTCAAACCCAATAGGGCACTTCCGGCTAAAGTCAATACCGTTACACCTAATGAAAAGAAAAGCTTTTTTGAAAAAAACAAAACAGTTTTACTGATTGGTGCCGGTGTATTGGTAGCCGGAGCTGCAGTAACCATAGCTATAAAATCAAATAAGAAAAAAACAACAAAATCTGTTTCAGGAATTCCTAAAAAACGCCCTCAGCAAGGGAAGCAAAAAGCAATTCGAAGAGATACATTGGGAAGGTTCACCAAAGGGAGTAGTGTACTGCGTGGAAAGCGAAAGGCAGCTAAAAGAAAAGCTCCGGAGAAGTTAGTTCCCAAGGCATTGTTGTAAGGGCCATATTAAGTTGAATTAAAAATTAGAATAGTACTTAGAGATTTCCGCCTTTGCGGAAACAATAAAAACAAGTTTTATTATGAAAACAAAAGCAAACGTAAAAAATAGCCTTCTAGAGGTAGGTAAACATCTAAGCACAGGAGTATTGGGCATGATTGCAGGATCATACGTGGGCAGGCATTCCCTGGTTATTGGTGCGCTGACCATATTCGGGGGAGCCTACTACGGTAAAGACTGGGTTACCTCTGCAGGAGTGGGAATGGCCTTCTCTAATGGATTTGGAGGAAAACAGAAAACCACCAATGGGATTGATGGTGTCAAAGATGATTTGGAAGAAGCCAAAGACAGAGCAGTCACTTCTCTAAAAGCGATAGGTAAAAAGCTTTACCTGGATAAACTCTCACCTTCTCTGGCACAAAAGTTATCCTTGGGAAACATTGAAGATCGTCCTCTGGTATTTGTTGGATCTGATATGGTAGATGAAGGAGATTTCGACACCGATGAAATCGATGATATTATACAACGTATTGAAGCTGGAGAACAGCTTCCTACAGCCGATATCAGCCAGGGTTTTGAAGATACTGATCAGGATTTTGGCAATATCGATATGGCAGAGCTTTATGGTGTAGAAGATATCACAGAACTCAATGCCATTGCATAAGCCCCGTAGGGGAAATCTTAATACTCATTACTTAATACTAGAAAAATATGAAAACTATGATAAAAAGTTCAAGAGCGCAATTCTTAGAAATTGTCAATGCCCATATCTCGCTTAGAGATCAGGCAAAAAAATATGATCCGGCTATGGTAAAGGTAGCCATGGATATTAAGGAAGGAAGATTACAACTGGCTGATGCAGCCTATTATTCGATCAAATTTGCAGGCAACCGCGCTAATATCGATATGTTCGAAACTCAGGATGCCAAAGAGATTGGGATTACCAATGTGACTCAATCCAAGTTGCAGAAAGACCGATTGTTTTTATGTAATCGTATCATCCTGTTAGCTGCAGAGATTGAAGGAGATCTTCCGGGAAGTGATTCTCTTTTGAAGAAAGTGATCAAGCAAACCAATTATGACAGTATCAAAAAAGTATCCGGATTGCAAAACGGAGTCTTTTCTCTTGTGGCTAATAAGAAAACTATTATTGATGAACGCCCGATGCAGGAGTTTGTAACGGATAATAACCTGATGACGAATTTAGGAACCTACTACCTCGAAAGTCCACGATTTATTCGAGATGATGAAGAGTTTGAATTCAATATTGAATTAGGAGAAGATGCTCCAGAGAAAACCCTGGTCAAAGTGGTATTGGCAGGAACGGTTACTATCCCGGCATAAGTAAAAGGACCATGGAGAGAAAAACCAAAGAAACCCGTATTACATTTTCTTTTAGGGTAAGTGAAGCTAACAGGCTCATCACGGTTGATAACCTGGAGCTTCCCAAACACACCAAAATGGTGAAGGGGCTTCAGCTGATCTCGGATTATCCCGACAAGCTTTACTATCGTGGAAGCCAACGTATAGAGATTGGTGGAGAAGAGCTCTTTCCGGATGGGTTTGACAGTAAGATTCTGGTATCCTCAGTAAGTGTAGCTCCCAGAGAGCGGTTCTTTGATTTAGGGGATGTATTGCCCGGAGATCTTTCCGTAAAAGTGCGCTTTGAAGATAAAGAACATCCCAATGCAGCCTTTGGAGAAGGATACAGTGTAAGCCTGATCATTTTAATTGAAGAAAGCTTATAAATCTATTATGATGAAATGTAAAATTCAACTAAACAATAAACAAGGCTCTAATGGTGTTATAGTCCGGAGGAAGTTTGTGCCTATACAATTTAAAATAACAAGGGAAAACCAATTTGTAAACGCAACGGCCAAACTTCCTTTTACTACCAATAAAGTGATAGGGTTGTTAACCACTAAAAGGGTGAATACCTGTACAAAAGAACCATTCGCTCCAAGATTTTATGTTGGGGTTACCAATAACCGAATGGAAGACAGTTCCTTTCTGGAAACCAATCCGGGTATAGAATTTACAGAAAATTATCCTCCTGATGTTGTGTTGGATATATATTCCGGCTTTAAATGGTGGTATTTCGTCCATCCAGTTTTAGACCGATTGCCTACTATCTTGTTGAATGGGTTTGATCTTGGCATAGATCCGAAAACGATCCAAATCAAAGTAGATGGCTATTGTGATCCTCAGGACTACTATCTCTGGAGAGGCATCTTGCCCTTAGAAGGAACCGGGGTATTCATCTCATTTACGATTTCATCACAAAATAACCAATCATGATACTAGGCACCTTATCCCTTCAGCAAAAAAGAGGAGTATTTTACAATGAAGTACAAGTGGAATCTGAAGATCGATTTTCAGAGATAGAAAACACGAAGTTAAGCGGAGTGTCTCTTCCTTCAGATCAGGATAGAACAGAAACCTTTACGATCACCCCTGTAGCCGAATCCGGTGATACAGATTACATCACTGCAACTTTTGAAGATGATGGAAAAGCCAACTACCCATATGAGGTGACGGTTTGGTTGTTGATAGAAGAAGTCTCAGCCCATAATAGGCATTTAAAATAGAGTATTAACTGGGTGTCCATCTTGCGGAAGTAACATATACAACACTTCCATAAGAGTGAGATACCAAAAGACACAATGTGTCATGAGAGAGGAATTTGCATTACAATATGCCGAGAGAAGGGCAAAAGAAAAAGATTTTGAGAACTACAGGGTAGTATACCGTGATTTTACCATTCCTAAAAATGGCACATTACGGTTTCAGGCCCATAATGAGATATGGCTGATCACACATATCTCGTGGGGATTGATTGTCAAGTCAGATTATGGGCAATACAACAATTGGTTTAAACAAGGGATCAACGAAAATTCCCATGAACATGCGGGGCGGATTGAAATTACCAATGTTAGAAAATACCAGCGTACCATACGCTTTATTCAGGTCATCTTAAAAACCAAAGACGATGGAAGCAAGACAGAGAAAACCGGGATCAGTACGATTGACTGATCAGCAGTATGAGGAAATGCATCGTTTGGGGATTTCCAGTGAAAGTGCCTATGTGAAATACAAACTCAGCACTGCACAAAATAAGCTTGATGCACTCAAAACACCGGAACAACATACACAGGTAAGGACACTGCCTGTAGTACAGGAAAGACAATCCTCTTCGCCTATGGATGATAAGTTGACCATTCAGCGATTGGTTATGGAGAATCAGAGTTTACAAAGTAAACTCGATGAAATTTCAGAAAGCAATCGCGAAACTTTAAACGGTGTAAGCCAAAGAGTACATACAATGCTTCAGGATGAACTAATGAAGCGGGATTTTGAAGCCCTTAAAAAATCTCACTCAGAGTCCGAAAGACAGATAATCGTATTGGAAGAAAAACTGGAAAAAGCTAACAAAGAGACTGAAACCAAACAAGAGGAGATCGAAGCCCTGGTTAAAAAATTAGGATTTGTAGAATTAGGAAAAGCCCTGCTTCCCGGTGCGATCTCTGGATTAGCCAAACAATACCCCAATCAGATGAAGGGGATTGCAGGAACACTGGGAAGCCTCGGCTTATCAGGTGTCACAGACACTACGGAAAATAATGTTGATGAAAATCAGGATCATCTTTTGCAAGTTTTAAGTTATCTCCATGAGGTATTTACCGAAGAACAATTTGAACAGGTGGTGCAGCTCATGATTCAGTTAGGAGAGCAGATTAAAGAGGATGACAATCTTATTCAAAAGATCGGGTATTACCTGACTCAACTTAAAGAGAAAAAACAAAACAGCAATAACATATGAACGCACAAATTACGATACAAGTTGAGGTAAAAGACAAAGCCGAAGCACATCAGGTAAAAAAGGCCTTGGAAACCATGAACAAGCATTTCAAGGCAAAAGGCATCGTTAAAATGGAACAGTTGTTTTTAAGAGATGCTTTTATCCGTAATCTGGTTAAAATGAAAATCAATAAAAGATAATGGCAATACCCGCAGCAGCACTAGCAGTGCAGGCAATAAAAAGTAAACCAAAATTAAAGGTTAATTCTAAAGTTACCACGGTGTTGTTAACAGCTGGATTGGGTTTAGGGGCATTTTTTGGAGTCCGGGCTTTGGTGAGAAAGTTCAAACGCAACAGTAGAGAACGCCTGGCACTAAACGAAGGCAATCCCGCCAATTATGCTACACAACTTAAAATGGCTTTTGAAAATGACAATGCTTTTGGATGGGGTACTGATGAGGAAATGGTATATCGCATATTAGAGCAGATACCTTCTGCTTCACAGATGCGAAGGGTGCTGAGAGCATATAAAGACTTATATAATAGCAATCTTTCTGCTGATTTAAAAAATGAACTGACCACACAGGAGTATACAATTGCCCTGGATATTATCAATTCAAAAACGTAAATGATGAAAACACAAACAACCGCAGTGCGGCAGAGAAAAAATAGAAGCACTAAAAAGCAAGCTACTCAAAAGAAGTATGTAATGTATGGACTTGGGATTGCTGCCCTGATAGGTGGTGGATACCTTGCCTATAACTTCTTTAGAAATCGGGCTGCCAATGGGAGAAGCATTCAGGAACCAATAACTCCCCCTAAACCGAGGGATATTGTGACTACACCCATACTTCCGGTTGCATCCTCCAGTAGTTTTCCTCTTCGAAGAGGAGCGAGAGGGTCCTTGGTTCAGATGGTACAACAGGCACTTTTACAAAAAGGAGGGCAGCCTGCATTAATCATTAAAGAAACCAGTTTCAGGAATGGAAAGCCTGATGGAATTTTTGGCAGAGGAACCGAACGAGCTTTACGTGCTGCCGGATATCCATCAGCATTAACGCAAAGTAAGTTTACGGCTTTAGTAGGAAAACAAGGAAGCACATCAGGTTTTAATCCAAGCATGATCGCCAATGAAATTATGGATGCTGCAAACAAACAGAATCTCTTTGGAACTATCAACGGTTTAAAGAAGATTAGCGGAATAGAAGAGTATCGTCAGGTCAGTACCTTTTTTCAAAATGTAAGGATCCTCAGGACAAGGGTTACTTCATTAGTGAATGCCTTGCTTAGTGTTGCTTTTAAACAAAAAGAACTGGAGAAAGTAAAAATACGGGCAGAGTTTAGAAGAATGGGACTTAAACAAAATGCCAGAGGGGTTTGGTTTATTCCAAGCTTGGGTGGTATTAGAGATTTTGATGATATAAGGGATCAAATCGAACAGGAATGGAACCTGGCTGTAATAGAAAGATCAACGGTACTCAAAGCAGAAGACGGATCCTTTATCCTCCCTGAAGTATTGCCCAATACAGTAGTGGGCTATATCACTGGAATGGAGAGCGGAATGACAAAAATTCTTACCCAATCGGGAGAAACTGTCTTTGCCCCTACGCAAAACTTATCCTCTTTGTAAATGTAAAACCGAAAAAGTAAAAAACATGAAAAAAATAACCGAATGGATGCAGCGAATTTTTAATACACTAAAGCCACTATGCGGATACTTTAAAGTATGGAGGGAATTATCCTCTTTGGCAGTTGGACTTATTCTTTGGATCCATAGTGCAGTATTCCTTCGTTGGATAGACCCAACGGCAGGAATGTACGATGCAGGAGTATTTCAGGTATACCTCTTTGCAATCATTGGGATCTTTGTGCTTCATGGGATTGTACGCATTCTTATGAAACTTATCTGGCCAACTTCAGAACATTATCTGGACCATCATTTTCAAGAAGACTTTAAAACTATATCACCATGGCAAAAACTAAAATTATCCACCTTTATATTCTTTGCTTTCTTATTTGCAGTAGCCTTTTTAGCCAGGACACTTTAAAATCCATAACAAGTAACGAGGAAGATACTTTGAGTGAGGAAAAAAGAAAATGTGTCAAAGAGTTATATGATTCCCAGGTTGGAGTTCGTGAAATCGGAGGAGAAAACCGAGGAGCACACGTAGAGATGTATTTAGCAATTACAGGTTTAGGGCCGGGATATGCCTGGTGTTCAAGTTTTGTTAGCTGGGTATATTTCCATACCGGAGTACAAGCTCCGATAAGTGCCTGGGTTCCGAGTTTTGCCTTAAAAAATAAACGAATCTACCAACGCGGAAAGTTTTTAAAACAAAGGCCACAAAGTGGCGATGTATTTATGATATGGTATCACAAACTTAATCGTCCGGCACATATTGGTTTTGTGGATCAGTGGGGAGAGAAATGGATCACAACCGTTGAAGGCAATACCAATGACAATGGATCAAGAGAAGGTGATGGCGTATATAGAAAAAGAAGATTAAAAAAACAGATATGGGCAGTATCCGATTTTATTAGCCCAAAGATCAATTAGTAATATGTTATCAAAAAGTTTACACATATTACAAAGTAAGGGTTATGAAGTTTACAAAGAACCTTTCAAGCTCAATATTGTAGGCTATAGGAGTCGGTTTGTTCGAAGTAATCAGTTTGATGATGAGATACATGTATTCTACACGAATGATCATGGAAAATGGGTATACCATATATTTAAAGCTACAACAGATCCCGGACAGTACTGGTTAGAAAACCAAATGCATCCTCAAGGAACAGCATTTTTGAAGAAAGGACAATACAAGGATGCATATAGTATGGGATTACATCGGGGAATATACCCGGCATTGATACAAACCAAACCAGTTAGTATTATTCGGAATTATGAACGTAAAGGATTGTTTAAATGGTTTGAATCTGGAGTTAAAGATACCGGAAGGTTTGGGATCAATGTCCATAGAGCAAGAAACCAAGGAACTACAAAATTGATTGATGACTTCTCTGCCGGATGCCTGGTTTTTGCAAATGCTGAAGACTTTAATCGCTTTATGAAGATGTCGAAAGAACACCAAAACCGCTATGGAAATTCTTTTACGGTAACTCTGGTAGATTTCAGAGACGAACGCAGAAGACGATTAAGTAAAATTGCATGGGGATTGGTAGCTACTGCAGGTGGGTTCTTGTTATTGACCCTTCGACAGGCTCAGGGCAAAAATCAAGTGAATTAAAGATGAGAATATCAAAAAATACAAAGAAAGCTGGATTAGCTCTTATGGGAAGTATGCTAGGATTTATTGTTGCTAAAAAATACTCCCCAAAAGAAACCTATCCTTTTATTTTGATTGGTGGATTTATTGGGAATTGTCTCGGAGAGGAATTGATCAATGAAGACATGTTTAAAAGAATGAATGATCATGAAAGAAACTAGAGTACAACCGATTTATTTTGAAGGAGAGCAACCTGTAAAGATCAAGGCATATTACAAATATGAACTGGCAGCATTATATAATGTTTGCACAAAGACTTTTTCTTCATGGATCAATATATATCTAGAGGAATTAAAGCAGTTTGGATATACAAGAAGTACCAAGTTGCTGAGACCGGAGGTGGTGCGTTTTTTGTTTGAACGGTTGGGGGAACCATAGTTTTTAAAGGAAAAATTTGGATATTTGGGACTAATAGTATCATATTTGCACAACAAAATGACACAAAATAGAATACATACCGCACCGAAATCGCTGTTTAGTCAGTGTGATTATCGATGGATTAATGAATTATCCATTCGAAACAGGACGCTATGTGACTATTTTAATCATTTTTTGAAATGATATAAATTAGAAAACTACTATAGAATAGCAAGCGTCCAAGAAATTGGGCGCTTTTTTTATGAATTTTTTTTAGAATAATGAATAAAAGTTAATTAGCACATAAAGATTAGTATTTGGAAAGTAAGCATCAGGGAGACAGACGATTACTGCAACTATCCAATATCCGTTGAAAAACGGGCAGGGATTCCTATATCAAATTTCAAACGTAACTATCTGATTATCAATAAAATAAATTAAAAAAATGTTTGCAGGTTTAAAAAATGTTTTGATCTTTGCATCGCAATCAAAACAAAAACTAATAATGAAGATTGCATTACTATAAATAATTATAAAACGTATAAAAATGATACCGAATAATTCACTACATATTTTAAATCGCCTCTTTAGTGAGCAAAGTGAATATTGTTCCGATACGAACATAAAGGGTGTCTATTTTATAGAAAAGATGATTATAAGAACATAACTTATACATACATCAAGATATATAAAAAGACGCCCGGACAAGGCGTCTTTTTTTATTGCCATAGTTCATTGACATATTGAAAACTAAACACATTGACGTGTAGCTGTCCCAAACTTGATTTGGGACTTAAAAAATGTACGTCAATTTTACGGAAGGACAAGCCAATAGGTGGTGGCCGCAGTCTTGAAAACTGTTAGGAGATAACGACTCGTGTGGGTTCCCTGCCCGCCATCATTATCTTTTTAGGTATGGCAGGCGGGGATTCCCACTCCTTCCGCTATGGAGAGTAGATAAATACGGGCTTTGTTACGCTCGCCTGCTAAGCGAGTTCACGTCTAGAACGTGATGAAGGTTCGAAATGCTTTGCATTCATGAATTCCTATTTAATAAAATAATAAACCATAAATAATCCTTTGCTCTCCGCAATAGAGATACTGTAGCTTAATGGTAGAGCTGGGAGCTGTTAACTCTCAAAGTGTAGGTTCGAATCCTACCGGTATCGCGATGACAAGGTGGCTGAATGGTTAAGGCTACGGTTTGCAAAACCGTTTTTTGTGAGTTCAAATCTCATCCTTGTCTCAAAAAACTATGGAAGTATTGAGCAATTGGTTGGCTCGCCAGACTGTAAATCTGGTCTCTTCGGAGCTTGTAGGTTCGAGTCCTACTACTTCCACTATTTAGTACCGTAGCACAATGGCTAGTGCACCCGACTGTCTCTCGGAAGGTCGCGGGTTCGAATCCCGTCGGTACTGCAAAGCAGAACTCGGGATGAGAAGTTTATCCTGAGCACAGCCGAAGGAAATCCCGTCGGTACTGCAACAATCATCTGGGGGTATAACAATGGTAGTTTACCCGCCTTGGACGCGGGAGGTTATAGGTTCGAGTCCTGTTCCCCAGACAAATTGCTCCATTAGCATAGTGGTATAGTGCATCCGGCTTTCTACCGGAAGACAAGGGTTCGATTCCCTTATGGAGTACAAATTGAGGTATAACTCAGTTGGTAGAGTACTGTGCTGATATCACAGAAGTCTTGGGTTCGAATCCCAATGCCTCAACAAATGCAGGGATGGCGAAACTGGCAAACGCGTCTGACTTAGAATCAGGATTTTGAGAGTTCGAGTCTCTCTCCCTGTACAATGCTCCGCTAGCCCAATTGGAAGAGGCATCGGGTTTAAGCCCCGTGTAGTCTTGGTTCGAATCCAAGGTGGAGTACAACTATGGGCTCATGGTGTAACGGAAGCACCCAAGGCTACGAACCTTGGAGTATAGGTTCGAATCCTATTGAGCTTACAAATTGACCTGTGATGTAACGGCAGCATCCAAGACTTTGACTCTTGGTGTAAAGGTTCGAATCCTTTCAGGTCATCAAAATGGTGTCTCTAGCTTATCTGGTAAAGCGCCCCGCTGTGAACGGGAGGAACAGGGTTCGAGTCCCGGAGTACACCCAAAAAGGAACAGTAGCAAAGTTGGTCAATGCGCCGGATTGAAGATCCGAAGATATAGGTTCGAGTCCTATCTGTTCCACTAATTTTTAAAACAATGTTTAATCAATTCATCTAAGTATTATGGAAACTCACTTTACTATTACCAAAAGAAAAAAGAAAAGTTTGAAGCTTTTGATCACTAGAGTAGTATCAAAGTGGATTTCGAATTACATCAAAGCGATGAGCAAAGCTTTATACCCTCCTGAAACACAAGGAGTGAAAAGCAAAAATGACAGACATCGTATTTTTTATAAGTGACTTTTTATCTACGCAAAAAGACTGCGTAGTACAATTTCATCTTTGTTGTGTCATTAAAACAAACCCTCATAATTAATGGGGTATGTGAGGGTTTGAAGTAGTGCCCTGCTACAATATAGGGTAGGTAGCAGGGCTTAGATAAAGAACCTCTTTAGCTTAAAAGGAAGAGCTGTGGTAAAAGACCTTTGATCGTAGCCACGGAGTGATTGGATTAAGTTGTTAGCGGTTCGCCTGCTAATAAATAGAATTTGCAGAAGCACCGAAATGAACGAGATTCAAAGTAGGGAAGCGCATTTAGAGCCAATCTGTCCGCCAAAAGCGGAAGTACCAGTTCGAATCTGGTAAGAGGTACTATAATAAGTTCATTAAAATATCAAGCAAGTCTTGTTGAGTGTTTCTGTATAGCACCATTGTATGAAGTATTGCAAAGTTTGTATGATCATTTCATATGCAACTTGACTTGAAGGTTTTGGCTATTCACCAAAAAATAGCCACCGGATCTGTAGGTCGTGGGTTCGATTCCCTCTCTCTTAATTGAGATAGTTCAGCGGTTAGAACAACAGACGATTGGATGCACAGGTTCGATTCCTGTCGAGACCACCATTTTTTAGGTTTCGTAGCTCAGTTTGGTTAGAGCACTACGCTCATAACGTAGGTTAAAAGCTGATCACTTTTAAAACTTGATCGCCAGCCTGTCACGCTGTTAAATATGACAAAAAACTGTGATTGCAAATCGGTTGTTATAGTACTCTTGCTATATCAACAATCTTGAAAGTACTTTGAAATATTGGTATTGTTAGTATTTGAAATAGCTACTTTTTTGAATTCAGATTTTAGAGCTATATGATCTTTTCTAAGATAATATATTCTTTTTTCTCTTTGCTTAAAACTGGTTGTAGACAATATAACAAACTAATATTTCCGCACAGGAAAGAAGATTTGCTTTCATTGTTTTTTTAGAAAACAAATATTCCGGTTTTTAGAATCGGTCAAAATATACTTTGAGCCAGGACTATACCCGTGGTTCTGGATTGAAGTAGACAGGTCTCCGTTACAGGAATTGTCGTCCAATGAATGTTTAATTTAAAAAGTAAAAAAATGAAACGAGTAAGAATTAATGCGGGCAAAGTAGGTTTAGTTTTCAAAAAAGGAGATTACCATCGTGCAATTACCAAAGGAATCTATTGGTTAGGATTTAATGAAAGGGTAATACAATATGATCTTACAAAACCTTTTGCAGCACCAGTAGCACTGGAACTCTTACTACAAGACAAGGAGTTGGAGGCCATGCTACATCTAATCGAAGTAAAGGATAACGAGATCGTACTAATGTACGAGAATGGTAACTTTAAAAATACACTATCCGCTGGTCGTTATGTATACTGGAAAGGACTAATCAATTATGAATTTGCAACAGCAGATCTGAGTAAGATCTACATTACCGAAAAGATCGATAAATCACTATTTAGTCATTACGCTTTGACTAAGTATATCAGAGCCTTTGAAGTGGCTACTTATGAAAAAGCAGTGTTGATTGTGGATGACGTGTATACCAAAACTTTAGAATGTGGTACATACCGTTTCTGGAGAAATGATACCTCAATCAAAATAGCTAAGGCCGATTTACGTCAGCTGCAACTAGAGATTGCAGGTCAGGAATTGTTAACCAAAGATAAAGCAGCCGTTCGTATCAACTTCCATACACAGTATAAAGTTGTAGATATTGAAAAGGCCTTGTTGGATAACAAAGACTACGAAAAACAATTGTATATCGCCATGCAATTAGTATTGCGTGCTTATGTAGGTACTTATACTTTGGATGAGCTTTTGGAACGTAAAGAAAGTATTGCACAATCAGTATTTGAAGATACAAAAACAGAAGCAGCCAAACTAGGTGTAAAAATTCTAAACTGCGGTATTCGTGATGTAATCTTGACCGGTGAAATGAAGGATATCATGAACCAGGTATTAGTAGCTCAAAAAAGAGCTCAAGCTAATATTATTACGCGTCGTGAAGAGACAGCCTCTACTCGTAGTTTACTAAATACAGCTAAACTTATGGAGGAGAATGAAATGCTCTATAAGCTTAAAGAAATGGAGTATGTAGAAAAAATCGCCGACAAAATTGGTGAGATTAGTGTCTCTGGTGATGGTGGTATGGTAAAACAATTGAAGGACATATTCTCTGTGAATAGGTAGGTGTGAATAGAATGCATCAGTTTTATCTAACTGGTGCATTTTTATTTTACCATAATTCCGAACCAACCCGAAAACAAGTCTATCAACCTTGCTATCATTACCTCTACAAAACAAACGGTAATGAAGAGAAAAACAAAAAGAAGAAAATCAATCACTTCAGGAAAAGCGGCAAACACAAGAAGAATGACTATGATTAGTAGAAGGGCAAAGCAAATTAGAAAAAAAGGAGAACAATGGACCAATACAATTAAGCGAGCATCCAAGCTTTTGAAAAAAGAAGGGAGATTGTAAATGAGTTTGGATTCCCCTTTAAATGGTCTAGGAAAACTAACCAAAACTCCAATCACATATTATGGAGGTAAACAAGCGTTGACTAAACTGATTCTTTCTTTAATTCCCAAGCATAATTTGTATTGCGAACCTTTTGTGGGAGGAGGAGCAGTATTCTTTGCAAAAGAACCAAGCGTTGCAGAAGTTATTAATGACCTTAATGGTAACGTGGTCAACTTTTATCAGGTCTGTAAACAAGAGTTTCCGAAACTTAATAAACTAATCCAAGCCACACCTCATAGCAGAAAGTTACATACAGAAGCTGCTGGAATTCTTAAAAATGATAGGGAGGAAGACAGGGTAAAGAAAGCCTGGGCATTTTGGGTACAGACAAACATGAGTTTTTCAGCTCGAATTTATGGAGGTTATGCTTATGAGCGAAAATCTAATGGAATACCTAAAACTATCTTTAACAAGAAGCAAGCATTTACCAAAGAGATTTGTGATCGTTTGGATCTGGTAGATATCGAATGTAATGATGCATTAAAAGTTATTGAGAGCAGGGATACACCTGAAAGCTTCTTCTATATTGATCCCCCCTACTTCAATTCAGAAAGGGTATACAGAACAAAACTTTATCGACTTGTTGCAACTATTAAGTGGCATCAAAGGCAAATTTCTATTGAGTAGTTATCCATCAAATATTTTGGAAAAGTACCGAAAGCAAAACAAATGGTTTCAACATTCCCTAGAAAAAAGGATAGCGGTAACTAAACAAACGAAAAAGAAGAAAACAGAAGTTCTTACTGCAAATTATGATATCCAAAAAATAGTATCAAACCTATCTGGTATTCCAGATTTAGAAAGAATTAGGATAAAATCAAGAGCCTTAAAACTATGCTTGCAAAATTAGTTCTCATCCAGAACGAAACAGAACGATCCCGAAACTGGCATAGCTACAGATGGTAGTATTGTTATATGAAAAAACAGGCTATTTCATTTGAGAATTATGAGCAAGAAATTATTCATATAAATGTCTCACAACTTCCTAAAATTTTACAAGAAGGTCATCAATTTCTTATCGATGCCAAGGGTTTTTATCACAGTGAGCCTATTATAAAAGAGACCATTGATATATACCTTGATAAATTAAACGCTCACTTACCTGAAGGGGATGATGTGGATACTTTACATGGGATTTCAGTAATCGAAATTGATTTTATAAAACGATTCCTGGATATGCATAGAACTATTCGATCCAGAGAGGAATTGAGACAATATATTTTTGATCTTCAAAAAGCGATCTCAAAAAAGGAAATTAATAAAGACTCTCTGGTAGCTGATGATCTTATGCAAATTCAGGATAAATTGATCATTCAGCATAACAATCTTATTTTAAAAGAAGAAGTCAAAATTATTATTAATAGAAAATGGTTGAGACAGTTAAGAAGGATAATTAAAAACCACTCGGAATTGAATGATATGAATTCAGAACTAGGAAACGTAACCTGTGAGGTAGGTATTGATCTAAAAAAAACACCTTCCCTATTTTCTCCTATCAATAAACAACCTCAGGTAACCAATAAAAATACTTTCAGGCTTAATGATGCGTTAGGAGAACTATTAGGTGATCTGGAGAAGTTTGAACTAGCCATTACTATCGAAGGAGATCAAGGAGGAGGAAAAACGAGATTTACCTATCAATTAGCAGATGCCTTTGCAGAGATTGGAAATCGTATTGCGATTTTTTCTCTCGAGATCGGGAGCCGTTCTGATTTAATCACGCGTATGAAAGAAGAATATCTGCAACCTAAGAACCAGGATCATATTTTCATAACGGATCAATTACCTGAAGGATACGATACGATTTCCAATACTGCCAAAGATTTTGATGTAATCATCATAGATAGTTGGAATAAAACCGGATTACCATCACAGGATTTTGATCGCTTACGAAAACAACATCCCAATACTATTTTTATTGTCATTTTTCAACGTACAACACAAAAAACTATTAGAGGTGGAACAGCTCCTTTGTTTGATGCCGGGATCAATATTGAAGTAGTAAAAGCTGATGATATGTTTAAGAATAATTATGCGACTACGACTAAAAATCGATATGGGGTTACGGGGATTAAATATAATATCTATACCCAAGATTTAGTAATATCTGAGATCGAATCAACTCCTTGAAATGAGCAGGAAGTAGTTTTAATCTATTATTTATTTGGTTTTTCTGATTTTGTTAGTTTTATTACTTTTTTCTGACTATTAAACTATGAATAATAAAAAAAACATAGAATACTTAAATAGCAAAGAAGCACGTAAATCCTTAAAAATCTCTGGATGTGAATTAATGCACTTGCGAGAAAACGGTAAGATCGAATTTATAAAAAAAGGGAATGCATATCTATATCCAAGAGAGTCTCTAAACAATGTTGCTGAATAAGTTTTCTACTAAAAATTGCTTATTATATATGTTTTTATCTACAAGATTCATAAATTAGTGTCTGAGATTTAACTTAACCTTTTACCCCTTCTGTGATTTATATCTAAAAAATCTCCATTTTTTTCGACTAGTGAAACTTGGTATCATATTAAAAAACAGAGAAGTTATTTGTTAAATCGGTTTAGGAATACGAATGAATAGTATCATTTTAAGTTATTCATAAAATCGAGCATGACAAAATTTAAAGAAATTGCTTTTCCACCCACCTATAAGTACAGTTCGGATTCGGACTATATACCTCTAGAGTTTTATGAGAACACTTTTCCTATCGCCAAAAAGATAGATCTTCTTTTAGGTTATTTTAGTTCTAATGCTATAAAAGTTCTATCTAAAAGTTTTGCTGAATTCATATATAATGGAGGTAGTCTAAGGCTTATTACTAACCATATTTATAGTTTAAAGGACTATGAGAATCTCCTTCTTGATACTAATCTAAATAATGAAGATAAGATTATTGATATATTTAGCGATATAACTGAGTTAGAGAAAAACCTTAGTTCTGAAGGGCAACATTTTTTTGATTGCTTGAAATACTTACAAAAAAATAATAGATTAAAACTACTTCCTGTTAAGTTCAACAAGGTTGATTTAGCGCATTGTAAAAAAATGATGTTATTTGATGGGCAAGATTATATTAGTACAGAAGGTAGTATAAATTTTACCTTACCTGCATTACTTAAAAATTCTGAAAGTTTTCAAGTTGAGACGCCTTGGAATGGAAATGTAAGCCAAAGAAGAATTAATGATGAAAGAGAGAATTTTGAAAAAATTTTCAGTCAAAGTCATCCTAACTATGAATATCTTAATAAGGATCAAATAGAAGTTGCTATACATTCTTTAGGTAGAGATAAAGACATTAAAGATTTATTAGATGACTCAATGAATCTTCCAGAAAATACCTATGGAGAAAAGATCAAAAGAATTCGACAAAAAAGAAAGGAAAGGTTTAAAGATAAAATAGAACAAATATCAAATATTCCTAAGTTTCCTTTCTCCCAGGGGCCTAGGGACTATCAAAAAGATGCTTACAAAGCATGGATGCAAAATAATTATTCAGGTGTATTTGCAATGGCAACAGGTACGGGTAAAACTATTACCTCACTAAATTGCCTGCTAAATTTATATAATGATGAAGGCTTTTACAGAGCAATAATTTTAGTTCCTTCTATTGTTCTGTTAAACCAATGGGAGGAAGAGGTAAAGTCATTTAATTTTAGAGATATTCTAAAAGTTGGAGGTGGAAATAATTGGGAGAAAGACTTTGCTAATTATTGCAGTAATTTTTCTTGGGGCTTAAAAGAAGACTTGGTTATAATTTCAACCTATGGAAGTTTTACTCTTGATAGATTCCAAAAGCTATACAAAAAAGTTCAAACTGAATTTCTTTTAATTGCTGATGAAGCTCATAACATGGGAGCTAACAATATAAAAAGTAAGCTTACCAATGTTGATATTAAAAGAAAAATTGGACTTTCAGCTACTCCTAAAAGAATTTATGACCCTGAAGGAACTATAGCGATAGACCAATTCTTTAATGATACTCCTCCATACACCTATAACTTCAGTATGGAAAAAGCTATGGAGTTTGGCTTTCTAACTGGCTACAAATACTACCCATTAATAGTTGAATTAACAGAACAAGAATTTGAGGAGTATTCCATAATTTCTAAATGTCTATTAAAGTATTTTGATTTTAAAAATGGAGTTTTTAGAGATGACCCAATGGTTGAAATTTTACTCTTAAAAAGAAAAAATATAATCCACAAGGCTCATAATAAGATAGATTTATTTAGTTCAATCGTTGAGGAATTAAAGAGAACACAAAAGGATAAATACGTATTTGCATATATTCCAGAAGGCTATGCAAATAATGAAAATGGAGAATCAACAAAAATATTAAATGAGTACCTAATGAGAGTACATAAAGATTTTCCAGATATAAAAATGAACTCTTATACTTCTGAAGACCAAGACTTGAATGACATCCTCAAAGGTTTTGAAGTAGGAAAAATAGAAATTCTTTTTGCAATGAAAATGCTAGATGAAGGTGTAGATGTCCCTAGAGCTGAAGTAGGAATCTTTGCGAGTAGCACAGGTAACCCTAGGCAATTTATTCAAAGAAGAGGTAGGTTATTAAGAAAACATAAAGACAAAGCATACTCAACCATATATGATATGGTAGTGATACCTAAATTAGAATCACAATCAGATGAGCTTTTTAGTATCGAAAAAAACCTAGTTCATAATGAGCTAAATAGAGTAGCTTATTTTTCAAGCTTATCTATGAATTTTTATGACTCAAAAGAAACATTATTGAATGTTTGCAGAAAATATAATCTAGATTTAGATACCATAATAAACGATTTATAATATGGAAAGAAATGATATACTAAGGGAAATTCTATCAGACCCAGATTTGATGGGAAAATATAACATAAAGGAAGCCGAGCTAAAAGAACTTACTACTAGCGCACCATATAACAAAAAAATTGTAGAGATATTATCCGTTATTATTAATGAAAATGACAATCATTTGAATAGCTCAATGATTTACAAGAAAATTAAAAAAGCACATAATATAGGTTAATATGGCATCAATTATAAATAGTATTTCATTTAAAAACTTCTTCAACTATTATGGAGATTATGACACTACAAAGTATAATTTTGAAGAAGGAGTAAATATCGTAGTAGCTGATAATGGAGCAGGTAAATCAAAATTTTTCAATGCCTTTTTATGGCTGTTTTATGATACTGTACTTAATTCAGATGATAAAAGGATCTATCCTATAAAAGACTTTGCAGTAAAAATTATATCAGATAAAGCAAAAAATGAAACTTCAATAGGTGAATCTGTAGAAACAGGTATCAAAATAGAATATTCTACTGGTAGGCATAAATTCCAAATTATTAAGTCATTTACAGCTACTAGGATTGGAGAAAAATTATCAGATTTTGATAGTTGGCAAATAACCTTGAATGATGTTGAAGTAGATAAAACAGACCACGTACTACCAAAGTTTAAGCCTATTTATGATGCAGAAGAAAAATACAGAGTAATTAATCAACTTATACTACCTACTTTAAGACAATATTCTTTTTTCCAAGGCGAAGAAGTTGATAAAATGATAGACTTCACTAAAAAGTCTAGTATTGAAGATGCTGTAAGAACTCTTACTAACATTAGTAAGTATGAGGATATAGCAAGAATAGTTGAAGATATTGCTTCTAAAGCTTTTAAAGACCTTAATAAGCAGACTAAAGATACTAGTGACCATAATGAAAGACTAGATAAAGCTATTTCATTAAAAGAGAATCTTGAAAAACAGTTATCTCAAGAAAAAGAGAAACTTCAAATTCAAAAAGAATTACATCTAAAGTCTAGTCAAGAATATGAAGAGCTTGACAAAAAGTATGTGAATGCACAACAAAGAAAAGAGCTTGATGAAAAAATATCAATAAAATCAAGAGAATTACGTGAGGCAAATGATAAATATAAATCATTCCTTGATACTATAAATAATAGGTTTTTTGATGGTGGGTTTTCTTGGATATCATTAGGCTTTGAACAATCTGTAATTGATTTTAAAGATAAAATAAAGGAGTTTAGAGAAAAAAGGTATGAGAAAAGAACTTTGTTAAATGCTTCGGAAAATCCTAATGATTATTTCACAATACTTCCATCAGATTCACCGGATGCTGTTACATTAGAACAGATGATAGAGGGTGAACATTGTTATGTGTGTGATAGACCAGCTGAAAAGGGTACTGATGCTCATAACTATCTTTTAAAATTAAAAAATAGACCTAATGAGGCAAATAATAAAAAAGAGTTTGTTAAAAATGATTTAGAAGATTTTTTTGGTAGTTTACAAATTAACGCATCCCCTTTTCTTAATAAATTTGAAGCAATTCCGCAAAGTGTATTGAAAACACGAGAGAGAGAACTGGATTTAAAAAAAAGGCTAGATAAGCTTAATTCAGAATTAAAAGAACTCAAAGCTCGAAGAAAAGACATACTCATTGCTGGGGCAGAAACAAATGAAAGCGATAATGCCAGAGATATTATAAATCAATTTAAAGGCGCTTTTAAGAGAAAAGAACAAGCCACCAGTAGGATTGAAAGAATTCAGAGTGACATTAATAAACTAAAAAAAGACATATCTAATACAGATAAAGAAATAACCAATTTAAGACCAAAAGATATTCCTGAAGGTTTTACTATTAATTACGAAATAAGTCAAGATTTAGTAGAAGCAACTAATAAGGCTCAAGCAAGAGTATTTGATAAAATGGTAAGTCTATTAGAAAATCACGCAAACAAACACTTTGAAAGTCTTATTAAATACAATGATATCAAAGGAGGTGTTTTGAGCTTTGAAAAAACACCTTCAGGGGGAATTTCTTTAGACTATATAGATGAATTAGGAAATGACGTTTCTGGTGCATCAGAAGGATTCCAAAGAATGAAAAAATTTGCAGTAGTAATGGCTATTATATCTGCTAACACATCACAATACAATTACCCCTTATTAGCTGATGCACCATTATCTGCTTTTGGAAAAGCATTTAACAAAGGTTTTTTTGAAGCCATACCAAATGTGTTCCCCCAAAGTATTATTCTAGTTAAGGATTTATATGACAAAGATTTAGATGGAAAATTAACTGATTTAGGTCAAGCGCTATTAAAAAGTGATACTATTAAAACACTATATTTAAATGAGGTAGCTGAAGAGTTACCACAGATAGAAAGAACTACTAAAATTGAAAGAAGAAAATAATGAATAGCCAAGAATTTAGAAATAATTTACTTCTTAAAAGACCTAGATATGCAGTAAGTAGAGTCCCTGTCCTAGATGCCTTTTCAGAAAAAGGTAGCAAAAGTGCAGATTATAGCAGATTTGGACCTTATTATGAAATTTACATCTATGCTATGATGTTAGGTATAAAGAAGAAACAAAGGTTACCATTGCCCCCTAGAGACTTAACTAAAGACTTTATAGAAATGGGGAAGTGGAAAAGAGATTCTTCTCTCATAGATTTTCTCTTAATGGTAATTTTCACTCAAACAGATGATTTACAAATTGACTGGAATGAGCTTGAAGATATGGAGCAAGAAAACCTTAATAAAGTTATCTCTAATGTAGTCACCTTAATTGAAGAATATGCTAATGGTGGACTTGCTTACATAGAAGAATTTTGGAATAAGGGTGAACTGTCAAATTCTCACTATATGTTTATTGATCTTTATAACAATCAAAATGCAAATTAAACCATCAATAGTAGATTTCTCTAAAATACTATCTGGAGAAGAAACAAAATATAGAATACCTAAATATCAACGAGATTATTCTTGGAAATACAATGAAGAGGTTGAAGAATTATGGAATGACATCATATTTTCTTTTAATCAAAGTACAGAATATTTTATTGGAAATATTGTATTAAATGCTAACGGAGATATTGACTCTGCAACAGAATTTGAAATTGTTGATGGTCAACAAAGAATTACTACTTTCTCAATTCTCTTCAAAGTAATAAAGGATTATGCTTCTTTTTTTATAAAGAATAACGGTGAAGATGAAATATATGATGAATGGGATTACGAAGTAGACTATAATGAAATTTCAAGAGTTGAAAAAAGAGTAAGTGATAGGCTTGTTTATTATGGAGAGCCTGACAATTACTATTTAGAATTAAATGAAAAAGACCACCCAACTTTTAAAAAAGAAATAATTCAAAAATCAAAAATTTTAAGAACTGATGATGACTTAAAAATTATTTCAAATGATTCAAGAATCTTAAAAACTAAAAAATTCTTTGCATCAAAGTTGCTTGAGATTTTTATCAAGAAAGGTGATGGAGCTACTGAACTTGATAAATTTATATCTCATTTAATAAAGAAACTTAAAATTAATTCGATAAAGGTTGGTGAAGATTATGACGCTTATTTGCTATTTGAATCATTAAACTCAAAAGGAATGAGCTTAAGCCAAGCTGATTTAATTAAAAATAAAATGTTAATGCAATGCAAAGAAGATATTTCAATACAAAAGAGTGTCTTTGAAAATTGGAATGAAATTGCAAGAAATCTTAAACATTCAAAAAACAGTAGTATAGTTGACTTCTTTTATTATCATTGGCTAGCATTTGAAAAGTCACCAATAACAAAAAAAACACTTTATAAAAATGTTAGGAAGAAACTTGTAGGTATGCCTCCAAAAGAAATAGAACAATACACAAAAATTCTAGTAGAAACGTCTAATGCTTATTCTTCAATCACAAATTCAGATTATCAATATCCTTCTAATAAATATAAAAGTCAAAGTCTTGAGCAGTTTTTATCTGAAATACAACAATTAAAATACTCTATTTGTATTCCAGTAATCCTTTATTGCAAGTATAATAATATTGAAATAATTAAATATATAACAGAATTAAGTTTGGTTTATTTGTTTAGAACTATAACTATTGGTGAATTACAAGTTAGAAAAGCAAAAGATACTTTTGATGAAGTTTTAGATTATTTAAAAAAAGACACAAAACCTAAACAAGGGAAAGTTTTACAAATATTTAAAAACAACTTAGACATTGATGATAAGCTATTTAAAATTAAATTTACTCAAAAGACATTTTCAAATGGGCTTGCAAGATATGCTTTAACTAAAATCTTACAAGAGATTAGTGGAAGTGAAACTATTCCTCATGAAGTTGATTTAGAACATATTTTGCCTCAGTCTTATAGTGAACATTGGAGTGACTTTAATTTTAAAAAAAGAAAAACAGAAGATGTAATTAATAATATTGGCAATCTTACATTAATAAACCCAAGGAGTAATAAAAAAGTTCAAAATTATGATTTTGAAAAGAAAATAGAATACTACAAAAAAAGAACTTCTAAAACTGATGAGAAAAGTACATCTATCTCCATAACATATGAGGTATATATAAACTATCAAGAAGAGGTAAAGAAGAAGAAATATGAGAAAAATGAATTTTGGGATTTAGACAGAATAGATAGTAGGTCAAATTTACTGTCAAGTAAAATTCCCGAAATATGGAAAATCTAGACTTTTTCGCAGAAAATATGAATCCAGGGATTGGTATCGTAAATATGACGCTTTTCCCTTTTTGTTGTCTTGACAAGCTTAAACCCAACATCTTTCAGTAAACTTTCTATCCTATCTGAAGTAAAATAAGAGTAAAATTTGTCTACGCCACCATATCGTTCATCCTTAATCACTTCCTCTCCTTCACCTTCTTTCAAAGACAAATAAAAGACACCTTTGTTAGACAATATATTATATAAGTTTTTTAAAGTCTTTTGGAATAGTTTTTTTTGGACATGAAGCAAACTTGCAGACGCCCAAACTCCATTAAAACTAGAATTTTTAAATTTTAATTTTAATATGTCCATTACTATAAATTCCACATTTGGAACTTCCTTTTTTGCAATATTTATCATCTCCTTTGATAAATCAATACCTGTAACCTGAAAGCCATTTTCAGAAAAAACCCTAGAATGATGTCCCGGTCCACAGCCTAAATCCAAAATCTTATCATTGGGTTGTAAAAAATTCATAAACTCTTCGAGCTCTGGGAGCACCTCAAAGCTTGTAACTATTCTATAATACTCTTCTGCAGTCTTATTATAGCTATCTATTGTTATTTTAGTTTTCTTTGACATAATCAACCTATAGATACTAATATTTTACCTTCACATTCTCCTATTTTTTTCTTCAAATAATCAATTTTTTCATTAACTCTTATGTTAATTTCATTTGGAAAAACAAAACTCTCGAATGTCTTCCAATCAGCATCTATAAGCTTACCATTGTAAGCTAACCTAATAACTACAATATGAGAAACCAATAAGCTTAAAATAGTCATATCTTTTTCATACGGTAAATGGGAATATTCTGCCCTTGGATTATATTTAATAACAAATTCCTTATCATCACCAATTAAATAACTTGACTCATATACTAATTTTTCAATCTTTTTTCCAATTTCAAATACTTTATCTAGTATTGCTCTATCAGATGTACTTAGGATTACCTTTTCACCATCATATAGTTGCTCAGGATTTAATAAGTAGGTGAGAACTCTAAAATTTTGAGGTTTATTCTTTCTAAAGATTTTGTAAAGAGTCTTACTGTTTTCAAGGTAAGTCCTCAAAGGAATATAGAATTTCTTTAATTTTTCTTCATAACCCAACTTTTCTGCAAGGATTCTTTTTCTTTTCTCTTCTTTCTTTGTATCCTTTCTTATTAAATAGTTTTGTCTAATAGTAATTACAGAAACAATAAGAGTTCCGAAGAAAGCTACCCAAGCAGATATAATTTTTGCATCCATATTTTAAAAACTCAGATTATACTGTTTAAATTCATCAAAACAACTTTTATTGAACATTAGTCTATAAAGAGCCTCCATTTCATAAATAGCACCATTAATTCCCTTATGAGGTTTAGGCTCTGGTGGTATACCAACGTATTTCATTATAGAATCGCCATTTAATTTTGAATTTCCATCTTTCAGTGGAGGAGCGATACCTCTTGATTCCATATGGGTATAAGCTATCGAATGAATATCTACAACTCTTCTCCCAAAATTCCATTCTACATTCTCTCTATCTTTTGTGGCGTTTAAAAATTCTAAATCAAAATTCACATTTTGGCCGGCTAAAGTCCGTCTACTTATATCTTCTAACCAAGAAATAAAATTTATTAGTAGTTCCTTTTCAGACTGATAATTAACATTTCTTAATTCATTAACAGTATACCCGTTAACTTTCAAAGACATTGGATTAACAAAAGCATTATCTCTTATTCTACACCTTTCATTAAATTGATTTTCTGGATTATAAAAATCAACAGCTCCAATTTCAATTATTGAACTTTGCAATGGATTTAATCCAGTTGTTTCAATATCTACAACAACCATTGGTTAAATGGTATTTAATGCAGAATCAACTTTTTCTACCAAAAAATCAAACCCATCAATATTTGATTTTTGATTAATTTCTTGATCAAGAAGTTGGAGGCCATCATCAATATGCATTTTGATATATTTCGGGATGTCTTTATCTGATATATAAATATCGTAATGAATAGCAACTAATCCTAGGTAGTAATCGAGATAATCCCCGAAAAGAACAGCTTTAGAATATTCTTTTCCACTAGAGTTTTGGATATCATTCAGATCCATTTTCTTATCCTTAGACAAAGAATAAGTTAAAGCAATTCTAGCAATAATATTTTCTGTGCCCAGATTCAATTTTCTAGTCAACTTACCTACAATTTCTCGGTTTTCTTTACTTGTTCTAATTTGCGTAAACATCTTCTTCTTTTTTCAATTCAATAAACAACTTGTTTACAGGATACGATTTAAAACTAGATCTTTCTTCAGAGTTTTCAATCACAAAAGCTTTATTCAGATTTGGTTTCAAAAGTTCATATTCAGATAGTGATAATTCTTTTTCCAGTAATGGGAAAAGCACTACCTGTTCAGAAATAGAAGGATAAAACTCTTTGATAATATTTTTAGAGTGAAATTTATCAAACTTTTGCAACGGGCTATCAATAAATACCGGAAATTTAATGCCAGATTCGTCAACCAAGGCTTTTAATAGTGCAGTGGCGTACAATTGCTGTTCTCCTTTAGATAAAGAATCCTTATCTATTACATTTCCTTCTTTGTCCAATAGATCAATATCCATAATGTCCTCATTAATGTTTACTCTAACATCTATGATAAAATTATTTTTATGCATTAATCTTTTAAGACCTAGAATCATAGATCTCTGCAATGAGAATTTTTTGTCTTGTTTGATTTTTTTAATAACCTCATTGATTTTTATTAGCAGTTGTTCGGTTACCTGGTGTTTTTTTCTATCAGTTCTAGCTAAATTAAAGTTCTTTTCGTATTCGGAACGCACTTTTTTAATTGAAGAATAGTTTGTATTAAGTCCTCCTAATTCTTCAATAAGCTTATTTTTCGTTTCAATGAGTTCTTGGATACTTTTTTCCGTTTCAGCCTTTTCTTCTCTAAATTGTTTTGCTAGTGGTTTATCTTTACGAGCTTCAGCTTGTTTTATTTTGTTTAAAGCCCTTGATAATAATACTCTGTTATTTTTTTCTTCCTGAACAATAGCATTAAACTGACTAACGTAAGTAGTTTTGATATTTGTATAAATAGCTTCAAAGTCTCTAAATCTTTCTTCAGAGAAGTCCAGTAATACCTTACCATCATTTTCAGAAGAATTTTTCTTTTCAAATTTCCTTTCTAATGATAACTTGAGTGCTTCTTCAACTTTCATTTTTGAATTTGTGTCCGAGATCAGATCATCAATGTTTTTAAGAACACTTTTTGAAAAAGATTCTATTTCTTTTCTTAAAAATTGAGAATTAAGTGCCCCGTTTAAAAGGTTATTCTCAAGTGCTAATTGATCATAAAGTTTAACCAATTGTTTCCCTGCAATGACAAGTGGTGCTATGTCTAAAAGTTTTTTAAGTTTATTTTTGATTCCAATGGACTCTTCTTTTAGGGTATCTCTTTCTGACTTCAATTCTTTTAATTCTTCCAAGGTAATAGCGTTTCCTTCTCGGATCAATTTCTCTTGAAGACTATCACTTTTACCCTTTAGAATAACAATTTGTTTATCAATATCATCTCTTTTGTCCTGATTATGATCAATACGTTTTTGGAGTTCTTCTTCTTTTGAAATTAACTCATCTAATTTGGACTTTTCAAATTCAGAGCCACCTCGCCTACGAAGTTTAGTGAGAAGACTCTCGAGATTCTTTTTGAGCTCTTCATACTTCTTAATACCTAATACTTCGGAATATGCTTTACTCAAACTTTTCAATTCAGATTTTGACTTAGCCTCTGCTAGTGAAACTATTTTTTCTGCATCAAAAAAGAAAAATTTAGCTATTTCTCTTGGCAAAATAAAATCATCAATAAAAACTTCATAACCTACATCTTTGGTCAGCTCATTTTCATCACCATCTATGAGGATAATCAAATTTTCTTCCTCAGACTTTAGGTCAAAAGTCCTTCTAATAGTAACAGTTCTACAAGGAATAGAGGGAATAAATAAATTTTGCAATTCAACTTCAACAGAAAAAGAAGAAATATCGGAATTCCCTTGTTCGAAATCTCTTTTTACATCTCGGTTAATTAGTGATTGTAGGTACTTTTCATAGCCGCCTATGTTTTTAATATCTTTTCTGTATTTTTCTTCAACTTGAGACATAAGTTTTCCATAGAAAACCCAGATTAATGAGGTCAAAAAAGTAGTTTTTCCAAAACCATTTTTCCCAGCGATGATACTAATATTCTTTTCTCCACTCGAAGGGAATACTAATTCGTTTTCACCTTTGTATATTCTAAAATTGTTTAGATTAACCTTGCTTATCTTCATATTTCGTTATCATTTACGAAAGATTCTATTCTGTTCTCAACATCATTATGTAAACCATATTTAGAAATCATCAGCGTTTTAGTCTCTTGAAGTGAAATTAAGTTATCTATTAAATGATAATACTTAATATCATCTCCACAAACATCTTTCAAAATCCTTCGTTCGGTGTTATCTAATGATTTAATATTATTGGTACTGATTTCTTTTTTATAAATTTCTTTATAAATTTCTCCTACGTTATAATCAAAAATCATATCTCTACTCCAAGTTACTTGTATAGCTATTAATTCTTGATTAGTTATAAGAGTTACGTGTGGTCTTTTTTCTTGAATTTCCTTCTGAAAAGTCAATAAATCTTTTAAAACAGATGCTCTATATTTTGGAGTGTAGTTTCCATTGAAAGTTCCATCTTCTCTAACTGCCTCTTGTCCATTTCTCCTAGTAGACATTCTGTTTTCACTCAAATTTCTTTGCTCAACAAGGTCATTTCTAAAATCAAGAAGAGGTTTCATCCAATGTTGCCCATTCTCTACTAGTGAAGACATGGATTTGTCTTTTTTAACTACGGTACAAGTCCAACATCCAAATCTGCTTTGCCCACAAGATTTGTGTTCCTCGTTTGTTACCACAGTGGGGCACTCATAGTCGTCAGCACTGGCGTCAGAATAAATTTGAAAAAGGATAGAATTGTCAAACCCCCAAGGTGAAGGTACCGTGTTAATTATATACCAAATCTCTTCAAGCATCATTTCTTTGATTGGAGCATAAACATATGTATTTGCAGTAGCTTCATGTTTAGATAATCGCTTACCTTCTACTTCGTGCTTCCTCATCGAACGTTCTCTAGCAGCGCTTTCCTCATACCTTGTTCCTAATAAAACAATGGCTTCCCCTTTTTGATCAACTTGTTCTAATAAAAAGTTTGATGTCGGCTTAATTTTAAGTTTAGTAGTACACCATCTAAATGCATTATTAGGTACAGGATATCCTTTACCAATTACATTGATCCAATAAGTTTCTTCTAATTTAGGAACTGTTTTCTGAACAAAAATGGGTAATCCTTGGTCACGAGCACTTTCTTGAATTTTATCTAATACATCATCAACATAACTAGAAATTATGGGGTTTTCTACCATAGTATCATTAGAAACCACATAAACTGGTCTTCTTAATTGATAAGGGTATGGCATTTCTTCACGAATTCTTTCTAAAGCAATCCATACTAGTGTCAACAATACTGTTGAATCTTTTCCTCCACTAAATCCAATTATCCAGGGTCTTTCAGAAGTATCAGAATATGCATATTGATCAATGATTTCTGATATGATACCTTCTACTTTTTTGCTTTTTATTTTCAACATTATTTATCTCCGATAACTTTTTCTAAAATTAATCCAAATGTCTTTGAATAAAGACCTTAAGAAAGGTTTGTTATTAAATAATTATGAACATTCTTCCTAGAATTACTCTAACACTTTTGAACAGCCAACATAATTAATTAATAACCCTAATCAAAGCAATTTAGATAGAATTTGTAAATTGAATAGTCAATAGTAAAATTGAAGAGAATTTGAGCTTATATTTTAATGTATTAGGATGATTATTGCATTGATGTTATTATTTTCACGGAAGCAATCAGAAGAATATCCTTCCTTCTAAATTCATACTACAATGATAAAGTTAAATTTAGTGATAGAAGGGTAGTTCCAATATTCGATAATTAAAAATTCAAATAAACAGATAAATTACTTTATTTAATTAATCATACCTCCAATTAATATATTTCCTAATTCTAATTGCACCCCAAACTAATTATTAAGATATTTATCACGGTTAAAAAGACATAAACCGATGATAAGCAATATAAAAGACAAATACAGTTTCGAGCTGCGTCTAGCAACCAAAGATGAAATAGCAGCCCTTGCTGAATTTTTAGCAAAGAAAAACTGGAAGGATAGTCTTAATCTTAAATATAAAAAGCCTTCGAGGTCCAAGAAAGCTAAAGTAGAGGCAGAAAATTTTATTAATAAAGAACAACTGATTATCCAAGAGCTTATAGGAAAAAAAGTATTGGTACAGGATTATAAAAAGTTCGAGGTTTCGATTTTTGTCTATAACTATATCCAGGAGCATGATAAAAACACTGTTACTTCTTTAACCTCTAGGATACTTAAAACTAAAAAAGGAATGGAGCTTTTAGAAAATGAAGATATCCTTTTTAATATAAAAGGCTTAAAAAATAGAAGGTACCATACAAAAAAAGTGAAATCAGGTAGACCTAAAAATGAATCCATCCAAAAAACCCTTGAGATTAAAAATTATATAAAAACAAATCCAGAATTAAGGATGGATGATGTTTGTCAAAAATTTGGTTTCTCTAAAACAACATACTACAGAGCTCTTAGGTGGTTAGAGTATAGAAACAATTAAAAGAACCAATGAAGAAATATAATTTATTATTTATAGTTTTTATAGGGTTATCAGTTTTATCCTGTTCATCAGATGACGATGGTCCGATAACTGATGATTGTCCAGAGATAATAGAAATAGTGACTCAAGAGGATCTAGAATTAGCTGAAAGATGTGGTCTAACACCAACTCCTCCACTTGGGAGATATTGGATCTCTAAGGATTATAAATTGAAACATTAAAGTTCAACAAATAGATGCGAAAAATTTCAAGAAAACCCTTTTTGCTATTTTGGGGAATAGTTCCTTTTCTTATCGTTTTGGGGCTATACAAAAATCAACATACTTTAGATTTAAATATACATGACACATACTATGTTATTTCGCAGTATTATGTTGCAATTGGATTTGCATTAATTGCGGGATTAATTGGTTTGATATATTTTGTTTTAATAAGGATCAAAATCAAGTTATCAAACACATTAAATACAATTCATTGGATTTTAACTTTGGTTGGAATTATTTTGTTAATTGATATTTTTGGTTTGTTTTTTTCAGATCTTTTCATTGAAAAAAGGTATTATACAACTACTCAAATACCTAACCTAAACATATTTTATTACATTCTAATGATCTTTATAGGGCAGATAATCTTCTTAATTAATATTATCAAGGGGTTTCTTCATAGGCATATTAATAAATAACTTATTAAATAAGCCCATTTTGACATGTATTAAACCGTAGAAAGTGGGCAAAAAGTGGGCAAATTGCCTAAAACCAAAAAGAGTTACGAAATTTTGTTATCGTAACTCTTTGATTTACAAAGTGGTCCCACTTGGGCTCGAACCAAGGACCCCCTGATTATGAGTCAGGTGCTCTAACCAGCTGAGCTATGGGACCTAAAACGGAGGGCAAATTTAAGGATTTGATATAAACACGCCAAACATTTTCTTTATAATTTTAATTATCCAAAATTCTTTAAAACCAGAAGTACTTTAATCCCCCTTCAAAGGGGGTTAGAGGGATGTTAAACCTGTGTTTTATTTGATACTCTTATTTTGGTTTTTCCTGGCACAATTCTATCAAAACCCCATTGGTGCTTTTAGGATGTATGAAAGCAACCAATTTATTATCAGCTCCTGGTTTTGGAGTTTTGTTAATGAGCTGAAACCCTTCTTTTTCTAATCGATCCAACTCCTTTTCGATATCGACTACATCAAAAGCAATATGATGTATACCTTCACCTTTTTTAGCAATAAATTTTCCGATAGGTCCGTCTTCTTTGGTACTAGCTAGTAATTCTATTTTGCTTTCTCCAACCTTAAAAAAAGAAGTGATCACTGCTTCGCTCTCTACTGCTTCCTGTTTATAAGGGGGTACTCCTAAAAGTTTTTCATATAAGGCATTGGCATGATCAATATCTTTTACTGCAATACCCAGATGTTCTATTTTATTAATATGATTCATCTGTTCTTTTTATTTATTTTTAGTTGTCATACTTCGACTATGCTCAGCACAAGCATAGAATTTGCCATTGAACATTTCAGTTGGTAACAACTTAGTAGTTATGGCTTATTTCATAATATACTTTTATCTCTATGTCGTAAAAGTACAATTAATATGTATTTTTGCACTATGGAAACAAATAGACAGAAAAAAATTGCAGGAGTATTGCAGCGCGATGTTGCCGATGTAATACAGAATGCATTACGTGAAGCTGGAGTACATGGGATTTTAGTTTCTGTGACCAAAGTGAGTGTTACTACAGATTTATCGATTGCCAAAGTATATATGAGTGTGTTCCCACATGAAGAGGGAGAGAACGTATTAAAAGAGGTCAATGCCGTAAAATCTCAAATTAAACACCAAGTCGCACAACGTACCAGAAATCAATTGCGTCGTATGCCAGAAGTATCCTATTTTATTGATGATTCTTTGGAGTATATTTCGAATATCGAAAAAGCAGTAAAAGGAGAAGAAAACCCCCTCCAGAACCCAGATCTTCTCGAAAAGCGTAAAAAGAAATAGGCACTATCGGTTTACTTTGATACCATATCAAAGTATAAAAGCAATTTCTTTTATCTTTATCACAAAATAAAAATTTGAACTTCTCACTATACATCGCCAAGCGGTATTTATTTTCTCCGGGAAGCAGCAATGCAATTAATATCATTACAGGTATAGCAGCTTCAGGGGTGGTTATAGGAGCAATGGCATTATTTTTAGTGCTCTCGGGATTTGCGGGACTTAAGGATTTTAGTCTTCAGTTTTCTTCATATTTTGATCCCGATCTTAAAATTTTTCCGTCAAGCGGAAAGACATTTACTTTCAATGAAGCTCAAAAGAAAAATTTGAACCAATTAGAAGGAATAGCCCATTTTTCTGAAATTGTCGAAGAACGTGTTTTCTTAGAATATAGAGGTAAACAAAAAACAGCCTATATCAAAGGGATAGATGTTAATTACAATCAAGTGATCCAGACCGATAGCATTTTGGCTTATGGCGATTGGGTAAACAATAATGATTTTCAGGTGGTTGCCGGTAATGGGATCAGTAGAGAATTAAGCATGGGGGTAGAACAAGCCTATACTAATCTTCTTAGTATCTATGTTGTAAAACCCGGAAAAGGAATTCCTAATGATCCATCCAAGGGATTTAGATCAGAAAAGGCAGTTAATATTGGTATCTACAGCGTAAATGAAGAACTGGATCAAAAGTATATTTTTTCTACCATTGGTTTAGCGCGTACCTTGCTCGAATTACCACAAGATAAAGTAACCCATATAGAACTTAAATTATCTCCACAAGCTAATGAAACAGCAATAGTACAGGAGCTTCAATCTATTTTTGATCATCAGGTAATTATAAAAAACAGGGTGCAGCTTAATGATACCTTATACAAGATGCTCAATACAGAAAATCTGGTTTCTTACCTGGTGATTACATTGATTGCCGTTATCGCCTTATTTAATGTTGCCGGGGCGATTATCATGATGATTATTGATAAGAAAAGTAATGTAAAGACACTCTACAATGTAGGGGCATCTTTAGCAAATATTAGAAAGATCTTTTTGTTTCAAGGCTCACTCATGACCATATTAGGAGCTCTGTTAGGATTAATACTAGGGTTTATCCTAATTGTGTTGCAACAACAATTCGGATTGTTGATGATTACACCGTCATTGCCATATCCTACTCGCATAACAGTAGTTAGTTTTGTCGTTGTTTTTTTAACGATAACCGTTATTGGTTTTATAGCTTCACTACTGGCATCCAGCAGAATTAATCAGAAATTGGTAGAGTAAATTAAGTCGCTATGAAACAAGTGTTGTGGAGTTTGTTTTTTAGCCCGGCTTTAGTTTTTTTAGAACTTATTTCTTTTAGATATACCTGCCAATACGAGGATGGAGGACCCGATTTTTACGGTTTCCCTTTTATTTATAGAACTAGTAATGTCTGGGTAAACTCGTTATCTGGTGAGTTTTACGTATTAGGTTGTATAGGAAATATGCTTTTTTGGACCGTAATCTTATTTGCTCTTATGACAGGGATTAAGCGCCTAAAAATTCCAATACATAAACTAACTTCTAGGGTATGGGGAGTTTTTTTATTGCTTTTCGGGTTTTGTATCGTGTATAGTACACTAAGTATTGTAGATTGGCGCTATCAATGGCAGCATGATTTTAAGATGGATTATTATAGCGATGACATAATTTGCAACAGAGAAATACAATTTTTTTGGAATTAGGCCTACTTTAGAATTTTTATCAGATTTGGGCGTGCCCCTTCGTTACACTTCGGGTCGGGCTATACGCGCTACACGGTAGCTAGCTCCTATCCCTCACGCATATATCACCTTGTTGTATCTTTTTATTTTGTATCCTTCGAGAGCCTCAGGGTACTAAAAAAAGAAAGTTTTGCTTGTGCCTGAGGCTCTCGAAGGCACTACTATACACTAAACTATCTCAAACAAACTCAAACCCTGAGAATGTTGATTGCACTTCGTCGAAGGCAGCAAAAACATCATCGGGATGATCGCTGGTCACCATTTTCATTCGGTAATCCTTAAAATGCGGGATGCCTTTAAAATAATTGGTATAATGTCTGCGTGTTTCGAATACTCCTAGTTTTTCTCCTTTCCAGTCGATCGCCATTTGTAAGTGTCTACGTGCAGCAATCACCCGTTCTTCTATGGTTGGAGGCGGCAAATGTTCGCCAGTTTTAAAATAATGTTTTACTTCATTAAAAAACCATGGGTATCCAATACTGGCACGACCGATCATAGCACCATCCAGTCCATATTGATCACGCATTTCTTTAGCACGTTCGGGAGTATCTACGTCTCCATTACCAAATACAGGGATATGCATTCTTGGGTTGTTTTTAACCTCGGCAATGGGTCTCCAATCGGCATTACCCTTATACATTTGTGCCCGGGTACGACCATGTATCGAAATGGCTTTGGCTCCAACGTCTTGTAATCGCTCGGCAACCTCTACAATTTTTATAGAATCATGATCCCAACCCAATCGGGTTTTTACGGTAACGGGTAATTTAGTATGCTCTACCATCGCTTTGGTAAGCGATACCATAAGATCGATATCTTTAAGAATACCGGCTCCAGCACCTTTGCTCACTACTTTTTTTACCGGGCAACCAAAATTGATATCTATAATATCAGGTCCAGATGCCTCAACAATCTCTACAGATTTTAGCATAGAGTCCAGATTGGCTCCAAAGATCTGGATCCCAACGGGACGTTCTTTTTCGTAAATATCCAGTTTCATTACACTTTTAGCAGCATCGCGTATCAATCCTTCACTAGAAATAAACTCGGTATAGACCACATCGGCACCTTGTTCTTTACACAACGCTCTAAAGGGTGGGTCACTTACATCCTCCATGGGTGCAAGTAGTAACGGAAATTCTCCTACATCTATGTCTCCTATCTTAGCCACAACAATTATTTTTTTGGTAAAAATACGAATTCTTACGTACCTAATAAGCACCTGTAAGGTTTCGAAAACCTTGCAGGCGTAATAAATAACCGAAGAGATGATATAAACCTTCTAAAATCGATTATATTTGCAGACTAAATGATTTTGACTTAGTTAAGTCGAATGTAACGGATTGGCCCGCCTGAAAGATATCTTCGGGCAGGGATAGAAGCGACATCCTTTTTTCTTTTTTGTGCCTGAGGCTCTCGAAGGCACAAAAAAGAAAAAAGATATAGCGGATAGCCCGATAAGCCCGCCAAAAAAAATAGAATGAAGAACATTAGAAATTTTTGCATCATTGCACATATAGATCACGGTAAGAGTACACTTGCAGATCGACTGTTGGATTTTACGGGATCGGTAACCGCTCGCGAAGCACAAGCACAGCTATTGGATAGCATGGATCTGGAGCGTGAACGTGGGATTACCATCAAGAGTCATGCAATCCAGATGGAATATACCTACAAAGGGGAAGATTATATCCTTAATCTTATTGATACTCCTGGTCATGTAGATTTTTCTTACGAAGTTTCTCGTTCTATTGCAGCATGTGAGGGTGCTTTGTTGATCGTTGATGCAGCGCAAAGCATACAGGCACAAACAATTTCTAACCTATATTTGGCGCTAGAGAATGATCTAGAGATTATTCCGGTGTTGAATAAGGTGGATTTACCAAGTGCAAATCCCGAAGAAGTAACCGACGATATTGTTGATCTTTTAGGATGTGATGCAGAAGAAGTAATCCCGGCCAGTGCCAAAACTGGGATTGGGATCGAAGAAATTCTAACAGCAATAATAGAACGTATTCCTGCTCCTAGAGGTAATGCCGATGAACCTTTGCAAGCCCTTATTTTTGATTCGGTTTATAACTCTTTTAGAGGAGTAGAGACCTATTTTAAAGTAGTGAATGGTGAGATCAAAAAAGGACAACATATTAAGTTTGTGGCTACCGGAAAAAATTATTTTGCTGATGAGGTTGGGACTTTAAAATTAAATCAAGAACCTAAAAAAACTATAAAAACTGGAGATGTTGGATACTTGATCACCGGTATTAAAGATGCTCGCGAAGTAAAAGTGGGTGATACCATTACCGATGCAAAAACACCAACCCAGAATGCAATTGCAGGTTTTGAAGATGTAAAACCGATGGTATTTGCCGGGATCTACCCTGTAGATACCGAGGATTACGAAGAACTTCGAAGCTCTATGGAAAAACTTCAGCTTAATGATGCATCTTTGGTTTTTGTGCCAGAGAGTTCTGCGGCTTTAGGCTTTGGTTTTAGATGTGGATTTCTTGGGATGTTACATATGGAAATCATCCAGGAACGATTAGAGCGAGAATTTAATATGACCGTGATTACTACGGTGCCTAACGTATCGTATCATGCATTTACACACAAGAATCCCGATGATATTATCATTGTAAATAACCCGTCTGATTTACCCGACCCTTCTTCTATGAACCGAGTAGAAGAACCGTATATTAAAGCTACTATTATTACCAAATCTGATTTTGTAGGTTCGGTAATGTCTCTATGTATCGAAAAACGTGGTGAGATTACGAATCAAACCTATCTTACTACAGAACGAGTAGAGCTTACCTTTGATATGCCATTAGCCGAAATCGTTTTTGATTTTTATGATCGCCTTAAAACCGTATCTAAAGGATACGCCTCTTTTGATTATACTCCGATTGGTTTACGTGCTTCAAAACTGGTAAAAGTTGATATACTTCTTAACGGAAATATTGTAGACGCACTGTCGGCATTACTACATAAAGATAATGCATACGACATTGGTAAAAAGATCTGTGAAAAGTTAAAAGAATTGATTCCGCGACAGCAATTTGATATTCCTATCCAGGCAGCAATTGGAGCTAAGTTTATAGCCCGTGAGACCGTAAAAGCATTGCGTAAAGATGTAACTGCTAAGTGTTACGGGGGTGATATTTCTCGGAAACGTAAATTGTTGGAGAAACAGAAAAAAGGTAAGAAACGTATGCGCCAGGTGGGTAACGTAGAGATCCCTCAGGAAGCATTTATGGCTGTGCTAAAGTTGAATGATTAATAAAGCCTCATATAGCAAAGATTAAAGACTTTTTTTAGAAAATTTTATAAGTGTATACAGTATATAAAAACCCAAATCTATACTGTCTAAAGTAATAACACTTGCTTAGTTCACGTTTAAAACTAAGTATTTGCTATTTTTTTGGTGCATTTTAACTTAAACTAACTACTTATGCAAAATCTTTTTCCCAACAGAATACCAGTTTATATATATCTTTTTTTAATCGCTATTGCATTAGCATGTGTTTCTTGTAGTAGTGATGATAGTGATGGAAATAATAATCAAGGAGGTACAGATGTTCCTATTGATAACCCTGGTACCCCTAATGGTAATGTTTTTGAGGAAAACTTTGTGTTAGATACAGAAAACAGATTCTTAAATTATGTGTTACCGGCTACCGAGTATAACAAGTTTCTTCAGGGGGATGGTGATTTTGTTATGGTATCTAATAAAGTATATGAATACTTAAATGACGACTTCGATTTTATTTTTATTCTTTCTGATGAAGTTAAGAAGCCCGATGATTTATATTTTGGGATTACAAGAAAAGTTAAAAATGACGTAGAAGGTATAGGGGGCAATATATACGATAATACCGCAAATTATGGTTCTAAAGGCGCGCTAAAGAGTATTATTCATATGCCTGAAACGAGATTTGTACGAAATGGGCCGTTTTTGCATGAGATTGTACATTATTGGGGGAATTATAGTTTTATTCCTACAACAGTTGGTGGTCATTGGGGATACTCTAGTGTAGGTGGACAATTGGGAGGATTTGATGAACTTGTTGATTTAGGAAGTAATGCATATCAAGGAAGATTAAATGGAAGAGATGGATTCGGAACTTTTGCGAATAGCGGCAATTTGATTCCGTATGGTAATCTAGAATTATACATTATGGGCTTGATAGGTGCTAATGAACTTGAATCTGTACAAGTTGCCGAAAACCCGGTATCAACTGGTTCGGGAGGATTTACTGCAGATAACATCACAACCTATACTGCGGCCAATCTTATTGCTCAACATGGTGAGCGGGTGCCCACAACTCAGAATGCTCAAAAAACCTTTAAGGGGATTACGGTAGTGCTTTCTACTACAAAATTGACCGATGATAAAATAGCCGAACTTAATTCTGATCTAGAAAATTTCTCAAGAAATGCAGCGCCAGACTCATCTTGGGGTAATTTGCATAATTTTTGGCTTGCTACAGGAGGAAAAGCTACACTCGATATTACTGTTTCTCAAGCAAATATTAAATAACCGAAGTTTTTTTGGCTTCGATCATTTTATGTAGCATATATTCTACACCATTTTCATTATTACTCTTGGTAGTATAGTTTGCCACGGCCTTTACATTAGGGTGCGCATTTTCCATAGCAAAACTATAGGTAGCTTGACTCATCATTTCGAGATCGTTATTATAATCCCCAAAAACCATAGTTTCTTCTGGTAGTATATTATGAGCATTTTGCAATTGTTGCAACGCATACCCTTTATTGGCTAGATTGTGAGATAAGTCTAACCAAACCTCTCCCGATACTTTCACTTTTAGGCGATTTTCTAGATGTTTTAATGCAGGATACAGGTATTTTTCTGACCCTTTTTGATTGCAAATAGCAATTTTTAAATATACATCATCGGTTACCTCGGCAAGATCTTCTACAATTTCATAGCGATCATAGAACTCGGTAAACATATCGACAAAATCTTGTCCGTAATCTTCGATATATCCTTTTTTGCGACCACAAAGAATAACCTGTGATCCTTTTAGTGTTTTAGTAATCTCCAACAATTCGAGGTACGTTTCTCGGTCAATTACGGTAGTTTGTAGTTCTTTGTCTTGCTGCATAGTTAATGCTCCGTTCTCTGCAATAACAAAGATGTCATCTTTTATGGGTTTTAATTTATCGATAATGCTATAGTACTGTCTTCCGCTTGCGGCAACAAAAGTGACACCTAACGCTCTTAATTCATCGAATAGGTAATAAAAGGATTGACTTACTTCTCCTCTAGAGTTAAGAAGTGTGCCATCCATATCGGTGGCAACTAGTTTTATTTGAGATAAATCCATAGCGGTACTTGTTTATGATGTAAAGGTATTGTAGTGAGAGGAAATATGGTTATAACCACTGTAAAATTTGTATTAAATTAGAGAAATTTATTGTCATTCTAGCGTAGGCTGGAATCCAAACTGTTAATTACAGTGATTAATAAAATTGTAAGGTTATCTTAGGTATAAAAAAATAGATCCCAGCTTACGCTGGAATGACAAAGTGTATGAAATTCTTCCAAAAAGAAATACAACTAACCCCTCAGAAAAGAGGATTTCATTTGATAACTAATGAAATTCTTGATGCGTTTTCTGAAATCAAACAGATTAAAGTAGGGCAACTACAGGTATTTATTAAGCATACTTCGGCCAGTCTTACGATCAACGAAAATGCAGATCCTACAGTGCGTCAAGATTTTGAAAGCCATATGAATAGTATGGTTCCCGAGAATGCACCGTATTACATTCATACTTATGAGGGGCCTGATGATATGCCCGCACATATTAAATCATCATTAATGGGGTGCTCAGTGCAGATTCCTATTACCAATGGAAAACCAAATCTTGGCACCTGGCAAGGCATCTATCTTTGCGAACATAGAGATTATGGTGGATCTAGAAAATTGGTATTAACGGCGTATGGAACAGCCCCCTAACCCCCAAAGGGGGGACTCTCAAATTTCATAAATCAAAAATTAAATAAGAAACTCCTATGCTTTGCACGCAAAACATAGGAGTTTCTTTATCATTACCCCTTTGGGGGTTAGGGGGCTTTTAAAACCAATTCGCCCAAGGGATTCTAGATAACATAAACAACCATGCTATGGTATAAAAAATAGCCAACATCTTAAATTTTGGTGTAGAAGTCAGTTTCTTTTTATGTTTAGAGTATCCCATAGTAATAAATACAATCATTAAGATCATCATTAACGGGTGCTCTACATTATAGAGTCGCAATGTAGCATCTTTCATGATCTCTCCCATTTTATGAGTCCCAGAGAACCAAACAACAAGAGGAGATATAAAGAAAATAATAATACCTATTAACAATTGAATATGCGAAACGATAAGCGCAAACAAAGAAACTCTAAAGTCTTTTGGGGCATATTCTCGTTTGCTAAAAAAACCTGCAAGAGCGTTAATAGTGGCTAGTGTTACAACAAGCAATACCAGATAAGCCCAGTATGAGTGAACGATTTGAATAGCTTCGTACATAATAGTGTGTTTGTTTTTCTCAAAGGTAAGTATAATGAATAAAAAAACAACTAGTATTTCTTGCGGTACGTATTTATCTCATTAAATTTAAAACTTTAAATTATCTCGAAACCAAAAGACGTGCAAATAGACTTAGATTATAAAGAGAAGTTAGAAAAACAGCTAGAAACTATACATGGTCTCCTTAAAGATCATTTTAAAGAGAATACACAAGTGGGAGTTTTATCAGGGATTTCTGGGATTTCTCTTTTTCATTTTTATTATTCGAAATATACAGAAACAGACATTTATTATGATGCCGGAGTAGAAATACTTAACGAATCTGTACATCGTATTAATAGTGGTTACAATGTACCGACATATTGTACTGGGATAGCGGGTGCGGGATGGGTGTTTGATCATTTGGTAGAAGAAGACTTTATTGAGCTTAATACAGATGAGTTATTGTCTGATTTAGATGAATACCTCTATGGTATTATGATTGCCGATATAAAGGCAGGTAATTATGATTTTTTACATGGTGCGATTGGATATGGGTTTTATTTTCTGAAAAGATTTAAAAACACAAAATCAGATACGCTTAAAGAACGATATATAACATATTTATTAGCATTAGTTTCTGAGCTTGAAGAATTATCTGAAAAAGACAAGAATGGTCTTAAATGGCCTCTTGTGTTACATAAAAAAACTGAAGAACCAGAATATAACTTTAGTTTATCTCATGGGATACCTAGTATTATAAATTTTCTTTCTCGTTTGCATGAGTATCAGGAATTTCGAGACGCTGTAGAAATGCTCCTCAAAGGTGGAGTTACATACTTAGTAAGTTTTGAAAACCGGGATAAAGAGGCTTTCTCATTATTTCCAAATAGTGTTATCGATACACATAGAGGTATAGATAGTAGGTTGGCCTGGTGTTATGGTGATTTGGGAGTAGGGCTTACGTTAAGGCGTGCTGCAAAAACATTAAAAGATGATCAATTGCATGAAACGGCAATACGAATTTTAAAACATGCCACCCACAGAAAAACTATAGAGCAGTCTCTGGTTAAAGATGCAGGATTGTGTCATGGATCATACGGCAATGCACAAATTTTTGGAAGGCTATACCAAGAAACTAATGATAACATTTTTAAAGAAGCAGCAACATATTGGATAAAACAAGGTGTAGCTATGGGTACTTTTGAGGATGGCTATGCAGGATACAAGCAATGGCAAGGCAAAGATAAGATATGGGAGAATGAAATTAATTTTCTAACCGGTATTGCTGGTATTGGGATGGCAATTATGTTTTATCTGTCGGATTTTGAAACTACCTGGGATGAGTGTTTGATGATAGGGTGATGCTATCCATTTGTATGTTTTTTGATTGTTGGTTTATATCAAGAGTAGTGTTGCAAAAAAGGATTCCCTTATAGATGTTTTTTAAAAGTATTGAAACGTAACTTTTTCATTAAAAAGAGGTTAGTAATTTTGTTCATTTGTTAAAAAAAACTTAATTTTGCAGCCCCTTAATCTATAAAACCTACTATTTGACCCAAAAACTACTCTATTTTATTGCGATAAACGTATGCTGTCTTTTTGCTTCTTATGGTCAGGACTTAGGGCAAATTGGTAAGTCTAAACTATTCGCTCTTGCAGGAGGTATTTCTGCAAACTCAGTATATTATGAAGGAGAATCTAACAGAGAACCCTTTACATATTTTGTTAATGGTAACATTAATATAAATATTAGTGGAGTTTATAATATCCCACTTTCTTTTTCATATTCTAATCAAGAATTTAATTATAGCAATCCATTTTCTTTTAACAGATTAAGTATTCATCCATCATATAAATGGGTAACTACACATATAGGAGATGTGAATATGACATTTTCACCATATACTTTAAGTGGTCATCAATTTACTGGTTTTGGTTTTGATTTAACTCCCGAAAGTCCTTTTAAAATTAGTGCAATGTACGGGCGTCTTTTGAAAGCTACAGAATACAACCCTGATGAACCCGATGCCATAGCGGCTTATGAAAGATACGGTTTTGGATTTAAAACATCATACCAATTTGAAAAATGGCTGCTTGGAATTACTTTTTTTAAGGCCGAAGATAAAGCAAGTTCTATAGATAATCCGTTTCCCATAGAGCTCGAACTTACCCCAAAAGATAATGCTGTTCTAAGTTTTGAAACGAGTTTGTCATTGTTTGATAAGGCACAAATACAAGTAGAGTATGCATTATCTGGAGTAACTGAAGATACAAGGCTTGATGATAAGCGACCCGAAAAAGGACTATTATCATTTCTTTTAAATGAGAATATTACTACAAATTATTACAATGCATTTAATGCCTCGTTAACATATCCGGCAGGCAATGGTACAGTTGGGGCTAGTTATGAACGTATAGATCCTGATTATAGAACATTTGGAGCCTATTTTTTCAATAATGATTTAGAGAATATTACTGCTAATGCTAACCAAACAATTTTTAATAGTAAGCTAAACATTGGTATTAATGTTGGTTTGCAAAGAGATAATCTTGATAAAACCAAGTCTACAGAGTTGCAAAGAATTGTTAGTGCTGTAAACTTAAATTATAATGCATCAGAAAAATTAGGAATTAATGGATCTTATTCTAATTTTCAATCTTACACTAATATTAGAGATCAATTTGATTACATTAATCAAGTAACCCAGTTTGATAATGTAGATACACTTAATTATAGACAGATCACTCAAAATGCAAATTTAGGGTTTAATTATACCATCAAAAAAACCGAAACAAAGCAGCATGGCACTAATTTAAATTTGGTATATCAAAATTCTAAAAACTTGCAAGATGGTACGGAGCTGGAAGAAGGAACAAACAACTTTTATAATGGTACACTAGGATATACAATTGGATATCCTCAAAACGATCTAAATATTACATTGGCGGCGAATACTTCTTACAGCACTATTGGGGAAGACGAGAGTTTAATTTTAGGACCAACACTATCAGTAGGAAAGCAATTTTTTGATAAAAAGTTACGCACCAATTTTTCTAGCTCGTATAATACTAGTTACACTAATGGAGAACAACAGAATAGTGTATTTAACTTTAGATTAGGAGGAAATTATTTATGGCTGGATCACCATAATTTTAGTTTGAATTTGTTGACTTTACTCAGAAACTCTTCTGAGGATAGTAATACCGACTTTACAGCAACTTTTGGGTATAGTTATAGTTTTGATGGTTTGAATTTAAAATCAAAAAGGAAGCAAAAGCTACTTGATGAAGATACTCAAAAGAAACCAAAAAACTATATCAGTTTTAGATATAAAAATGTAACCTACAGCGGATCTCCTGAACAGATTAATAAGCAACTAAGTAATGTTTTTAATAGTTCCCAGTTTAATGATATCCCAAATAATAAAAGAAATAATCTAATTAGATTACTATCACTTGTTAAACAACAAAAGGATAAAAACCAATATAAAGAAAGTGCCCTCATCTTCTTAAAAGAACTCTATAGCTATGAGGATTTCAAAAATGCTTATGATGCTGCACTATATAATGCTATCCAAAAGATCAAAAGTGATATGATCAAGATAGATGAAGAGTTAGAAGACCTATTTGTGAAGAAAAAAGTTGAAGTAGATGCACATCCTTTACACAAAAAGCAAGATCAAGCCTTAACAGAAGATCAAGCTCTTATTAATACATATCAAGAATTGGTTACAGAACAGCAAAACAGGCTAGAGAGACTTGTAGGTCATCGTTGGATGCAAAAGAAATTTTACAAATTCGAAACAAAAGAAGCGATAAAAACCCCCGCAGGTTTGTTAAAAGAATTTAAAGAAACGATGTCTGAAAAAGTGTTTCAAGTATATGATGTTGAGCAAGATGTTAAAAAAATTGAGTTATATTTAGAAGCAGAGATCATCGATTTTTATTATAAAAAATCATTGGACCTTGTTGACCCAAATACATTTGAACTTAGATACATAAACAAAAACTAAATCTGTTTATATGAAAAAACTATGGCTTTTTGTAACCCTGTGTTTTTATACTGTTTTGGCAGTATCACAGTCACAATCTTTCCCGGTTCAGGTAATCCCGCAAGCGATTCCTCCTGCACCAATCCTTTTTTCAGATTATGCAGATAATACTACTATTAATAGCCCTCTCAGAGTTCAAATCATTCTTAATGATTTTACGATAAGCAATAGAGAAATACACTTGAGAACCTATTTCGAGGGTAATGGTATTACGTTTCAGAGTAATAATAATGTATCAGGAGCGCCTTCGTTATTTCTAGAAGGAGGTATACCAACGATATTAACAAATGTAGAATTAGCACCATATTTTCGTTTTGAAAACATTACCGGGATCTCTCCAAATGTATACGGGCAAACAATCCCAGAAGGGGTGTATCAGTTTTGTTTTGAGGTGTTTGATGTGTTAACAGGCAGAAGATTGTCTGATCGAAGTTGTGTTACTACAGTAATTTTTAAAAATGAACCGCCGTTTTTGGTTTCACCCTTGGATAAAACCAATATCCAGGAACGAAACCCACAAAATATTGTCTTTCAATGGACACCAAGACATATTAATGTTACTAATGTAGAGTACGAATTAAGTATAGTAGAGATATGGGATAATTATGTCGACCCTCAAACTGCTTTTTTGAGTTCTCCTCCTGTATTTCAAACAACCACAACAGCCACGACTTATGTTTATGGCCCAGCAGATCCATTGTTTCTATCCAATAAAAAATATGCGTGGCGAGTACAAGCAAAAGCAAAACGAGGTACAGAAGAAATAGGGTTGTTTAAAAACCAGGGATATAGTGAGATTTTTTCATTTAGCTATGCCACTCCATGTGATAAACCGGTATCAGTTGCCCATGAGACCAAAGGAGCACATCAGGTAAATATTTCGTGGGAAGACTTTACAACTGAGATTCCAAAATTTAAGATTAGATATAGAAAACAAGGCGATAATGGAGAATGGTTTTACAGCCAAACTTCGGCGAATTGGATTACACTTTGGGATTTACGATCCAAAACCACATACGAATTTCAGATAAGCAAATTATGTGCAGTATCAGAAAGTGATTGGACAAGCGTAGATACATTCACCACAGGAAACCAGCAAGATGAAACGGCATTATATAATTGTGGAATCCCACCAGATATTAATCTCGAGAATCAAAATCCATTACCTAGTATCGAAAAAGGCGAATCTTTTAAAGCAGGAGATTTTGATATAAAGATACTCGAAGTTAGTGGTGCTGAAGGTAGATTTACTGGCGAAGGATATGTAACCATTCCCTACCTTAAAAATATAAAGGTTGGCGTAAAGTTTACCAATATATTGATCAATACAGATAAGCAACTGTCAGAAGGTATGGTCATTACTACCTACAATATCGATGCCGGTAATATCGTAGACGTAGATGAGGTTATAGATACAGTAAGCGATGTCGTAGAAGGAGTAGGAGAAATTTTCGAAGGTGATAATGACCTGGATGAAATCAACATCAATTTTGACATCGATGAAGATGATATTGAAATTGTAGATGATAGAATAGTAATTACTAACCCTGATACAGGAGATCGTTTTGATTATCCTATGGGTGATGATACCGTAATTACAGATGCCAGTGGCGATGTATATTATGTAGACGAAGAGGGAAATGTTACCAAAGGAGGACAGAAAGATCCAGGAGGGATTGTAAACTCTAATAACGTAGACGGGGTATCTAATAGTGGAGAATTAGAGTCACTAACCGCCAAAGGGCTTGTTGTATATTTTAAAGGCGCCAACAAACTTGGTTTTGACCAGGTGCCTGACTCACAAAAAGATAAGCTCACCGATCATTATCTAACCATAAAAGATGAAGCCGGTAAAGACTACACCTTAATCCATCAAGCTGTTAAAAAAGGTGATAGTACAACCGTAATTGCCGAAGTTAAACAACAAGGCAGTGCTTATGAGCTTAAAGATATTATCTTTAAAACCAAGCAGGGAGAAAAGCTAAACACCAAGATCATTGGTGATAAAATAGAAGTAACTGTAAAAGGACATTATTCGTTCGAAAACGAAACCATCTACGCCGTAGTACCCTCAAAAACCGAAGAAAAGAAACAACTCACGGCGGGAGCCTTTACCTTATGGCACCTTACAGAAAGAGTGGTTGATATGGTTTTGGTACCAGTTAATGGTGCATCTCTGCGTGCTAACGAAGCAAAACAAGTAGCCGATATATTTAAGAAAGGTGCTGCAAAGCTGAATATCAAAGTTGGAGACCCCTTTAATTTTGATAAAAATAGATTAGGTGCCAATGGTTTAGATGTAGGCGAGAGCCCATGGCTTACCGCTTATAATGAGGAGCAGAAAAGTGTGATGGCTGCCTTTAAACAAGATCCAAAATCAAACTACAATAAAAGCACGTATTATGTTTTTGTGTTTAATGATATAACGCCATCAAGAAATATAGCAGGCTTTATGCCATTGCAACGACAATATGGTTTTGTATTTGATAGCAGTATAACAGCTCCCGAAGAAGGTAAAGGCGACCTTACCAAAACCATTGCACATGAGATAGGTCACGGGGTATTTGCATTACAACACCCGTTTACAAATTTAAAAACCGATGAAGGGCAAACCTCATGGTTAATGGATTATAGCGCTGGTAGCGATGACCACCTACTTAGCCATATGGATTGGGCACAGATCCATAATCCCGATCTTAAGTTCTATATCTTCCAGGATGAAGAGGATGGAGAATTGGCAGGAGAAGTATGGTTTACACCAGATTGGAAGCCTATAGAAGTTAAAAGAAGCTCAATCATTGTTTCGTCTTCAAAATCAGCAAAAATAAAAGGAACATTACCCGGTTTTAGGGTTGATAACATCAAATACAAAGCCCTATTTGACACTTCTGGAGGTTTTTCTGGATATTATGAAGATGGAAAAACCACTGGAAAAAAATATCAAATTTCACCAATTAAAGAAGAAGAGTTAAAAGACAAAGTTTATTTATTTGTTCGTGGTGATGGAACTTGTAATAAAGTGTATAGTGCGGATTACTCTTATGTTATTCAAAATAAGATCTCAATAGATTTTAATGAAAGTAATACCAACATAAATTATGACCCTGATAGAATAAAGTGTGAAGAACTTTGTGAACAAGGAGAAGAATTTGTTAAACGTCATGCTAACAAAAGTCAGGAGATAAAAGAAGTTGTAATTGAGATTGCCAAACTTATGTGTCAGGAGGATATTGATGCAAGCTTATTAGTAGATTTTAATAATAGTGCTTATCAAAACTTATACGAATGGCAAAAACAATTCTTTAATGAAGATGTTTGGAGTGATGAATTATGGGCATATGAAGCTTTTGAAAAAGGATTCACTAGGTATATAAATCTTTACAAGAACAACAAAGAGACTATTAAAAATATAGACTTAGTTGATCGTAAGAAAATACTTGGAACTACCTATTCATTTACCAATGCACAGTTAAAACTATTAACAGCAGCAGAAAAATTAAGTATGCTTAACGTATTAGTTGATGGGCATGTTGGTGGATATTTTACAGGTAATTATAATACAGAGAGTTTGGTTCTTAGTATAGTTAATGCTGTAAATGATGATAAGGAAAGTGACCAAACCAAATTATTTTTAGAAGGTCTTGTAGATAAACAATATAAAGTTGGAGACAAATATCTTTATGAGAATCTATTTAATAAAATAGATGATTATATGGGTGAAGCTAATTTTACAGAACTCTTAATTCGTTTTACAAAACTTGCGCTTGATACAAGCCCAGATACAAAATCTAAGTTAGTTTTAGATTGGGGTGCAAGAAATGAAAGCTTTGTCTTAAACTATGTGGTTTCAGGTAATGATTATGAATTTGAAATTGAAGGAGAAAATGTTCTTGTTACAGGAGAATGTCTCGAAAAGAAGTATGAGATAAGTAGAAATGGAGAAAGAATTGAAAGAGGCTGTAAAAGATATAAATATGACAATCTTCCTTTACATCCTTTCAATGACTTTGTAACATTAACTATTTTAGAAAACACCAACATTTTACCATCATTTATGTGTGGTACACCTAATGCACAATGGTGTGGTAAAGCAATTAAAGTGCCTTCGGTTTTCTTACCGTATTTACAAGAAAAGAAAAGAACACAATCTTTCGAAAATTGGGGGATTAATACTGTTGTAGTCGCTGGTACAGTATTAAGTTTTGGTGAAGTTGCTGCAGCTAGAGCTGCTGGGCAAGTAGCATATTGGGCAATAGCAGATTTAACGTATACATTCTCGGGTCCAGCAGTACAAGTGCTTTATGATAATTTTGATGATAAATCTGATACTGAAGAATTTAAAGATTATTTTAAATCAGGCTGGGATGGTATAGGATATGTATTTCTTGCAAAATCAGCTGCTGATGTAACAGGTTTTTCTAAAGAAAAATTAGCAAAGGGGTATGCAGCAATAAAAACCTATGGCGAAGATGATTTCTATCAAATATTTGAACAATCTCTAAGAGAAGCTTCCACAGAAATGGCCGAAGAACAGATTAAAGCTATTTCTAGGGATATCAGAAAAACAGTAAACCAAGTCGGAGATGAGTTGCCTAAAAATTTAAGAGATCAGGAACTAGAGATTGCGCAAAAATTAAAGAGCGGTTCTGTAGGTAATTTCAAAGACTTATTAAGGAAAAAGCTACTAGGCAAATTAGGCAATGATACTAAACTTGCTAATCTTAAAAGCTGGATAAATGACCTTCAAGATGGGCAAGTCTTAAATAAACTCGAAGAATTAGGGGATAAGGTCGATGCAGATGGGATTAGCGATCTTCAAAAGTTAGGCAATGATTTTGATAAGCTTACAAATACCGGTATTAGCTTCAATGATTTAGAATTATTATCAGCCTGGGGTACCTTGAGCAGATCACCTATTATTAGAGCCAAACCAGAAAACCTAAAGATTTTAAAACAGGTCCATCAACGATTTGAATATGAAGGAAAAACCTCATTCGATGGTCTGAACCAATTATTAAATGAAGGAAGTACTGCCAGTAGACAAAACCTAATTAATGGATTAGATAAGGTTGATAAAATTTTTGATGCCGACCTACCGGTTAAATTTAGCGGAATCAAAAAAGGAGAAGTAAAAGTAAATACCATTGATGGTACAGGAGATGAGGTTGCCAGGTATGTTGATAATGTTGTCGTTAAGAAAAAATTCTTAGATCAGGGTACACCAAAAGGAAAATACGACGGATCAGAAATTCTTCAAAAAGGAGATGAAGTTGGGTTTAGGGCTACTAATGTAGAAAATAAATGGGCAAGTAGAGCATTAAATACTTCTTCTGATGCGAAATTAATAAATCGAATTAAAGAATTAAGACAAAAACTAACATCTAGATATAAAAAGAGTGGAAACTTCGGTCATGCAGAAGTTGAAATTTCCGGGGTTTCCAAAAAGGAATATTATGCACACAGTAGTATTGATGAGTTAAAAGGAGAATTACCTAATAGGGTCCCAGATATTTCTTTAAAGCCTAAAACTGAAGATGAAATATTTCCTTGGACTACTGAATTAAATAAATCAGGAGATTTGGTGGACAGAAATATTGATACTGAATATAAAATACTTACTGAAATAGCTCAAAAATTAGGAGACAACACGAATGCTAATGGAAGTATTAAATTATTTACAGAAAGGTTACCTTGTAAGAGCTGTAGCAATCTTATCAGTTTATTTAAGGAGAAATATCCTAAGATTGATATAGAAGTAATTCATAATCAAAATAATCCTTTAATTAATTTTTGATGAAGTATTGGGAATATAGAGAGTTAAAAGAAACTATTCGAGAAGCGTATCTAGATTTATTAGATCAAGGAGATACACCAGAACATTCTTTAGCAAGGGTTTTTGAAGATTTTTATTTCTATCCCGAAGAATCTAATAAAGTAGAAAATCTAATAACAATTATAGAGTCAATCAAAATGAGAATTCAGTTTTTAGGCTTTCTAACTTTTGGAATAATAGAACTTCTTCAAAAACAAATTATTGAGGTATCAGATGAATTACTAAATAAGGAGTTGACGGCTGATGAAATAACAAGTTTAAAATCTGATTTGGATCAAGTATTAAAACAAATCAAAACAGCAGATATTAAAAAGAAAAAATAACAAATGAAAGCATATACCATTCTTATAGAGATACTATTACTATCCGTTTTTATATACGAATGGTATATGTATTATGCTTTTAAATATAAGTCTGTTTTGGTATCTGGGGCGGTAAAGAAGATAGAGAATTACGAAGTATTTCAACGACCCTCTACCAAAGTATTAGCCGGTGAAAAGAGGGCATTAAAAGTGCACTTTGAGTATACCTTAAATGGTAATGTATATAAAAAGATGGATCGCATAGCTATGGATAAGATTAAGGGGGATATAGAAAAAAGTATAGACATCTATGTTCTAAAAGATGATCCCAAAAGATGCAGTATTAAACCTCATAGTGTAAGAAGAATCCGATTAGTCATAGCTGCCATAGCATTGATATTATGGTCAGTAGCTACTTATTTTATGATGTTGATATAATTTGTGCAATAAGGCTAGAATGATTTAGTAAAGAAATTAAAGTATAAAAACACCAACAGAACAAACCCAAAATAGTATGAAAAACTATTACCTACTTATATTAACGCTCCTACTACCTCTAATTACATTTGCAGAGATAGTTAGTGTTACCACAGATAAGAATAGTAACACTACTCCTGTAAAGGATAAAGATACTGTGATATCCTATTCTGCAAATACGGCACACTTGTCTCAACTACAACAGCAGTTGTTGCTTAAAAAAGGAGTGTTGGGGATTTCGGGTAAAACTGCTAAACCAACATTGGCACAAAAGTTTAGGGCATTCCCAAAATTAGACGAAGCACAGCTAGAAGAGCAATCATTTATGATCCCTCTTGCTAAGCGAGCGCCAGAGTTTAATGCAACATATCTTGCGGAAAACTTTCCGCAAAATCCTAAGGTTGATAAGTTGGTAGCTAAAGCAAAAGCTGCTTTTGAAGAAATAAAAAAGTTACAAAACTTTGCAGAGATCATTACAGGCAAAGAATTACTAGAACTACCTGTAGGATTGAGTAAAAAAGATTCTACCTCGGGTAATAAAGTAGAGCTTGCGATCACTCAAGTTAAGTTTTTACCTAAATACGCCGAGTTTAATGCATGGGCAAAATTAATTATACCGGTAAAAGGCCCTAATGGCGAGCCTTCTCGAGAACTGTATTTTGGAGCAGAAGGGATCAAACTCTCACATGATGGTGCGATTATCGGGGATATGAAATTGGTGTTATTAGGTGACCAGGCCATTCCTATTAACGGTGATAACTGGTTGCTTACCCTAAAAGGAGATGTAAACCTTAAAACAGGAGCTTTTGGCGAAAAATCTTTTGTAGAATTTGATTGCTCGGGATTAAAATCGATAGGGCTAGAAGGAGACCTTCGTGTATCCCGTAATGTCTTATTACCAATCGATGATCAGGGTAATTATGTATGCGGTACCAGTACCGATAATCAATATGCAAAAGATAAAGATGGTAATCTTTTACAAGATGAAAATAAAAACAACATTGTAGATAATACATGTTATGTAGGTACCTCGTTTAGTATTAAAGCCAAAGGATGGAATGACCTCCTACTCGAAGTATCACTACCAAAATTTGAAGTCAACGGTTTCAAGGGATGGGGGTTTCATATAGAGCAAGCAGTTCTGGATCTAAGTGATTCTCGAAATGCCGATAACCTGGTGTTTCCCAAAGAATATCAGGATCTGTTTCCATTAGAAGAACAAAGCCTATGGCGAGGGGTATATGCCAAAGAAGTTAAAGTATGGCTACCTCAAGGGATAGAACGTATCAAATCGGGCAAAAAACGGGTTAGTTTTGGTGCACAGCATTTGGTGATCGATAGTTACGGAGTTTCAGGGGATTTTTATGCAAACAACGTTTTAAGCCGAGATGAAGGAGCCGCAGGAAAATGGGGCTTTAGTATAGACTCTATTGGGATAACACTTGCGGTTAATTCTCTTAGAAGAGGTGCAATACGAGGCGATATTAAGGTTCCGGTTATGGGAGATCCATTGGGATATAAAGGCTGGATTGCTCCAAGAGAATATGGATTAGAAGTAACGCTAAAAGGAGAATACAATACTCCTGTTTTTCTAGGGCAAATGCAATTAGAAAAAAACTCTAGTGTAGCCATAAAAGTCAAAGATGATAAAGTATACCCATATGCCAACCTTACAGGAACCCTTTCAATGGCGGGTAAAATAGATCAAAAAGAAGGTACAGAAACACCAGATACTGCATCACAAAACGACAATAAAGGATTTAATGTTAAAGGAATTACGTTCCAGGAACTCGAGTTACAAACCGAACCGGGGAAGCGATTTATCCAGGCCAAGCAGTTTGGTTATGAAGGCGATATTAATTTAATGCTATTTCCTGCGACCATAAGTGACCTTAGAATGGTAACCCCTGGTCAAAATCAGGTAGGTTTGGCATTTGACCTTAAGATAAACTTAGATAAGAATGGTTCACATGCAACAACAAGTTTACAGGTTTTAGGAAAACTGCCAACCGATACTCCTATTCATAAGTGGAAATTCCATAAAGTGAAAGTAGGAGGTATAGAGATTGATTATGAAAAGAGTGGATTTGCCCTCAAGGGTAGTCTAAAAGTTATGGAAGATGATCCTACCTACGGAAATGGATTTTCGGGAAGCCTCTCTGCAACATTTAAGAAACTTAATTTTACAGCTAATGGGAAAGCCATGTTTGGAAGCAAAGATTTCAGATATTGGTTTGTAGACATTTGGACAGAACGAAACAACGGGAGTGGTAAAAGTAAACTTTTGATTAACTCCTTTGTCGGTGGGTTATCTAACCGAATGAAAAAGGTAAGTGGCAATAGTAATGGGTTTACGCCATCTGATGCCGTATATGTACCCGATGAAAATACAGGTTTAGGATTGCGTGCCGGGGTACAGATAGGTACAAAAAATGCAGATGCATTTAGTGGTAAAGCATATCTGGAGATGGAATTCAATACCAGAGGAGGTCTTAACAGGATCGGCTTTATGGGAGAAGGATCATTTATGTCTAAAGGAAAGAAAGGAGCACTTGTTCCTAAGAGTGCACTTACCGGTATAGAAAAGAAGATCCAGGATTTTGCGACTAAAAATGCTAAAGTAGTCGACCAGCTGAAGAAATATGGTAATTTTTTGGGATTGTCTAAAGAAGCCATTCCTCAAAGGGATATCGCATCCCAAGGTAAGATCGGGGTGTATGTAGGGATTGAAAAAGACTTTGTAAACAATACATTTGATGGTGAGTTTGAGCTCTACATGAAAACTAAAGGAGTTCGGGGCGGTGGTCCAGATAATTTTGCTGGATTTGCCAAAATACATACGGGTCCCAAAGATTGGTATCTGCACGTTGGTACACCACAACGTAGATTATCTTTAGTATTTTCGATTGGTAAGAGTGTAGAGTTTGAGGTTGGAGGATATTTCATGACCGGAAACAAGCTACCAAGTCAACTCGATCCTCATCCAAGGGTCGTTCAGATTTTAGGAGATGATATCCTGGATAATAACAGAAAAGATAACCAACTTGACGCAGCCCGAGGTTTTGCCTTTGGATTGAGTTTTACATACCGTCGTAATTATGAATATTTGATCTTTTTCGCATCTCTGGAAGCAGGTGTTGGATTCGATGTCATGCATGGGTATTTCCCTAATGCAAAATGTAGAGGACGTAGTGGACCCGTAGGAAATGACGGTTGGTACTCGATGGGTCAGGTGTATGCTTATTTATATGGAGCTTTTGGGGTTCAAGTAGATCTTAGATTTATTAAAGGTAGATACCTTATAGCAGAAGCCGGTTTGGCCGCCATGCTTAGAGGACAGTTTCCTAATCCTGCCTATTTTGAAGGATTTGTAGGAATGTATTATAACATTCTTAGTGGATTGGTAAAAGGTAGAATGCGTCTTAAAATTGATATTGGAGAAGAATGTATATTAGAAAATGTAGGAGATGCTGTTGGTGTTCCTATCATTTCTGATGTTTCTCCGGCAGATGGCAATCAAAAGATAGATGTATTTACAGCACCGCAAGCGGTATTTAATTACCCGGCAAATACAGAGTTTGTTGTAGATACAGACGAGGGAGTAAAAAGGTTTAGATTACATCTCAAACAGTTTACCCTTACGTCAGAAGGTAAAGAGTTAGAAGGTACCTTAGAGTGGAACGACACGAATGATGCCGTTACTTTCTTACCAAGAAAATCATTACCATCTCAGAAAAAGGTAACCGCCACGGTTGAGGTAAGTTTTGAACAAAAGATTTTTAACACCTATGTAACCCTTACCGAAAATGGAAAGCCAGTTACCGAAAAACGAGAAGTTACTTTTACTACAGACAAAGCACCGGATCATATCCCATGGGGAAATATAGCGTATTTGTATCCGGTTCCTAAACAAAAGAATTTTCACCCTAAAGAGTATACAACAGGATATGTAAAGCTGAAACAAAATCAAGATTATTTATTCGATAGCAAATATGCGATAAAAGGAGAGTTTAGATCTCAAACGGGTGTAACACGTCGTACAGATGCTTCTTATGATATGCAAAAGGCAATGGTGTATTTCCCAATTCCTGAAATGGATCTAAAATCCGATTTTGAATTTAGATTACTCGCTTTTCCGGCAGGACAACAAGTGCCTACAGAGATTGTTATAGAAGAAACCGATATTGCATATGATGATGAAGAAGGAGATACAAACTGGTTCGACCCAGCAAGTGGAAGTACAGAAACAGTAAGTGCCAGTGGCACAGCAACAGTATCAAACAAAAAAGCAGGTAAGGCAAAAGTATCCAATGCAACACCTAAATCGATTCTGGATTATAAATTTAAGGCCAGTCAATATGCTACTTTCAAAGAAAAAGTACGAGACCTTAAGTTTACGAATCATGTAACCAACTTTATCTATGCCGATGTGCATTCAATGTCGATAGAAGTAGCCAACTACGAAACTTTCGATGCTCCCGACATTGTTGGGAACAAACATACCGACTCAAAATCATTGATATATGCAGAAGCCCTATTAAAAGACAGTTATTATAAGAAGGAGGTAAATCCATTGATTTATAAAGAATATCCACTAAATAGCAATATCAAGGTAAATCGTGATGAAAAAGTAGTAGGTGTTCCTCCGGTAAGATCATTTTATTTGGGTAACGAGTATGTATCCAATTATAAGAAAAATCCTGATTCATATTGGGTAAAAAATCGTATTCCTTTTATATATAATCTTCCGTATCAATATAAAAAAGATATGGTATACCTTAGAAACAGGATTGTAAACAGATATGTAAATGGGAATACTATAAATAGGGCAATGTACGATAAGTATGAATATTTGATCGAAACGCCTTTCCCTGCATTGCCATTGGGAGACTATAAAGCCCAGTTAATATATAGAACCCCAGGGGATATCTATAAAAAAGGATATGAGATTAAATATAAGAATGATTAAAAATGAATATTGTCATTCCTGCGTAGGCAGGAATCCAAAGTAAAGCAAAAATGTTAAAACTAAAAGACAAAATAAAAATAATCAATACGTTAGATCCCTTTGTACAAAGAGATGACAAAACGAAAAATAAAGTAGTGCATCTCCGTACCCCTTCGAACTTTAGAGAGAGGGCCGGGGTGAGGGTGTTGTTCTTTCTACTATGTATATCTGCTCTTGCCACTGCACAACAAGAAGCATCGGTACAAGTAGTGGTAAGGCCTTTAGAGGATAAAGTAATGTTACGTTGGGCGGTTGATGAACCCAATGCCTGGAAAAAAGCTAACCAATATGGTTTTCTTGTAGAGCGTATTACTATATCCAGGAATGGTGAGGCAGTACTTCCAAAAGAAAGCCAGATGCTAACTGCAACAGCCTTAAAACCTAAACCCTTAATGGAGTGGGAAACCCTGGCTAAAAAAGACCAAAATGCAGCGGTAATAGCGCAGTCGCTATATGGAGAAAGTTTTAAAGTAGATGCCATGAACACTATGGAGAGTGTGGTGGCAATTAATAAAGAACTCGAGCAAAGATTTACTTTTGGTCTGGTTGCTGCCGAGCAAAGTTATGAAGCTGCTTTGTTTGCTGGTTGGGGTTTAGTCGATACCGAAGCAAAAAAAGGAGAAAAATATTTATATAAAGTTTCTGTTGCCATACCACAAGAAGAGACCATCAAGATTAATGAAGGGTCAGCCTTTACCAGCTTGGATTTGTATGAAGAACTTCCAAAACCCATAGGATTAGTAGGAGATTTTGGCGATAGTAATGTGGTATTGAGTTGGAATTTTGATTTACTACAAAGCATATACACCAATTATATAGTAGAACGATCAGAAGACAAAATAAAGTACACACAGTTAAACGGATCTCCTGTATTTAATGCACAACAACCCAAGGATGAAGGGTCATACTCTTTATTTTATAACGATTCGATTCCAAATGATAAGACGTTCTATTATCGGGTAAAAGGTAAAACTACGTTTGGCGAATTGGGCCCGTCATCTGATATATTAGAAGGAAAAGCCGAGAAAGGATTAAATTTTCTTCCTCATATTTCACAAAAACAGATACCCAATAATAACACGGTAATTCTGGATTGGGAGTTTCCGAAGGAAGGAAATGAATTAATTACCGGGTTCGAACTTAGAAGAAGTAATAAAAATGACGGCCCTTTTTCTACGGTTAAAGAAGGTATTCTGCCTACTTCCAGAACGGTAACCTATAAAGGATTAAAGCGAATAAACTATTTCGTAATCGTTGCCAAAGCAAAAAATGGAGCCGAAAGCGAATCCTTCCCAAGCATAGTGCAGCCTATTGATTCTATCCCACCAAAACCTCCAGTAGGTTTAACCGGAGTTATAGATACTACGGGAGTGGTACAATTATCCTGGACAGCCAATGCCGAAGAAGACATTCTGGGATATCGAGTGTACAGAGCCAATAATCCTAATGTAGAATTTACACAGGTGACACGTTCTGCAGTAAAAAACAATCAGTATACCGATACAATTGCTGTAAAAAACATGAATAAAAAGGTGTATTATAAAATAACAGCCGAAGATCAACGCTATAACCCTTCAGATCTTTCTGAAATGCTGGCAATCGATAAGCCAGACCTAACCCCTCCTTCTCCTGCAGTGATATCAAAGTATGAGGTTACAGAGGAAGGAGTACAATTAGTATGGATCCCTAGCAGTAGTGATGATGTATTAGCCCATATCATTTATCGTAAGGACATGTCTATAACAGGAGGATTATGGGAAAATATTGCAGAGAAAACAGCAATAACAGATACCACCTATATTGATAAGAGCGCTCAACAAAACAAGATGTATAGCTATACAGTAATGGCTAGAGATACCTCTGGTTTAGAAAGCTCACCAGCAACTCCCATTGAAGTTACTATAGCTCCAAAAAATATAGAAGCAGAGGATATCAAGTTTTCTGGAGTAGCCAATAGAGAGTTGCGATATATCCAATTATCCTGGAAAGTAAAAAGCGATACCATTGCAGAATATCGCTTATATCGAGGAGATAGTGAAAATAAATTGCAACTGTTTAAAACCTTTGTGGGGACAAAGGATACATATAAGGATACCGAACTCGAAGCAGGGTCAGAATATACCTATGGGCTACAAGTACTTATTAAAGGAGGAATACCTTCTGTAATAAAAAAGATAATAGTAAAGTATTAAAAAAACCTACTCTCTCTCCTTCGAAGGAGAGGGTTGGGGTGAGGATGTTATATATAAATATTGTCATCCCGGACTTGATCCGGGATCCAAAATATAGCAAAACACAAATCAAAAATAACCAAGGGCTAGAACAAGGAAAATTGTAAAAACATGAAAAGAATTTTTATCGTCATATATGTATTATTTGCATATATCTATAGCGGTTTTGGGCAGAATACGCTATACGTTTTAAAGGATGAAACCGGTTTTCAAGCGGCACTCGATAACTATGATGCTGATTTGGCTGCTGGTGACCGAATTGGGGAATTAAGATATTCTTTAAGATATGGATCATATAATCAGGGGAAATTTAATATTACATCAAATAATGCCGATTTAAATGTAATCTATCGATTTGGCTATAATGATGATGTTACAGATGCCTGTAGTGGTCCTTGTGGTATTTTTATTTGGTATTGTGATGAAGAGTATACAAAAGCAATATCTCTTTTAGAAGAATTTAGAATCGATGATAATGATACCTATTGTGCTCCATTTGATTATCAGGCTATATTGTTACCTAAACTAAACATTGATAATCCAACGCCTTGTCCAGAAGAAGGCAAGCTATTCGAAAAACATGACGGGACAACGGTCATAACCAATTCAAACATCATCTGGGAGTATCGTGACTTAGATAATCGATGGAAACCCATAACAAATCATAGAAATCGATTTCCCCTTAACTATACCGCCAAAGAAATTCTAGGCGCCAAAGCTGATGATTTTGTTAACAGAACATTATTTTTACAATATAAGATTTCTGCAACCTTTACCAGTGATATATTGTATTCAGCTCCGTATTCATTTGATGTTAAGGCTTGTTCGCCGGGCTGGGTAAGTACGTCTCATACCAATACCAGTTGTTATGGTGCTAATGATGGTAGTGCCCGATTAACTTTTGACAGTAATATCGCTCCCGGTTATCAGATGCGATACTTCATTTATCAGGGTAATCCGGGTGATTTTACAGGCGATCCAGAGTCAGGTACGTTGCCACAGGCGTATACCGATCATCTTCTACCTTCGTTAACCAATAATGGTAATGATACCTATAGTGGGTCGACACAAAGTAACTTAGAACCGAACAACTATTATATTATCTATCAGGAGGTACGATATAGTGGTACTTCGGTTATCGTTAAAAGTGGAGAGATCACGCCTCGATTTACGATTAGTGGTCGTTCACAGATTATAACTGGTATAACCAATACGACTCAGCCACAATGTGTAGGAGTTAAGGGTATCGTAACGCTTTCTTCTGCGGGCGGTACTAATTTTGGTACAGGTGTTTTAGAATATAGCATTGCAGGTAGTGGAGATTGGCAGTCATCCAATGTTTTTGATCAGTTAGATCAGGGCGTAGGCTATCAATTTACCTCACGCCGCAGATTTGGGAGTACGATTTGTGAAGGGACTACTACGGGAGTAGTGACTATTAACGAAATAACTAATTCGTTACGTATTTTTGAACCAGGTACCAGTGTTACTAAACAGGCCTATAATCCTACTTCTGCAAGTGGGGCCCTTATCGTATCGACCAGTAATGGTACCGCACCTTATACGTATATTCTAAAAGAATCGGGCACCAATACAGAAGTAGACCGCAAAGAAAATGTGGCTTCAGATTCTGAAACGTTTACCGATCTATTACCCGATGAGTATATTGTCGAAGTGATCGATGCTGTGGGTTGTCGTGTAGAAACAGATGTATTAACAGTCACCTCTCTTCCGGTACCACAATTAGACACTCCCGATATTACCGAGATTTTATGTATTAATGATGCTAACGGAAGTATTGCTATCGAGCTAAGTAATGGCGCATCGTATCGATGGTTTAAAGCTGGCGAAACCGATCCGATACAAGCAGGAAATATCGATCCTATGGCTACCGTTATCGTGAGTGCAGAGGGATTATCCTGGGGGGATTATAGATTAGAAGTCATTCCTGCAGGAGGAGATTTTTCGATCCCGGAAACTGTAGTGAGTTCAGCAGTGCTATCTTTAACAAATCCAGCCCAAGTTATTATCAGTAATCCTATCCCTACCGATATGGTTTGTTATGGCGATGCCGATGGAGTAATTACGATAGATTTAAGTGGAGGTACCAGTTATGAATACCAATTGGGAGGTTCTGCAACATGGCTACCGCTGGTGGGTAATGAGATCCCAATTGTCACAGGAGGGTTTTATGATATCACAGTACGTAACCAGAACGAGTGTCTTTCTAATACGCTTACAGATGTGTTTGTATATGAACCCGACGAGTTAGAACTATTTATCGATATCAAGGATGAAGTAACTAGTTTTGGAGGTAACGATGGAGCACTCTCTGTAACGATAGAAGGGGGTACACCGCCGTATAGTTACGAATGGAGCGCAGATAATGGTTTTATATCGTTTAGTGAAGATATTACAGCATTAGAAGCTGGAGAATATATGTTGGTAGTTAGTGATACCAACACAACGATAGGCGATATTAATGGATGTGTATTAGTAACTAACTTTACTATCACACAACCTGATATTATCGAAGAAACGATTACCGATCCCACCTGTTTTGAGGGATGTGACGGAGCTATTTCATTGGTGGTCAATAAAGGGATAGGTACATTTACGTATCGTTGGGATAATGGAATGACCGATCAGAATATTAGTGGTTTGTGTGCAGGTTTCTATACCGTTATCGTAGAAGGCCTACCTAATGGTAGCCAACAACGTACCTATGAAGTAATAAATCCAGAGGAGTTGATTATCCCATTGCCAGATACAAAAACATTTTGTATCAATCAGGAACTTATATTAGATGCTACGATCACTGGTCAGGGACCTATTACTTATCAATGGAGTTCAGATAATGGATTTACAGCTAATACGGGACTAATCACGATACCAAAAACTCTGGACACCTATACAGTGGTGGCTACCGATAAAAAGGGGTGTGTTGTTACACATAAGGTAACAGTTGCTTTTAGCGATGCCGAGATTGATGCCGAGTTTGGAGTATCTAGCCAGGTATTTACAGGAGATGACGTGATATTAATTGATCTTAGTTATCCTTTACCGGATAGAATAGAATGGATTTTACCTAAAGAAGCAAACATAGAAAAACAAGATCAGGATGAAGTAATTTTAACCTTTGACAAACCCGGGGAGTATGAAGTTGGGCTATTAACGAGATTAGGAGATTGCCAGGAAGTACAAATGAAGAAGGTATTGGTCATTGATCAGGAATCTACCCGAGAAACTGGAGTACCAGAAGAAAATACTATCAAGAAAATTGAAGATTTTCTACCCTATCCCAATCCAAGTAGAGGTAGGTTTACCGTAGATATAACCCTGGGTGACATAGGTGCTGTAGATATCAAAGTGTTTAGTTTAACAAGCAATCGTATGATGGTACAACAGCAACACGAAGGAAAATCTGAATATAGTATCCCATTTGATCTCTCGGGATTATCTGCAGGTGTCTATGCTATCGTATTAGAAACCTCTTATGGAAGAGCATTAAGAAAGATAGTGATAGAGTAGATTTTTTATTTACTCTCTCTTTGCTTGTACTGAGGGTAGTCGAAGTAAGAGGGTTGGAGTGAGGATGTTATCAAGAGAATAGAATTCTTTTTCGGAAACAAGAAGAAAAAAGTTGTCATTCCTGCGCAGGCAGGAATCCATAAAAGAGTTAGAATGTTAAAGGAATCATGTTTTGGATCCCAGCCTACGCTGGGATGACAAAAGTTGGCGTGAATACTAAAAATAATAGACGTACACTAAGGATCAAGGATCTAACAATACCCTATCGGTACGTATCAATAACCAACAGGTATGCAACAATACCCTTGTGGTCTGTAACAATGTCAGTTAGGTGCCTTACAATGCACTTCCGGTCTGTAACAATGTCATTCAGGTGTGTTACAATGCGCTTCAGGAAGATAACAATAAGCTCGATGTTCTTAACAATGAAGATCGAGTGGGCCACAATGTACTTAGAGGGTATAGCAATACAAATCGGGCATCTTACAATAAGGTATTTTTAGTATACAGATACATTTTTCATCAAATTTTTAGACAGTCTTGTTCGTTAGAAGAATGCTAAAGTGTTAATTGTCAGAAACTTCTGTGTCAAAAAGGGGTTTAATCCCCATAAGGGCATATTGTTATTTCATGTAGGTTTGTGGCTTTAATCTTTTAAAACCATAAATTCACACAAATGAATCAAGAAGAAGTAAAGTATTACCGAATGTTTATTGCAGTAAAAAACACGATGGAGAACAACACGTCGATATGGAGTGGAAATCCGAAGTTCGCCGAAACAAAAACTAATTTTGATAGCGAAGTAAAAGCTATCAGTATCATAGACAAAGAGGCTTCTCTAAACACCAAAGGGCAGACACGAGACAAAAATCAAATTCGTTCTGCCGTAGAACAAAAAACATTAATGTTATCAGGAGCACTTACGGCTCATGCATCACTTACTAAAAATGAAACATTAAAGGGGACTCTCATCACCAGTAAGTCTGGTTTAGAACGCCTTAAAGAAACCGAATTGGTTACCTATGCCAGTATAATGGCCGACACAATTGTCCCTTTACAACACACCTTTACTTCTGATTATGGGGTTACCGAATCTGAGGTAGAAGATTTTCAGACTACATTAGATGAGTATGCTCCTTTGGTAGGAGTTACCAGACAACGCCAGGCAAAGATCAATGCTACTAAGAAAACATTACGAGGCCATGTAGATGAGGCCAATCGTTTATTACGAGAGGTTATCGATCCCTTATTATTGCGTTACAAATTTACCAACGCTGAGTTTTATAACGAATACCAACAATCCAGAACGATTGTAGACTAGTTTTTAAAATCAAATTTAGTACTACAGATTTGAAAAAAGAAAACCCTCTCATTCAATTGAATGAGAGGGTTTTGATGTTTTTGTTCTAAAAGGGTTTAGAACTTATATCTAAGTGAACCATTAAAGGTAACACCATTAGTATATAAGAATCCAAAGTTATCAGTAGACTGTTGTCTTACTTCATTAAATACGTTATATACATTGGCTCTAAATACTAAGCTACTTGTATCGAATTTGAAATCATACGTTAAACCAAAATCAGTAAGTGAATAAGGCTTAATAGTTCCAATATTTTTATCTTGAAGGCCTCTGTTATCAAAATCAATTTTATACTGCTGTGCATAGTAATTAATATTCCCATCAACCGAAAGACCTTGAATTACATTTACTTTAGCACCAAGACCAGTAGTAAATTGAGGTGCTGTAGTAACTTTTACGCCTGTTAAATCTACATTAGCTTCAGTAGAGATTAATTCATTATTTTCATCATTATAAGTATCTCGTGTTACTTCACCATTAAATCTCCATGATCCTCCAGAAATATATCCTTTTAGATCCATCCAGGTAGTTGCATTATATACAAATTCTACTTCTGCCCCCATATGAATTTGATTTACACCTCTATCAAAGAAATTTATATCAGTATCATCATCACCATCATCAGGAGTTGGAGTAGGGTTGAGATCTGCTCTACCGCTTGATAAAATTACACGATTATCCCAGTTGGTATAATAAGAATTAAAATTGATCTGTAAGTCTTTTATTTTAAAACGATACCCTAATTCAACACCAGTAATATCTTCATTGTCTACCTCTGGCTCAACAAATCTATTTGATGTTCTTATTGCTTGGAATACATTATCTAAGAAGGGTTGTCTAGAGTAGAAACCTGCATTTAAATATAAAGTATGCGTATTCTCAATGGTGTATCCAAAACCTCCTTTAAGGTTGTATCCAATTTTATTGAGAAGATCAGAATCTCCAGACTCAAGAAGAAAATCTTCTAAAGGCAATCCTTCTTCTACAAATCTTGCCTCTCTTTTAAAAGATTGATTAGAAACTGCTCCCTGGAAAAATGCACTAAACTTATCACCGGCATACTCTATCTGAGAAAACACACCTTGATAGTTGATATTTTCTGAATAGTCATAATCAATACGTTGATCTTCATCGGCAAAATTAAATAATGCAGCCCATGGATCAGAATCATAAGCTTCAGTTATGAGACCTCCATCAGGTCTATCATTAGCCCAACCTTGAAGACCATGGAAATCTGTAATTTGTCTAAAGTGATCTCCACGATAAAGTCTTAAGTCTACACCTACATTCCATGATAATTGTTCAGTCAATTCTGTATTGAAGTTTGAGATCAATCCATACCACTGGTGGTTATTTACAGAATTTCTTCTTACATATCCTTCACGAGCAGCATTATCTCCAATACCGTTAGCAACTGTCTGGTTTCGTTCCTCGATTGCACGAAAGTCTAACTGCCCTCTAAGTGGCCCGTCACCATCAGGATCTTCAGTTCTAAGAGTTCTTGCTCCTCTAGGTCCTATTGATCCACCACGACCCCATGATCCATAAAGAACAGAAGATAAATTAGATTTCTCATTTATAGTCCAGTCCCAGTTCAAATTTGCTACTGGTTTGTGGTAATAATTTCCTCTTTCAGTGTCAATTTTAGAGGTATATTGTCCTGCAACTTCGTCAAAACCTTCAGTAAATCCCCAGTGCTGGTTATATCTTGGATTTGCTTCAATGATTTCATCAGATTGAGACCATCTTTGTCCATGAGTTTGAGGCGCACCCGTAATTAAGAAGTTAAATGCGTGTTCCTCGTTTGGCTTATATCCTGCTGAAAAATAGTAAGTTTGTCCTTCACCAAAAGTACCTTCAGCATATTTTCTATGAGCCCTCCAGTAATCAACTAAAACTGAAAATGCCCATCCTTTATCATTGATTCCTGTATTATAGGCTAAGGTTCCTTTAGCATAGCTATCATTACCACCTAAAAATCTAGCGAACCCACCTTTTTTTCTGTCGGCAGCTTTCATTACAATATTTACGGTACCACCTACAGAAGAGATCGCTAATTTAGAAGATCCTAATCCACGTTGTACCTGTACTGCATTGGCAATATCAGAAAGTCCAGCCCAATTCGACCAGAATACACGACCATCTTCCTGAGAGTTGATTGGTTGACCGTTCAATAATATAGCAGTATTGGTGTCATCAAAACCTCTTACAAATAAGGCACCATCACCAAAACCTGTCTGATTAGAAATGAATACAGAAGGTGTGTTTTTGATAATTTCAGGTAATTCAACATTACCCACAGCTCTCTCCTGAATTTCATTAGCAGTAACAGTAGATACGGCTATAGGTGTTTTTCTGTCATCTGCTAAATCGATAACCCCAGTACCAACGATAACAATCTCTTCAAGAGAGTTATCAAGGCTTAAGGTAATTGTTCCCAGATCTTGATCTCCGTTAGTCACATCATAATCGATGTTTTTAGATCCAAACCCTACATAAGAAACGTTGATGGTTCCTGTAGGACTATCTACTTTAAGAGAAAATTTACCATCAAAATCCGTAGTTGCTCCGTTAGAAGTACGTAATTGAATTACGTTTGCTCCCGGTAATGGAGCGTTTGACTCACTATCGAATACTGTTCCTGTTACTACCCCTTGTGCATACGTTTCCCCAACGAATGCCATAAGGATTACAACAAATAAAAATGTAATCTTTTTCATTATAAATAATTGAGTTAATTAATCGCCGCAAAAGAACGAATCTTTCTGCAAACTAAGTTTATCTTAATGTTAAGAGTTTTTAACAAAAAAAACATCATTTAAAGGTAGGAATATTTCAAAGCTATACTGGTTATCAGGCGGTTGAAGATATTCACAAGTTATTAACTAAAGAAATGTTAATTATTGTTTCTTTTTTTAACGCAACAATAGCGTCAGAAAAGAGTCAGAAAACAAAAAACCAGCCTAAATACCGGGCTGGTTCATATGTTGATGGTACTATAATTATTTACTCAAATAATGTTGTAACAATTTTTTTGTAGAAGAATCATGTTCAGAAACTTGAGAATTGTTAATTTCTGATAAAATTTTTGTGGCCAATTGCTTGCCTAATTCTACTCCCCATTGGTCATAACTAAAAATATTCCAAACTATGCCTTGCACAAAAATACGCTGCTCATACATGGATACTAATGCTCCTAAACTTTTAGGAGTAAGTTTATCAATTAGAAGCGTTGTAGTGGGTTTGTTCCCTTCAAAGATTTTAAAAGGAGTTAGTTGCTTTAATTTTTCTTCAGATAGGTTTTTAGATGTTAATTCTTCCAGAACTTCAGCCTCGGTTTTACCATTCATTAATGCTTCGGTTTGTGCAAAGAAATTAGCCATTAATTTATCCTGATGATCTTGATCTTCGAATAAAGAATGTTTAAAACCAATAAATTCTGCCGGGATCAGTTTAGTTCCTTGATGAATTAACTGAAAGAATGCATGTTGTGCGTTAGTGCCGGGCTCTCCCCATATAATAGTACCTGTTTGATACTCTACTGTATCGCCATTACGATCTACGCTTTTTCCATTACTTTCCATAATTCCCTGTTGCAAATACGCAGGTAATCTATGTAGATACTGAGAGTAGGGTATAATGGCTTCGCTTTCGGCTTCAAAGAAATTATTATACCATATACTAAGCATTCCTAAAATAACAGGTATATTTTCTTCAAATGGAGTGTTTTTAAAATGTTGATCCATTTCATGGGCTCCTTCTAATAAGGCTTCGAAATGTTCATACCCTACAGAAAGGCTAATAGACAATCCTACGGCACTCCATAACGAGAAACGACCACCAACCCAATCCCATAGTGGGAATATATTATCTTCGGCAATACCAAAATTGGTGACATTTGGAATATTACTCGATACCGCCACAAAATGTTTACTTACGGCTTCTTTTGGAGCATGCTGAACAAACCAATTTCTGGCTGTAGTAGCATTGGATAGTGTTTCTTGGGTAGAAAATGTTTTAGAAACTACAACAAATAGCGTAGTTTCCGGATCCAAACCTTTTAAGTTTTGATGCACGTGATCTCCATCTACATTAGAGATAAAATGTACTTTAAGGTGGTTTTTATAGAATTCTAAGGATTCTGTAATCATTGCTGGCCCAAGGTCTGATCCACCAATACCGATATTAACAATATCAGTAAAAGTTTTACCCGTATGTCCAGTTAGACTACCAGAGATAACTTGGTCGCTAAACCTTTTTATTTTTTCTTTTACAGCGGTAACTTCAGGAATTACATTTTTACCATCTACAGTTACGCTATGGTTCGATGGAACCCTAAGTGCTGAGTGTAATACAGCTCTTTCTTCGGTTTCATTAATTATGCTCCCACCAAAATACTGTTGTATAGCTTCGTCTAGTTTTACCTCTTTAGCAAGATCAATTAACAATTTCTTAGTGGTTTCATCTATCCTGTTTTTAGAATAATCCACATAAAAATCATTCCACGAGATGGATAGTGTATTTGCTCTATTGGTATGCTTTGCAAATAAGTCTTTGAGATGTACGTCTTTTATATTCTCATAGTGGGATTTTAATGCTTCCCAGGCTTTTGTGGTGGTGGGGTTAATAGTTGGTAACGTCATGGTTATAAAATAGTTTCTTGTGGTTTAAATTGTATACTGTCTAATTCGGTTTTTATAGGTTCTATATATTTATAAAACCCAGTTCTAAGGCTATCCGAAAGAGGTTTTGAGGCTGGAAGATCTTGTTTGAATGGATCAACTTCTCTTCCATTTTTCCAGAATCTATAACAAACATGGGGGCCTGCCGTGTTACCAGTCATACCGATATATCCTATAACATCTCCTTGTTTTACAAATTGTCCAACTTTTACAGCCTGTCTACTCATGTGCAAATATTGAGTATCGTAGGTAGCATTATGTCGTATTTTTACATATTTACCATTACCTCCCTTGCGTTCTGATTTTGTTACGATACCATCCGCAGTAGCTAAAATGGGCGTTCCTATTGGTGCAGCGAAGTCGGTTCCTCTGTGAGGTCTTATTTTATTGCCATAGTATTTGATTCTACGTCTAAGATTATATCTCGAAGAAATCCTGCTAAATTTAACCGGAGCGGTAAGGAATGCTCTACGTAAGTTATTGGCTTCTTCATCAAAATAATCTATAGCCCCATGTATAGAATCATCTACAAATCGAAATGCATAAATAGGCTTACCTACATGCTCAAAATAGGAGGCTTTGATCTGATCAATTCCTGCCGGAATAGTATCATCGATAAATTTTTCGGTATATACTACTTTAAATCGATCTCCTGCCTGAAGTCTTGTAAAATCTATAGTCCATGCGTAAATATCTGCCATATTATAGGCGACCAGAAAATTAAGATCTAAATCATCAAATGTTTGCATTAAACTGCTATTGATGATTCCTGAAGCAGTTTTCTCAACTAATTTTACTGGTTTTTTTCTTTTTTGAGCAATGATACTATCTCTAAAATCAATTACGGTATAGTCTATCTTATTATTTTGATATACAAAGACCTGGGCTTTTGCTGTAGTATCTTTGGATTTAAGAAGCATATATGGTTTACCTGCCATAATCCTAGCTACATTAAAAGTGTCCTTGATTTTAGTGGTGATCTCAAATACTCGTGATCTACTTATTCCATGGGTATCCATAATGGCACCAAAACTATCTCCTGGTTTTATGGTGTCCTTGACTACATTAAAATGATCAAGAATGTATCCAAACTCTTTAACTACAGGAGGTGCTTTTTCTTCCTTAATATCTTCGGGAATAATAACCTTTGCTTCTTTTTTTTCCTTTTGACATGAAAATGCTACTACTGCTATAAGTAGCATGTAACTTATTTGCTTCAACTGACGACTATTTTATTTTCTGGTATTAAATTGATGAGTAACCCATTGCTGACCCCAGTTTTCTTTTTCTTCTTCATTCCAAAGATTAGGAAAAAACATAATCCTTTGAAAACTAGGCGGTAGAAATTTTTTCCAATTCGTACCTCCAGTGGCTAAAACTTCACCCTTTTCTTTATTGAGATACCTAAAGGCGGCACCCATATGCATTAATAACCAATTAATATTCACATTGGTGTCAAAAGTACGTAATGCTTCGATAAGGTGCACATTATTTTGCTCTTTTTCTGGTAACTCGAGATATTTATGGAAAATTGTGCTATTCTTGACCTGATTAGCAATACGCATCATCCTTGGTGTATAGCGATACTCGAATTGTTTTAGAGTAAGTGTTTTTTCTCCGGTTACTCTGTCGGTTGCGCCAGATTTCCAATATAAATGCTCAAATACTTCTTCAAGGGAATCCTGTTCAGAAAACTGTCCCTTTTCATTTGGATTAACAAGGTGTGCCAAAGGAGTAGCATAAATTTCTATAAGTCGAAATTGTACTGATTGAAACCCACTGGCAGGAAGAAGAGACATTCTATATTTTAAGAATTGGTCTCTATCCATTCCTTTGATCATGACATCAAAAGAATTAATCAACACCCTAAAATAACGATTAACCCTATCTAATTTTTCAGTAAAAAATTTGGCGTTTTGTAGCTTGTCATCAATAATTTGCTTTAGCTCATGTATGATGAGTTTAAAATACAACTCTGTGATCTGATGATAGGTTATAAAAATTTCTTCATCGGGAAAATGAGTCCTTGGTATTTGTAAACTAAGTAAGGTATCTAAATGTATATAATCCCAATAGGTGAGATATCTGTCATGAAGCAGACCGTCTAAGTATGATCCTAGGTCTTGGCCCGAATTTTTGAATTTTCTTTCTAATTGCTGTATTTTTTCAGCAATTTCTGGTTTAATAGGTTGGTTCATTTAATCTACTAGAATTTTAAAAGGGTGTTTAAGACCTTTGAATGCGTCTAAATCTGCTTTAATAGAGCCAACTAATATATCGGCCTTTATTCTTACTGGCATACGGTTGTCGTCATCACTAACCCAAACCGTCATGCTTTCTTCTTCTTTAAAGATTCTATCTGCCATCACATATGGCCTAAATTTTAAACATGCAATTTTACCCATTTTAGTCCTAATTACCTCTCGACCTAGAAACTTTAACTTAAAAGGATAATTTTCATTGTCAAAAAACATATTTACAAATTGTTCATCTCCTTTTTTTAATGAAGTTGTTTCAATAGAATTTCTAAGGTAATAGAAAGAAGACATCATGTCTTGCACATCAGAACGGATTTGAAATTTCTGTTTTGTATTGTATTTTTTGTTGAATACTAAAGCTTCGCTTTTTTGATGGTCAAAATTAATTTCTATATCCTTAGTATGGCCTCCTTCATTTATCTTACGAATAAACCGATAAGGTTTTACTTCATTTTTATCTATATACGTTTCGTAGTAATCTTCAACCTTAAAAAACAAACTTAAAATCCCAGAGGATTTTCCTGTCCCAATTACATGATGAACGGGTATATCGTTTATGGTATCGTCTTTAACTTCTAATGTTGCATAGCTTGCTGTAAACATACCATAGTGTATTCGAAATCTAAACCACTCTCCAGAATCAAAGGCTTTGTGGTTTTCTTGAGCAGAAACTGTAATCGATACAATCAATAAAAGCAATACTGAAATAAACTTTCTCATAATTTAGGGCTTTGCTTATAATAGATAAACATATAATTTTCTATATAATTACAATTTCTATTCCAAAAGTACTATTTAATGTAAAGAGATAAAAATGAAAGTGTTATCAAAAAGTAAAATATAAACAAAAAAAGAGAGCCACCACAGCTCTCTTTTTTACTTTTATTAACCAACTAAAAACTTAAATTATGAGAATAATTATTGTTTTAGATATAAGCAGTAACCACTCTGCTCATATGGGCAAATATCAACTTTTTTTGAATAATTATCAACCGAAAACGTTTTTTTATTATGAAATTTAACAAAAACTTGTGTAAATAATCATAATATTTCAATGTATACAAGATATTAACATTCTTATTTAGGATTCTTAAAAGTTGAAATTATTTTCTTTTTAAAGGGTTCCTCGTTGCTCTTGTTCTCGCTCGATGGCTTCAAATAATGCTTTAAAATTACCTTTCCCAAAGGATTGCGCTCCTTTGCGTTGTATAATTTCAAAAAACATGGTAGGGCGATCAAGAACAGGTTTAGTAAAAATCTGAAGTAGGTATCCTTCGTCATCACGATCAATTAAGATTCCTAATTCTTTAAGCGGAGCAAGATCTTCATCAATTTCACCAACTCTATCCAAGACAGTTTCATAATAGCTAGCGGGGACGGTTAAAAACTCTACTCCTCGATTTCGAAGTTCGGAAACGGTTTCGATTATATTATCTGTAGACAATGCCATATGTTGTACTCCTGCACCATTATAGAAATCAATATATTCTTCGATCTGAGATTTTTTTCTTCCTTCGGCGGGCTCGTTTATAGGAAATTTAATACGACCGTTACCATTACTCATTACTTTGCTCATCAAAGCAGTGTATTCTGTAGAGATATCTTTATCATCAAAAGATACTAATTGAGCAAACCCCATAACTTTGGCATAAAACTCACACCATTTATTCATTTCATTCCACCCTACATTTCCTACCATATGGTCAATAAATTTTAGACCAGTGGATTTTGTTTTATAGGGTTTAGTCCAAGGCATATAACCGGGTAAGAAGACTCCGTTATAGTTTTTTCGTTCAACAAAAATGTGCACAGTTTCTCCATAAGTGTGGATTCCAGAAAATACAACACGGCCATTTTTATCTTCTTCAACCGTAGGTTTCATATAGGATTCTGCACCACGTTTTATGGTTTCTTCATAACTTTTAGTAGCATCATCAACCCATAATGCAACTACTTTTACACCATCTCCGTGAGCATTGATATGTTTATTAATGTCCCCATCGGGTTGAAGTGGAGAAGTAAGTACGAGTCTGATCTTATCTTGTTGAAGCACATACGAAACACTATCCTTACGACCTGTTTCTAGTCCTGCATAAGCAATAGGTTGAAATCCCCATGCAGTTTGATAGTAATAAGCAGCTTGTTTTGCATTGCCTACATAGAGTTCTACATAATCGGTTCCTAATAGCGGTAAAAAATCTTCTGCTTGTGGATTTACTTTTTCTAAATCCTGAGGTGTTATATTAGTTGACATGATGTTGTTAATTAGATAATTAGTTAATGTGAAAATTAGATAATGATGTGCTTTATTTTAAAAATTGCACAGATTTTTTCAATTCAACTTACCACATTGCTCTTAGGTGAGCAGTAATATCTTTTCTGTAATTAAGCATTATTTATAAATTAAAAGTAACTTCTCTAATCTTCTCATTGACTACTCTAACCAGGATTTATGATAATCATCATCGGCTATTTTCATAGCCTCTTCTGTTACCATAAGAGGTTTAAAAGTATCCACCATAACAGCAAGTTCATCGGTTTTAGTTTTACCAATACTTCTTTCTGCCGCTCCAGGATGTGGACCATGGGGTATCCCTGCAGGATGTAACGAAATATGACCTGCATCTACATCGTTTCTACTCATAAAATCCCCATCAACATAGTACAACACCTCATCGCTATCAATGTTACTATGATTATAAGGTGCCGGAATGGACTCTGGGTGATAGTCATACAATCTAGGCACAAATGAACAGACCACAAAAGCATCGGTCTCAAAAGTTTGATGAACCGGAGGGGGTTGATGTATTCGTCCGGTAATAGGCTCAAAATCATGTATCGAAAATGCATATGGAAAATTAAATCCATCATACCCAACCACATCAAATGGGTGTGTGGCATAGATCATATCAAAAATTTCGCCTTGTTTTTTTACTTTAATCAAAAAATCCCCTTTTTCATCATTGGTTTCTAACTCATAAGGAGTTCTAAGGTCACGTTCGCAAAATGGAGAGTGCTCTAGAAGTTGCCCAAACCAGTTACGATATCTTTTAGGCGTATATATTGGTCTTCTTGACTCTACAATAAATAAACGATTATCAGTAGTGTCAAAATCAAGCTTATATATAGTCCCTCTTGGGATCAAGATATAATCACCATATTTAAAATCCAGATTCCCTAAATGGCTTCTAAATTTTCCGCTACCACGATGAACAAAAATTAATTCATCGGCATCCGTGTTTTTATAAAAATAATCGGTTGTTGATTCTTGAGGAGAAGATAAAATGATACTTACATCGCTATTAGTAAGTACATTTTTTCTGCTTTGCAGATAATCTTTTTCGGGAGTAACCTTAAAACCATGAAAACGATAGGATTTAATGTTATTTTTTATTGCAATTTTTGGAGCTACATTGTAGCTTCCTTTGATTTCTTTTACCTGTGTTGGCCTTTGGCAATGATACATATTGGTAGACATGCCATCAAAGCCGATTGTACCAAATAATTGTTCGTAGTAGAGGCTGCCATCTGGTTTTTTAAAGATGGTATGGCGTTTGGGTGGTATTTTCCCTAGGGTGTGATAAAAAGGCATGATGTTATATAATTTGATAATAAATGATTATTTTTTCAAAACAATAATGAAAGATAATCTGCCTTATTCGGGATTACGTTTGATAAGGTAATGTAATAGTAATAATAAATCCTGCCAAAACAAGCTCATAGTATTACAAATATCGGAAATATTTCTATTAAAAAAGAGAAAAGATGAGAGAGAAAAGAATAAAGAATATTGATTTAGGGTTTTAAAAAACAGGAATCTATGTAACTTTCTGGTGGGTCTGCATATACGAGTTTAAAACCAAAACCCAACACTAAAGTACCAAATGCTTTGATCTAACTCTGGTGAGAACGAATATTTAACTTGTACGGGACCGGCAAAAGTTTCAAGACCATAACCTAATGCATATCCCGAAAATTCGGGACTTTCAAACCATCTTCCGGTACTAAACAGTTTGTTACCTACATTGGCAAAATTTGCTGAGGCATTTACATGATTTTTTTTAAAGATTTCATAATCAAACGACACTAATGCTTTTGCAAAGCTTCGTCCTGTAATTCCTAAAAAGTCATATCCATAAAATGGAATAAAATTATTAATAGTTTTGGCTCCAAACCCACCAAGAAGAAAATCCAGAGAATTAAGAGAGGCATTTCCAATTTTAGTTCCTGCTTCCATACTAAGATTTAATGCCAGATTGTGTGACAATGGCATTGCATATCCCAATTGGGCTTTGGCAATAGAAAACTCATTGAATGTTTCTGTAAAATCAGATGAAAAAAGATAAGAATGAATATCTCCTTCGAATAATAATCCACGTTTAGGAAAATATTTATTATCATAGGTATCTACTTTGAAATACCCAAAGGCACTCCAATAGTCACTTTTATCAAAAACAGTTCCGGGAACCGCATTTTCATTTTGACCGAATGTTTCAGAAATAATTCTTAGTCTTTTGTATTCTGCCCCTAATCCAACAGAAAAGGTCTGACTTAAGAGTGTTTCGGCATATACTTGGACATTTAAGTCGGTGTAATCGACATCAATAGTATTAATATCAAGGTCTGGGATTTCTCCGAACTGTCCTATAAAATCAAAATCGATTGCTTTTTTGAAATTAGTGTACCTATATTTTAACCCCGTACTCCAATAGAATCCTTTATCGATATAATAATCTAAATTATAGCGAATATTATCCCCCAGAATTACATCTAATGAAAGTACATCGTTATTAACCAGTAAACTCTTTCGTGTTACATTTACAAGAGCTGCTGTTTGGTATAAATCATCATAATGTAAAGCAAAACGTAATAGCATTTTATTATCACTTTCTTTTACGTTAACTACGAGTTCTTTTCCTTCATTTTTGTTTACCAACCGATGATTTACACGATCAAAATTTCCAGTTGCAGATAAGTTGTTAATCCCTTCATTTAATTTTTCATAGGTAGTAACCCTGGGCATTTTTAGTTTTAATTTACCTCTAATATAAGCCCTGGTGTATCTTTTATTACCGGATATAGCTAAACTATTAATTAATAATGTTTCGGAATTTTTGGTAATTTTTGGTTGTGGTTTAAATGGTTTTTGGCGGCTCGCTACTTTTTTTAGTTTTTCATAATTTGCTAAAGCTGCTTTTTTTCCACTGGCAATAATTTTATCCGCTTTATCAAAAGACATTACTGAAAATTCCATTATTTGAGGTTTAATATGGATATCGGTTTCAGGGATTTTATCTTTCATAGCATTAAATGTTCTGAAATTGCTAATCTGGAAGAGAATATTATCCACAGAGTTTAACTGATCTCCAGACAATAAGCTATCTTGCACGTCGATTCCGATTACAATTTCTGCGCCTTTATCTTTAATTTCTTTTACCGGGAAATTATTAGAGACTCCACCATCTGTCATCAAAACCCCATCTAGTTCTACGGGACTAAATATAGAGGGTAAAGCTCCGCTAGCCGCAACGGCTTCCGGAAGGTATCCTTTATCAAGAAGGATTTGTTCTCCTGTTTCAATATTTGTAGAGATACAGAAAAAAGGTATCGGAAGTTTGTTAAAATCATGAATATCGTTTACATGAGCCGTATATCTCGAAAATTGATTATAAAAATTTTGTCCTTTCGATAATCCCTTAGGTAAGCCAATTTTAAAATTATCAAAAGGTAAGCTTACCGCATATTTTTCAGAATCATCTCGTTCATAAAAAGTTTTGGCATCCCTTGGTATCTGATCCTGTATAAATGCGTCAAAATCTACGGATCTAAAAATAGAATCAAGTTCTTGAGCCCGATACCCTGAAGCATATAAGGCTCCGACAATTGCTCCCATACTTGTGCCACCGATATAATCAATACGTATACCCGCTTCTTCGATTACTTTTAAAGCACCGATATGTGCTAATCCTTTTGCGCCACCTCCACTTAGTACTAGCCCTACTTTAACATCTTCTGTAGCTGGATCATCATGTGTTTCTGTATTTTCTTTTTCTTGAGATAATGTTAATTGTGGAGCAAAGAATATGATCATAAGTAGTGCCTTGATCAAAAAAGTCTTTAGAATGTAGTTCATAGCCACAATTAATCTTTTTTAGAAAGATAATAATTAAACACTTTGGTTGCGCGCGAAACGCCCACTACTTGAGCTAACTCATCTTTTGATGCTTCACGTATTCTTTTTACAGATCTGAAACTTTTTAACAACTCAATTACAGTTTTTTCACCAATTCCTGGGATAGCGTCAAGCTCTGTATCTAATGCCGATTTACTTCTTTTTTGTCTATGAAAAGTAATCCCAAACCTATGGGCTTCATTTCGTAGATGTTGTACTACTTTTAATGTTTCAGATTTTTTATCCAAATATAACGGTATAGAGTCTCCTGGATAATAAATTTCTTCTAATCTTTTTGCAATACCGATAATGGTAATTTTGCCTCTCAATTTAAGATCATCCAGGGCTTTTAATCCAGACGAAAGCTGCCCTTTTCCACCATCAACAATAATAAGTTGAGGTAACGGTTGTTCTTCATCCAATAGACGTTTATACCTTCTATACACTACTTCTTCCATAGAGGCAAAGTCATTTGCGCCTTCAACTGTTTTTATATTGAATTTTCTATATTCCTTCTTGCTGGGTTTCCCATTTTTGAATACTACACATGCCGCTACGGGGTTAGTTCCCTGGATATTAGAGTTGTCAAAACATTCGATGTGCCTAGGTTCTTCAGGTAATCGAAGATCTTTTTTCATTTGTGCCATCAAGCGTTTTAGATGACGATCAGGATCAATAATCTTGATTTGTTTAAAGCGTTCTTGTCTATAATATTTTGCATTTCTTAGAGATAGGTCTACAATTTTCTTTTTGTCACCTAACTGTGGGATTGTAATTTTTAATCCTTCTCCTACATTGACATCGAAAGGAACAAATATTTCTTTGGATTTAGATTCGAAACGTTGGCGGAGGTCAATAATAGCCAACTCAAGAAGCTCTTTATCTGATTCTTCTAATTTCTTTTTAATCTCTGCAGTATGAGATCTTATAATAGCACCATAGGACAGTTGTAAAAAATTGACATATCCATAAGATTCGTCTGATAAGATTGAAAACACATCTACGTTACTTATTTTGGGATTAACGACGGTAGACTTAGCTTGATAATTTTCTAGAATTTCGATTTTTTCTTTAATACGTTGTGCATCCTCAAACTCCATTTTCTCTGCATGATCAGACATTTGCTCTCGAAAACGACTCAAAGAATCTTTAAAATTACCTTTTACAATTTGCCGAATGGCTTCTAGATTTTCGTTGTATTCATTTTCTTCTTGCAATCCTTCACAGGGGCCTTTACAATTACCTAAATGGTATTCGAGACAGACCTTATATTTACCATTGTTTATTTTTTCTTGAGATAAATCATAATTGCAAGTTCTAAGTTGGTATAAGCCCTTGATTAAATCTAACAGTGTATGTACTGTCTTGAAATTTGTATATGGGCCATAATATTCTGAACCATCTTTGATTAAGTTTCTAGTCGGAAAAATTCTAGGGAAACGTTCTTTTTTGATGCAAATCCAAGGGTATGTTTTGTCATCCTTTAGCATTACATTAAATCTGGGTTGATGCTTTTTGATAAGATTATTTTCTAACAATAAAGCATCTGTTTCAGTTTCAACAACAATATGTCGTACTGCACAGATTTTTTTTACTAAAACCTTGGTCTTGTAGTTGTCGTGACTTTTGGTAAAATAAGAAGTGACTCTTTTCTTTAGATTTTTGGCCTTACCTATATATAGTAATTTATCATCTTTGTCATAATACTGATAGACTCCAGGGCTTGTTGGCAATGTTTTAATTTGTATGTCTAAAGAGGCTTGTTCCATATTCCAAAGGTAAAGTTAAGGGTTTACCTTAATCTAGGTATACACATAGAAGGTTTATATTTTGTTAAATCTTATTCATAAGGTGCTGTTTGATTAAAAAAGAGGTATAACATACAAGACATTATGATTTTCCTTACATTAGTAGTTCAAATATCAATATATTTTTTTTGGAAAAAGAAAAGAAAATAATTGGCAGAACTGATAAAGTGGATTTTCCTCTTTTAGAGTTAAAGGATATCGACGCCAAGATGGATACAGGAGCGTATGCGTCATCAATTCATTGTGTTGATATCAGAGAAAAAGGCCAAACCTTGCAGTGTAGTTTTCTAGATGCTACCCATCCAGAATATGATGGTAAAAGGTTTACATTTAAGAATTATGATATTTCTGCAGTAAAAAGTAATTCGGGAAAAGTAGAAGTACGATATGCTATACGAACCCAAATTATAGTATTTGATCAAACCTATTCAATAACTCTTACATTATCTCCTCGTGATGATATGCGTTTTCCGGTATTAATTGGCCGTAAATTTTTAAGTGGAAAATTTTTAGTTGACCCTCAATCAGAAAATCAGTCTTATAATCAAAAACCAGAATGAATATAAAAATCTTGTCGCGAAGTGCGAGTTTGTATTCTACTAATGCGTTGGTTCAAGCCGCTGTAAAGCGTAAGCATAACGTACAGGTAATTGATCCATTAAATTGTGATATTGTAATCGAAAGGCAAAAACCAGAGATATACTATCGAGGTAAAAAGTTGGATCATGTGGATGCTGTTATTCCTAGGATTGGTGCTTCTACCACCTTTTATGGAACCGCTGTTGTAAGACAGTTTGAAATGATGAACGTGTTTACAACACTTGGGTCACAGGCACTGATACAATCAAGGGATAAGTTAAGAAGTTTACAAATACTGTCTAAGGCAGGATTAGGGCTTCCAAAAACGGTTTTTACGAATTACTCTAAAGATGTCTCAGAAGTGATATCACACGTTGGTGGAGCTCCATTAATTATTAAACTTCTCGAGGGAACCCAAGGATTGGGTGTTGTATTGGCAGAGACTAAAAATGCTGCAGAATCAGTGCTAGAAGCTTTTAATGGATTACAAGCCAGAGTAATTGTACAAGAATACATTAGCGAAGCCAAAGGAGCAGATATAAGAGTCCTGGTAGTAGATGGTGAAGTTGTGGGTGCTATGAAAAGACAAGGAAAAGAAGGGGAGTTTAGATCTAACTTGCATAGAGGAGGCACGGCCAAAGTGATAAGATTAAGCAGACATGAAGAACAAGCAGCGAGTATGGCTGCTAAAGCTTTAAAAATGGGAGTAGCTGGGGTGGATTTATTGCAAAGTGAAAGAGGTCCTCTTATTTTGGAAGTGAACTCTTCTCCAGGATTAGAAGGAATAGAAAGTGCTACAGGAAAGGATGTCGCAAAGTCTATTATTCGTTATATTGAAAGAAGTATTTGAAAATATGCCAGAAATTATAGAAAATAATATATTAAATATTTTAGGTAAAGAGGTTCTACCAGGCACAAGTACAACGATTAATTTTAATATTGCCAAGTTATATACTTCAACAAAGGTAGAAATACCTATAATTATCGAAAGATCCAAAATCCCTGGACCTACAGTACTTATTACCGCGGGTATTCATGGAGATGAAATCAATGGTGTAGAGGTTGTACGACAAATTATTGCCAAAAAAATAAATAAACCCAAGAAAGGAAATGTTATTTGTATCCCGGTTCTTAATGTATTTGGGTTTTTAAATATGGATCGCTTTTTCCCCGATGGTAGAGATTTAAACAGGGTGTTTCCAGGTACCAAAAACGGGTCATTGGCCAGTCGCTTTGCGTATCAATTTATTAACGACATATTACCAGTTGCGGATTTCTGTTTGGATTTTCATACAGGAGGGGCAAGTAGGTTTAATGCTCCTCATGTGCGAGTAGATCCAAAGAATGAAAGATTGTTACAACTCGCCCGGGTTTTTAATGCGCCTTTTACACTTTTTTCTAAAAATATGGAAGGCTCTTATCGTGCTACCTGTGCTAAAAAAGGAATAGATATATTGTTATTTGAAGGAGGTAAATCTCAAAATAGTAGTAAAGAAATTGCTGTAGAAGGAGTTCATGGCGCGATGAGAATACTTCATCATTTAGGAATGTTGAGTACAGATTTTACGGTACCTAGGCCAGATGCTGATAGTATAGTGATCAACAAAAGTATATGGATGAGGGCCAAATACAGTGGATTACTTCATATCAAAATACCTATAGGTAAACATGTAGAAAAAGGAGAAATTTTAGCTACAATAACAGATCCTTATGGCAAGATGAGACATGTAGTTAAGGCAAATAATGAGGGGTATATAATTAATGTAAATGAGTCCCCAATAGTGTATAAAGGTGATGCTATTTTTAGGATTACTAAAGAATTAGTAAATGAATAAGAAAGAACTTCGAGAAAAATATAAAAACCTCAGATCTCATTTAAATGAAATAGAACTCGATAATTTAAGCATGGATATTGCTAATCAATCGCTTCAATTACCGATTTGGGAAAAATCATACTATCATATTTTTTTACCGATACAAAAACAAAACGAGATCAATACCGAGTTCATTCTGCACATACTACAAGGAAAAGATAAGAATGTCATTGTGCCGAAGAGCAACTTCAAAGAGAATTCATTAGAACATATTTTACTTACAGATACTACTAGGTTAGAAATAAACTCATGGGGAATTCCTGAACCAACAGAAGGAATCCCAATTCCTGAAGATAAAATCGAAGTGGTTTTTGTACCACTTTTAGCTTTTGATTTACAAGGGCATCGAGTGGGTTACGGAAAAGGATTTTATGACAAATTCTTAAGCAAATGTAATCCAGATACTATAAAAATTGGACTTTCTCTTTTCTCTGGAGAAGATAAAATTGAAGAAGTTTTACCTACAGATATATGTCTTGACCTTTGTATTACGCCTTTAGAAACATATTATTTTAAGAATTAATTAACATCTCTTGTATTCAAGAATAGTTTATCCTATATTAGGTACTTATAATTTTTTACCCCTAAAGAATGCCCCAAAATATAGAGAGTGTTTGTATTATCGATGATGATAATATCTACATCAATTTAGTAAGTAAGATTATTGAACTAAAAGGATTATCAGAATCTATATTAGTCTTCAACAATGGTAAAGAAGCTCTGGATTTTTTTCAGGAATCTATCTATAATGACATACAAGTAGAAGTCCCTCAGGTTATCTTTCTCGATATTAATATGCCTATAATGGATGGATGGGAATTTTTAAATGAATTTTCGAAAATCAAGAATGAAATAAGTGATGTCATAGATCTCTATGTGGTAAGTTCTTCTATTAATTCAAAAGATATCGAACGAGCAAAATCGATAGATGTAGTCTCTGATTATCTTGCAAAACCAATTAAGTTAAATGATTTTGTAAGAGTACTAAGTTAAGACTACCAATTACTTTTTTGGAAAAGCTTTCTTGTTAAAAATGATTAATAAAAATACTCCAACACTAATTGCAGAGTCGGCAATATTAAATACGGGATCAAAGAAAGAAAAATGTTTGCCTCCCCAAAACGGTATCCATTCTGGTAAAATATCGTCATAAAAGGTAAATTGAATCATATCTACCACTTTACCATAGAATAGGCTTTCGTACCCTCCATTATCGGGTAAAAAACTTGCTACATTGATATTGGTGCTGGCGTCAAAAAGAACTCCGTATAATATCGAATCTATAATATTTCCAAAAGCACCTGCAAAGATTAAAGCAATACAAAAGGTAAGTATCATAGGGCTGTTTTTACGAACCGAATCATATAGCCAATACCCAATTCCTGTAATAGCAACTAATCTAAAAAGAGTAAGTACTAGTTTCCCATAACTTCCAGGGAGTTCAAAACCCCATGCCATTCCTTTGTTCTCTACAAATACAATTCTAAACCAACTAAAAACAGGAGATTCTTCATGTAACATAAAGTGAGTTTTGATATAAATTTTAGTGATTTGATCAATTAACAGGACTAAAACTATAACTAAAATGGATTTTTTTAAGGACATATACTATTGGTTTGCATAGGTAATAAAAGCAACGACGGACAAAAATAGTATTTTATTTTGTTTTATATACACTTATATGGCTTGCTTATAGAATTTTATATCGATGTTATTTATAGCCTTTAAAGAAATATAAAAAAAAGACCCCATAAGTGTTAACACCTGTGAGGTCTAATATAATATATAGACGATTGTTTACTCTTACTTTTTAGCTTTGCATGTTTTTAGCTTCTATGCTAAGGGTTGCATGAGGAACCAGTTTTAATCGTTCCGGATTAATTAGTTTACCAGTTACACGACAAATACCATACGTTTTGTTTTCAATGCGTAGTAATGCATTCTTTAAATCACGTACAAATTTCTCTTGTCGAATAGCTAATTGCGTATTCGCTTCTTTAGACATGGTTTCACTTCCTTCTTCAAAGGCTTTAAAAGTTGGAGAAGTATCATCCGTACCATTGTTTCCATCATTCTTGTATGAACTCTGAAGTAATTCCAAATCTTTTAGTGCTTTTTCCACTTTGTCAACGATAATCTTTCTGAATTTTTCCAAATCAGCATCGCTATACCTTACTTTTACATCTTCTGCCATATTCTTAATGTTTTTTTATGATCAATTGGGTTGCAATGTCATCAAACGCAATTTCTGTGCCGTTTATTATGTCCTTTGCAAATTCAATTGTCTCGGTTAAGGTTTCGTTTTTGATGTATGTTTCGTTAGTTGCAACCGCTTCTTGAACAGTTTCATTTTTCTGAAAAACAATCTGTATTTTATCTGTCACTTCAAATCCACTATCCTTACGAATATTCTGAATTCGATTTACAAGTTCTCTAGCTATTCCCTCTTTTTTTAGCTCTGGAGTGATTGTAACATCTAATGCCACTGTCAATGAACCTGAATTGGCAACTAACCATCCCTCTATATCTTGAGAGCTGATCTCTACATCTTCGGTTTCTAATGTAATAATTTTATTGTTAATTTCTAAATCAAAATGACCTGTTTGTTCAAGAATTTTGATAGTTTCCTGATCAAATCCTTGTATCTTATTGGCAATCAATTTCATATCTTTTCCGAAACGAGGACCTAATGCCTTAAAATTAGGTTTAATCTGTTTCACTAATATGCCCGAAGCATCATCAATAAGCTCTATTTCTTTAACATTCACTTCACTTTTTACTAGTTCTGCGATGTCATTTATCTCATTTCTTTCGGCATCATTAAGCACCGGGATCATAATGCGCTGTAATGGTTGGCGAACTTTAATTTTCTCTTTTTGACGTAAAGAAAGGACTAAAGAAGAAACGATTTGTGCTTTTTGCATCTTGTGTTCTAAAGCTTTATCCACAAAAGCTTCGTTATACTCTGGAAAATGTGCCAGGTGAACACTTTCAAAAGTTTCTTTTTGTGTGCCAGTTACTAAATCTTTATATAATCGATCCATAAAGAATGGTGCTACAGGGGCTCCTAATTTAGCAACAGTAAGCATACAGGTGTATAAAGTCTGATATGCAGATATTTTATCTTCTTGATAGTCACCTTTCCAAAATCTTCTTCGGCTTAAGCGTACGAACCAGTTACTTAGATTTTCTTGTACAAAATCTGAAATAGCCCGGGTGGCTTTGGTAGGCTCATAATCATTATAATATTCGTCTACATTTTTGATTAAAGTATGCAATTCACTAAGAATCCAACGATCTATCTCTGAACGTTCGGCTAATGGTATGTCAGCTTCAGAATACGTGAAATTATCTATATTAGAATATAAAGTAAAGAACGAATACGTATTATATAATGTACCAAAAAACTTGCGTCGTACTTCAGCAATTCCTTCAGAATCAAATTTTAAATTATCCCATGGATTGGCATTACTAATCATATACCATCTTGTTGCATCGGGGCCATATGCTTTTAAGGTTTCGAATGGATCTACTGCATTACCTAGTCTTTTGGACATTTTTAGCCCGTTTTTATCAAGTACCAGACCATTAGAAACTACATTTTTGTATGCTACATCATCAAAAATCACGGTAGCTATAGCATGCAACGTATAGAACCAACCACGTGTTTGGTCGACACCTTCTGCAATAAAATCTGCTTTACCGTCACCAGACTCTACTTTTTCTTTATTCTCGAAAGGATAATGCCATTGTGCATAGGGCATAGATCCCGAATCAAACCATACATCGATAAGATCACTTTCTCTTTTCATTGGTTTTCCCGACGGAGAAACTAGAGTAATTTTATCGACCACATTTTTATGAAGATCAATCTTATCGTAGTTTTCCTCGGTCATATTACCCACCTCAAAATCAGCAAAAATATCGGCTTCGAGTACTTCAGCTTCAACCGCCTTGGTCATTTCTGACTTTAATTCTTTTACAGAACCAATGATCAATTCTTCTTTACCATCTTCGGTTCTCCAGATGGGCAGTGGGATACCCCAAAAACGAGATCGAGATAAATTCCAATCATTGGCATTTGCTAACCAATTCCCGAAACGTCCTTCACCTGTAGCTTTTGGTTTCCAGTTAATACCCAGATTAAGTTCATGCATGCGATCTTTAAAATCGGTCACTTTTATAAACCAGGAATCAAGTGGATAATAAAGTACGGGTTTATCAGTTCGCCAACAGTTTGGATAACTGTGCACATATTTTTCAACCTTGAAGGCTTTGTTTTCTATTTTAAGTTGTATAGCGATTTCTACGTCTACAGATTTTTCGGGAGCAGTGCCATCATCGTAGTACTCATTCTTAACATATTTACCTGCAAACTCTCCGACATGTTTTGTAAATCTTCCTTGTAAATCTACTAATGGAACCAGGTTATCATTATCGTCTTTTACCAACAATGCTGGTACCTCTGGTGTAGCTTGTTTTGCTACCATGGCATCATCTGCACCAAAAGTTGGGGCAGTATGTACAATACCAGTACCATCTTCGGTGGTTACAAAATCCCCTGCTATAATTCTAAATGCATTTTCGGGATGATGATAAGGTTGAGCAAAATCCATTAATTGCTCATAGCGAATCTCTACTAAATCAGCTCCTTTACATTCTTTTAGAATGAAATAAGGCACTTTTTTATCTCCTTCTTTGAAAGCATCTACTTCTACTTCTGTTTCAACTTGAGTAAACTTTCCTGCAAATTGTTTTCCAACTAAATTTTTAGCAAGAATTACATTTGTGGGTTCAAAAGTATATTGGTTCAATGTTTTAACCAGAACATACTCTATTTTTGGCCCTACAGTTAATGCAGTGTTTGATGGCAAGGTCCATGGAGTGGTTGTCCAGGCTAAGAAATAGATTTCTCCTGCTACATCTTTTAAGAATGAGGGAAGCGTTTCTTTTTTAGCTTTAAACTGTGCCACAACTGTAGTGTCTGTAACATCCTGATACGTTCCTGGTTGATTAAGTTCATGAGAACTTAAGCCTGTACCCGCTTTAGGAGAATACGGTTGGATGGTATACCCTTTATACAGTAATCCTTTTTTGTAGATTTCTGAAAGTAACCACCATACACTCTCCATATATTTGGATTTGTAAGTAATGTATGGATCATCCATATCTACCCAGTATCCAATTTTTTGGGTAAGGTCGTTCCATATATCGGTATAACGCATTACAGCTTTTTTACAGGCTTCGTTATATTCTTCTATGGTAATTTTTTTACCAATATCTTCTTTGGTGATTCCTAATTCTTTCTCTACGCCAAGCTCTACAGGAAGGCCATGTGTATCCCATCCCGCTTTACGTTTTACCTGAAATCCTTTTTGGGTTTTATATCGGCAAAAAATATCTTTAATCGCACGAGCCATTACATGATGAATACCTGGTAATCCATTTGCTGAAGGAGGTCCTTCAAAAAACACATAGGGTTCTGCTCCATCACGCTCAATAACACTTTTTTCAAAAATGTTATTTTCTTGCCAGAAATCTAAGATTTCCTCGGCTACTTTAGGTAAGTCAAGTCCTTTATATTCAGGAAACTTCGTGCTCATTTGATCGTTCTTTCTATTAGGTCTGCGAAAATAAGGATTTTATTGAAAAAAGAACCCCGAATTTGGATTACGATATGAAATAATTGTTAGGTACATCTCGTTTTTTAACAAGACTTTGTACTTTTTGATATAAAATCACCAAAATCAATCCTAAAATAGCTTAGATTAATTCTAGAGTGTTTTAGGGTTGATGAGGTATTATAATCTCTTTTAATGATTTCTCATTAGCGTTTATTAAAAATCAATTACTAATCCGATACTGGGTATGATTTGCCCGGTTTCTGTTTCTATGGCTGTTAGGTTTCTAGGTTGCACCACGGCTCCATTTGCATCTCTATTAAGTCCATATTGAGTGGGTTCGGGGGTTGCTTGCCCTAATATGTTTTGAGCTTCTACAAACACGTTTAATGATAACTTCTCAAAGTTCCATTTTTTGTCAATACGCAAATCAAGTTGACTAAATATATCTAACTTTTCTTCACCTAAACGATCATAATCTAAAACAATTTCCGGGTAATTTGCAAGAGTAGCGTCTAGATCAGTAGGTACAAATGGTGTGTTTCCGGCAAAACGGTATCGCGCACTTATTTCCCAGTTTTTCTTTAATTTGTATCCGCCTGTGAATGAGATGAGATGACGACTATCCCATACCGAAGGTAGATAGCTATTACGGTCAAAGCCTGTAAACTCACTATAAAACCAAGTATAGGCAAATATTCCATAGAAATTATTAGAAAGCTTTTGTTGAAATTGAAGTTCTGCACCGTAGCTTCTACCTTGGCCTACCGTAGCGACATCTTCACTTCCTAATACTTCAAAACCACCACCTTTATTTGCAAGAGATACACCATCTAAGACAGAAACCGGATAATCATCATATTGTTTGTAAAAACCTTCTAAAGAAATACTTGATGAAGGACCAAAGTAATGCTGTAGCCCTAAGACGTAATGATCGCTTATGGTATAATGTACATCCTGATTGACAAGGACATTGTTGTTGTTTCTAAATCCTAAAATAGTATACGGGGGTAATTTATAATATCTTCCTATAGATCCATTTAACCTCCAATTTTCTTTAAATTCATAGGATAAAGATAATCTAGGCGAAAATGTAGACAGGATATTGTTATCTTCTGTAAAGCTATCATCATCTACTCTAAAACCGAAAGATAAGTCTAGTTTATCATTAAAAAATGAATTAGTCATATTGGCGAACACTCCATACTTAAAAAAATCAATTTCGGTATTAAATATGTTGTTATCTGTAAGGTTTACAGTTTCATTACTATAATCAGAGTATTGTGTATTAAATCCAGTAGTCAGTTTCCAATCACCAAAGAATTTTGTTAATTGGTATCGCAGTTTAGTTTCAGATTCGGTAGCATCATTGCTAAAAATTATTCCTGTTTCATTTTCTGGGTCTTCATATCTTGTAAATTCATTAACCAATGTATTATTGCTTATTGTTGTTTCCATAAATCCTGATCCGTCTTTAAAACGATTCTTCCATGATAAACCAATGGCATTTGTACGCTGATTTATAAAAGGAGCTTGCTCTAATTGGGCTTGTTGTTCTGCATCAAAATCCTCTGGAGCTTCTACAGAGAAATCATCGATAGATCCTAAACCAATAAAACTTACCTCGTTATAGGTATTGATTTTATGGTTTACTTTGTACTGATAATCCCAATAATTTGGCCGGAAGGGAAGTCCTATCGCTTCAAATAAAAATTGAAGATAACTACGTCTGGCAGATACTAAAAAAGTAGTTTTTGCTTCTTCGTTTATACCTTTAAAAAGAGGACCCTCTAATGTAAGAGCGGCTTCACTTGCACTTACGCGAAAATTACCACTAAAATCTCTGTTATTCCCTGTACGCTGACTAAATTGTAATACTCCCGAAAGAGGATTGTCATACTGTGCTCCAAAAGCCGAGGTAGATAAGGTAACATTATCAATAAATGATACGTTAATAAGCCCTACGGGACCACCGGCACTTCCTTGGGTGCTAAAATGATTAATATTTGGCACTTCCATTCCGTCTAAATAATAAACAGTTTCGTTGGGTGCACCACCACGTATGATCAAATCGTTACGAAAACCACCAATAGATGGAGAAACGCCAGGTAGTGTTTGTGCAACTTGTACGACATCATTATTACTTCCTGGGTATGTAGCAATTTCTACCGCCGATAAGGATTGTGTAGATAAAGGGGTTTCTTTGGGTCTACTTATTTTGTTTGCATTACTAATAACGACTTCATCCAGGGATTCTGTAGATTCCTTTAACACAAAATTGCTAGGTAATGTTCCTTTTGATTTTACAATTACATTGAATTTGGTTTGTGTTTCAAACCCTACATAGCTAACAATTAAATTATAGGATCCGGGGGTGATGTTTTCGATGCGATAGTTGCCATCAAAATCAGTTTGTGCTCCTTTTTCTTCACCTTCAAGAAAAACAGAAGCGCCTAATACAGGTTGACCAGTTTGGTCGGTAACATTTCCAGATAATTCTCCGTAGACTTGTGCATACATATTGGAAACAAGCAGCAAAGAAAGTACGAAAACAGTATTTTTGATAGTCATAATCATAGGTTTTTTAATGATTTAAAGCATTTTGTTTAATATAATTTCGCAAATATTAAACAAAAAAGTATTATATAATAATAAATTCTTTTAATTTAGTGTTAAAAAGTAGTTTGATGAAGATTTATGAGTTAATAAAAGAAGTAATTGATCTTACGGGAGAGTTTGTAAAAGATAGACTAGATAAGGATATTACTATAAGATCATTTGCAAATTGGCTATCTAAACATTTAGATGATAAAGTTGTAACTGAGGAGTATGAAATAACGGGTCATAGTATCGAAGCTGAATTGGCTGCATATATAGGTAGGATGAGTAGATATTCTAATACATATATTAAATCGGCGTTGGTTGATTTACCATTTGCAACAGATATGGATTTTGCTTTTACTGCTATTCTTCACAGATCAAGCTCGATAGGAAAGACGGATTTAATTAGAAAAATGGCTTATGATAAATCCTCGGGAATGGAGGTTATCAAGCGTTTACTAAAAAATGAGATAATTGAACAATTCCAAAATCCAGATGACAAAAGAGGTAAACTTTTGCGATTAACCAAAAAAGGAGAAGAAAATGTGATAAAGGCTTATTCGGAAGCCCATAAAGCGGCAAAAATGGTTAGTGGTTGCCTAACAACTGATGAGCAGGTTGCATTATTGAGAACCTTAAAAAAATTAGATGAGTTTCATTTGCCTATTTATCTTAAAGAAGAAAAAGATTTAGATACCATTATCGAAAAATATTCTTTGTAATATTGTGTTGTTCTTAATGCATAGATTTTACTATTTTTAACCTATGAAATCGACTTTGGACATAGCACTTATTCAACCTGATTTGGTTTGGGAAAACCCTAAGGAGAATTGTACTTCTTTTTCTAAGAAAATTACATCAATATCCTCAAAAATTGATCTTATCGTATTACCCGAAATGTTCAATACAGGATTTACCATGAATGCAGCTGAAGTAGCAGAAACTATGGATGGAGATACTGTGCAGTGGCTTAAGATAATGGCAAAAGAAAAGGATTGTGCGATCACCGGAAGCATTATTATAAAAGAAAACGATAACTATTACAACCGTTTAATTTTTATGCTACCTAATGGTAAATATTATACATATGATAAGCATCAGTTGTTTACACTAGCCAAAGAACAAGAGGTATTTACGGCAGGGGCTAATGAGGTAATCGTTGAATATAAGGGTTGGAAAATTAAACTACAGGTTTGTTATGATCTCAGATTTCCGGTTTGGGCAAGAAATACCTCAGAATACGATGTTTTATTATATGTAGCCAGTTGGCCTAAACCCAGAATTAATGCCTGGGATACATTACTAAAAGCTAGAGCTATCGAAAATATGTGCTACTGTATTGGTGTCAATCGTGTTGGATTAGATGGTAAAGGATACGAATACAATGGTCATTCTGCAATATACGATGTCTTGGGTAATTCGGTATTAGAGGAAAATCCTATCGAAAAAGAAACAATTTTGTATGCAACCCTAGACAAATCCCATATTGTAGAAATAAGAGAGAAATTACCTTTCCTAGATGATAGAGATAAATTTGTGTTTAAATAGATATTTTCAGTATAAAGTTCCTTCTCCCCAAGGAGAGGACGCATAAGATTTATACTACTCTAAAATAAAGGTTTGTTTGATTTCCCAATTAGCTCTTACATCAATTAGCTCTGGGAAATAACGTACTACTTCGGGTTGTATATCTTGCAAGAAATTACCGGGATCCCATTTTCCATTATTGTTAGTATCATTAATAACCCTAATCAAATATTTGGCAGGTTCGAGATAATCAAATACTAGTGTTTCTTGGTTTTTGGAGATTTTTTCTGAGATAACTTCTTCTTTTTCATTGGTAACCTGAACCAAAACAGGGTAGTTTTCAACATTTTGAAGCGTAAGAAAAATAGTGCCGTAGTCTGCTAACTTTCTTGTTCTAAAATTAAATGATATGCTGTCATTAACGTTACCCACAAAATCGGTAATTGCTTCTGGCAAAAATGTTAAGTTATAGGCATTGTTTTCGGCTTTTTCAAAAATAATTTGCGCTTCATTTTTAGTTGTATCTAAGGCTACAGAAAAAGGAATAGCAATAGTATCTTTGTCGACAAGTGTAATGTATTTTTCATTAATACTATCTAATGGAGTACTTGCCGAAAAAGTAAACTTTTTATTTAGCGGTAAGATGGATCTATATTCTGATGAGAGTTGTAAAGAATCTTTATATTGATCTTTAAACCTGGTAATCAAAGTGTCTTTATAACTTTTTGAATTAGTTACTTCAAAAACCAAAGAATCTGCTTTGAAAAAAGGCCTGAACCAATAATGTATTGTGTCTTTTTCTTTATCCGGTAAGGTAGTGGTTTCAAAATCATCAGGTGCCTGGCTAAGCAATTTAATTTTCATATTGTCTGCATCTCCTTCATATGGAAAAACAAACTCATTCTTCGAAACTTGTTTCGGTTTTATAGCTCTAAAATCCAAAATCTCCTTAGATATAGTGAGATTAAAAACTTTAGCGGTATCCGCAGGAAGTGTCACAATTTCTTCATAAAACCCGATTTTATCAAGTTTGGGTTCATAGGTATAGTTATTTGAAGCGTCTTTTAAGGCTATAAGTTTGTATTTCCCTTCTTTTAGATTATGTAAACTAAATGATGTAGTGTCCAGAGTATTAGTAATATATCTTGGGACTGTAGTATAGATCAATGAATCAGAATACTCTTCGTCAATCTCGTATAAAGCAATCGTAATATTTGGATCCACTTCTTTTTGTATTGCATCAGCTACAGTACCTTTTATACTTAGTGAATCAAGAAAATCTCCGGTAGAGAATACATATCTATAAAAAGAATTAGGGTTACTCTCGTTATTATCGACTACACTTTCACCAAAATTGATACTATACGTAGTATTCTCTAATAATGTATCTAAAAATTTAACCTTTATAAATTTACTTGCCCCTCCAAGAGGTGTAATTGTCGGTTTTGGATCCATAGGAGGAGATATAATAATTTGCTTTTGAGCATCTTTTAATGTGATATATTCATCAAAATAGATTCGTATTTCATCACTATTAAAATTTGTAGAGAAATCAGGAGGCGTTGCTTTTATAAACACAGGAGGTGTTTCATCTTTAGGGCCGCCAGTTATTGATCCTTTTTTTGCACAACCAATTACCAGAACTAGTAGCATTAGAGTAATCAATAGCATATTTATTTTTTTGCTCATATTTCTTCAAACAATTTTAAGACACAAAGAAACAACTATATTAAAAAACAAAAAAACGTAATATTACTCTATATAAGAGTCTGCTTTAGGGAAACACTTATTATAGTATGTTGAACTTGTCTATGCCGGTAGGCGGGTTAATTCCGTTTTTATAACGGGATCCAAAATAAAAAATTTCAATTTATTCTGTTATCGCCATTGTGGCAATGCTTATTTTAATACCAGGGATAGTTTTTAAAACTTGTACACAAGCCTCTATCGTAGCTCCGGTGGTAACAATGTCATCTACTAACAAAATGTGCTTGTTTTCAAGTAAAGACTCATCTTGTATACCATATGTTTCAAAAGTGTTTATCCACCTTGTACCTCTTCCTCGCTTAGATTGCTTTTGATTATAAGAAATTTTTTTTAATACATAATCTATGTAATTGGCGTTTAGCTTTCTTGCGATTTCAATTCCAAATCTTTCTACTTGGTTATACCCTCTTTCTAAAAGCCTTTTTTTATGTAACGGCACAGGTAAAACACAATCAATTAACTGATAATCAGATATTTGTGATAGTTCTTCGCCCAGCCATTTACCAACTTCTTCTCCTATTTCTTGTCTTCCTCTATATTTTAAATTATGAATTAAGTTTTGTACCAGACCGTCTTTCTGAAAGACAAACAAAGAAGTTGCATTTTCAATTTTGATACGACCATAAAATACTTTTTCAATTTTTTTTGCGTTTACGTTATGAAAATTGCTCAAAGGTAGCTCGTGTCTACAAGTAGTACATAGCAACCTTTCGTTCTTATATAATGGACTGTCACAGGCAGCACAGTATGTAGGAAAAAATAAGTAAGCTAAGTCTCTTAGCATTTTAGTAGGCAGATTAACATTAATTATTATATTTAGCTATTGAAAATAACCATCAAAAATTAGAAATTAAATATTATGACGACTCAAAACAATAACTTAACCCTTAAAATCCTTATTGGTGTTCTAGGAGCACTATTACTTATCTTAGGGATATTTACGTATAAGTTTTACAACGAAGAGAAGCAAAATAAAGCAATTTTGCAACAAGAAAAGGATCTTATTGAAAGCGAATTAGGAGAATTGATCACTAAATATGACAATGCTATCGCGCTTAACGAAGTAATGGATGACCATTTACTTAAGGCAAAAGAGCGTATTGTAGTGTTATTAGATAGTGTAAAAGACAATGACGCTAATTTGGCTTTAATATCTCGATACAGAAGAGAGGTAGGAAAACTTAAAAAAGAACGTGAAAGATTATTTAAACTCGCAGATAGTTTAACAACTGCGAATGTTCAATTAGCAACAGATTTAGATAGTACTTCTGTGGAATTGAATAAGAGAATTATTTTTTCCGATTCTTTACAAACACAAAATGCACAACTAGCCGAAATCGTAGAAAGAGGTTCGGCATTAACAGCATCTAATATAAAAGCAGAAGGTGTGCGTGTACGTAATAGTGGTAAAATTTCGACTTCTACTAAAGCAAGTAAATCAGAAAAAGTAAGAGTATGTTTTACACTTTCGCCAAACAAGCTTACTGAAAAAGGAGATAAAGAACTTTTTGTTCAGGTAGTTAATCCTAATAATAACTTGATTGGAGATAAATTATCTGCAAACTTTGATGATGTGCCGCTTACCTATAGTGGTCGTAACAAAGTGTTTTATGAGAATGAAGCGTTAGACGTTTGTGTTCTTGTTGATGCAGAAGATGGAGAGTTAGTAAAAGGAAATTACGTAGTAAACCTTTTCTCTGGACCTAGAATGATTTCTAATACACAGTTTGAATTGAAATAATTCTTTTAAAATAAAATTTGAACCGCCATATTTTTAATTAATATGGCGGTTTTTTTATGCTTTTATTAGAAATTACAAACTCATACCATTAATTGAACAAATTCATTTCCAATTCATTTTAATTCAACTATTTTTGCGAAACCAATTTTAAAAAATAGAGGTCTACTTTAAGAATAAGGCACTCAATTTTTAAAAAGAGAATAAATATAATGGCAAAACAAGAAGATAAATTTAAGAAGGTTATAGCCCACGCTAAAGAGTATGGGTACATTTTTGGTTCTAGCGAAATTTATGACGGACTAAGTGCAGTATATGATTATGGTCAAAATGGAGTAGAGCTTAAAAAAAACATACGAGAGTATTGGTGGAAAAGTATGGTCAATATGCACCAGAATATAGTAGGGTTGGACTCTGCAATTTTTATGCATCCCACCACCTGGAAAGCTTCTGGACATGTTGATGCCTTTAATGACCCTCTTATCGATAATAAGGATTCTAAAAAAAGATATAGAGCCGATGTACTTATCGAAGATTATGCAGAAAAATTAAATATAAAGGCCAAAAAAGAAGTAGCTAAAGCTAAAAAACGTTTTGGGGATGATTTCGATGAAGCCCAGTTTATATCTACCAACCCAAGGGTAGTAAAATATCTTGCTCAAAGGGATGAGGTCCTAAAACGAATGGGTAAATCTTTAGAAAATGAAGATCTTCCAGATGTAAAAGCACTCATCGAAGAATTAGAGATTGCAGATCCCGAAACCGGATCTAAAAACTGGACCGATGTACGCCAGTTTAATCTGATGTTCGGAACAAAACTAGGGGCTTCTGCAGAATCTGCCATGGATCTTTATTTACGACCCGAAACGGCACAAGGGATTTTTGTGAATTTCCTTAATGTTCAGAAAACCGGACGTATGAAAATCCCATTTGGGATAGCGCAGACCGGTAAAGCATTTAGAAATGAAATCGTTGCACGCCAGTTTATTTTTAGAATGCGTGAATTCGAACAAATGGAAATGCAGTTTTTTGTTCGCCCGGGAGAAGAAATGAAATGGTATGAGTATTGGAAAGAGACGCGATTAAATTGGCATTTATCCCTGGGATTAGGTAAAGAGAATTACCGTTTTCATGATCACGATAAATTAGCGCATTACGCAAATGCAGCTGCAGATATTGAGTTTGATTTTCCATTTGGATTTAAAGAACTAGAAGGAATTCACTCCAGAACAGATTTTGATCTTAAGGCTCATGAAGAATTTTCGGGTAAAAAACTACAGTTCTTCGACCCCGAACTACAAGAAAGTTATGTACCATACGTAGTAGAGACTTCAGTTGGGTTGGATCGAATGTTCCTGGCCGTGTTTTCTACCGCATTACAAGATGAAGAATTAGAAGACGGAACAAGCAGAGTTGTGCTAAAATTACCTGCAGTAGTAGCCCCTGTAAAAGCAGCAATACTTCCGTTAGTTAAAAAAGATGGTCTGCCAGAAATTGCTCAGAAAATTGTAGAGGATCTGAAATGGAAATTTAATGTTATCTACGATGAAAAAGATGCAATCGGACGACGGTATAGAAGACAAGATGCCAATGGAACGCCATTTTGTATTACTGTAGATCATGATACTATAAATGATCAAACCGTTACTATTCGAGATAGGGATACTATGGAGCAAAAACGAGTACCTATTACCGAACTAAAATCATTGATTTCAGAGAAAACCGATGCAGAATATTGGTTAAAATAATACAGCGAACGTATTCTGTTATAAAAATGGGATCCGTTTTAATGAATTGAATAAAAGCTGCCCGAGATTATCGGGCAGCTTTTTACATTAATGTATAAGAATAACTATTTGATTGTTATCTATATTTTGAAGTTTAATTGTACTTTAGTGAAAAGTATTGGCTACATACTCATTATAATTCTTCATACATGATGCTGAAAAAGATTTTAGTTATTGTTGTTTTATTTTCTGTTACGATTGGTTTTTCTCAAAAAAAGCAAATCAATAAAGCTACACTGATTACTTCTTCTTCTTATATGAGAGAAGTGACTTCGATAATTGGAAAAAAACTTATCCCAGAAACACCTCGTGCCGGGGGTAAAGAATACAGAAGAACAGATGGTAATAAGCATGTGCCGGGTAAAGGGTTACCCAAGGGGAAAGATCCCTTATTAGCAAAACAAAAAAGTGCTCAGAATTTTAGAGCGGGTAAAGCACCATCTCAGGTATTTGAAGTAAATTCGAGAATCGAAGCTCCTTCAGATCCTACTGGAGCAATTGGGCCCAATCATTATGTTAGTGCTAAAAACTCTGCTTTTGCCATTCATGATAGAAATGGTGTTGTGTTAGTACCTTCGACATCTTTAGCCAATATTTTTCCCGGAGAAACCGAAGGTGATCCCATCGTATTTTATGATAATTTTGCAGATAGATTTGTGATTACAGAGTTTAGTAGTACTCCAAATGGATTCCTGGTGGCTGTATCCCAAGGCCCGGACCCTGTAAATGATGGTTGGTTTACCTATCGATTTAATACGGGTACTTTTCCTGATTACACCAAATTTTCTATCTGGTCAGATGGATATTACATTACCGCTAATAAAGATCAATTCTCGCAAGAAACCAGTGAGGTGGTATATGTTATCGAAAGAGAAAAAATGTTAGCAGGCGAAGAAAGTGCACAAATGGTTGGTTTCCCTTTACCGGGAGCAAAAATCGATAATTTTTATAGCCCCGCTTCATTTAATGCTACAGGAAAAGTATTACCGCCAGCCGGAGATGCAAAAATTATTTATTACCAAGATGATGGATGGGCAGATGTTCCTGTAGGAGGAGATGAATTAAAACTATGGACCATTAATGTAGACTGGATCAATCCTGATAATTCAACAATTGCTGAAGCCGAAGAATTGGACATTACTGATTTTGATTCAACTTTTGATGGAGGAGATTTTGGTAACCTTCCGCAACCCGGTACAGGTGGGGAGGATATCGATGCACTACAAGGTGCTGTTATGTATGCCACTAATTACCGAAGATTCTGTAGTTATAATGCTGTAGTGCTTAATTTTGTGATTGATATTGATGATAGAACCGATGGATCAGGAGGTGATATCGATAACGTTGCCGGGATACGATGGTACGAGCTACGACAAAATGGAGATGGTCAACCCTGGACAATTCATCAAGAAGGCACCTATATTTCTCCTGATGGGAAAAGTGCTTGGTGTGCTAGTATGGCTATGGATGTTTTCGGAAATATTGGTATGGGATATACTACCATGGGTACAATGGCAGATGGAGCAACAGCAGATAGTTTTGCTTCAATTCGATATACAGGTAGACTAGCAAATGATCCCCTTGGGACCATGACTATTGCCGAACAAACAATCATAATAGGAACCGATGCGCAACGCAATAACGGCAAACGATATGGAGACTATGCACACCTTAGTATCGATCCTGTAGATGATGCCACATTTTGGCATATTGCAGAATATTTTGAAGCAACTGGTGATAATGCCAGGGATATTGTTGGCGTTTTTAAAGTTGCAGAAGATATAGCCAATGATGTTGGTGTAGTGCGTATTGATAATCCTTTGAATAAAATTTTTACCGCTACTGAAGAAATTCAGGTTACTATTCAAAATTTTGGGACATCAAGTCAAAGCAATATTCCGATTAGTTATTCGATTAATGGAGGCCCGGCGGTAAATGAAGTTTTTCCAGGGCCAATAAATGCCGGAGAAATGATATCGTATACATTTAGTACTCCAGCAGATCTTACCTTAGAAAGTAGTTTCTTAATCACAGCAGAAACAAATTTAACCACAGACAGTGTGCCCGAAAATGATTGCGTTACCATAGAAGTGTCAGGTTTATTTCAAAATGATGTAGGGGTAGTGGCATTGGTTTCTCCTGTAACAGGATCAGGAATTTCTTCTAATGAATCAATTAGTATTACGATTCAGAATTTTGGAGTGCTTCCTCAATCTAATATTCCGATATTGTATACCTTGGATGATGAGACCACGGTTAATGAGGTTTTTACAGGAACAATTGAACCCGGTGAATCTGCAGCATATACGTTTACTACTACGGCAGATTTATTAGCTTTTAGAAACTATACATTTCAGATAGGAACAGCCTTAGTAAATGATGAAAATACCGAGAATGATGTTATTACAAGAGAAGTAGAACATCAATCGTGTTTTCCTGTTTCAAACTGTATCCTGCAAGGCGATGGAATCACTTCATTTACATTATCAAACATCTCTAATACCTTAATTCCATGTAATTCTGGATACGAAGATTTTACAAGTTCGGTCATTAATCTAGATGGCCCTATTGGATTATATAGTATAACGGTGCAATCGGGATTTGCCCGAGATGATATAGAACAAATGTCCTTATGGATTGATTTTAACGATAATGGAATTTTTGAAGACCCTGAACGGCTATTGAGCAATGAAGTAATTAGAAAAGAAAATACAGATCAGACTTTTGTTTTTTCTCTGGGTGAGAATGCTACGACAGGAACTCATCTTCTTAGAATACGTGCAGGAGATACCCAAGAGAATACGAAAGAGGACCTTAACGACCCTTGTATACCCATGCAGTTTGGTACTACCCATGATTATACTGTAAATATTGGTGATAATCTACCCGCAGTTTTAGATTTGATCGTGGTTAATCGACCCAATAAACAGTTTTTGATTACGATGAGTGACCCTAATGCAGAACAACGAGTTAGACTAAGGGTGTTTACAATAACCGGCCAAATCATCGTTTCTAATTTTGTAGAAAAGAATGCCGACGGAAGATTTGTATACGAATTAGATATGTCCTATGCCAGTACAGGAATTTATTTCGTTCGTTTAGGGGATAAGAAGAATAAGAATGCGTCTGCCAAATTTATTGTTCAGTAACCTATTCGTTGCGAGTATTGATTTCTAATATAGAAACAGGTCTGGCATCATTGCATCGACTGGGCATTCTAAGATTAGCATATTTTACCCATACTAGTTTAGGGACTTCATCACTTTTAAAAAAATCACCCAGATTGATAGGATCTAAATTGTCTTTATACGCTTCAACGTTTAAAATAAAAGGGCAGCCTTCAGATTTATGTGCTACTATTGTGCCTTTACTAAACCCTTTTTCTTTCATTTCTTTTTCAGGTGTGTTTTGAACATCCGTAGTTTCAGAGGTATCTTTGGCGCCTGCTTTTTGCGAAGAGGAGCAATTGAGAGTACTAAGTATAAGAATAAAGCAAGCGGTTTTAAGAAGCATTGTTTTCATGATTTGTGATTGTTTACATTAAAGATCATAAAAATTAATTAGAATACATGGTGATTGTTGCCTTCATATTCAGAATATTTTTGCAACATCATAACGTTTATCTTGTATTTAATAACGAAAGAATAGCAGGATATTTTATTTTTACTAAAAATTAAAAATCTATACTTCATGAAAATCATTTCCTATAATGTAAACGGAATTAGAGCAGCCTTAAATAAAGGTTTTATAGAATGGTTACAACAAGCAGATCCAGATGTAATTTGTCTTCAGGAAATAAAAGCAAACCAAGATCAATTAGATCTTACTGTGTTTGCCGAAGCTGGTTATTCTCATAATTATTGGTTTAGTGCCCAGAAAAAAGGCTATAGCGGAGTAGCAATTTTGTCTAAAATGGCTCCGGATCATGTAGAGTACGGTACCGGGATAGATTACATGGATTTCGAAGGACGTAACCTACGAGCCGATTTTAATGGAGTTTCTGTAATGAGTATGTATTTACCTAGCGGAAGCAATATAGATCGACTAGAACACAAACTGAAGTATATGGCAGATTTCCAGGAGTATGTTAATACACTGAAGCAAAAACACCCCAACCTGGTGATATTAGGAGATTATAATATCTGTCATGAAGCGATAGATATTCATGATCCTGTTCGTAATAAGAATGTCTCTGGATTTTTACCTGTAGAACGTGAGTGGATCGGTAATTTTATGAATAGTGGGTTTATAGATTCTTTCAGACATTTTAATAAAGAACCCCATAATTATTCATGGTGGAGTTACAGGGCTAATGCCCGGGCCAATAATAAAGGCTGGCGTTTGGATTATGGGATGGTTGCACAACCCTTACAAGATAAATTAAAAAGAGCCGTTATCTTATCAGATGCAAAACATAGTGACCATTGTCCGATTGTAGTAGAATTGGAAGTGTAATTGAAAAATATTGAAAAAAAGCGTCAGTTCGAGTATTTTGTTGTAATGAAATGGAAACAAAATGTATCGAGAACAGCTTTTTTCATCCAAAATCCTTGTCATCCTGAGCTTGTCGAGGGGTCGATACACTTCGTCCTTCGGTCGAAGTACTCGAATTGACGAATTTTGGATAAAAAAAGTCAAAATGCACAACGGATTATTTTAGTTCTGGTTACCTCTCCTTAAAGTGAGAAGAGGCCATTTGATTTAAAACCCTTAAACCCCATAAAATGATTAAAAAAATCGCATTAATTGCACTAGTAGGAATGTTAATGACTTCTTGCGTAACCTCTAAAGTCTATAAAGATTTAGAAAGTAAATATGCTAGTCTAAAGCGAAAAAACCGTAAAACAAACGATAAACTAGTAGCACTACAAAAAGCTAGTGATGCCGATAAAAAAGCGTTAGGGCAGTTAGAGACCGAATACCAAAAACTCAAAGCCGAAAGAGATGATTTACAAGGAAAGTATAATGCAGCTCAGGCTAATTACGAAAACATAAAAGATTCGTATGACGCACTAGAGAAAAATAGCTCTGCTGCCATTGCTGCCAATAGTAAGAAGAATAGAGAATTGTTAGGCAAGCTGGAAGAAAAAGAACGAGCTTTGGCTGCAGAACGCACCCGTTTAGATAAATTACAAAGAGATCTCGATTCTAGATCGCAAAGAGTAAATGAGCTAGAAGGATTGATTGCCGCAAAGGATGCCAAAATGCGGGCACTTAAAACGGCAATATCCAAGGCCTTACGAAATTTTGAAGGCAAAGGCCTTACGGTAGAAGAACGCAATGGCAAAGTGTATATCTCTATGGAAAACAAGCTCCTATTCGAATCGGGTAGCTGGGCTGTAGGAGTACAAGGACAAAAAGCAGTAAAACAATTAGGAAAAGTACTGGGGCAAAATACAGATATAGCGGTATTGATCGAAGGACATACCGATGATGATCCTTATACAGGCAATGCGCAATTATCGGGTAACTGGGATTTATCGACCAAAAGAGCTACGGCCATCGTAAATATTTTGTTACAGAATAAACAAATCGACCCGCAAAACCTAACCGCTGCTGGTAGAGGAGAGTTTGCTCCTGTAGCAAGTAATGAAACGAACGAAGGGAAAAGCAAAAACAGACGTATCGAGGTCATCCTAACACCTAAGTTGGATGAGATTTCTAAGTTGCTAAACGATATATAACTAAGAAGTAGTAGTCAAAAAAAATAGCGGCCATTTGGCCGCTATTTTTTTATTAATATTTTAATATTAATTAGAGACTTTCTAGAATGTCTCTAATTGCTTTTTCGTCATTTGATTTTGAGCTTTCTTTTACTCGCCTTAAGACATCAAAAAACTTATCTACAACTTTATTTGCCATCAATGGATCACTTAACTTAAGCTCTCTACCTGTAGAAGTAAGTAATTTATAATTATAAAATTTTATAGGAACAGACTTATCAAGTTCTTTAACTAAAGAAGTAGTTCCTGTGCTTTTAACAATAGAGATTACATTTCCATTAGCGATTACGTTATCAGTAATATCGGCTACATCTTTTGCCAATGGATATAACTCATCGTCATAAAGTTTGCTAAGCTCAGCCCAATTGTGAGTTTGAGCTTGAACTGATAATCCTGCGCCTAGCACGAATAGAAGTAGAAATAATTTTTTCATAATGTTTGGGTGTTTAATAATGTATTAAAAGTTTATAGGTTAATTACACCGGTTAGCTAACGTGATAAAATGCATTTTATTGTTAAAATAACCTTAAAAATCGAGTCAAAATACTCAATTTATTTGATAAAAACCAAAAAGTGTGCCAAGAATTTTAGGTTAAACTTTTGGGTACTATAAAGTTCTGAAAAAAAATGATAAATAAGTAATAAATCTAAATTAAATCACCCGTGCCACCTCAAACTGTTACACTAAGCTATCACACTGAGCTTGTCGCAGTGTTGTCGCAGTGTCGTTGAAGAGTAATGATATTAGTATCAGGGCTAAGCGATAAAGAAATGTATGTCTATTAAATAGTATGAGTTCGAGATAAGAAAACCACTTGTTTTCGATAGTTCTGCTGAGCTTGTCGAAGTACATTTTTGCTACCGCAAAAACACTCAAACTGACGTGGTTTTCTTATCTCAAAAACGTTTTGATTAGGCAATCTCAATTATTATTTTATCTTTAAACCACCTAAATCTATAAAAATTAACCTATTATGTTTATTATCTTCGGAACAAGAGGACTAAAACACACCGTGAAAGAAAGTCCTGTATTATCAAACGCCTGTCCTAATTGCAATAACGGAAACCTGGTCAATAAACTGTATCGCCGATGGTTTACCCTGTTTTTTATTCCAACAATCCCTCTGGATGTAGTAGATCGCTTTTATGAATGCGATAGTTGCAAAAGTGCCTATAACGAAAGTATAAAAACGATTTTACAACAATCTCAAGATGAGATTAACGAAAACCAAAAACGGGCACAAGCGGTTTTTGCCAAAGCATTGGTAGCCTCGATGACACATATGTCGATTATCGACGGAGATTTTGCTCCCGAAGAAGAGCGTGAGATTATGGATGCGATCGAAGGGTTTCCCGAAATGAAAGAGGATCTCATGGCAGTACATAACACCATAAAAGAACATGCAAATAAGGATAATCAAGTATTTAATTATTTAAATGAAGCAAGAAACGAACTTTCTTCTGAAACCTTAATCAATATTTTAGCACAAGCAGCCGTAGTCTTACTGGCTGATGGATCTATCGAGAAGGAAGAAGAAGATTTGATGAAAGAATATCTAATTGCTTGCGGATTGCCTAAGGAGATGTATCAAACCTTGATTGATCGATTAACACAAAAAGACATTACCGATCTTAAAGAAGGGCAGTTGAATTAAGAATCTAATTGCCATAACTAATATGAATCCGATATAATAAAATTTGCGTCAGTCTGAGTGATCTCGATGGTAATCGAGATTGTATCGAAGACAAGTAAATTTTATGACAAAAAAACAGCCAATTTTGTACTGCCCCTAAAATGTTAGACATAATTTAGGGGCAGTACATTTATAATCGGCTGTTTTTTTTGGTTATAACAGTAACATTTTTAGTTTCTTTGCTATACACAATAAAGGAGAACTGTTAAAAAAGACATCTACAACTCTATAAGCCTATGAACCCGAGAAAAATTGTAACACTGCTGGTTATTATTGTTGGATTTTTTACCTATTCGTTGAATGCTCAGATTGCAACTGATACACTATTGGCATCACAGTATTTTAAGAAAGCAGATTCTTTACTCGCTGATAAAAAACATAATGAGTCTATTGACTTTTTTCAAAAAGCATTACCCATTTATAAAAAAGCAAAAGCTTGGGAAAAAGTCGCGAGTTGTTATAATAAAATTTCAAAAAATCAATGGCGAAAAAGAAAATTTAACGTATCACTATCTAATGCTAAGAAAGCATTAAAAATTAGTGATCAACATCTTAAGAAAAACAATAAGGAAGAAGCATATGTTTATGATAATATTGGGCGGTATTATGAAAGTAATCCGGATTATGATCGAGCAATGATCTATTATCAAAAAGCATTAGAAATTAGACAAAAAATATTTCCTGAAATTCACGAGGGTTTGGGTCTATCTTATCTTAATATAGCTAAAATCTACACTTATACAGCTAAATACAAAGAGGCTTTAAAATATAATAAGAAAGCATTAAAAATCCATTTAAAAATATTTGGACCAGAACATAAGAGTACGGCATTTACCTATAATAATATGGGTGTTGTATATTCTAGGCTTTGGGATTTAATGAAATCTATTGAGTGCTATAAAAAAAAATTAGCCATTACTATCAAAAATAATGGGGAAGATGACATACAAGTAGGTTATACATATATAAATATTGGAGCAACTTATTTTAAATTAAATCAATATGACGAAGCCTTACAATACTTCGAAAGAGCAGTGCTAATTTGTATTAATAAGGAAAGTTTGTTTGGGTTATCTGTATCATATGATAACATCGGAAGTGTTTATGAAGCTAAAGGTAAATATGATACAGCATTAGAATATCATAAAAAAGGTTTAGATATTACTCTTGAAATTGATGGAGAAAGTCATCCTAATGCTGCTAGTAAATATATGAATATTGGAGAAATTTATTATAGTAGAAATGATATTAAAAAAACTTTATACTATTACAATAAAGCTTTAACGATTTATTTAGCAAACTATGGCAAAAATCACAATCGAATAGCAAATACTTATATTTATATTGGCGACATTTATAAGGATGAAAAGAAGTATGAAATAGCTCATGAGTATTATAATAAGGCATTAAAGGGATATTTCAATATTTTTGATAAAAATAATCCAGAAATCGCTAATGCATACTTAAATATTGCAAACTTATGTAATGATCAATTATTGTATAAAAAAGCCATGGTATTTTACGAAAAAGCTTTGAATATTTATCAAGATTTATTTAAGGAACAACATACTCTTAATATTTCGATTTATAATAATATCGGTGATACATATTATCAGTGGGGAAATTTTAATAATGCTGTAATTTATTTTAATAAAGCAATATTAGCAAACACTAAAAATGATGATTCTAAAAATACTTTTAATCCCAATCAATACTATAATCATAAATTGTTATTAGAAACATTTCAAGGGAAAGCCAAAACACTACAATCACAATACTTAAAAAATAATAGTATACAAAATCTTGATCAAAGCAATGTCCTTTATAAAGAGGCAGATATATTGATCAATCATATTAGACAATCGTTTCAGAATTATCAGGATAAGATAGCCTTTGCTAAGCAAGTAAAAGAGATCTATGCAGATGCGATACAAACTCAATTATTACTGTTTAAAAATAAACAAGACCAAGAGTTATTAGAGCAAACATTCTATTATGCAGAGAAAAGCAAAGCCAATACTTTAAAAGAATTATTAGCTGCATCAAATGCCAAAAACTTTACAGGTCTACCTACTGATCTTGTCACTCTAGAAAAAGAGCTTAGAATCAATCGTGCATTTTATCAATCTAAAGTTACAGAAGAACAATCAGAGCAGCCAAAAGACACTGCAAAAATTGCCCGCTATGAAAACCAACTCTTTGATGTCAATCGAAGACAGGATTCATTAACTGATATCTTAGAAAAAAACTACCCTAAATACTATCAATTAAAACACAAAAACGATATTGTATCGGTGAGTGAACTCCAAGAACAACTTAATGGGCGTACTACGGTAGTAGAATTTTTCACCTCCGATAGTATCACCTATGCGTTTACTATTGCTAAAAACGAGATTGCCGTACAAGAGTTGGCTACTGCCGATCTTACTAAAAAAGTAGAAGCTTTTAGAGATGCCATCACCTCAAAACATGTGGGAGATTTTAAAACATCGGCTCATCAATTGTATCAAGACCTTATCGCTCCTATAGCTAATCAATTTGTGGGAGATGAGTTAATTATTATCCCCGATGGATCGCTATGGCATCTTAATTTTGAGTTATTGCTTGCGCAACATGATGATTCTAATAATCCGGCAGACTTGTCGTATTTACTTCATAACTATGCGATTAGTTATGCCAATTCAGCGAATCTATTATTCACCGATAATAAAGACACTCAAAAATCTAAAAAACAGGAAGAGTGCCTGGCGTTTTCATTTTCAGACAGCACCAATGTAGTAGATGCCAAAACCATGAGTTTAGCTACCCTTAGAGGTGCAGGAGATGATCTGCCAGGAACCCGAAAAGAAATCAAAGCCATTTCTGAGATTATCGATGGGCAATATTACTTCGGGTCAGAAGCGATAGAGGCTAATTTTAAGAAAAATGCCAATCAATATAATATTCTTCACCTGGCATTGCACGGAGAGATCGATAACGAACGACCAGAGAATTCTAAGCTCTATTTTACCAAAAGTAAAGATACCATAGAAGATAATCTCTTGTATAGTCATGAACTTTTTGCCTTAGATATTCCTGCCGAGCTAACCGTACTGAGTGCTTGCAATACAGGATCTGGTAAAATCGCCAAAGGAGAAGGTATCATGAGTTTAGGTACTGCGTTTCAGTATGCTGGGACAAAAAGTTTACTCTTAACCAGCTGGGAGGTATCAGATCAAACCACGCCAGAGCTCATGAAATACTTCTACACCAATCTAAAAGCAGGGATGAACAAGTCCAAAGCCTTACAACAAGCCAAGCTTCAATATTTAAAAACCGCTGATATTAATAGAACACATCCTTTTTATTGGGGAGGATTTTATTTGGTTGGGGATGCTGCTCCTATATCGTTTAGTGATCATACATGGCTGTATTGGTTGTTAGCATTGGGTATGTTAGGAGTTTCATTCTTGATTTTGCTTTGGTATAGAAGGAGGTCACAATAATCAGCAGAAAGACGTCACTTCGAGTGGTTTTTCGTAATAAAATGGAGAAAAATTGTATCGAGAAGAGCTTTTGAATATAAAAATTTACTTGCCTGCCTGCAATCCGACAGGTAGGCAGGTCTTCGATAAAAATCACTCCTTTAGTTTTAAAGTATTTACTAATCCCAGTGATGCTATACGAGTAGAGAAACCAATAAAAGTATGCCAAGAATGTAGTAAACAAAAATAAAATCCTTAATTATGCATGTAGCGAAAAGATATACTGTTTTTATATTTTTATATAAGGACCCGTTATGTATTTAAGAAAAATACCACAAAAAAGCGTCAATTCGAGTGTTTTGTCGTAATGAAATGGAGTCAAAATGTATCGACCCTTCGACAGGCCTGTGCTGAGCTAGGTCGAAATACTCAGGATGACAAAGCTTTTTTTAACAAATAATCCTATTCTCGATACTCTTCTCCTTGAGTCGAAGCACTCGAATTGACGGATTTTTAGTTAAAAAAACATAATAATAGAAAAACAGGTAACAAAAAGATATTATTAGACGTTTATAATACCCAATCAATTTAAAACTATAGAACAAATGAAGAGGCTATCCATTTTTATACTACTACTAGTAACCGTGTTCAAAGGAGTGAGCCAGGAAAGCGAAGAAGAGTACCAGTACGACGAAGAGTACCAAGACGAAGAAGAAATACAAAGTGAAGAAGAGGTGCAGGAGGATGAAAAAGGAGAAAACAACTACATTGACATCTATGAATATTTTAATTTCACCAATGATGAGTATGCTAATGCCTTAGATAAGGTGAGTGATATGTATCCAGAAGATCAAAATATCCTATATACATTGGTAATAGAAGTCCAAAAAGATAAAATATTAAAAGATCGCTTGTTCGGGGAGTTGATCGTAAAACCCAAAAAAAAGAAGCCTTACAAGGGTAAAGACAGCCCGGGGTTTGTATGTGTCCTACGTGGTCTTATAGAAAACAAAACAGTATATAATGAAATTATTAAAGACGGAGGCCCTGAGGATCAGGCCAGAAATGCCGCAGCCCTCGCCGAAAGAACTGTTCGTAGAAAATGCGGTATCACCAAAAAAGTGAATAAGGAGGAATAGCACAGACTGTTTCCATATTCTGGTAAACTACCTTGGGGCACTTAAATCTCGATTATCGAGTACATTCGAGTCACAAGTGGTGGTATATCAATACATCGGCGAAAAACACAAGCTCTCCTACTACTCCAATCCAAGTATAGCTTAAGTTCTTAAAAAATGTATATCTTTACCACGCGTTATGCGCACGTTCTTTGGTAGAGCTATACTCCATAGTTTTTGAATTAATGTTTAATTTTAAAACTATGATTATGAATTGGAAAATTCAAAAACTATTGAATGGCGAGACGATTGTCTCCAAAGAACCCGGTAATTCTATGTTACCTATTCTGAAATCAAAACAACCTGTGATTCTTGAACCCGTAAATTGGGAAGATTGTAAAACAGGAGATATTGTTTTTTGTAAAGTAAGAGGTAACTGTTATACACATATTGTCAAAGGCAAAAATGTGAAACGAGGATTACTAATCGGTAACAACCGAGGCCGTCTAAACGGATGGACCAAAAATGTGTATGGCAGAGTGGTAGAGATACTGCCCATGTCATAAGAGTAGCGCGATAAGCGCTTTTTTTGTTTATAAGCATTACATTTCACAATACTTTTTTAGTAAAAATCAAAATGCCAACACGCAACCGAGGAAAAGAAGCCAGCGATGATCGCCTGTTTGGAGATCCAAAAATGCAGCAAAAAATAAAAGAAGCCGCAAAGGATATGTGCTACTTACTTTCTCGTGGTTTTGCCGAAAAATCATCAATGCAATTAGTAGGAAATCGCTATAGACTTAATGCACGACAACAAAAAGCCTTGCAAGGCATGAGTGCCAGTGAACTGCAAATTGGGTCGCGAAAAAAGGCAGCTCTATTGCCAGAACAATTAAAGGGTCTGGATGTAGCTATAGATGGGTTTAATTTGTTGATCATTCTAGAGAGCGCTTTATCAGGGGCCTACATCTTTAAAGGGTTGGATAGTTATTATCGAGATGTATCGGGTGTGCATGGTACTTATAAACGGGTTCAAAAAACTGAAGAAGCCCTAATGATCATAGGAAATGTTCTTAATACATTAGGAGTACCATCTGTACATTGGTATTTTGATGCCCCGGTATCTAATAGCGGGAAACTAAAAACGATACTTCGTGAGGTGGCAGAACAAAATAACTTTCCCTGGTCGATCGATTTGGTGAATAATCCAGATAAAGTACTGGCAGAGTCTAATCATGTTGTAATAAGCTCTGATGCCTGGATATTAGACAGAGCACAAAAAAACTTCAATCTAGTAGCATACCTGTTATATAGTCATATCAAGGATGCAAATATCATTTGTGCCCAATAATACTTCAAAATAACGTTTCCCTAACTCAAAATTACCGTTTACTCATTCTTCCTTCTGTAAAACGTAATAACATTTTACTTTTGGGTATATACCTATTAAAATTAAATTGTTGGATGTTGGAGGAATTAATTTTTTAGGTTGGTTAGTTGTGAGAAACGGATACGACAATGGGGTAGTCGTGTCCGTTTTAATGAAAAAGATAAAATTAACTAAAAAAGAGGCTGTCTAGAAAGATTTAGGCAGTCTTTTTCATTTTAGGCTTTATTCTGGTTTTAAGCTTTGGATTTTCA
>CANNFM010000005.1 GCA_947503835.1 uncultured Aquimarina sp.
ATAGAGTTAGGAGAGATAGAGAATCAGTTACGTGGTTTTAAAGATTTGGATGAGGCGATACTGACGGTCAAAGAGCATCAGGGAGATCACTATTTAGTTTGCTATTATACAGCTTCAGAGGTATTAGAAGCTAAAGACTTAAAGGGATACTTATCGAATAAGTTACCCGACTATATGATCCCGAACTATTATGTACACTTAATGACCATTCCCTTTAACTCAAGCGGAAAAATAGACAAGAAAAAGTTACCAGAACCTGAGATAGAAGAAGAAAATCAGTATGTCTCACCCTCTAATGAGGTTGAGTATCAATTAGCCAAGATATGGGCAGAGGTACTTACACTTAAAGAAGATTTTATAAGCGTTGATAAAAGCTTTTTTGAACTGGGAGGTCACTCATTAAAAGCCATTGCTTTAGTAAATAAAATTGCCAAAGAATTTGAATTAGAAATCACCTTAAGAGAAATATTTGATCATCCCAACATCAATAGCTTGTCAGACTACATTATAACGGTTAAACAAATCGAAATCGAAATAGAAAAAAAGGACAATATAATAGAACTAACTATATGAAAATAGATAAATATATCTCCGATTTGAGAAATCATAAGGGCATTATCATTAATGTTAAAGATGACGAACTAAAAATTAAAGCCTCTCAAGATGATCTAACGCCCGAAATTATCAATGAAATCAAAGTTAGAAAAAGTGAAATAATTTCTTTTTTTGAATCTGTTAATAAAGAAAAAGAACTAATCACTCCAGTTGAAGAACAGGAGCACTATGCTATATCACATGCACAAAGAAGATTATGGGTAATAGAACAAATTACGGGAGTAGATGGGTTATATAATGTTCCGTTAACATATTCTTTTGATACCATAGACATACCATCATTTCGTAAGGCGATTAATGCTTTGTTAGAAAGACATGAAATATTAAGAACTACGATTCATATGATTGATGGCGAACCTCGTCAACGTGTGCATGCAGTTAAAGAGTTTGATTATGAAGTTACCTATAGAAAAGTAAATGAAGATGAGTTAGATGATATTATAGAAAAAGAAGCCACATCACCTTTTGATTTATCAATGTCCTCTATACGTACCACATTGGTACAATCCTCTGACGAAAAATATACATTGATATTAGTGCTCCATCATATAGTTACCGATGGATGGTCCACAAGTGTTCTCTTAAAAGATTTCTTGGCTTTTTATGATCATTATAGTACTGGGGTTCCTCTAAATTTACCAAAACTAGGAATACAGTATAAAGATTATTCTCATTGGCAACATGAGCAATTGAAACTTGGTAAATTAAATGCTTCTAAGAAGTATTGGCATAAAAAACTATCAGGAGAGCTAACTGCATTAAAATTGCCATTGGATGCTAAAAGAAGCATGCAAAAAGACCAAAAAGGGGCAGGAGCTTCTTTTCTTATTGATAGTGAGACGGTTGAGAAGTTAACGAATTTGGGAAACCAACATGGTGCCTCTTTATTTATGGTAATGACTGCAATTGTTAAAGCATTATTATATAGATATACAGGACAGGAGGATATTATTGTTGGTTCTCCAGTAAGTGGGAGAAATCATAGAGAGCTAGAAAACCAAGTAGGATTTTATAGTAATACAGTTGTGCTTCGCTCAAGTATTAAAGGAACTTATGATATCCATCAGTTACTAGCAGAAGTGAGTAATGTATTATTAGAAGCGTACGAACATCAGTTCTATCCGTATGATATATTAGTAGACGAGCTAAGCTATGATAGAGAAATGAATAGGAATCCTTTGTTCGATGTAATGGTATCCCTGGATAATGATATAGAGGAAATAGATTCGATCCAGGATTCTAATTATACAGATGAAATCGCTACTACAGATGAAGGCGTTAGTAAGTTTGATATTACTTATGCATTTTTAAAATTAAGAGATGGTAGTTGTAAAATTGATATTAATTATAACACCTCCTTATTCGAAAAAGAAAAGATAGTTAGGATGGCATCGCATCTTAAAAATATGATCCTATCTATTGTAGAAAATACGAATCAAAAAATTGATTCAATAGAGTACTTGTCAATAGAAGAAAAAGATCAAATCTTGCACCAGTTTAATGGTACAGAAAAAGAGAATTATATAGATACTAGCCTCAAAGAACTTATAGAATCTAATGCAAAGAAAAACCCTAATGCAAAAGGTATAATTTCCTCTCATGAAGAATTGACATTTAATGAAGTAAACTTAAGGGCCAATCGCTTGTCGAATTATCTAAACCAAAACTATACAGTACAAAAAGGAGATTATATAGGGGTCATGATGGACGAAAGTGTTGATAGAATGATAACACTTTTAAGTATCATTAAATTAGGGGCAATTTATGTACCCATAGACCCTAGCTACCCCAATGAAAGAAAAGAGTATATTATTAATGACACTCAATTAAATATTTTGATTACCGATGAGCTGTCCGAGTTGGTTTATGAAAACCTTACTGTTGTAAATCCCAAAACGGTAAAACATGATATTGAAAAGACTGCTCAAACAAATCCCGAAGTTAAAATAAATTCTGAGGATATCTTTGCCATTTTATATACTTCGGGATCAACCGGAGACCCCAAAGGGGTGATGATAAAAAACAAGGGAATCATTAATAGAATACAATGGTTATGGGATACATATCAGTTTAGTAATAATGATGTTATTTATCAAAAAACACCTATCGTCTTTGATGTATCTATAGGAGAGCTTTTTATGCCATTATGTTTTGGAGCCCAACTTTTGATCGCCAATAGTCAATCTAATATAGAAATTGTTGATACTATTAGAAAGTTTGGTGTTACCTATGTACATTTCTCTCCTACTATGTTGAACAAATTTCTGGAAATGGAAGAAGAACACATAGATAAATTATCTACGATAAGATTTGTTTTTGCTAGCGGTGAAGAATTATTAAAAGAAACAGTAAATAGATATTATTCAAAATTCAAAGCACCTCTCATTAACCTTTATGGTCCTACCGAAGCATCTATAGAGGTTAGTATATATGAAACAAAACCAAATGATAAGATAATTCCGATAGGTAAACCAATTGCAAATGTAAATTTATATATACTAGACAATGGAGGTAAATTATTACCTGTGGGTATACCAGGGGAGATCTATATTGGAGGAGTTTGTTTAGCGAAAGGATATTTAAATCAGGAAGCAAAAACCAATGAACGATTTATTCATAATCCCTATCATACAGATGTAAATACCAAAATGTATAAAACAGGTGATATTGGGTGCTGGAATAGTAAAGGAGAGATAGAATTTTTAGGTAGGAAAGATAATCAAATCAGAATAGGAGGAAACAGAATAGAACCTGGAGAGATAGAATGTAAGATTCTAGAGCACCCAGAAGTTCAAGAAGCAGCTGTTGTAGTCAATGAAGATGATCATAAAAATAGCCATTTGGTTGCGTATTATGTTAAAAGAGCAAAGCAAACAAGAACGACCGAATTAATAGAAAACCATTACAAACACACTGTCGAAAACATTCCAAAACAAAAGGATGTGAATGAATCGATATCACAACTTACGATTAGTGAAATTTTCGAAAAATCAGTCGAGAAGTATTTTGATGATACGGCTTTGGTATATGAAGGAAAAACAATGTCCTATGCCGAGTTAAACAGTAAAGTAAACCATTTAGCATATCTACTTAAATCCGACTATCAAATACAGAATGGAGACTTAGTAGGTATAATTATGAGTAGGTCAGAAAAGTTGATTATCACCATTCTCGCCGTATTAAAAGCTGGAGCCGCATACGTGCCTATAGACGCAGAATATCCAGAAAGTAGAATGAAGCAAATAGTGAACGATAGTTCTGTAAATCTATTAGTTTTAGATATCGATAATCATAATAAGTGTATAGATACAAGTATTCCTAAATTGATCTATAATGCTACTTTAAATTCAAATCTAAATGGTGAAAAAGCATTAGATAAAAACTATGGAAACCCCAAGGACTTATGTTACATACTTTATACTTCAGGATCTACAGGGGTGCCTAAAGGGGTAATGGTAGAACAGTATTCTGTTGTAGATTATGTTAATACCTTTAAGGAGTATTTTGAATTAAGTAATCTGGATACTGTAATTCAGCAATCTTCTATTTCTTTTGATACCTCAGTAGAAGAAATTTTTCCTATCCTGTGTGCAGGAGGAAAATTGGTTCTTTTTCCAGAAGGCGGTAAAGATGTAGATGCGATGATTACATCTGTAAATACAAATAAAGTAACCGTGATAAGTTCTACTCCTTTAGTCATAGGTGAGTTGAATCATAGAATGAAAGAGTTTACACATTATCCACGAATTATAATAAGTGGAGGAGATCAATTAAGAGATTCACACTTTAATAAAATTCCCGAGAGTATTAGGCTATATAATACATACGGCCCAACAGAAGCCACAGTATGTGCTACATTTGCGCAAATAACTAAAAATACAAAATGTAATGTTATCGGTAGCCCTCTTAAAAATCATCGAATTTACGTATTAGATGACCAAATGAAAGAGGTAGATCTTGGGACATTGGGTGAAATTTATATTGCGGGGTCAGGAGTTGCCAAAGGCTATTTAAATAGAGATGAGGAAACAAATCAATGTTTTTTGTCAAATGTTTTAGGAGAAGATGTTCTTTATAAAACCGGAGATATGGCAAAATGGAATAGTGACGGATTGCTAGAATTTTATGGGCGTAAAGATAACCAGGTAAAAATTAGAGGATATCGAGTTGAACCCGCAGAAGTAGATACAGTAGCTCTTTTATATAAAGATGTTACAAATTGCTATACAGTAGCAAAGGCGGACCCAAATGGTAACAAGCACCTTATTACTTATTATATCTCTTCGATAGAAATCGATAATGAACAGTTTCGTTTCTTTTTAAAAGAACGACTACCTCATTATATGGTCTCCAGCTATTTTATGAGAGTAGAACATTTTCCAATGACAACTAACGGAAAAATAAATATAAAAGAGTTTCCGATTCCATACATGCTTAGTATGGATAGAGCATTAAATATAGAGCTTAAAGAGTTTTTAAAATCAAAACTACCAATTTATATGGTGCCCACTCAGTTTAGGAATGTAGAAAAACTACCACTAACAGCTACGGGAAAAGTAAATAGGAAAGAATTAGAGAAGAAAAATTTGTCATCCGAAAATAATCCAATCATTATAAAACCTGCAAATAGTACTGAAAATGGATTACTAAAAATATGGCAATCTATTCTTAATCAATCAGAGATTAGTACAGATAGTAATTTTTTCGAAATGGGGGGTAATTCATTAAAAGCTACTCAAATCGTCAGCGCTACTTTTAAAGAGCTAGGTTGCGCTATATCATTAAAAGATATTTATAATAACCTTAGTATAATCGAACTTTCACAATTCATCCAAAACAAGCATAAAGATGATGGCTTAATTGTAAAATTGAAAAATACAGATAACGAATATAAAAATATATTCTTTATCCCACCTATTATTGGTTCATCAACGATTTTCAGAGATTTAGCAACTTTAATCGAAGGTTATAATTCATTCGGTCTTCAGTATAAAGGATTTGATAAAGAAACAGATTTGAATAGTAGTATTGAAGAAATGGCAGCAACATTTGTACCAGAGATATTACAAGTAGAATCAAGTAAAACGATAACATTAGTTGCTTATTCTATGGGGGTACCTGTAGCCTTCGAAATGAGTAAAATTTTAGAAGAAAAATCTTATGATGTTAAGTTAATCTTTATTGATAGGGGAGTAAAAGAGAATTCAACAGGAGAAATATTAAATGAGGAATCTGTTACTGCTCAACTAGAAACAGAGTTGGCATTTTGGTTTAACGAAGTACCTTCCGATGATAAAGAACGTATAAAAAAACTTGTTTTTAATAACTCAAAAATACTAGATGAATACATGGTAAATGGTAAAATTGAAAGCGATATTACTACCATTGAGGCAAGTCAGAATATTAACCTAGCTCATATGCAGGAATGGGATCAATATACTTATGGTACTGTAAGCCATTCTTATATTGAAGCAAATCATTATGGTATTTTGAATGCTGAAAATTTAGGGACATTATCAGAAATGATTATTCAGGAAATTGAAGTTAATACAACTTGCAAAGAATTGATACAGTAAATAAATTGTTATGAATAAAATAAATTTATATTGCTTGCCATATGCAGGAGGTTCTGCTGCCATATACAGCTCATGGAAAAATCTTTTAATGCCCAATGTAGTATTAAAGCCTATTGAACTATCCGGAAGGGGAAAAAGATTCGATGAATCATTGTATGACAGTATAGACGAAGCGGTAGATGATGTTTTAAGTATCATTCGTGATGAAATATCAAAAACCCCTTATGCATTATTTGGTCATAGTATGGGTGGTATTATGGTATATGAATTGGCAAAAAGGATACAACAAGAAAAACTACCCTTACCATTGCAAATCTTTATTTCTGGTAAAAGTGCTCCTAATATTCCAAAAGAAAGGAAAGTATTTAGTCAAATGCCTATTGATGAATTTAGAAAAGAAGTATTAAATCTAGGAGGAACCCCAAAAGAATTTTTTGAACATCCCGAACTGCTGGAATTATTTCTACCAATATTAAAGAACGATTTTAGGCTAGTAGAAACATATCGTTTTATTGAAAAAAATGAAGTTTTAGAAACAAATCTAATTATTCTTTTGGGAAAAGATGATGACCTAACTAAGCAAGAAGGAGATGGTTGGACGATGTTAACTAATCGAGAGTGCTATATCCAGTATTTTGATGGAGGGCATTTTTTTCTAAACGAAAAAACTGAAGAAGTAGTAACTATTATTAATAAGAATCTAAATAATAAACAAAGAAGAATACTTCAAAAAGAATTAGTGCTAGAGCAATAAAACAAAGTAAGTTTTTTTGGTACAGAATGTACTTTTTAATTTCTCGGATAAATTCATAATGTGTTTGGATGAGTTTACCTCAATTCTTATACTATTTCTTTTTATAACATTAATACTAGTCTCATTAGAGATATAACATTTTATTTTTAATGAAGTTATCTGGATTCAAAACATGGTTTAGTTTATAATTCACTCTGCATTAAACCATGTATCCAGGTTTCTAACAATCCCAAAGCTGTTTATACAATCTAAAAATTTTGTAATAGGTAGCTAGCTCAATTCTTAAATCATATTACCCATATTTAGACGCGAATTTATTCAGTTAATAATCGGTCTGCACTAATATATCGCCTTCTTTTCTTGTAAAGCGAGAATAACAATGTCAAATCAAATTATCATGAATCAAAAAATTAGAATTTTAAGTACCCTATTCTTAATTGTTATGAGTAGTTCCTTGTTGTCACAAGAGAAATGGTCCTTAGAAGATTGCATATCATATGCTCTTAGTCATAATCTAGAACTTAATGACTTCCAATATAATATTGATACAAACAAAGAAACACATAGACAAGCTATAAGAAGCTTACTGCCTAATGCTAATGGTGCCGTAGATTATGGTATTCGATATGGTAGATCAGCAGATCCGAACACTAATAATATAGTCGATGCTGATTTTTTTTCTAATAATTATTTGCTAGAATTTGATATGGATTTGTTTAAGGGGTTTCAGAAATTAAACACCATAAAGGCGAGTAAATTAATATATCAAGCAGCCAAAGAAGAATCTGCACAACAAAAATATTTATTAGGTTTTAGAGTTATGGGAGCTTTTTATGATATTCTTTTTTTTGAAGGAGCTCTAGAAATCTCTAAAGAACAACAATCAGTATCCCAATCGAACTATGACCTGATAAGTAAAAAAGTACAATTAGGAGTAAGTGCCAAGTCTGATCTTTATGACGCAGAATCATTATTACTTACAGATAAACTAGAGGTCACTAAAAGTGAGAATAATTTAAGGACTGCTAAATTAAAGCTAATTCAAGAGATGAATCTAGAAGGGGGGAATGATATAGAGATTCAATCCGAAATTTTAAAAAATGATAGCATAACTAATCCTTTAGAAGTTCAAACAGATAATGTTTTTAACAAGGCAATGGATTTTCTTCCTATCATCGAAGCTAATCGACTAAAAGTAGAAGCAGCAGAAAAGCAAGTAAAAGTATCTAAATCCAACTACTACCCGTCATTAACTTTATTTGGAGGTGTTGGATCAGGCTATTTCGAAACCAATACAGATGATCTTGGAAATACAATATCCTTCAACCAACAATTTGAGACTAATATGTATAAATACGTTGGTCTTTCTCTAAAAATCCCAATAAGTAATGGATGGACCACACGATCAGACGTAAAACAGAAAAAAATAGAGCTTTTAAGAGCTAAAAATGACTTAAAAGTACAAGAACAAGAACTTCTTAGAACAATTCAAGACCTGGTTTTAGAGCTACAGTCTTTAGAAGCTGAATATTCACAAAGTAATTTGAAGGTAAAATCTCAATTTTTAGCATTCACCACGTCACAAAAAAAATATGAAAAAGGAATGATAAGTGCCATAGAATTATTTACGGCTAAAAATACATATGCTCTTTCGCAAAATGAAAATTTGCAAATAAAGCTATCGCTTGAAGTAAATAAAAATACACTTGCTTTCTATAAAGGATTATCAATTTTTAATATAAAATAATAAAAAGATGGACATACAAATTCAAAAGAAAAAAGGAATTCAAAAAAAGCACATTGGTTACATGGCTCTTGCCGCACTGTTGCTCGTAGCTGGATGGAAAATTGTATACAGTCAATCGTCAGGATCTTTTAAAACCGAAATGGATAGGGTTTCTATTGGGGAAGTCGTTCATGGTAAATTTGATGATTACATAACGATAAACGGAAATGTAGCACCAATTATGACCATATATATGGATGCCTATGTGGGGGGACGTGTACAAGAAAAGTTAATTGAAGAAGGTGCAGCGGTAAAAAAAGGGGACATAATTTTAAAGCTGGAAAATCCAAACCTATATGAGCAAATCTTAGCAAGTGAAAGTAATTTGGCATTAAAGCAAAACGATTTACGATCAACAAAATTAACTTTTGATTCAAGAAGAATAGATGGACAAAAATCCTTAGCAACTTCAGCACATGAACTACAGCGTAATAAACGAAAGTTTGAGCAAAATGAAGAACTATATAAAGATGAGCTAATTTCTAAAGAAATCTACTTAACATCTAAAGAAGACTACGAATTGTCTAAAAAGCAATATGAAATTGTAAAACTTCAAACAGAACAAGATGCACAACTACGCAAAACATCACTCTCAGGTCTTGATACCGATTTAGAAAGAATGAAACAAGCACTATCCATGGTATATGAGCGAATAGATCAATTAAATGTTCGCGCTCCGGCCGATGGACAATTAGGGTTTTTAGATGCAGAAATAGGACAAAATATTGCTCAAGGAGAACGTATTGGGCAGATCAATGTGCTTACAAACTACAAAATTGAAGCTAGCATAGATGAACATTATATAGATCGTGTTAAAAGAGATTTGACAGCAATATTAGATAGGAATGGAAAAAAATATGAATTACGATTAAGAAAAGTATATCCAGAAGTAAGAAACGGAAATTTTAAGGTTGATCTTGTTTTTGTAAATGAAAAACCAGAAACAATACGTACTGGGCAAAGTTATAACATAAAACTACAATTAGGAGAATCTTCAGACGCTATCCTCTTACCAAAAGGTAGCCACTTTCAAAGTACTGGTGGGCAGTGGGTTTTTGTAGTTAATCATGACAACCAAGAAGCAGAAAAAAGAAACATTCGTATAGGTAAACAAAATTCCCAATATTATGAAGTTTTAGAAGGATTACAAGCTGGAGAAAAAGTGATTACCTCCAACTATAATAGTTTCGAAAAAGCAGATAAAATAGTATTAAAATAAAAACAATCTAGAAATGATAAAAATTCAAAATCTTAAGAAAAGTTTTAGAACTGAAGAGTTAGAAACATATGCATTAAATGGAGTGCAGTTTAATGTAGATGAAGGTGATTTCGTTGCTATTATGGGGCCTTCGGGATGTGGTAAGTCAACCTTGTTAAATATTATAGGAATGTTGGACAACCCGAATGAAGGAAGTTACCTGTTTGCAGAGTACGAAGTCGCAGGATTAAGTGAACGACAAAGAACAGAATTACGCAAAGGGGTTATAGGTTTTGTTTTTCAAAGCTTTAATCTCATAGATGAACTTACTGTTTTTGAAAACGTAGAATTACCATTAATTTACCTTAATTACAACAAGAGCGAACGAAGAGAATTAGTACTAAAAGTACTAGAACGGATGGATATTGCTCATAGAGAAAAACATTTTCCTACTCAATTATCAGGAGGTCAACAACAACGTGTGGCCATAGCACGAGCCGTAGTTACAAATCCAAAATTAATTTTAGCAGATGAGCCTACAGGTAATTTAGATTCTAAAAATGGTTTAGAAGTAATGAGTCTTTTAACAGAATTAAATCAAGAAGGGACTACAATTGTAATGGTAACTCACTCAGACCGAGATGCACAATATGCTCATAGAGTAATCAATTTGTTTGACGGACAAGTAGCTACCGAAGTCAATAATGTAAAAATTGATCTAAAAAGTAAAACCAAAGAAGAAGTAGCACAGTACTAATCTCTTAATAAAACACAGTAAAATGTTAAAAAACAATTTAAAAATCTTCCTGAGAAGTATTAAAAAACATAAAGGAATCTTTTTGATAAACCTAATTGGTCTTTCTACTGGATTAGCTTGTGTATTACTAATTACTCTTTGGGTTTTCGACGAATTACAATTTGATAAATTCCATGAAAATGATGATAGATTATACCAGGTATGGAATCAGTTTGAAGAATCCGAAGGTATTTCAGTTCGTTCGTGGACACCGGACCTGTTAGCCGAAACTATGGTCGATAAATTTCCAGAAGTTGAACAAGCAGTAGCTCAAACATTACCAGAATGGTTTAGCAAAACTCCTTTGTTTGCTGATGGTAAGACTATAAAAACTCCAGGGATATTTGCAAGCGAAGATTATTTTGAAGTCTTTTCTTATGAGTTAGAACAAGGTAATAAAAGTCAGGTACTACAGGATGTCAATTCAATCGTAATTTCTAAATCTTTAGCAAATCGCCTTTTTGGTACTACTAATAATGTGATCGGTAAAGTGATAGAATGTGACATTATGGGTATTAAAGATAAACATCAGATAACAGGAGTGTTCAATGATGTCCCGTCTAATTCTACGACACAATTCGACTTTGTATTATCTTTTAAATCTTGGAAAAAGAAGTCGGTAGCAACCGGAAGAGAAATTAATTGGGTCAATAATGCACCCTCAACATTTATAGTTTTAAAAGACGGGACCGATGTAGATCAGTTTGCTGCTAAGATTAAAAACTTCTCTAAAATGCAAAGTAGTAATGTTGAAGCAGATTTAATTTTAACACAGTATTCATCAAACTATTTATACGGGAATTTTGAAAATGGCGTACAAACCAGTGGTCGTATGGACTATGTGTACTTATTTTCTATCATAGCATTTTTTATCCTACTAATTGCATGTATCAATTATATGAATCTCTCTACAGCCAATGCTTCTAGAAGACTTAAAGAAATAGGAACAAAAAAGGCATTAGGATCTCAACGAGAAAAATTGATCGCTCAATTTTTTGGAGAATCAGTATTTACTGCCTTGGTAGCCTTATTAGTTTCTATCTTTTTAGTGCTTATTATCATTCCAGAATTTAATCAAATTACAGGAAAAGAATTGAGTCTAAACTTTGGAAACGGAATTATAGCAGTTATACTATTGGTAGTTGTCTTGACAGGATTAATCGCAGGAAGTTATCCGGCTTTATATCTATCACGCTTTAGTCCTACTGCCATATTAAGAGGGAGAATGAAAAATTCAGTAAGCGAATTATGGATTCGTAAAGGACTGGTTGTTTTTCAGTTTACATTATCAATTATCCTAATTGTAGTAGTATTTGTCGTTTCTCAACAAATAGATTTTATACAATCGAAGGATTTGGGGATGGATAAAGACAATGTCGTTTATTTCTTAAAAGAGGGAGGATTGCAAGTTAATTCAGAATCGTTCTTAAATGAAATAAAGTCTGTACCAGGTGTTGTCAATGCAGCAACTACCAATCAAAATATAATAGGTACAGAAATAAGTACTACTGGTGGTTTATTATGGTCTGGAAACGAAGACGATGCAAACAAGGTCTTTCATAATATCCAGGTTGGCGTAGATTTTATCGAAACAATGAGTATTCAAGTAAAAGAAGGGCGTTCTTTTTCTAAGGACTATTCAACAGATAATACTGCCATCGTATTCAATGAAATGGCAATAAAAACTATGGGGATTGACAATCCTATTGGGAAAACGGTACAGTATATAGGGAACTCTTATACAATTATAGGCGTGCTTAAAGATTTTCATTTTCAATCTCTTCAGGAAGAAGTAAAACCTATGTTCTTTAGGCTTAATGATAGCCCCAAGATTTCAGAAATTCTAGTAAGAATTGAAAAGGGCAGAGAACGTGAGGTGCTGGATAATCTAGAGCGTATTTATGAACGTTTTAACCCGGGTTACTTATTCGAATATACCTTTTTAGATAAAAATTTTCAAGCTCAATATATAGCAGAACAACGAGTAGGGGTTTTGTCCAAATATTTTGCCGGATTAGCAATAATAGTTTCTTGTTTAGGATTATTTGGATTGGCAACCTTTACCGCTGAAAGAAGAAGAAAAGAGATCAGTGTAAGAAAAGTGCTGGGTCAAAGTGCTAAGCAAATTGTCATTATGCTTTCTAGCGAGTTTGCAAAACTTGTTCTTGTAGCTATTCTAATTGCACTACCTATTGCTTATATCTTAACGAATAATTGGCTCACAACTTTTGCGTATAGGATTCCTCTAAGTCTACTATATTTCTTAGGTGCCGGTTTGATAGCATTATTGGTAGCATTACTAACGGTAGGAGGGCAAGCAATTATTACTGCAAATAATAACCCGATTAAAGCCCTGAGAGAAGAATAACTGCATTTTTTCTGATATGAACTGTCATAGGGTATTATATAAAGAGAGTATATAAACGATCAACATTTTTGAATAACCTTTCAATAACAGATCTATTAGGCTATTGATGTATTTTATGTGCTTAATACTATAACTATTGAGATAAAAATCATTTAAATTTTTAATAATAATTAATCCATTAAAAACAAACAACATGAAAAATTCACAAAGTAAAAAACAAAAATTAGGCTTAGAAAAATTAAAAGTTACGACCCTGGGCAATCCAGAAACTATAAAAGGAGGAAAACATTTGCGGGCATGTACATTTGTTTGGTGTTGTGACGATAAAACAGTGGTTATAAAATAACCCTATGTTAAATCAATAGCTAACTACCCTCCTGTGTAATCCACAATTAGTAAAAAAAGCAAAAATAGATTACTCTTCTCATACCTAAGTAGTGGTAAGGGTAATCTTTGCTTTTTTAATTTCTACTAAACACATAATATCTTTCAAATAAGATACATCAAAAACACAACATCATGAGAAAAGAAAATGTAAAAAACGTTTGTGCAATCAAGAAAGCAATTTGTGAAAAAAAGTTGAATCGAATGCATGGGACTCATGTTTTATCTGAGTCCCCAAATAATAAATGTCCATGTCATTCGAATAGTTGTACAAATAACTAGTAGTGCACTAAGAAAATTTCTCTTTACTTCAGTATTAACTATAATAAAACCTTTAAGATATGAATAGCAATTTAGAATTTTTGTCAAACCATGTTTTAGAAAAAAATGTTTCTGAAATATTGAAAATAGAGAAAGATTTAATACATATACTAGGGGTAGAGTTTCCAGTGATGGTTAATGATAAAGGGAGTTTTGTAAAGATTAAAGGTATTAAATTAGACGAAGCTACATCTTCAAAGCTAACTTGCCACATGTGGAGTTTGAATTTTTTAAACTGGACACTTCAAAAATCGAACAATTATTTTGGGTTTTCGGATTTAAGAGAAAGAGTTGTAAAGCTACTTGTTACTACAATGGGTAATCTTGAAAATAGCGATACCTTAGATGATGTTGTCTCTCTAACAACATATTTAGAAAAAGAGGAAAGGAATTTTATAAAAGATGGTGTGATTAATGAATCTAAAGCAACGGCCAGCTAAGATTTCTTCTTTGATAATAGGAGTCTTGTTTTAGTTTTCCTTCCTATTAAAAATACTCTGATTTTATAGTAGCATATAATCCAGATTTCAGGTAAAATATTACAAAGCTAATGATAGCAATTATAAGGTGAGTATATACTTTAATACGCTATAATACCTAGAGTTAGAAATATTGATCAAAGATCAAATTCTAATTGATATATGATTATTTCCTTTAACAGAAATAAATCAAGAATTCTGCTTTCACAATGATTTTAAAACAGTATAAATGATTATACAAGATACATATATAAAAGCAATACCTTTTTCGAGGATAGACGAATATCCTCAAATTAGGGTCCAGGATAAAGAATCTTATTTATTCTATTACTCGTTTGATAAACAATTTAATAATGATCTTTGGCATCATTATTTAAACTTGTTACCCAATAATTTTCAAAAAGAAGTTTTGCGATTTCGAAGATGGCAAGATAGATATAATTGTTTGTTGGGGAAATTAATGGTGTACATGGGTTATAAGATATTTTATAATTCTGAATTAGAGTTTGATAACTTCTTGAAAGACTCTTATGGCAAGCCATATATAGAAAATTGCGGGATGAATTTCAACATTTCTCACAGCGGAAATACTGTAGTATGTATATTTAGTAAACAGCCTATCGGAATCGATGTAGAAGAGGTTAAAGATATTGAATACACCTTATTTGAAAATGTGTTTTCTGACAAAGAAATGGAAGAAATTAGTAAAGCAGGTCTTTCGAAGTTTTATGAATACTGGACTAAAAAAGAAGCTATTATTAAAGCTATTGGTAAAGGAATGTCGATACCTCTTCTTGATATAAAAGTTGAAAATAATTATAGTGTATATGACCATGTTAAATGGAATATAAAAAGCCTAAGATTAAATGACATGCATTGTTCTATTGCGTTTAAATCTAAGACAACTCAAGTCAAATTAATAGAGGTAGAGTTTTAACTATTATTTGCTGGTTCATGATTCTTGTATCGCGACTATACTATTACTTCTACTAAAATTAGTTTTGTTTTTTTATTATTTTCTGTGATAAGAGTCTGTACTGTAAAGTGCAGACTTTTTTTTGTAAAAAATAGATAGTGTTATTCTTTGCTGAGTTTCGCGAATGAATTTATTTACTACTTTTAAAGTATGTCAAATTCATTGCTTTTTATACCAGATATTTCAGGGTTTACGCATTTTGTACAGAGTACAGAGGTTGAACATAGCCAACATGTAATTTCAGAGTTATTAGAGGTGCTTATAAATGCAAATACACAAGATCTTAAATTGGCCGAAGTAGAAGGTGATGCGTTATTTTTCTACAAAGAAAATGAGGTGCCATCCCAAGAAAAGCTTCTTGCTCAGATCGAAACCATGTTCACAGCATTTTATAGTCACCTTAAGCTTCTGGAAAAGAATCGTATCTGCCCATGTAATGCTTGTGCAACTGCTCCCAACTTACAATTAAAGATTATTGCACATTGTGGTGAATTGCAGTTTATTACGGTTCAGGAAAAGCGTAAACCTTTTGGACAAACTGTTATTGAAGCTCATAGACTTCTAAAGAATTCTATTGAAAGTGATAATTATGCATTGTTAAGTGCAGAGTTGGCAAACACCATTGGTCTTCCTATTAATTATAAGAGCAAATTGTATTTTTTTAGTAATGGAAAGGATACTTATGATGGTAAAGAAATAGCATATTCATTTTCTAAAATAGATAATGATAAATTAAAACTTAATCCGTTTGCGACTCCTCAGGTTGTAGATTTCGAATATCCTGCAAGTATTATCTTAAATAAAGAGTTTGATATCTCGGCATTACGATTACTAGAATATATTACCAATTATGCATATAGACATTATTGGGTTAAAGGAGTAGATAAATTTGAATATAATCCGGATGAGGTTACAAGATTAGGTACAGAACATGTTTGTGTTATTGATGGAAAACGGTTAAATTTTATTACGGTAACAAAAAAAGCAAGCGAAGACGAAATTGTTTATGGAGAATACACTACAGATTTACCGATTGATGCTATATATCAATTTTTTATTATAAAACCAGTATCTGAAAAAAAGTGCAGACTTACTGTAGAAATATATCCGAAAGCAAAATCATTACTAAAAAAAATGATGTTATCTCTATTTATAAAAAGGGCAATTAAAAAATCGATACAAACGTCAATACATAATCTTGAAATGTTTACAAGAGAAGTAGATGTTAATTAGAGAAGGTCTAAAATTCGTTCGAGTTTCATTCCACGGGATCCTTTAATGAGCATTGTTCCTTTTTTATTCTTTAAATTCCAGTTATCTACAAGATTGTCATAAGACTTATATTTTTGGACACGAGTGTCATTACAGTTGGTTGCAAAAAAGTTGCTACCAACTAAGTAAATTTCCTGAACTTGTGTATTGCAAATTCTATCTGCTATTTTTTGATGCTCTATAGGGGCATCACTGCCCAATTCAAACATATCTCCTAAAAAAACAATTTTCGTATCATAATTAGACTGACTAAAATTATCTATAGCTGCATCCATACTTGTAGGGTTGGCATTATAGGCATCTAGAATAATAGTGTAATTCTCTTTTTTAATTAGTTGCGAACGATTATTAGTAGGGGTGTAGGACTCAATTGCAGTCTTTATTTTGTCGGGACTAATATCGAAATAACTTCCAAAAGCTATAGCTGCAGCTATATTAGTAAAGTTATATGCGCCAATAAGATTACTTTTTATGACTTTATTTTGATAGGATACCGTAACATTAGGATTAGTATTTAATAATTCAATACAGACTTCACTAGTGCTCGATTGAGAAAAACTATAGGTAGCAATTCCCGAAGAAGCTTTCAGGAGTTTTTGATCTTCCTGATTAAGGATAACCAATTTGTTGTGTTTTTTTAGATGTCTATACAACTCGGTTTTTCCTTTTAATACTCCTTCAATACCACCAAAACCTTCAAGGTGAGCTTTTCCGATATTGGTAATATAACCGTAGTCTGGCTGAGTTATAGAACATAGTAAATCTATTTCACCCAAATGATTAGCGCCCATTTCTACAATACCGATTTGGGTTTCTTTTGTCATTGATAAAAGAGTGAGCGGGACTCCGATGTGATTGTTTAGATTGCCAACAGTGGCTTTAGTTGTGAAGTGGGTAGATAGAACACAATTAATTAATTCTTTGGTCGTAGTTTTACCGTTACTTCCTGTTAATGCTATTATCGGAATCGCAAGATACTTTCTATGGTATGAAGCTAATTTTTGTAATGTTTTTAAGACATCATCAACCAATATATACTTATCAGACGTTTTAAATTCTGGTTCATCAATAATAGCATAAGAGGCTCCAAGTTCTAGGGCCTTTTTTGCGTACGTATTTCCGTTAAAATTCTCCCCTTTTAACGCAAAAAAAAGAGTGTTATTAATAGTTTTTCGGGTATCTGTACATATACCACCATTACTATGTAGAAATAATTGATGTAATTGATCGATAGTCATATGTATTATATTAAAAAACCCTGACAGTGAATGTACAGGGCTTTTTTATTTATAACGAACTTAATTTAATATACTTTTCTATTTTAATTTCTAGGTTTTTGATGTCTAGGTGTTTTTTGCTTTCTAGCTTTAGTACCAACACGAGACATAGCATTTCTAAAACCAATATAATCGGTAGCCATATCTTGCGGGAAGAATCTTCTTTGTGCAGGGTCTAACCAATAAGCTCTATCTTTCCAAGAACCGCCTTTATATACTCGTACATTATCATCTACGATTGTAGTTCTTTTACTAGACTCATCATATCTTCTGTCTAATTTTGTGCTGTCTTCTGCATCTGGCCCTACATAATGGATAGGAGCATTATACATTCTTCTGTTAGGTAAATTTTCATCTTGATAACCTTCAAAATATCTTGAAGAACTCTTATCACCATCTCTGTAATTTCTATTATCACTATCAGTAAAGTTTGTTCTCATGTACGTCTCGTTTTCATCGATAGGTACTTGTAGAATTCCACCTGGTAAAACTCTTGCGATAATTTTACCGTTACTTAATGTGTCATATACAATAGAATCTGTCATTACAACTTTTACAGTTCCATCAGGGTTAATGGCATTCTTTGTGTATACATTACCTCTATAGTAATTAAAGTCATTGTATTCATCATCAACGATAGGTCTATAAACATCTGCAACCCATTCTGCAACATTTCCTGCCATATCGTATAATCCATAGTCATTAGGATCATAAGATTTTACAGGAGCAGTAATATCTGCACCATCATCACTCCATCCGGCTATACCACCATAATCACCATCACCTTGCTTAAAGTTTGCTAATTGATCTCCACGAGTGCTTCTTTTTCCTGAACGTGTATATTTTCCACTCCAAGGATATTTTTTTCTACCTCTATAAATATTGTAGCTTCTAATTTCTACTAAACCTAAAGCAGCATATTCCCATTCAGCTTCGGTTGGTAGTCTATATTTTGGAAGTAATAATCCATCCTTACGTTGGATGTATAATCCAGTAGAATCGTTAGTTTTTGCATATTTTTCAGAAGATCTTCCTCCTCGAATAGCTTCATCATTACCACCGTATGTTTGTGAAGGAGCGTTTAAATATGTATCGGTATCAAAAGTACTTTCGGCTGATACATCTTCAAAAGGAGCATTTTCTTTTATTACACCTTCTTCTTCTAATATTCTTTCATTAACTCGGTTGGTTCTCCAGTTACTAAATTCTATAGCCTGTATCCAATTGACTCCAACAACTGGGTAGTTGGCGTATGCCGGATGACGTAAGTAATTGTTGGTCATCATTTCGTTAAAACCAAGACGGTTTCTCCAAACTAAAGTATCAGGAAGTGCGCCATAATAAATATTTCTGTATTTTGGTTCTGTAGGAGGGTAAACACCTTTCAACCAATCTAAGTATTCCAGATACATTACGTTAGTAACTTCAGTTTCATCCATATAAAAGGATTGAACATGCTGCTGTGTAGGAGTATTATTCCAATCATGCATAACATCATCTTGAACACGTCCCATAGTGAACGTTCCTCCTTCGATAAATACTAAACCTGGACCTGTTTCTTGTTCTTTATAGTTTGTTGCTACCTGAAATCCACCGTCCTTGGAGTTGTATTTCCAACCTGTGGCCCTGGAATTATCACCATAGTTGTTCTTTGAACAACTGAACAGTAAAACACTAACGGAAAGCGCCATTAGCGATTTAATAATAAACGCGTTTTTCATAATCTTAAGTTCGTTAAAAGTAGAAATTAGGGCTTGCAATATAGTAATAACGTTAAAAATACCCTAATTTTTTTAAAATATTATCAATTCACGTTTTATAGCGAATTTATAACGACTTTGGTTTAACGCAATATTTCTAAATTTATTATTTATTTCAAAAGAAAAACGATAAAATTTGATTTCCTTAAATAAATATTCTCTTTTGATTATTTATTTGTAATTCTTTTAATAGATACCGTAATAGGAGTATAGAGGGGATGTCAACTGTTAAAAAAAATGTTTTCATATTAATTAGGGATAGAATATATAAGATATTAGTAAAATATGCGTTAACCAATCAGCGAGTTGAAAAAAATATTGGCTCACTATTTTTTAATCACTAAATAACTATATATTTGTCAAACTCAATTTTTGCAGGTATGAAAAAAACAATTATCCTTGGTCTTGTGTGTATAACACTTATAAGTTTTAAAGTAAGAGCCCAGGAACAGAACAGAGCTATAACAACGGCTACCCCATTTTTATTAATCGCAGCGGATGCCAGAGCGGCAGGTTTAGCAGATCAGGGGGTTGCTACATCGCCAGATGCATTTTCACAACAATGGAATCCAGCTAAATATGCGTTTATAAAGAAAAAACAAGCAGTTGGTGTTAATTACACACCATATCTTAGTAATCTAGTTAATGATATATTCTTAGGTAATGTGAATTACTATAATAGAATTGATGAAAGAAGTGCTGTTGCTGCAAGTTTTAGATACTTTAGTCTTGGAGATATAGAATTTAGACAAGGTCCTAATGATGAGCCAAATGTGCAAAAACCAAATGAGTTTACACTAGATGTGTCTTATGCTTTAAAGCTTAATGATCGTTTTTCTATGGCGGTAGCAGGACGTTACCTTAGGTCGGATCTTAGATTACAAGGGCTTGGAGCAGATGCTAGTGCAGCTGGTAGTTTTGGTGTGGATATTGCTGGTTTTTATAGAAGTGATGAAATTGCTTTTAGTTCATTTAACGGTAGATGGAGAGCTGGAGCTACAATTTCTAATATAGGTCCAAAGATTAAATATGACGACGCAGGACAAGAAAACTTTATACCAACTAACTTTAGAATTGGTGGAGCTTTTGATTTTATCTTTAACGAAGATAATAGAATTTCGCCATCAATAGAGATTAGTAAGTTATTAGTTCCTACGCCAAAAGATTTTGATAATGATGGAGATATTGATGCAGATGATAATAGAGAATATCAAGATATTGGAGAATTTGGTGCTATTTTCTCTTCATGGGGAGATGCCCCTGATGGATTTAGCGAAGAATTAAAAGAGATGACATGGTCACTGGGAGCAGAATATATGTATCGTGATGTATTTGCTTTTAGAGCAGGGTATTTTAATGAAGCCGAAGAAAAAGGGGCGCGTAAGTTCTTATCTCTTGGTGCTGGATTTAGATACAATGTTATAAATTTAGATGTATCTTACTTGTTTTCTACATCGGCTGTAAAGAGCCCGCTTGAAGGAACACTTCGTTTCGGACTTACATTTGGTTTCGGAGACGATTACAACGATTAACATAAAATAGTAATAGAATATAAAAAAGTATCAAGCTCAGGTTTGATACTTTTTTTGTTTGTAGTACATTGTGTCAATATTATCTATAGTGTAGTGTAAATAAGGATGTGATATATCAAACCCAGTATTGTTAATGTTAACAAGGTGAGTATGATAATTACCTCTGACACACAGAAAATAAAATAAACACATGAAAGAAATAGAAATAAAATCTGTTTTGCAGGTATATGACTCATTTGATGAACTGCCGGATGATATTAAAAAACTAATGCAAAAATCAATAGAGATACGAGATAAGGCATATGCGCCATACTCAGAATTTTTAGTTGGAGCAGCTTTATCATTAGAAAACGGAGAGATTGTTTTAGGTAATAATCAAGAAAATGCTTGCTATCCTTCTGGTCTTTGCGCAGAGCGAACTGCAATCTATTATGCCGGAGCTAACTTTCCTGGGGTTTCAATTCTTAAAATGGCACTTTCTGCAAAATCTTTGAAATATCAATTGCTTACTCCAACGCCACCATGTGGTGCTTGTAGGCAAGCTATTGCAGAGTATGAGTTAAAACAAAAGGAGTCTATTGAGATTTATTTTATGGGAGAAACAGGAAAAGTAGTTAAATCTTCTTCTTTATCTAATTTATTACCTCTTATTTTTGATAATTCGTATTTATAACGTTTTCGTTGATTTAATTAGAAAACTCCTTTTCCCTTAATTTCGAATATGTTATTTTTGTTTTTAGTTCTTTTAAGAAATTAGAAGAGAAATTTAAAAATTGCCAGTTGTAAAACTGGTTTTGTTATACATATCATCACAATTGTAAATGAAAAAGATAACCAAAGAAGTTTACCTAAACTGGTACGAAGAAATGCTTTTCTGGAGAAAATTTGAGGATAAGCTTGCTCAAGTTTATATTCAACAGAAAGTAAGAGGGTTTTTACACTTATATAATGGTCAGGAAGCTATCCTGGCTGGTGCTTTACACGCAATGGATCTTACTAAAGATAAGATGATTACAGCCTATCGTAATCATGTACAGCCTATTGGTATGGGTGTTGATCCAAAAAGAGTAATGGCAGAACTGTTTGGTAAAGCTACAGGTACTTCTCAAGGTCTAGGAGGATCTATGCATATCTTTTCAAAAGAACATCGATTTTATGGTGGTCATGGGATTGTAGGTGGACAAATACCTCTTGGGGCTGGGCTGGCATTTGCAGATAAGTATAGCAAAAGAGATGCGGTAACACTTACCTTTTTTGGGGATGGTGCCGCTCGACAAGGTTCATTACATGAAACGTTTAACCTTGCAATGCTTTGGAATCTGCCTGTGGTATTTTGTGTAGAAAATAATGGATATGCTATGGGGACTTCGGTAGAAAGAACCGCAAATCATACCGATATATGGAAACTGGGACTAGGGTATGAAATGCCTAGTGGTCCAGTAGATGCTATGAATCCAGTTAAGGTTGCTGAAGCCTTTGATGAGGCTATTACCAGGGCAAGAACAGGCGGTGGACCTACTTTTTTAGAATTAAAAACATACAGATATAGAGGACACTCAATGAGTGATGCACAAAAATATCGTACTAAAGAAGAAGTTGCAGAGTATCAAAAAATAGATCCAATTACTCAAGTTCTTGATATAATTAAGGAGAAAAAATATGCTAGCGAAGAAGAAATAGCTACTATAAATAAAAGAGTAAAAGATCGGGTTGCAGAGTGTCAGAAATTTGCTGAAGAATCACCATTTCCAGAAAAGAATGTGATGTATGATGTAGTATATGAGCAAGATGATTATCCATTTTTATCACACAAACCACAATAAATTATGGCTACAGTAATTAATATGCCGCGATTGAGCGACACCATGGAAGAAGGAGTTGTTGCGAAGTGGCTTGTTAAAAAAGGAGATAAAATTAGCGAAGGTGATATCCTTGCAGAAATAGAAACCGATAAGGCGACTATGGAGTTTGAATCTTTTTATGATGGAATATTGTTGCATATTGGTATTCAAGAAGGAGAAACGGCTCCTGTTGATCAGTTACTTGCAATTATCGGTGATGAAGGAGAAGATATTTCAGACTTATTAAATGGAAACCCTGTTCAAAAAGCCGACACCACTTCAGAAGAAAAAGTTGAGGAATCAGCTATAGCTTCAGAAGAAGTTGCTGATGTTCCTGAAGGAGTAGAGATGATTACTATGCCACGTCTTAGTGATACTATGGAAGAAGGTACTGTAGCTACTTGGCTTAAAAAAGTAGGAGATACAGTAGAGGAAGGAGATATTCTTGCAGAAATTGAAACGGATAAGGCTACCATGGAGTTTGAATCCTTTTATAATGGAACCTTGCTTCATATCGGTATAGAAGAGGGGCAAACGGCTCCTGTAGATGCTTTACTTGCAATAATTGGCCCTGCAGGTACAGACGTTTCTAAAATTAAAGATGGCGTTAGTACCTCGGCTTCAGTTGCAAAAGCAGAAAAACCAACTGTAAAAACAGAAACTAAAACTGAAGTTGTTCAGACTACTACCAATACGGGAGGAAGAATATTTGCTTCACCATTAGCTAAGAAAATAGCCGCAGATAAAGGAATTGATCTTTCTATGGTAAAAGGCACTGGTGAGAATGGACGGATCACTAAGAAGGATATTGAGTCATTTACACCATCCGCAGCCGTTGCAAGTTCTGCACCAGTAAAAGAAACAAAAGCAGCTGCACCAGTGCAAACGTTTACTCCAGCAGGAGAAGAAAGTTTTGAGGAAGTAAAGAATTCGCAAATGCGTAAGGCAATTGCTAAAAGCCTTTCGGGGTCTAAATTTAATGCACCACATTACTATCTTACTATTGAAGTGGATATGGATAATGCTATTGCTTCTCGAAAGAATATTAATGAGTTACCAGATACCAAAGTATCTTTTAATGATATGGTGGTTAAAGCATGCGCAATGGCACTTCGTAAACACCCTCAGGTAAATACACAATGGACAGATGTTAATACTATCTATGCTAAACATATTAACGTAGGTGTTGCAGTAGCAGTACCAGACGGATTAGTAGTACCGGTATTGCCATTTACAGATCAGATGTCCTTGACACAAATTGGTACAAATGTTAAAGATTTGGCGACTAGAGCACGAGATAAAAAACTTACTCCTCAAGAAATGAGTGGCAGTACTTTTACGGTATCCAATTTAGGGATGTTTGGTATTCAGGAATTTACTTCTATTATCAATCAGCCTAACTCGGCTATTCTTTCTGTAGGTGCTATCGTAAAAAAACCGGTAGTAAAAAATGATCAGGTCGTAGTAGGTAATACAATGAAAGTAACACTAGCTTGTGATCATAGAACAGTAGACGGAGCAACAGGAGCTCAGTTCTTACAAACCTTAAAGCAATATCTTGAAAACCCGGTTACAATGCTGGCGTAATTCAAGTAGACTCTATTTATATAAAAAATCCCGCTTCGATTGAAGCGGGATTTTTTTATCTTTATCTCAAAACAAAATTTTCATGAAAAAATGTATAGGAGTACTGTTAATTTCGATATTGTTTATTAATTGTAAACAAATAACTTCTGCACAAGAACAAGCTCAAGGCATAGTAACTACTGCTTTTGATGGCGCAAAAACCTCAGAAGTTGAACGTATTTTGAGTTTTTTGGCAAGTGATGAATTAGAAGGTAGAGATACAGGGAGTGAAGGATTAGAAAAAGCAGCAAAGTTTATAGAGGAAGAGTTTAAGAAATATGGTATCAAACCCTATTTTGAAACGTATAGAGATGTTTTTGATGTCGATGGAGTAAAAACATTTAATATTGTGGGTTATCTAAAAGGACTAGATAAAACACTAGCAAATGAACTCGTAATTATAGGTGCTCATTTTGATCATATAGGAACAGGAAAAGCGGTTAATGGAGATCATATTGCTAATGGAGCAAATGATAATGCGGCAGGAACAACAGCGGTCATCTCTTTGTCAGAAAAGTTTTCGCAATTAAAAAATAATAAGAGAAGTATTCTTTTTGTGTTATTTGGAGCCGAAGAAAAGGGATTACTTGGGTCTAAGCATTTAGCGAAGGTGTTAAAAGAAAAGAAAGTTGACCTGTATACAATGTTGAATTTTGAGATGATTGGTGTGCCGTTAAAAGATAAATCGTATAAAGCATATCTTACAGGGTTTGAAAAATCTAATATGGCGGATAAAATAAATGAGTATTCTGATCAAGATGAATTTATTGGTTTTTTGCCAAAGGCAAAAGAATTTCAATTATTTCAAAGAAGTGATAATTACCCGTTTTATTCAGCATTCAATGTGCCTTGTCAGACAATTTCTACCTTTGATTTCACAAATTATGAGTACTATCACCATGTAGATGACGAAGCTTCAGAAATGAATTTTGAGTTTATGGCAGAATTGATTAATAATTGTATCCCTGTGATTACAAAAATGGTCACTACTTCGAGTAAAGAAATTAAGCTAAATTAATTTTTGCTTTTACCAAAACATATGAAAAACATAATAATCACAGGAGCAAGTAGAGGTATCGGTTATGAGATGTCTAAGCTTTTTGCTGATGCGGGATATCAAGTATTGGCTTTATCTCGAAATGAGAAACCTATAACTTCTCTTCAAAATAAAAATATACATACATTTCCTTTTGATATTTGTAAGAAAGAAGATTTACAGAAGATGGTGGATTTTGTTTCCAAAGAATGGAAACAAGTAGATGTTTTGATCAATAATGCTGGAATGTTGTTAAATAAGCCTTTTAATGAAATTTCGACTCAGGATTTTGAGGAGGTGTATAAGGTAAATGTATTTGGGGTAGCAGAAATTACGAGATTAATATTACCTTTTATGAAAGGTGGTAGTCATGTAGTTACCATTAGTAGTATGGGAGGGATTCAAGGAAGCATGAAATTCCCTGGATTAGCAGCGTATAGTTCTAGTAAAGGTGCCGTAATAACACTAAGTGAACTTCTGGCCGAAGAATATAAAGAAAGTGGGATTGCTTTTAATGTTCTTGCATTGGGAGCTGTGCAAACCGAAATGTTAGAAGAAGCATTTCCCGGATATCAGGCTCCTTTAAGCGCAATTGAAATGGCAGCCTACGTTAAAGATTTTGCTCTAACAGGCAACAAATTTTATAATGGAAAAGTACTTCAGGTATCCAGTAGTACGCCCTAAAATAATATTCAATTTAATACTATAGTTATAAGTAGCCTTTAAAAACCTGCTACATGCACATTTTGCATGCTTAGATACTGGTAAAATTGATTTACAGTAAGTATTTTCTTTAACTCCTGGTTCTGGAAGTATACCAAATTACTAATACTTCTTGATTTTTCTTTTGCAGATACCTTAGATTGCAGCACTTTATTTGCTTTTGCAGAATAATCAAAAATAATTTTTTGAATGACTTTGCTGGCATTGATAGTAAGGTTAAGTTCTTTCTGTAATTCGATTCCCTTTTCTATCGCTAACTTCCGTAGTATTTTTGTTTCTTTTTCCTGTTGTTTCTGTTGTTCCTGTTGTTTCTGTTGTTCCTTTTGTTCCTGTCGTTCAGTTTGTTCCTGTTGTTCAGTTTGTTCCTGTTGTTCAGTTTGTGCTATACCACAAGTACAGATAAAAAGAACCACTATAGTTAATAATGTTCTCATAATAAATAACCCTTACGTTTGTGTTAAAAAAAGTTGAGGATCTAAAAGTATTAATAATTGATTAACAATAGATTGAAAAATAAAAATACTCGATAAATGTTAATTTTAACTCGTTGAAAAGCTTAAATTCGATGGTTTTTTTGTGCATTTTTTGATGAAAAACCGTAAAAACTAAGATTTAATAGATTATGATTTGCAATTTACTAATACTAATTTTTTGACTACTTTTTTTGATGATAAGTCGTTAAGTGTGAAATCAACATAATAGGTGTATTTTCCTTTAACCTTGGCAGTGGTAGGAGATGCCTTTAATTCAATTTTATACTGGTCATTTTGGTATACTTCTCTCCAAAAACTTCCTGGGTTTCTCTTTGTAGATCTTGGTTTGAACACCGGGATTATATATTTTTCAGTGTTTTTTCCTTGTTGTATAATACCATTTACATTGTCTTTAAAACGCCCAAAATATAGTCTTTTATAAGAAGTATCTTTTGCACTCACCATAAACAAGCAATCACAAGCATTAATTTCTTCCCAAGTAAAATTTAGGTCTCTTATAGAGAATCTATCAACATGAATTGGTTTTTGGCCGGGTTGTTTACTAAATAGAGTATTCGTTTTTTTAAGAGGAGCAAACGTAATTGTAGTGATTTTTAAATGATCTCCATCGATTTCTACTTCTGAAGTTTTGATAAAGGTAATTAGCGTGTCGATTTGTGATTCGAAAATCACTTCGGTTTTTACGGTTTTTACAGAATCCGAAAGAACTTTAAAAGGGGCTATAAGTGTAACATCTTTTACAGTTCTTTCCTTTGTTGAAAAGAGTTCTTCTTGGTAGTAGTAGTCTTTGATGGTGAAATCTGGGTGTTTTTCAGCTAAAATATTTTTATCAATATACTCCTGAATTTTTTGTTTAATCAATACTGCAAATGCCTCCTCTTCAGTAATAGCCATTTCTTCTTCAATAGTACTTGAAATCTCAGGAGCTTGATTATCCGACTCTTTGGAGGCGTTCTTGGCACAACTAAAGAAAATAAAAACGATACTAATGTAAACAAACTGCTTCATGACCTCACTCTAAATTTTAGTTTAACAATCTGTCCATTTAATCTTCTTGATTCTATAATTTCAATATTTTTTAGGCTTCGAGTTGGTGTGGTTAATGTATTGATAAAATTCTCTTTAGTATACATTTCAATCCCTAATCCATAGGGTAACACTTGAAAAATAGTAACATCATCTGCAATAATTTTGGATAGCTCTTTTCTTCTGTTTTTCCAGTCTTCCACTTTTCCATTAGCATAATAATGAAGCATCAATGCATAATCATCGGTCTGTATTTTTAAACGTTCAAGAGCCTCAGAAGAGGCAATTCTGTATATGGTATCTGTTTTGTGATAAGGGGATTGTACAACAAAATTAATATAATCATCGGTAGTTTTCCAGGAGAAACAACCAGAGCTATCACTCTTAATATAAAAAGGAGATTCTCTATTGTTAAGTATAATAATGTCGATAGGGATTTTTGTAATGGGTTGATTTCTATCTTGATCCATAAAACAAAAAGTAAAGGTATGCTTTACGGGTATCAAAAAATAAAGTAATATTAATAGCACAGAGCCTATAGAGGTAAACCATAACCATTTAGGAATTTCATAACTCTTTTTCGCAAAATCAGCACTAGAGTGCTTTGTCTTAAAATCATTCCAATTAGTATATCCGCAATATTGTGAAAGTAAGGTAAGAATATCTACACGAGGTAATTTTTCTGAAGAATTTTTGAAGTAACTATAGAAAGATTTTTCACTAATACTAGCTTTAGTTTGCTTTTGTAAATCCTCTTGAAACATAACGATGTCTTCCCCTTTCCATTCAGAAATATCATAGCTAGAAGCAGTATTATGCTTCAAAAACTGTTGAGCCACAGTTTTTTTAAGGAGATCGAATAGTATTTTGTCTTCAGGTGTGATGATTGTATAAAATATTAAAAGTAAGCCGTTTAGGTTTTGTAAAACAATTTACAATGATTTTACAAGAGTTCTACAATGGATAGAACAGGTCTGTCAATATGTTTGTTTTCGGATTAACAAGATAAAAAATATAAAAATGAAATCGAACAAATTAAACAGGAGAAAAGTAGTGCTATTATTAGGAGTGTTAATGCTTGGCTTTTCTTGCTCAAAAGAAGCGAGTACATATGATCTATCATCAGAAACAATAGTCCTTGACGAAACTGGAGAAATGCCTAATTTAAATGTTCATGAATTAGAAGACAAGACAACTCCTAAAAATGAGAATATCAATACCAATTTGAAGATAATAAAAAATGCTACTTCAAGGATTAAGGTCAAGAATGTAGAGAAAGCAACCCTACTCGCCAAACAAATAGCTTCAAAATACCAGGGGTATATTTCTGATGAACGTTTTACGAATACCAATCATACCAAAGAAAATCGTTTTACAATAAGGATACCCCGAGACCATTTTGATACGGTACTAGATCAAATATGTGAATCTGCAGAATTTGTGGAACATAAAAATATATCTACTATTGATGCTACCGAGGAATATATTGATTTGAATTCGCGATTAAAAACAAAGCTTGAGGTGAAACATCGTTATGAAACCATCCTGCGTACTAATGCAAGAACAGTTAAGGATATTTTGGCTACCGAAGATAAGCTCAAACAGTTACAGGAAGAGATCGAAGCAGCTCAAGGAAGGTTGAATTATATAAGTGCTAGAGTAGTGTATAGTACAATTCAGTTAGATATGTATGAAGTTGTTGTACCAAAAGAAGAGCCAGAACATTATACCCCAGGTTTTTTAGATAGAGCACAGGTTGGATTGTCTTTTGGTTGGTCTTTGATTGAACATGTAGCACTTATGTTGTTTTATATTTGGCCATTTATCATTTTAGGAATACTGGTTTTAGTGTATTTTAAATGGATAAGAAAGTGAAAAATAATGAATTAAGCGTACCTATCTGGTGCGCTTAATTTTGTATTTTGCGCCAATAACAATGAAGAATAATAATTTTTACGTTTGAAGCAAATACTTGCAAGATATATTCCAGAGCGAGCTATTGAACCTGCATTTGACTTAATTGTAAAATGCAATGTACACCTCAAAATCGTCAATGAACGAGTTACGAGGCATGGTGATTATAGAAAAATGCCCGATGGAAGGCATCAAATTACCGTTAATGCTTCACTTAACAAGTATCGTTTTTTAATCACTTTGATTCATGAGATTGCGCACCTTGTTGCTTTTGAGAAATACGGCCGTTATATAAAACCCCATGGGATAGAATGGAAAAGAACTTTTCAGCAATTAATGTTACCGTACATTAATCCAGAAGTTTTTCCCTCTAAATTATTACCTGTGATAGCACATCATTTTAAAAACCCAAGAGCGAGTAGTGATACCGATGAAAAATTATCATTAGCTCTTAAGCAATATGATCCGGCCAACGATAAAAATTATATCTTTGAGCTACCTTTTGGAAGTACTTTTAGATTGTATAATGGAAAAGTCTTTAAAAAAGGTAATAAAAAAGTAAAAAGATATGAATGTGTAGAAGTAAACACAGGCAGAATCTATCTTTTTAATCCCAACGCCGAAGTTGAAATGTTGAATTAATTATGAATAAAAATTATTATGCCATATTGATGGCTGGTGGAGTAGGATCAAGATTTTGGCCGGTTAGTACTTCTGATTTTCCGAAACAATTTCATGATATGTTAGGAACAGGAGAAACCCTGATCCAACGTACGTTTTCGCGTTTAGCAAAAATAATTCCATCAGAAAATATTTTTATCCTCACTAACGAACGGTATAATGATTTAGTTCTTCAGCAATTGCCAGAGGTAAAACAAAGACAGGTAGTTACAGAACCGGCAATGCGTAACACCGCTCCGTGTATTTTGTATGCAGCGTTAAAAATTCAAAAAGAAAACCCAGATGCCCTAATGGTGGTGGCGCCCAGTGATCATTGGATTGAGGATGAAGATGCTTTTATTGCTAATTTAGAGCAAAGTTTTACCGCCTGTGCTAAAGAGGATATTTTAATGACTTTAGGGATTCAACCCACATTTGCTAACACAGGGTATGGATATATTCAATATGACAAGAATAATACCGAAATAAAAAAAGTAGCTCAGTTTACCGAAAAACCTGATTATAATACAGCTAAAGAGTTCTTAAAATCAGGTAATTATCTATGGAATGCCGGCATCTTTATCTGGAGTGTAAACAGCATCGTAAAAGCATTTGCAAGATTTCAAAAAGAAATGACTTCTTTATTTGAAAAAGGAGTAGATACCTATAATACCGAAAAAGAAAAAGCTTTTATACAATCAAATTATGCTTTGGCCGAAAACATATCTATAGATTATGCTATTCTTGAAAAAGCGGATAATGTATATGTGCTTCCGGCTACATTCGACTGGAATGATCTAGGAACTTGGGGCTCATTATATGATAAATTAGATAAAACTGATGCCAATAATGCAGTGGTTAATGCCCGGGTTATTTCTCAAGAGGCATCGGGTAATATGATCAGAACTGCTAAAGATAAAATTGTAGTAATCGATGGTTTAGAGGATTATATCGTTGTAGATAAAGAAGATGTACTTTTAATTTATCCTAAGCAGAAAGAACAAGATATAAAAGAAGTACTTAAAAAAGTAAAAGAAACATACGGAGAACAATACGGATAACATCTATGGAAGATAATACGAACCAACCCGTTTCTCAGGAAGAAGTAACTGAGACTGTAAAAAGAGATGCAAAAGGATTATTTGCAAGTGTAAGCAAGTTTCTTAGAGAATTATTGAATATTAGATCAGAAACAGATAAGGATCAGACTATAGAGGATGTTAAAAATGATATTCCGTTTAAAGGACATACCGCTTGGATTCTGATTTTCTCAGTATTTGTAGCATCTATTGGGCTTAATGTAAGTTCTACAGCTGTAGTAATAGGAGCGATGTTAATTTCGCCACTAATGGGACCGATTGTTGGGGTTGGATTAGCGATCGCAATTAATGATATCGATACCTTAAGAAGATCTTTGGTCAACCTTGGAGTAATGGTTGGGCTTAGTGTATTGGCCGCTACTTTGTACTTTTGGGCTTCACCTTTAACAGAATTAACTCCAGAACTAGAGGCGAGAACTGCACCTACCATTCTCGATGTATTGGTGGCCGTTTTTGGTGGTTTGGCACTCATTGTGGCTAAATCTAAAAAAGGAACCATGCCCAATGCTATTGCAGGAGTTGCAATTGCTACCGCCTTAATGCCTCCTTTATGTACAGTGGGATATGGTATTGCCGTATGGGAACCAGAGTTTTTTCTAGGAGCATTATATTTATTTAGTATCAACGCCATATTTATTGCCTTATCAACTTTTATTGTTGCAAAATTATTGCGTTTTCCAATGTTGCGGTATGCAAACTCTGCAAAACGTAAACGTACTGCACAATTAGCTTCATTATTAGCGGTATTGGTAATGATTCCTGCAAGTTATACGTTTTATGTAACCCTAAATGAGAGTAATGCAGAACATGACTACAAAGTTTTTTTAGAAAATGAAATTGAAACAAATGAAAACCTATATCTGCGTAAAGACTTTTACAATTACAGCGAGAAAACTATAAAACTATATTTTGATGGCGAAATACCAGAAGCTATAGTGAGTGATCTTAAAAATGAAATCAAAGAATATGATGATATAAGTGATTTTGAGCTTACTGTAAATGGAAACAAGTCTAGAGGACTAGATCAGGTTTCTAAGGCATATGAACGCGCTATTGTTGAATTAGATCGCTTAGGTAATGAAAATAGTAAACTATTAGATGAGATCGAAGATCTTAAAATTCAGATTGCTGGTTTAGAAACTAATTTACGAGAAGCTAATAAAGTAGTACCCGTTAAAGAATTACCTTATTTTAATATCTCTAAAGATGCTAAAATTCGTTATCCTGATTTACAAGAACTTGGATATGGCGAAGTGTTACGATCTAATTTTTTAAAAGTCGATACTGTAAAAGTGATTTTCCCAAAATGGAAATTTCAGGTTAGCGATAGTTTGAATGCTATTAGAGTGAATTCATTACAAAAATGGATTACTAAAGAGATGAAGGCAGATACTTTATTTGTAGAGTAACGAACTATGAAAAAACAACGATAAAAAACAACTTGTAATAAGTTTAAAAAAACATAGCTACTCCATAGGAGCTATGTTTTTTATTTATAGTATACACTTTTAGAATACAACTAAACACGATTACCTATGAAAGAATTGCAATTTCCTGTCAAATTTGTTTTCAACATCACTACATTGTCCAATGATTTTACGGCCAAGGATGCCAGTGGTAATACGGTTGCCTACGTTAAACAGAAAATGTTTAAGTTAAAAGAGGATATCGCAATTTATGAAGATGAAAAGAAATCAAAAGTAAATTTTAAGATCAAAGCCGATAAGTGGATTGATTTTTCTGCAGCGTATAGTTTTTCGGATAGTAGTGGTCAAGAAACGGGGAAAATTGCACGTAAAGGATGGGCATCTTTATGGAAAGCAGAATACGAACTCATAGATCAAAACCAAAAACTTCAGTATCACATCAGAGAAGAGAATGGCTGGATAAAAGTATTAGATTCTGTATTAGGTCAAATTCCAATATTAGGGATGTTAACGGGATATTTATTTAATCCATCCTATAAGGTTGCCGATTTGAATGACGAAACTGTAATACGACTTAAAAAAGAACCTTCCTTTTTTGGCAGAAGATTTCAGGTATCAAAATTAAAAGATATTGATGCCGATGATCAGGAGAGAGTAATTCTTGGTTTAATGATGATGATTCTATTAGAAAGAAGAAGAGGATAGGGTAATGATACAGTATAGCTGGAGATAATATACACCCGTTGTGTATTTAGATATTTTTTAACCAAACTCCGTCAATTCGAGTGCTTCGACTTTAGGAGAAGTGTATCGAGAATAGGATTATTGGTTAAAAAAAGCTATTCTCGATACATTTTGTCTTCATTTCATTACGCAAAATACTCGAATTGACGCTTTTTTGTAATGATTTTCCTAAATGCACAACGGGTAATATACTTATATTTATATCACATATTTATGAAGCAAGCGACATTAGTACTACTAGTTTTTAGCGTTACTTTAATCGGTTATAGTCAAAACTCAAACACGATGCAATTACCTTATCAACAAATCCCCGAATACCCAGAGAATTATACTGTGGGGAATGTTATTTCACGGTTTATAGATGGATTGGGGTATCGTTATTATTGGGCAACCGAAGGGCTTACAGAAAATGATTTAAAGTATGCACCTTCAAAAGATGGGAGGACAACATTGCAAACCCTTGAACACATTTATGGATTGTCGGAATCGATTCTAAATGCACCACAAAATACACCTAATATTAGGCCTTATGATATTCCAAAAATGAGCTTTGATCAACTTAGAAGAAAAACGTTAGTGAATTTAAAAGAAGCAAGTGAGCTGTTTTTAGGGAAATCAGCAGATGAGGTATCAAATTATCAGGTGATATTTCAAACCAAAGACAAGACAAGAGAATTCCCGTATTGGAATATGATTAACGGGCAAATATCTGATGCCATATATCACGTTGGTCAAATTGTATCCTATAGAAGGTCGACAGGAAATCCTATGCATCCAAAGGTGAATGTTTTTACTGGCAAAACTGTAGAGTAGCTATAAATAATAACTACTTTTTGTAAAGAAATGACTGTTTAATTACTGAAAAAAGATGTTAGTGAGGCAAGACATAGGATTTTGCTTCATAAAAGCTACTTGGATTTAATTTTTTTTGAAACCATTCTAAGAAAGAATACAAAACCAGAAAATATTAGACGAAGAAATGACGTTATAACACTTCATGCATATAATCATCAATTTAAAAAATGACACAGACAGAGATTTTAAATAAGATAGATAGGATTCATGAAAAAGGATTAGATGCTATTAGAGATAGAAACTTTGAATCCTACATGTCAATATTTGCCGAGGATTTAAGTTATAAACAGCTTAATGGAAAAGTTATCGATAAGAAACGCTTGACCAATGATCAAAAAAGGTATTTTTCAAGGATAGTATCAGCAAATAGTAGTTATCAACGAATCACTTATACTTATAATAATGATCTGTTTTCAGAAACTTTACAACAGGAGGCAGAAATCTCAATACGAGTATTTGCCTTTTTTAAAAAGACCATAAATGTAATGCGTAAGGCAACTTATGATTGGTCAAAAATTAAAGATGATTGGAAAATTATTAATGTAGAAATATTAGAAGAACAACAAAACCAGGACTAAAAAATAGCATTACAGCCCTTTGAGTTGAGCATCTCGCACTTTTTTGAATAGGTTAGAGGAGTATACAAACTCGGTTACGGCTTGATTGTCGGTTTTAAATATTTGAGTTTTATCACCCTCCCATTCTAAATACCCATTTTTTAGAAATACGATTTTTTCTCCAATTTCCATTACCGAATTCATATCATGCGTATTAATCACTGTAGTGATATCATATTCTTCGGTAATTTCTTTGATAAGATTGTCAATTACAATAGCCGTTCTAGGGTCAAGACCAGAGTTGGGCTCATCACAAAATAAGTATTTAGGACGAGTTACAATAGCACGCGCAATAGCAACACGTTTTTGCATACCTCCACTAATTTCTGAAGGCAATTTTTTCTCGGCGTTTTCTAGATTTACCCTATTCAATACTTCATGTACACGTTCCTGCATTTCTTCTCTTTTCTGTTTGGTAAACATCATAAGAGGAAACATCACATTTTCTTCTACCGTCATAGAATCAAACAAAGCACTTCCTTGAAAAACCATGCCCATTTGCTCTCTAAGATCCCTTTGCTGTTGTTCGTTAAGTTCAGAGTATGTTGTTCCATCATAACAAATAGTGCCTTGTTCTGGTGTAAAAAGACCAAGTAGACATTTCAGAAAAACAGTTTTACCACTACCACTGGTACCAATAATAAGGTTGGTTTTACCGCGATCAAAAGAGGTTGTTATTCCCTTCAGAATCTCTTCGCCATTAAAACCTTTATGTAGATCCTTAACTTCTATCATTAGCTTAGTAATAATTGGGTGAGTATATAATTAGATATGATGATAACCACAGTAGTCCATACAAATGCAGAAGTACTGGCTTTACCTACCTCAAGAGCTCCTCCTTTCATATAATACCCATGAAAAGATGGTATCGTTGCTAATAAAAAAGAATATAAAAAAGTCTTTATAAACGCATATACCAGATGATAAGGAACAAATTCTTCGCGTAATCCGGTTAAGAAATCACTACTAGATACAAATCCTCCGTATACACCCGCAACATAAGCTCCAAATATTCCTGTAAACATAGCGATAGCAATCACAAATGGATACATAAGCATTGCAATTACTTTAGGAAATACTAAATAGTTAAGAGAATTAATCCCCATTACTTCTAGTGCATCAATTTGTTCTGTAACTCTCATGGTTCCGATACTGGATGTAATAAAAGAACCAACTTTACCTGCCATAATTACAGAAATAAAAGTAGGGGCAAACTCTAAAATCACCGATTGTCTAGAGGCAAAAGCGATAAGTTTTTTTGGGATAAGGGGATTGGTTAGATTTAATGCTGTTTGTATGGCTACAACCGCTCCTATAAAGAATGCTAGGAATACTGTGATTCCCAGCGATCCAATAATCAAATCATCGATCTCTTTAAATATCAGGTTTCTTAAAACCGAACCCTTAGTCATTCGACTAAAAACACCTTTTAACATTAAAAAATAGCGACCAATATCGTCTAGGTAAAACATTCTTTGAAATTAGAAAAGCTAAAATAGAAAAAAAAATAGCTACAGCATTTAACCTTGCATTAAAGTTTTACATTTGTGCAAATGCTATTTTTGCTGTAATAAATTATAAAAGTAATGATAAAGAAAGTATTCCTGATCGTATTGGTATCGATAATTTTTATTCCTTGTAATGCACAAGAAACGGGTAAAATCAATACCTCGCCAAAACTTGTTGTTGGTATTGTAATAGATCAAATGCGCTATGATTATATAACCCGATTCTATAATCGATTTAGCGAAGGTGGTTTTAAGCGTATGATAAGCGAGGGGTTTAATTGTAAGAACAATCACTTCAACTATGTTCCTACATATACTGGTCCTGGTCACGCATCGGTATTTACAGGTACCACACCACAAAATCATGGAGTGATTTCTAACAATTGGTACGATAAATTTAGCAAAACATCAGTGTATTGTGCAAGTGACCCTTCGGTAAAAGCTGTTGGATCTGATAGTGATTTAGAAAGAATGTCACCACATCGCATGAAAACAACTACCGTTGCAGATCAAAATAGGTTGCATACACAATTAGAAGGGAAAACTATAGGTATAGCCATAAAAGATAGAGGAGCGATACTTCCCGCAGGGCATACTGCAAATGGAGCATATTGGTTTAGAGGTAAAGACGAAGGAAAATGGATTACTAGTACATTTTATAGAGATGACTTACCGGATTGGGTAAAGGAATTTAATACATCGGGAAAAGCAAAGTCTTATTTCAAAGTATGGAATACATTGCATGATATCAATACGTATAAAGAAAGTGGAGCAGATCAAAACAAATTCGAAGGAGGGTATAAAGGGAAAGAAACGGCTACATTTCCTTATGATTTTGCAAAGCTAAAAGATCAAAATATGGGCTACGATATTATTAAATATTCTGCCTTCGGAAATAGCTTAACTGCGGATTTTGCCATTGCTGCAATTGAAGGAGAACAATTAGGATCAGATGAGGTAACAGATTTTTTAACGGTTAGTTTCTCGAGTACCGACTATGTAGGACATAATTTTGGGGTTAATTCAAAAGAAATTCAGGATACATATTTACGACTGGATAAAGATGTAGAGCGTTTTTTAAACGCGCTTGATCAGAAAGTAGGTAAGGGGCAGTATACTGTTTTCTTAACTGCAGATCATGGTGCGGTTCATGTTCCGTCGTATTTAAAATCGGTTAAAATTCCGGCAGGATATTTTGATGCCAATGCATTTAAAACTAAGGTTGAGGCATTTGTGAAAAATACATTTAAAGTTGATGGTTTGATAGAGAACATGTCTAATAATCAAGTGTTTTTTAATTACGAAGCTTTAGCTAAAAATACAGTAAGTACAGATGATTTACAGAACGCTATTGCTCATTTTGTGCTACAAGAAGATCAAATTGATAAAGTGTTTACCAGAAAACAGTTAGGATCTGTTAATTACACGTCAGGAATTGCCGCTCTAATTCAAAAAGGATTCAATCAAAAAAGAAGCGGAGATGTTGTGATTGTATTAGATCCTGCTACGATAGTATATTCACCAACAGGTTCTACCCATGGTAGTGGATTGATGTATGATACACACGCTCCGTTATTGTTCTTTGGACAAGGAATTAAAAAAGGGAGTACTACTCAAAAAACACATATTACGGATATAGCACCTACAATTTCTGCTTTGTTAGGGATTACTTTTCCGAATGGAGCCACAGGGGATGTATTGCCTTTTGTATTAGACTAGAAGAATGATAAAGGTAAATTAGTACTATGTATTGTAAGTTTGAGCCTGTCGAAGACTATTTGTATTCGAATATATAAACTTCGACAGACTCGGCTTAACAAAATATTTTAATCAATTTCTTCCTGCTATCACACCGCCATCGGTATCCCATATGGCTCCCGTAACCCAAGATGCTTGATCAGATAGCAGAAAAGTAATGCTGTTTGCTATATCTTGAGGTGTACCGTTTCTTCCTATAGGATGAAAATTGTTAAATCCTACTAATGCTTTTTTTGCTTCTTCTGCCCCGCCAAAAACACTATCATAAACTGGAGTTTCAACTACTGCCGGGGATACAGCGTTAACCCGAATACCATGATCGGCCAACTCCATTGCTAAATGTTGAGTAAGAGAATGTAATCCTGCTTTTTGCATAGAATATGCCGAAGAAGGAGTAGCTTTTACTGCTTGTTTTGCCCACATAGAACCTACATTAACGATGGATCCACTATTGTTTTCTTTCATCTTTTTGGCTGCTGATTGGGTAATAAAAAAGAAACCTCTATTAAGATCCTGATACGAATCATAATCTTTGACAGTATGATCTAGAAATGCCTTTGGTCCAAAAATCCCGGAGGCATTTACCAAATAATCCAGACGATCTAATCCAGAAATACTAGTAATCAAATCATTTACACCAGAAGTATCTGTAATATCAACCTGATGCTTAATTATGTTTTCTGCATCTTGTAGTTTAGATACGTTTCTGCCCACTACATGAACGGTAGCGCCTTCTTTAAGTAAAGTTTCAACAGTTGCTTTACCAATTCCACTAGTTCCGCCTATTACTAGAGCTGTTTTGTTTTTAAATTGTGTCATTTTTATAGGTATTAAAAATTAATAAATGAACAGACAAGTCTGTCTTTTTTAGATTAAATTTTTTTAACTCAATATTTTTTCACAAAGGCTCAATCCAGCATGGATTGGCCATTTGTTTTGATGTAATTTACTTTCAGAAATAGAGCTTTCATATAGTAGATAAATTTGTTTTGCAAGTGCTTCATTTTTCTGATCAGAATTTTGATTGTAGTTTTTTTCTACTATTCCTTTTATAAAAAGTATGAACTCTTCCTTCTGCTTTTGAATCTCTTTTCTTATTTTTTGATTTTTTTGTGGGATTTCGGCAACCGTATTTAGACACCAACAACCATTAAAATCTTTTTGATCAAAAAACTCCTGAAGAAAATGAAACAGCGCAAACAACTGATCTTTTCCTTCCTTAGCATTGTCGACAAAGCTTTTTATATCGGTTTTGAATGTCTCATTTCTGTAGTTAAGATAGGCTAAACATATATCTTCTTTTGATGCAAAATGATTATATAATGTTGCCTTAGCAATACCTGCTTCTTTTATGATTTCATTTATCCCTGTAAGATTATAGCCGTTACGATAAAACAAATTAGAAGCTGTTTCAATAATATGTTGTCTAACTAAAGAATGTTTCATGGGGCAAATGTAGTGCAATAGATTTGAAAACAGACAGACTTGTCTTCTTTTAAACTTGTTTTAACAAAAGGCTATGTTATTCTATTATTTAATTAATTTCCTTTTCATGTTTTTCCAACGAAGTTTACGGATAAAAGTCCCTTCTTCTTTGGAAACAAGAAAGGTTTGTTTTTCTCTTTTAGCCTTAAAGAAACCTGCCAAGTAATCTGTGATGAGTTGAGGTCGTTTTTTTAGCAGCGCTAATTTAATTGAAGCAATAAGAGTAATCCAAAATCCATATCGTATTCGGTAAAAAGCTTCACCTTGTTTATATTTTGCTCTAGGATTATACGTGTTCCCTGTTGGTTTTAGGTGTTTTACCTGAAGGGACTCGTCGGTTTTAATGTTCCAGTTATGATATTGAGCGAGCAACTCATCTATAGTGTCCCAGCCCATAGCTGGCTTAATACCATTGATGTCATCAAAACATGCTCTGCGGTATGCTTTTAAGGCACCTCGTATATGGTCTTTATTGGTTAAACTTTCTAATACCCATGTGTTATTCTTTTCAATATAACAAAACCCACCTACCATTCCGATACTGCTGTTTTCATTAAAATGGGCTGCAACTTTTTCCAGATAATTAGGAGGAAAGATTAGATCTGCATCAAATTTGCAGATGATGTCAGAGTTAGAGTCTAGTGTTTTATATCCTTGGTAAAAAGCATTGATTACTTTGCTGCCAGGCATGTGCTCTTCAGAAGAATTAGTGTTTACTATTGATATAAAATCATGCTTCTCTATAAATTCATTCACAATACCTTCGGTAGCATCGGTAGAATGATCATTAACCACTACTATTTTTTTGGGTAGTTTGGTTTGAGAAACGAGTGATGTTAGGGTTTTAGAAATAAAACGTTCTTCGTTATGAGCGGGTATGATTATATAAATGTTCAATAGTTGCTAGTAGTTAGAAAGTAGTGGGTAGTCATTAATATTAATTTTGCATTAATAGTTGTAAAACATTTTGATGAATAAATTTAGGCTAAAATTTTAAAAATAATAACGGAGTCTTTTCAAAATTAAATTTTATACATTATATCAAGAAGTAAGGAGATTGTGTAAACTGATCGTAAGATAATCTTCTATCCATACTAACTACTACTCACTAACTACTCGTTTTTCGGCATAAACAATATAATATCTTGGAGTGAAGAGACGCAGTAAAGGTCTAAATCCAATTTTTTTAATAGGATGCGTCCATTTTTGACGGTCCTTAATTTCCCATCCGGCTTTTTCGAGCAACCAATCAAATTGCCAGTCTTCAAATTCATGATAGTGCCTGTCCCAGGGATCAGTTTTGCTTCTGTAAGCAGGAGAGAACCATAGCTTTAGAGGGATAGAAGCTACTAATTTATCAGCTTTGATATCTTTTAGTGCATTAAAAGGAGCAATAAGGTGTTCAAAAATTTCAAAAGCTGTTACGATTTCAACATCATTGTTTTTTACAGCTTCTGTATCAAGGTCCAGATCTTCACCAGAAGTGTTAGATACAGTGTACCCTTCTTTTTCCATAAACTCTACAAATGGATTTCTAACCCCTAGATCAAGTACTTTTGCTGGTGCAGATACATTTCTTCTAAGAAATTCTAATGTGTTTTTATATCTTTTATGAGGAAAAGTTCCTTCGTACATAGTAGTAAAGTCAATAATTACGACTGTAAAAATAGACAATTACTAACATTACTATCTGTGCAATGCATAGAATTTTGTAAAAGGGTTTAGTTTTGGTAAAGAAAGGCATTGATATTCATACCTGCTCCCACACTGGCAAATAATAAAAGATCTCCTTTGTTAATCGATTGATTTTCTATTTTGTTATTTAAAATAAGGTCATACAGCGTAGGAATAGTGGCAACACTACTGTTTCCTAATTTTTTAATACTCATGGGCATAATTCCTTTGGGAACTTCTTGATCATGTAAGCCGTAGAATCGTTTTACTATAGCTTCATCCATTTTTTCATTGGCTTGATGGATCAGTATTTTCTTAACATCGGCAATACCGAAATCAGTTTTGTCTAAACATGCTTTCATTGCAAGAGGTACGTGGTTTAAAGCGAATTCGTATATTTTTCGCCCATACATCTTAATATACTTGTTGTTGTCTTCAGAGGTGTTGTTGTATGTTTTTCCAAAGAATAGAAAATTACTTTCATCTAGAGTATAAGATGCACTAATAGTAGAGAGTATACCACCTGAATCTTTGGTGACCTCAATTATAGATGCTCCCGCACCATCTGAGTAGATCATAGAATCCCGGTCGTGTTTATCTATTACGCGAGAAAGTGTTTCTGCTCCGATCACAAGGCATCTTTTGGCCATGTCACTTTTAATAAAGGACTGTGCTTGTATTACTCCTTCTATCCACCCGGGGCATCCAAATAGCACATCATACGCTACACAATATGGATTTTTTATTTTGAGTTTGTGCTTTACTCGTGAAGCAAGGCTGGGTACAGTATCTGCCTGTGATGAGTTTTCATCTACATCGCCAAAGTTATGGGCAACTATTATATAATCTAAAGTTTCTGGATCAATTCCTGCATCTTCAATTGCTTTTTCTGCAGAAAGAAATGCTAAATCAGAGGTGTTTTGTTGAGTAGAGGCATATCTACGCTCTTCAATACCTGTAATTTTCTTAAATTTCTCTATGATAACATCTGAAGAATGCTGTATTTGATCTCCGTTTTCGTTAAGAAATACATGATTCTCAAAATCCTCATTTTTCTCAATCCCTCTAGGAATATAGCTTCCCGTACCTGTTATTTTGATACCCATTATTCTTAATTTTGTTTTCTATGATAAGATACGAAGTAAAAAGCTCATATGCTATGCATGCATAGCATGAATTACAATGCCTAACCTTATTTTTAAAGATTGAAAAGTAGCTTGATGGTGTTTATTTTATCTTTAATTGCATTACTGTGGCGATAGATAAGGCTCTGGTCTTCATAAGATTTGCTTTTTCTCCTTTAAAATGAGTGCCTACTGCAGTATTGAATAGTGATAACCAAGTCTCATAATGAGCCTTTTGTAAGTTCTTTTTATCATTTAAATCTTTATGAATCTGAAGAACATTCTTTTTATAATCTCCTTTTCTGAACACCTGTTGTTCCCAAAAATCGATAATCTGTGGAAGATGTTCTTCGAGTTTAATTTTGGCTATTTCTGTGAAGAATACACCAATTAAAGGGTCTGCGAATGCATTACTATAAAAAGTTCTCATGATGAATTCTATATCTTTTCTTGAAGTAATGTCTTTCACGATATATTTGATATTAATGAAAAGAGGTAACGCTAATGGTTACCTCTTTTCAATTTTATTTGTCATTCATTTAGGCTTCAGCCTCCATATACTCTTCAATAGGAGCACAGGTGCATATTAAGTTTCTATCCCCATATGCATCATCTACACGGCGTACCGATGGCCAAAATTTATTTTCGGCAATATACGATAGGGGATATGCCGCTTGTTCTCTGGAATATGGAAATTCCCAACTATCCGCGGTAAGCATCGCCAGAGTATGGGGTGCATTTTTCATCACATTATTAGGTTTGTCAGTACTAGCTTCTGCGATTTCCTGACGTATAGAAATTAAAGCATCACAAAAACGATCTAACTCTGCTTTACTTTCACTTTCTGTAGGCTCTATCATAATAGTACCGGCGACAGGAAACGAAACTGTAGGAGCATGAAACCCATAATCCATAAGACGTTTTGCGATATCAGTAACTTCTATCCCATTAGCCTTAAAAGGTCTGCAGTCTATAATCATTTCGTGGGCTGCTCTACCTCTTTCTCCTGTGTATAATACATTATAATGACCAGCCAGGCGCTCTTTTATATAGTTAGCATTAAGAATTGCGTATTCTGTGGATTCTTTTAGTCCTTTTGTACCAAGCATGGTAATGTATCCGTAGGATATCAAACATGCTAAAGCAGATCCCCATGGAGCTGCAGAAATCGCGGTAATTGCCTGATCTCCTCCTGTAGCTATAATTGGATTACCTGGTAAAAACGGAACCAATTGTTCTGCAACACAAATAGGACCTACACCAGGTCCACCACCACCATGAGGTATGGCAAAGGTTTTATGAAGGTTTAGGTGACAAACATCTGCGCCAATGGCACCTGGATTGGTTAATCCAACCTGTGCATTCATATTGGCACCATCCATATAGACTTGCCCACCATTATCATGAATAATTTTGGTAACTTCTTTAATTGCTGACTCGTATACTCCATGAGTAGAAGGGTAGGTCACCATCAAAGCGGCAAGATTATCTTTATACTTAAGTGCTTTTTCTCTTAAGTCATTTACATCAATATTACCTTCTTCGGTAGCTTTGGTAACGACTACTTTCATTCCGGCCATAACTGCAGACGCAGGGTTGGTTCCGTGAGCCGAAGATGGGATCAAACAAATATTACGATGATGATCACCTCTGGATTCGTGATAAGCACGAATTACCATTAGTCCGGCAAATTCTCCTTGGGCACCAGAATTAGGTTGTAATGATGTAGCGGCGAAACCTGTAATTTCGGTTAATTGATCTTCAAGTTTTTTTAGTATTTCCTGGTATCCTTGAGCTTGATCTACAGGTACCAAAGGGTGGATATTACCCCATTGCGGATCACTAAGTGGCAACATTTCTGATGCCGCATTTAGTTTCATAGTACATGATCCCAAAGGAATCATAGAATGGTTTAAGGAAAGATCTTTGCGTTCTAACTTTTTGATATAACGCATCAATTCTGTTTCAGAATGATAGGTGTTAAATACGTCATTTGTTAGAAACTCGGTATCTCGTTTTATATTAGAATCTATACTATTGGATTTGCCAATTTCTTTAATTTGAATTCCTTCTTTTCCTACAGATTTTGCAAAAATAGAAACAATAACATTTAGATCTTCAATAGTTGTTGCCTCGTTAAGGGATATAGAAACTGTAGTAGTATCTGGGTAATAAAAATTCACCTCATGAGCCTCTGCTATTTCCTTTATTTTAGTTGCGTCGGCTTGTATACGAATAGTATCAAAATATGCAGTATTTAGTTGCTCGAAATCTAAGTTTTTTAATATTTTACTTAGTTCTGCAGCAGATGCATTAACTTTTGATGCTATATATTGCAAGCCTTCTGGTCCGTGATATACTCCATACATTCCGGCCATAACTGCCAGAAGTACTTGAGCAGTACAAATATTAGATGTAGCTTTATCGCGTTTTATGTGTTGTTCTCTGGTCTGAAGAGCCATTCGTAAGGCACGATCCCCATTGGTATCTTGGGTAACCCCAATAATTCTACCCGGAATATTTCTTTTATATTGTTCTCTGGTAGCAAAGTACGCAGCATGAGGGCCTCCATATCCCAATGGAATACCAAAACGTTGTGTAGTTCCTACAACAACATCTGCATCAAAACTTCCTGGTGATTTTAGAGACACTAAGCTCAAAATATCTGCTGCAACAGCCACTTTGATTTCAGCTTGATGTGCTTTTTTGACGAAATCAGCATAATCGTATACTTGCCCTGATTTTCCGGGATATTGAAGAATAGCTCCGTAAAACTCTGTAGAGAAATCAAATTGCTGATGATCTCCAACCACTAATTCAATATGTAAGGGTATTGCCCTTGTTTTTAATAAGGAGAGTGTTTGAGGTAAAATCTCTTCGGAAACAAAAAATTTGCTAACATTATTCTTTTTCTGATCTCTAGAACGCACGGCATAAAGCATAGTCATTGCTTCGGCGGCAGCTGTACTTTCATCTAATAATGAAGCGTTTGCGAGTTCCATACCCGTAAGGTCACAGATCATGGTTTGGTAATTCAACAAAGCTTCTAATCGACCTTGAGCGATTTCTGCCTGATACGGTGTATAGGCAGTGTACCAACCTGGGTTTTCTAGAATATTGCGTTGTATTACTGCTGGTAGACAAGATTCATGATATCCAAGACCGATGTAGGTTTTGAACGCTTTGTTCTTGATAGATAATTTTTGAATATGTGCCGAATACTCTTGTTCACTCATTGCAGAAGCAAGATTGAGTGGTTTTTTTAAAAGAATATCATCAGGAACAGTTTCAAAGATGAGTTGATCTATTGAATCTACTTTAATAGTGTTTAACATGCTGTCTAGGTCCTTTTCTGATGGACCTATGTGACGCAGTTTAAATGAGTCAGTTTTCATAGCGAAAAACAGTTGAAATTGAGACCGCAAAAGTACACATTTAATTGTAAAAAATTTCACAAATAATTAACCCAAAGGCATCAAGTTTTTAACCAATTTCGGGTCTTATTAACAGATTACCCTAAATTTGTAGCGTGGAAGTCTTAAAAAGTATATTTAGATTTTATGTTAATAGCAGTATTCATGTTGCTATAGCTATTTGTGCTTTAGTACAAATTACATTTATTAAATTCGAAATTGCTAATGGAAATACATTTCTTCTTTTTAGTTTTTTAGGTTCTATAGCGGCATATAATTTTGTTAAGTATTCTAAAGTTTCTAAACTTCATCATCGACGGCTAACCAGATCTATGAAAGGGATCCGTATTTTAACTTTATTGTGTAGTGGGTTTTTTGTGTATTTTGCTTTTAAGGTGTCTTATGATACCCTAATGTATATGATTCCTTTTGTTATCCTTACAGTGTTGTATGCAGTACCGATTTTTCCGAATAAGAAAAATTTGAGAAGTGTGGCTGGGATCAAAATTTTTATAATAGGATTGGTTTGGACTGGAGCTACCGTATTGATCCCAATGATCTATGCTAAAGGGGAGTTAAGTTTTGATTTTTTAATTGAAATAATTCAACGATTTCTGTTTGTTGTGGTATTGATGCTACCTTTTGAAATAAGAGATCTTCAATACGATGCTGAAACATTAGAAACAATTCCGCAAAAAATAGGGGTAACAAGGACTAAAGTCTTTGGAAGTATTTTGTTAGTAGTGTTTTTATTGTTGACAGCTATAAAAGATATACTTTCTTCTATAGAAATTTTAAGCACGATCTTAGTGGCTGTGATTAGCCTATTGTTTTTATGGGGAACAGAGAGGAAGCAATCAAAATATTATTGTTCTTTTTGGGTAGAAAGTATTCCTATAATGTGGTTTGCTATACTGCTTACACTTCAAAACTTATTTAGTTAACTCTTCTTTTATTATTTGTTTCATTGATTCTTTCTGAGATGAACTAATAATATGAATATCAGTTTTTTTTATGGTCTTTGTAAGCTTTGTATTTCTTTTAGAATATGCCCGCGTAACTTTACAGTAAACTAAACGAATGTTGAGTTTTATAATTTCCAAGATTGAAGCTTCTCCATACTGATTTTTATCACAAATATGTTTTGCTTCTTCGCAGGACACAAATAATTTACTAGTGCTGTTCATTACAATTTCGGGTACTTCTTTTTTATTGGTATATTTTTTAAGTATTCTTAATTACTCGTTCATTTTTTGTTTTAGTCGCTCTTTCATTGCATTCTTTTCATATTGATTGATACTTATAACTTTTGGATCCTTAACCAACTTAGTTAGTTTGCCATTGTTTGCAGAATATTTTCTACACGCTTTACAATATATCAAATGTATGTTCAACTTTACTTTTTCCCAAAAAGTAGCTTCTTTATACTGATTCTTATCACAGAAGTGATTAGCATCAGAACAACTTACAAATATTCCGTTTTTGTTTTCTTCCTTACTCATTATTTTTTTAAAACCAATTTTTTTCTAAACACTCAGCCATTGCTGTACGTGCTCGATGGATAATAACCCATAGGTTAGACGCAGTAATATCGAATTCATTACAAATGGCTTCAGTATCAAAACCTTGAATTGTTTTCATTTTAAAAATCAGGGATTGTTTTTCTGGTAATTTATCCATGCAATTGTGTATTGCTAATCCAAGCTCTTCATTTTCAATATCGCCTTCGGCATTCTTGTCAAAGGGATCCGCTACTCGTTCTTCTAACCAATCCCCTTCGGTCTCAGAATCTGTTGAATAATTTATTCTAACTTCAGCTTTGCCTTTATTGCTATTAATTTTGCGATAATGGTCAATTATTTTTCTTTTTAGAATAGAAATTAACCAAGTTCTTTCGCTAGCTTCACCTTTGAAGTTTTTCATAGATTTAAGGCCGGCAAAGAATGTTTCTTGTACAAGATCTTGAGCAATTTCTTTATCATCAACTCTTACAATGGTATAGTTAAACAGGTAATCACTGTATTTATCCACCCATGCGTTGGGGTCTATGGTGTTTGTTGGCATTGTCATTCCTATTGTTGTCTTCATCAAAAATAGGATAAAAAGTTGAATCTTGCTCTATGCTTTTACGATGAATAACTAAGTAGGAATTATTATGGCGACCTTACATTAATTTTTTCACGTATTATATCTTGTCCTTTTTAATCTCTACATATGATTTTATGGATTGATTTCGAGCGGTAAGAAAATCAGTAAGATGTTTTTTTAATAGGACTTGATTGAATAGTTTCCCAAAGACTCCATATGGGGTCTTATATTCTAGAATGTCAATCATTTTTGTTCCAAAAGTTGTTGTATGAAAAATATGCTGATGCTTAAATGATTTAAAATGACCTGTAATCATTTCGTCTGTAAAATGATCAGGAAATTGAAGACAAGTAATCTTACTTTGATGAGTAAGATATATCCCAAAATGTTTTCCTCTCCATGTTACAGTTTCATTTAATTCTATCAATCCAGAGGTAATGCCATTAATGGCTTTTTCATTAGTCTTTTTTGCTGAATGTATATGAAAATCTATATTTCTTGATAGATCAAATACTTCTTCGATTGGAGCTTTTATTTCGGTTTTGAGATGTATTATTGTCATGAATGTTAATGGGCGAGGTCGTTTAATGCGGTTTTTAGATTAGGATATAGAAAAACAAAACCATGATCTTGAAGTTTTTTGGGAACCACATTTCTGCTTTTAAGTATTAATTCGGTTTCGGTTTTAATAAGACGAGCTCCAAACTCTAATATTGGTTTTGATAATGATATCCCAAAAGGAATTTTCATGAGCTTTCTAAGGATTCTCATAAATGCCTGATTTGTAGTAGGTTTTGGTGATACAATATTAATGACACCCGTGATTTTTTGATTATTAATAATGAATTCTAAACTCCTGGCAAAGTCTGTTTCATGTATCCAGCTTAATTTTTGATTTCCATGACCTTGTTTTCCTCCAAATCCAATTTTGGTTAAGTTTACTATAGGTTGAAGAGCACCACCATTTTTTCCTAAAACAATAGAAGTTCTTAAGGCTACTTTTCTGGTTTTTGGTGTTTGCTGTTCAAAAAATGTATTCTCCCATGAAGTAGCTACATTTACCGAAAAACCGGTTCCTATCTCACCATGTATTTCATCCATTTCTTTATCTAGCGAATGTCGATAAATTGTTGCTGTAGAGGAATTAAGCCAAACTTTGGGAGGATTGTGACATTCTTTAATTGCTTTCCCTAAAATTGCTGTAGATTCTATTCTAGAACTTAATATTAGGTCTTTATTCTTTTTGTTGTACCTGCAATCCACTGATTTGCCTGTCATGTTAATGAGTACATCGGCGTTATCCAGTTCATTTTTCCAGTTTCCAATAGTTTTAGCATCCCAATTAACAAACTTAACATTGTTTTCTATTTTGCTTTTACCACGAGTTAGAATGATTATGGTTTCTGACTTGGGTTTAAGGTATTCTATTAATACTTTTCCTAAGAAACCAGTTCCGGCTGCAATGATTACTTTTTTCATATTTATTTTTCTGCTGTAATTAGGTAATACCCAAAACTTTTCATGTGTACTCCAGAAAGTAAGGCAAATAATGATCCTTTAAGGTTTTTCCAGCTTTGGGGTTTTAGATGTTCTCTTTTTAATAATTTTTTGAGAATAAATCCTGTGATCGCAAAAGGCACATGTAACACCGATGGGGCTACTCTAAAGGATACATCTTCGATACTTACGTTTTTAAAACCAATGTATTCTAGATTTTTTTGTACATCCTCGATACTTCCTAATCCTTCGAGGCTCCATCCTTTGCATAGTTGTTCATAGCAATATGTGCTCCCCATGCATAATTGTTCTTCACCTTTTTTGAGAAATACATCGGCAATGACTAATTTAGAGTTAGGTTTCAGTATCCTAAAAGCTTCTTGTAGTGATTGTATACTATGACCAGAATGGCATAGACTTTCGATAGCATAAGCTCCATCAATACTGTTAGATTTAAATGAAGTGTTGCAATAATTTTCCTCGAGGATCAATCCGTTTTTATGTTTCAATCTTTTATTTCCTTCATGTACCTGAAATGTTGATAATGTGACCCCTATAATATTTAATAATGGATATTTTCTTAGTCCATATTGCATGGCACCTCCAATCCCACATCCCAGATCAGCAACCAAAGAGTTTTTTAGAGAAACACTAAGTCTATTAAAAACTTGCTGTGTCATCTCATTGAGCATAGAATCTCGTTTAAGCAGGTTGGTTTTAAAGGGGATATAATATCCAAAATGCATATTAAAATCCTTGCTCCAAAATTCATAGTCTTCTGTAGCTTCATCATAGAACTGGATGATGTTACGCTTTGTAGCGGATCTTCTTTGTTTTAGTCTTTGTAGTACGGTGAGTGTGCTCATATCTTTATAGTTTACAAGTTGAAAAACCCTATGCAGTTGTAGATTACTAATAGTGTATATACCGTTGCAAAGAGGATGAATAGGAAATTCATGAAATAACTACCTATCTTAAATATTGGCTTTTTAGGAATTTCATACATCGGGTAATATGCAATTTGGGTGGCAACTTTACCTACCCAATACGCAGCGATTAAACCAGTTATGGCTATAGCCAGAGCAGATTGTTCTTTTAATTGAGAGGTGAGTAATATGGCAATCAATCCAAATGAAAAGTTGAGACCCTGGATATATCTTCCATACGTTTTTGCTATTTCCTGGTTAAGGGGTTTTAATTGTTTTACATCATTGTACCAGTCAAAAACCTGATGTCTTATATAAGGATATATTAACGCAGTAAATATTTGACCGATACCACCAATAATAATAAGCCAGTTTGGAATATTGAATTTCATGTTTTGTATATTTTAAACTTTCAGAAAAAATTGAAAGAATTATTGAAAATTAAAAAGAGATTTCCTCCTTTCTTATGTATAGTTTTACTAGATTATTTAATTAATTTAACTAATGCTTTTGTGATCCAGTTATGATCTTGCCCAACAACTTTGTTCATAAGGATGTCCAATGTGTCTGCCATTTCATGCAATGCCTTAGTTTGTTTTATAAGCTCTGTAGTTTTGGCTGTTCCATCTTCTTGGATTTTAGAAACATCATTTAAAATCTTAATTGTAGGTTTTAATTCTCGTCTGCTTCTTTCTTTAGCAATTTGTCTTGCCAGCTCCTGTACATCTTTTTCAGAGGTGAAGTATTCTTTACGCTCACCCATTTTATTCTCTTTGAAAACAATACCCCAATCCATTAATTGACGAAGATTCATACTTGTGTTTCCTCTGGATATTTGAAGCTCTTCCATGATATCCTCCATAGAAAGAGGTTCGGGTGATATTAATAAAAGAGCATGGATTTGCGCCATAGCTTTATTAATTCCCCACAAGGTCCCTAAAGCTCCCCATGTTGAAATAAATTTATTTTTTGCTTCATCATAATTCATCTGTCGTAGTATATTGTTTTTTAATGATTAGATGGAACTCGCCAATAGTATTTCGATAGTATTAATTCAAATAATAAGGTGCGTTTCATACTACAAATATATGAAAATTATTAAACTTTCAAAAAATATTGAAACTTAATTATTTTTACCCTATTAAATGAATAGGGGAATCCAGTTGTTATTTTGTGGACTATCCATTTTTGTTAAAAATTGATTTTGCGTAAGTTACAGTACTAACACAAACTCATATAATAATGAAAAAATTAAATCTAATTATTTCAGTAGTATTGCTATGCTTATTCTTTAGTAATGGCTACGCACAGGAGCAAAAAGGGATGTTTTATGCTACTATGCAAACCAGGGATGCCCAGGGGCTCAAAATTGATCATCCCGAGGATATTAAAATTATTAGTTCCAATAATGGCTATAGTGCAGTAATGCTTAGTCATAATGCAGCTGAAGAACTGCATCATAAAGTATTGGTTCATGGACCTGGATTTATCTACGAAACTTCAGAAAAGAATGCACTTTCTTCAATCGGAAACATTAATAAAAAGTCGGCTAGGACGCAAAGAGCTGTTTTTTCAATTACACAAGACGCATTAGTAAGACAAAGTCTTGATTTGGTGAACAATTTTAATATTGCCAATCAAATTCAGGAATTAGAGGATTATGGATCACGATATCATACCACTAATAGTGCAAGACAAGCTGTTTTGGATTTAAAAACGAAATGGGAAGGTTTAGCTGCAGGGCGTAGTGATGTATCAGTAAGAATTGTGAATCACACAAGTACTAATATGCCTTCAGTAGTGATGACTATAACCGGAACACAAGAACCAGATGAATTCGTAATTATTGGAGGGCACATTGATTCTACTGCTAGAGGTGGTAATAGTAACAATGCTCCTGGAGCCGATGATAATGCATCAGGTATTGCTACAATCACTGAAGCGGCTCGAGTGCTGTTTTCAATGAATTTTAAGCCTAAAAGAACGATGGAATTTATGGCCTTTGCTGCAGAAGAAGTTGGACTTAGAGGGTCTAAAGAAATTGCTGAAGATTATAAAAGGCGTAACGTAAATGTAGTAAGCTATATGCAATTAGATATGACTAATTACAAAGGCTCTACAAACGATATTTATGTGTCAACAGATTCTTATAATGACGATACTCTAAATGATTTTTTAATAGAATTGATGAACTATTATAATGCATCAGGAACACATAAACTTACTTATGGGACTTCTCAATGTAATTATGGTTGTTCTGATCACTATAGTTGGGCACAGCAGGGATATGATGTAGCATTTCCTTTTGAAGCTTCTTTTAATCAAAGTAACCCTAATATTCATACCACCAGAGATACTTTTGATCGTTCACCAACACCTAATGCTACTCATGCAGCCAAATTTGCAAAGCTAGCCCTGGAGTATTTAATTGAAATCTCAAATGGCGTAACTGGCGGTGGACCTACACCTAGTGAGTGTACAACAGCTATTTCTGCTTTTCCTTATAAGCAAGGGTTCGAGGGATCCATTGGTTCATGGAAACAAGCGACAAACGATGATTTAAACTGGACTATCGATTCTAACGGAACTCCATCAAATGGAACGGGACCAAGTAGTGCTGCAGAAGGATCTTCTTATATCTATGTTGAAGCTTCTGGTGATGGAACCGGGTTTCCTAATAAAAGAGCAATACTTAATTCTCCTTGTTTTAGTCTAAGTACATTATCAAATCCGAGTTTAGCTTTTAAATATCATATGCAAGGGGATGCAGTAGGTAATTTATCTGTTGAAGCAAGTACAGATAATGGGGGTACGTGGACTAATGTTTTTAGTAAATCTGGATCTCAAGGCAGTAACTGGAATACAGCTAGCATTGATCTTTCTTCTTATCAAAGCGCTCCTGTGCAGCTTAGATTTAATGCAGTAACAGGAAATAGCTGGCAAGGTGATATTACTATTGATGATGTACGTGTTGGAGAATCTGTAGTAGATCCGGGACCAGGTAACTGTGATTCTTTAGATTTTAATGCTCTAACTATTACATCTTTTGCCAATCAAGATAATGCAGGGGATTACTCAGTTGTAAATGGAGGTGCCGGATTATCTTTGCAAAATAATACATGGAAATCTGTATCCCTAAATTATACAGTAACTGCATCAACAGTTATAGAATTTGATTTTAGTAGTTCTTCTCAGGGAGAAATTCATGCTATTGGTTTCGAAAATGATAATACGTTAACCGCAAATAGATATTTTAAAGTACATGGTACTCAAAATTACGGAGTAACAAACTATGATAATTATTCTAGTGGTACAAAAAGGTATACTATTCCGGTAGGAGATTTCTATACAGGTAATATGAATCGATTAGTGTTTACAAACGATAATGATGCAGGAAGCGGTAATACCTCTATTTTCTCTAATATAAAGATTTATGAAGGTTCTTGTGGTAGATCTGTGAAAGCCATAGATTTTGGTTCGATTACTCCAGTATTAGGAAATACAAAAGAAGGGATTTTATCTACAGTAACTATAGGTCCTAATCCGACAACAAATAATTTTGTAATTAATGTAGCAAATAAAGCTACTGCTAATACTGTAACTGCTTTTATTTACTCAATTTCAGGAAAAAGAATATCTAAAATTCAATTGAGTAATGGGGTCAATAAGGTGTCGGCTAAAAAATTATCTCTAAAATCAGGGATATATCTTATCGAATTTGAAACAAAAGGAGAAGAAACCGTAACAAAAAAAATAGTGATTCAATAAAATTAAATGACAACAATAAAGGTGCTTCAATATAACTGAAGCACCTTTTTTATTCAATCTTTAGATCTTAAGAATTATTTGATCAACCCGGCACGTTTTAATAAAGCTTCTGGCTTCGGTTCTTGTCCTCTAAAACGCTTATATAATATCATTGGATTTTCAGTACCTCCCTTGGATAACACATTTTCCTTAAATTTAGTAGCCACTTCTTTATTAAAGATTCCATTTTCTTTAAAATGCTCGAAAGCATCTGCATCTAATACTTCTGCCCATTTGTAAGAGTAATAACCTGCAGAGTATCCACCTTGAAATATATGCGAAAAAGCCGTACTCATACAGTTTTCTGCTACATCGGGATAAAATGAGGTTTTAGTAAATACTTTTTTTTCATGCTCCTTTACATCTTTAATTGCACTAGGATCTTCACTATGCCACGCCATATCTAATAAGCCAAAACTTAATTGACGAAGTGTAGCCATGCCTTCCATAAAAGTAGCAGATTCTTTAATCTTTTTAACTAATTCCATTGGGATCACTTCACCGGTTTCATAATGTTTGGCAAATAATTCTAAAGCTTCTTTTTCATAACACCAGTTTTCTAGTACTTGGCTTGGTAGTTCTACAAAGTCCCAATACACACTAGTTCCTGATAGGCCTGGATAAGTAGTATTAGCTAGTATGCCATGTAAAGCATGACCAAACTCATGAAATAATGTTGTAACTTCATTAAATGTTAGTAACGAAGGTTTGCTGGGAGTTGGTTTTGTGAAATTGCAAACAATAGAAACATGAGGTCTAACATTTTCACCACTTTTTTTCATTTGGGATTTATAAGATGTCATCCATGCACCATTTCGTTTACCTAGGCGTGGATGAAAATCTGCGTAGAATAGCGATATAAAGTTTCCTTCTGTGTCTGTTACATTATATGTCTTTACTTCATTATGATATTTGTCGATGGTATCGGTTTCTTCAAATTGAAGGCCGAATAGTTTAGAAGCAATAGTAAATACCCCATTAATTACATTCTCTAGTTTGAAATAAGGTTTTAATTGCTCATCGTCTAAATCGAAAAGTTTCTGCTTTAATTTTTCTGTGTAATAGGCACTATCCCATTTTTGAAGTTGATCAATGTTATCAAGATCTTTTGCAAAAGCTTCTAGTTCTTTAAATTCTCTTTCGGCTGCAGGTTTTGCTTTTTCCAGAATTTCATTTAAAAATGAAAATACTTTGTCTGGGGTTTCTGCCATTCTTTCTTCAAGAATATAATGTGCATGAGATTTGTATCCTAACAACTGGGCACGTTTATATCTTAGGTTGGCTATTTTAAGAACAGTATCTTGATTATCAAGATCGTCACTATGAAAACCTTTCGATCCAAATGCAAGGGCTAATTTTTTACGTAGCTGTCTATTATCTGCATAGGTCATAAAAGGGACATAACTTGGGTAATCCAAAGTAATCATCCAGCCATCTTTGCCTTTTGCTTCAGCCATAGCTTTTGCAGCTTCTTTAGCTCCATCAGGAAGACCATCTACATCGGATTCATTAGTAAGTAACATTTCAAATTTATTAGTCTCTGCTAAAACATTTTCACCAAATTTCAATTTAAGCTTAGAAAGTTCTTTATCTATTTCTCTTAAATTTTCTTTTTTCTCTGCTGCAAGATTGGCACCATTTCTTGAAAACGATTTATACTTTTTTTCAAGAAGTGTATATTGCTCGGGTGTAAGGTTTAATTTTTTTCTTTGCTGATAAACGAGTTCGATTCTTTTAAATAACTCCTGGTTAAGATTAATGTCATTTTCATACTCTGCGATAATCGGAGAGATTTCTTGCGCTATTTTTTGGATTTCCTCATTGGTTTCGGCACTATTCAAATTAAAAAATACACTGGTAACTCTATCTAGCAATTCACCACTATAATCTAGCGCTTCTATAGTGTTTAGAAACGATGGTTCCTCAGGATTGGCTACTATTGCATCAACCTCATTTTTGGCAATAGATATGCCATTTTTAATTGCAGGTAAAAAATGTTCTGTTTTTATTTTTGAAAATGGCGAAGCATCAAATGGTACTAATAATGAATTGTTCATTGTTATTATGATATTTAATCTTTTATTAATTATATGCTTTATGTCGAAAAAATTAACCTTTTGTCGAAAATTGTGATTATGATTTTATCTGTTTTTACCCTAACTAACTTTTATACCAATACATTTGACTTGGTTTATTAGTGATGGTCTGGCAATGAGAAGCGAGTCATTATTTTTATCTGGGGTATGGATATTAATATGTATTTTCAAAGCATAGACCAAATATATTGAAAAGAGCTGCAAACATTGTAGCTCTTTTTTTTGTTTTTTTTCCGGAATACAACAATTCTGTCACTTTTTTTGATAAAAAATTACTTGTATAAAATAAAATTGTGTATTTCATCGGGTAAATACATGTTTTATCGAAAATTGTTAATAAGTTTTTCTTACTTTTATTGTGTAATCAAAGTAAGGTTTTACCTTTGTTGTAGGTTTTAAGAGTATGGTCTTACTATGAATTTTTTGTGTAATATATTTAAGTTGGTTAATAAATATTGTTATATTCTTTTGTAAGGCCAGATATTTAAAAGAGTCACTGAAAAGTGGCTCTTTTTTTATACCTAATTATTTCTTTATTTTTTTAGCACCTTCGATAACCTTTTGCTTTAATCCTTCTTTGTATACGATAACCTTGTCAAGAACACAAGTATCACTAGTACCAATGATTTGTGCAGCTAGGATCCCCGCGTTTAATGCTCCATCAAGAGCTACCGTAGCAACCGGCACTCCTCCTGGCATTTGTAAAATGGATAGTACAGAATCCCAACCATCTATAGAGTTACTGGATTTTACAGGAACACCAATTATAGGTAAAGGAGATAATGAAGCGACCATACCTGGAAGATGAGCTGCACCACCAGCACCGGCTATGATTACTTTTATCCCTCTGGTGTGGGCATTTTTAGCGTAATCGAATAATTTTTCTGGAGTACGATGTGCAGAAACTATATCAACTTCTACTTCGATATCAAAACCTTGTAATACTTCTATGGCTTTTTCCATTACGGGCATGTCACTAGTGCTGCCCATTATAATTCCCACCTTGCTCATTGCGTTATTAATTATGATTATTTACTTATTACTTTAATAGTTTTCTTTACTTTTTCTGCAATTTTTCTTGCTTCGTTAATATCTTCATGAACAATAGTTACATGTCCCATCTTTCTAAAGGGCCTTGTTTGCTTTTTGCCATAAATATGGGGTGTAACTCCATTCATTTTCATGATTTCTTCAATATTCTTATACAACACATCACCCGAATGACCTTCATCACCAACAAGGTTTACCATAATGCCACCTACTTTACTTGCAGTATCACCTAGTGGTAAATCCAAAATAGCTCTGATATGTTGTTCGAATTGGTTAGTGTAACTTGCTTCAATACTATAATGGCCGCTGTTATGAGGCCTTGGAGCTACTTCGTTAACTAAAATTTTATCATTTTTAGTTAAAAATAGTTCAACAGCTAATATACCTACGTGCTCAAATGCTTTAGATACTTTTTTAGCCACTTTAATTGCTTCTTCTGCTATTTTAGTATCAATTCTAGCTGGGCAGATAACGTATTCAACTTGGTTAGCTTCGGGATGAAATTCCATCTCAACTACTGGATATGTCTTAATTTCCCCTTGTGGATTACGAGCAACAATTACTGCTAATTCGTTTTTATAATCAACCAATTCTTCAATAATACATTCCACATCGGGTAATTTAGCTAAGTCGGCTCCTGATTTTACGATAGAAACTCCTTTGCCGTCATATCCTCCCTGAGTACTTTTCCAAACAAAAGGTAATTTCATTTTACTACTAGTAATACCTTCAGTAAGATGAGCTTTATTAGAAAACCGAATAAATTTTGCTGTTGGGATCCCATTTTCTTTATAAAAAAGTTTTTGTTTTCCCTTATTTTGTATGTTTTCCAAGGTTTTTGCACTTGGATATACTTTTTTTCCTTCTTTTTCGAGTTGTGCTAAAGCTTTTATATTTACCGTCTCAATTTCGAAAGTGAGGACATCTACTTTTTTTCCAAAATTATACACTGTTTCATAATCCATAAGATTACCCAATTGAAAGTAATCACAACCAATTTTGCACGGGGCATTTGGATTTGGGTCAAGAACATAGGTTTGGATATCATATTTTCGGGTGTCATACAACATCATTTTACCTAGTTGTCCACCTCCTAAAATTCCTAATTTAAAGTCTGAAGAGAAAAAGTTTGCCATTATTGGGGTTTCAAATTTACCTTAAAGGACAAAAATAATTTTTTCAAAAGGAATAACCATAATAATACAAGGTAAATGCAATGCTTAAACTTTTATAAGTCTTATTTGTAATCACTATCTTTGCCGCTTTAAACTAAAAGCTAGGACTTGGCAAGTAATAATGCAATGATAAAACTACACGATTTACAGTTTGTTCCTTTTATTTCTGAGGATGAAATAATGGCAGCTATTGATGCGGTTTCTGCGAAGTTAAATAATGATCTTGCAGATAAAAATCCACTGTTTATCGGTGTGTTAAATGGTGCTTTTATGTTTGCTTCAGAAATACTTAAACGTTTTGACCATAATTGTGAAGTAAGTTTTGTGAAATTATCATCATATCAAGGAACCGAAACTACACATCAGGTTAATGAATTAATAGGTTTAGATGAAGAAATTTCGGATAGAACAGTTGTAATTATAGAAGACATCGTAGATACTGGTAATACCGTCGAGGTTTTATCTGAGTTATTAGAAAATATGGGTTGCAAAGAATTTAAAATAGCTACTCTGTTCTTTAAATCTGAAGCATACACAAAACAAATTAATATTGACTACTACGGGATTGAAATCCCTAATCGATTTATTGTAGGATATGGATTAGACTATGATGGTTTAGGTCGTAATCTTACAGAAGTATACCAATTAAAAACAACTAACATGACAAATTTGGTGTTATTCGGCCCTCCGGGAGCAGGAAAAGGAACACAAGCAGAAGTTTTAAAAAAGAAATACAATCTGGTACATATCTCAACAGGAGATGTGTTTAGATATAACATAAAAAATGCTACAGAACTTGGTACCTTAGCAAAGTCCTATATTGATAAGGGACAGCTAGTACCCGATGAGGTAACCATTAATATGCTTAATGCCGAGGTGGATAAAAATCCAAATGCCCAAGGTTTTATTTTTGACGGATTTCCCAGAACCGAAGCACAAGCAGATTCATTAGCCGAATTATTATCCTCTAAAGGAACAGAAGTTAGTGCTATGGTAGCCCTAGAAGTTGATGATGAAGTATTGGTACAACGATTGTTAGAAAGAGGAAAAACATCTGGAAGGCCAGACGATGCAGACGAAGGAGTAATACGTAATCGTATTAAAGTATATTATAAAGAAACTGCAATATTGAAAAACTATTACCAAAAACAAGATAAGTATTTTGGTGTAGACGGAGTGGGGGAAATCGACGAAATTACCGAGCGGTTGAGTCAAGTAATAGATAAGCTATAGTGTATTATCCTGGCAAAAGCTGGGATCTTTCTAATTAGAATTATAATAATAAAATCCTAGCTTTTGCCAGGATGATAGAAAGTGAATTATGACAGAAGGAAATTTTGTAGACTATGTAAAATTACATGTAACTTCCGGAAACGGAGGTAAGGGATCTGTACATTTACATAGAGAGAAGTATATTACCAAAGGAGGCCCCGATGGAGGTGATGGTGGACGTGGTGGTCATATTATTTTAAAAGGTAACTCTAATATGTGGACACTTCATCATCTTAAGTTTAAACGCCACTTAAGAGCAGAACACGGTGGTCATGGTAGTAAGAGTAGAAGTACTGGTGCTGATGGTGCAGATGTTTATGTTGATGTACCTTTAGGAACAGTAATTCGAGATACAGAAACTCAAAATATTATTCAAGAAATTACCGAAGAGGGACAAGAATATATTGCTGCCAAAGGAGGAATGGGAGGTCGAGGGAATTGGCATTTTAAGAGCCCTACAAATCAAACGCCTCGTTATGCTCAACCAGGTATGGAAGGACAAGAATTTGATATCACTCTAGAACTTAAAATATTAGCAGATGTGGGGTTAGTAGGGTTTCCTAATGCAGGAAAATCTACATTATTATCTGTTATTACATCCGCAAAACCTAAAATTGCCGATTATGAGTTTACCACATTAAAACCAAATTTAGGAATTGTTGAATATCGTGATTTCCAGACTTTTGTAATGGCCGATATCCCCGGTATTATTGAAGGTGCTGCCGAAGGAAAAGGTATAGGTCATCGATTTTTACGTCATATTGAGCGTAATTCTACATTACTGTTTTTGGTTCCTGCAGATGCACCCGATATCAAAGAACAATATGAAATCCTACTAGATGAATTACGTCGTTATAACCCAGATCTTTTAGATAAAGAGCGACTTGTCGCAATCTCTAAATGTGATATGTTGGATGAAGAGTTACAAGAAGAATTAAAAACCGAATTAGACGAGCAACTTAATGTACCATATTTGTTTATTTCATCTGTTGCTCAACAAGGATTGCAGGAGTTGAAAGATAAGCTATGGAGAATGCTAAATGTTTAATCAATAGTCAATTATACAGAGTATCCTTTTTTTAATAATCCATCTCCGGCTTCGGGATGTCTTTTTAGGTATACAGCTACAAAAGGACATAACGGAACTAATTGATATTTTTTTTCGCGAACATAGGCTAAAGTCTTTTTAATAATAGCACTTCCTAACCCTTTTCCTTCTAATGATTTTGGGACTTCGGTATGTGTTAAGTATATAGAGTTTTCTTTGGCAAGAATATATTCTATAAACGCGATTTCATTTTCAACATGTAGTTCAAAACGTTTTTTTGGGCTTTCTGTGTTATTGATCAAAGGCAGTTGCGACCAGTCTTTCTTTTCCATAATAGCAATGATTGAAGTGTTAAATTTAAAATTTTTAAGAATAATAGCTACTTAAAGCGAGGTTAAAGTTCATTGATTATGATGGTTTAAATTGGTATTATTTATGTATAAAGAATCAACCTCAAGATATTGCTCTTTAATCAAGCTAAGGCCAAATGCGGCAGCAGCGGCAGAAAATACGGAGTAGTCTAGCGGAGCTTTAATCCCTATGGTACATGTCATCGCCAATCCAAAAATTAATAAGAGATAACCACTTAATTTGGCGACTAATGATGTTTTAAAACCAATAAGCAAAAACAACGCTAAAATAACTTCTGCAAGTGTTGCTATACTACCGAGTACATTGACAAAATTATCAGGAGCCCAGGGGGTGAGTACTTTTGTGTATTCTAAAAAGCTAGCCCAGTTTCCCCAGGCAGAGTTTTCTTTTGGCCAAAACCCAAATCGATCTCCTACAGCAGATAAAAATCCAAAGGCAATGCTTACTCTTAAAAAGAGTTTTATATATACAATTTTCATATTGCTTTTAGTTTTGAGATGGTATTGGGGTTAATAGTGTTGCTCTTCCTATTCTGTTCCAGACATTAATACAACATATAGCCATGATAATATCTGCTACTTTTTCTTTGCCAAAAAGTGTAATAGCATCTTCGTATACTTTCTGATGTAAACCGTGTTCAGAAATAGTAGTTATCTGCTCGGTCATCTCGAGAATAATTTGCTCTTCTTTAGTAAAAAAAGGAGATTCTTTCCATACAAGTAATGCGTGTATGCGATATTGTTTTTCTCCTTGTTCTACAGCCTCTTTAATGTGTAATTGCATACAATAGGCGCAACCGTTAATTTGTGAAGCTCTGATTTGGATAAGAGAAAATTCTGAGGCTGTTAATGAACTCTTTTTAATAATGTTGTAAAGCTCAAATACCGGTTTGTAGGCATTAGGGTTAATCTCATTGATATTGATTCTTTCTGTATTCATCATGTCTTTATTTTTAATTGTTTAAGACAAAATTCTACATTAAGAATAATTAAAAAATTAATCTAGATTAAGAAATGTTTACAGCTTCCTTTTTCTTCTAATTTTACTTAGGAACTCTGGAGTAAATCCTAAATATGAGGCTAACATATATTGAGGAACGCGCTGTACAAAATCAGGGTTGTATTCACAAAAAACAGTGTAGAGTTCTTCTCCCGATAAAGTATACATAAATTGAATTCTACGCTGGTCTGCTATTCTAACTTTTTCCAGGATAATTCTGAAGTATCGATTTAATTCTAAAGACTCTTTTAAAATGTCATCCAGTTTTTGCTTACTTATTTTTAGGACTTGCGAATCTTCTGCTGCTTGAATATTTAGTTCTGAAGGAGTTTGATTAATAAAACTGTCAAAATTAGTAAGCCACCAATCTTCAATTCCAAAATTAACCACCTTTTCTACCCCTTTCTTATTGATGAAAAAGGATCGGAAACATCCTTTAAGAATGAAATATTGAAACTTACAGTATTGTCTTTCTTTTAGGATGTATTGTTTGTTTTCAATGTTTTCAAACTCCATTACATTCAAAAAAGATTGAAGTTCGCTCTCAGGAGGAGTTACAAATTTTAGGATATGGTCTTTGAGTTGCTCTGTCATTTTTCTAAAGAAATCTAATCTGAAATGGGGATTAACCTTAATAAAGTTATTTTCCTTCTTTCAAAATTAAAAATTCATCATCCATAACATTACCGGTTAAAATTAAATCTCCGAACGCAGCAGCAGAACTGGAACCAGACATCACTTCGCCATCTTCAACATAAATTTGCTCAACTAAGTAATCATTTTTCTCGCGATAGGTTACTTTAATTACTTCAGAAGGTGAAGTGTTTTTCTTTCCTTGTGCATATGCTTTAAATCGCAATAAATTTGGATGTGCGCCACTCCAAAGATGACCTTCACTATCAATTTCGATATTATCTACTCCTGTACCGCAAGGAATGTCTTCTATAAAATCTAGTAATCCATCTGCGTTTCTAGAGTATACTTTAATTTCAAACCCTCGAGGAGATGCAACGTAAAGCAGATTACGCTTAGGGTCAAAATTGATTCCGTTAGCATATGCAATTCCGTCGGCCACTTCAATAAATTTATCACCATCAAAATACACCACATTAGATACCGAAAGTCCACCGTATTCTTCAAAAATTTTCCCTATTCCTTTGGTATACCCATGATCATTAGTAACATAAAATCGATTTTCATCAATTAGTACAATATCATTTGGGCTTTTTAGAGAAGGATCAGTGATAGATTTTTTATGTGTAAGGCTCTCATTATGTAGAGAAAAAACTTCGATAGAATGCCCTGCTAGAGTGTGATTAATAGCCATTATTGTATATGTGCTATCCTTTTTTATCATTGAAATGCCATGAGGTGCAAATGGTTTTTTTAAGGAAGCAGTAAGGTTTATAGTTTTGAAATTACCACTTTTTAATTCCATACGATATAAGCCTCCTCGTTCTTCTTCTTTTGGAGGATACACCAATCTATTGGTAGATGAAATTAAAGCAAAGCTGTCGACATGACTAATTGTAATATCTTCTGCACCAGGGAGCGCTACTTTTTTAACAATTTTGCCATCAAATTGATTTTCAACAGTTCTAAAAAATCCAGTAGAAACTAGGGTATGAACAATAAACGAGATGACTAGAACTAAAATGATTAGAGTAATTCTTTTTGTAATTCGCATGAATGATTTTTTGATAGATACATAACAAGAGTATAAAAACTCGTATTACTTTGTAGACTAAGATACCAAATTATATAAGAATTAATAGTGTTGTATTCTTTTTAGGTTACAAATTTATTTTAAGGTTTCATTAACATTTTTTAACCAAAACTTACCAAAGAAAAAGAGGTATACAACGTTAAAGAAATCTAAAGACTAAATTAAACCCGCCATCATGAAAATTAAAAATGTATTTGCTGTTTTTGCCTTATCTGGAGTATTACTAACCACCGCATGTAGTGAAAGTGAAAAGTATATTGTTACTAAAGATGAAAATGGGAAGCTAATCGCACAAAAAATACCGGCAAATGGAGTGGTAGAAGAGGTTGAAGAAAAGGTTCCTACTATTGCCGAATTTATATCAGTAGATAAAGGGTTTTCTACATTTACTACTGCACTTAAAGCTGCAGAACTATATAATACTTTAAGCGAAGAAGGTGTCTACACCATATTTGCCCCTATAAATTCTGCTTTTGAGAATTTACCTAAAGGTTTACAAGATGAACAGTTAAAACCGGAAGATAAAGAACAGCTTATCAATATTTTAAAATATCATATCATCCCTAGTAAAATTACAAAACAAGATATTATTGTGGCGATTAATGAAGGAAGAGGAAGTATACCTTTAAGAACTTTGGGAGGAAACCTGCTTACAGCTTCTTTAAAAGGAGGTAGTATATTTTTGATTGATGAAAATGGCAATGGAGGTAGACTAATTACTACAGATGTCGAAGCATCTAATGGGTTTATTAATACCATTGACAAAGTAATGATGCCAAAGAAGTAATCTTTTACTTTCTTAAAACTCACTATATTTAAAAAGGGTGAGAGCTATTAAAGGCTCTCATTTTTTTTCTGATGGATAGAAAGAAGTCTAAAATCATAAGGAGTCCATAAACATGCTTTTATACGACTTTGTTTAAAACCTGTGTTTACCCATGTATTGCAAGTATTAAGGCAAGTGTAGTTTCCTGTAGCTTCATAGAAATCATCGTTGTTATGGTAACTTAGTCCTGGTAGGATAATTTTTTTCTTCCTGTCATCTAGCCTAAAAGTATCATTAATATAGTTATTTAACTTTTTAAATTGAATTGGTGTCATTTTTATTTCGACCCAATCACTTTTCATAGTGACATATCTTGTTACATGTAATAGAGCAGGGGTGTTAACAAATGCTGCTTTATATTTATTTATAATCGTGAAATCTGACCAGGTAGAGGTCTTTATATAAAAAGTTCTATCCCCCCATCCAAACGAAAAAAATTGTTCTTGATTATTATAGGTTAACCCATCCAAAATCGATTGATCTAATTCGGTTTTTGGGATAATTATTTCCAGATGTATACCATTTGAAGCTAGATAAATACTGTGTTTTTTATTGACAAGATCGTCATTTTTGTTTACTGTAATATAGGAGAATACTAAAGAGATAATGAGATATAAGACTGGAATTAATAAGATAACTCCAAGGGGTTTTAATATTTTCTTTGCTCTCCTCATTCTTAAATCACGTAATAAAAGATATTCCTTAATTGATGCTTACTTGTAGACCCCATAGATTTCAAAATCTATGGGGTCTACAATAGTTAAAAATAATATATTTTATTTAATATGTACTCTAACTCCTTCAGAATGACTTGAGAATTCGGGAGCATACATACTTTGTATTGTGGTTATCCCGTTAGAGAAATCTCCTTTATTATTAACACGAAGGTCATATTCAAAAACATAAACACCCTTTGGTAAATAGTCAAAGAAAAAGTTTGTCGAAGCATCTTTGGTACTTTCATAATATCCTAAACCATCTTGCCATTTGTACTGTGATAGCACATTAATAGGTTCTAGTCCAGAGGCACGCATATCTTTCATATGTACAAACTCCATCGCTCGATCAGATCTTAATTCGATTCGTACTCTGATAAGATCACCCAATTGTAGGTTGGTTTTATCTGTGACCTCTGTAATTTCTTCGCCAGTATCGGTATTCTTTTTTACGAATAACTTTTTCTTCAATTTTAGAGGTGTTTCGGCAGAAGTGATTTTATCTAAGTCTTCAAAATATTGCCAATACAATGCACCCCAAGCGATACCTTTTCCCTTTTTAGTGATTTTGGCAGTAGCCATATCTGGTTTTACTTCGTTCCCGTTCCAGGAAGTTTTAAAATATCCTGTTCCGGCTTCAACTTTTACATCTTCCATGGTAGAAGGGTCGATCTTTTGATCACCTAATACGATTTCGACCATATCCGTTACCGATAACCAATCACTTCCTTGCAATAACAATGCATATACCGCATCTGATGTGGCTTTGGTGGTTTTCCAGCGGTTTGTTTGTTTGTTTTTTAGTAACCAGATTTTAAGATTATCTACGATTTCGGTTCGTTTTGGTTCGTTTTCTACTTCAGAAAAGACTTCAATCATCAAAGATTGCGTTTCAATGGGGGCTTGATACCAAAACCAACTAGCCGTATTTGATTTCCAGTACATACCTAATTCTTCATTAGTAACACTTTTTTCATCTAATGACCTAATAATTTTGGTTGCGGTTGTACTATCATCATTTCTATGTGAAATTAATGCAAGTAATCCTTGGGCATATAAACTTTGATCTAACCAATATTTTTTAGATTGCCCTAAATAATAATTCCAAGCCTCATTGGTGTTTTTTGGTCTTTTGATATCGGCAAAGAAACTACGCATATATAGGTAATGTATCTGAGTATAACTCAAATGATTTTTGTTTAGATCTATCTTATTTCTCTTACAATATCTTTTTAGTTCTTCATACTCTCTTACAAATTCCTTATCCAGAAAACGAACGGCATTTTGTAACATGCTTGATGTATTGTTGTCAAATTGGGTCACGCCCAACTTTTTTAGATGACCAAAGCCAGTGGTAATGTGCTGTGTAATGTATCGGTTTTCACGACCTCCTTTAAACCAAGGGAATCCACCAGAGCCATATTGCATTTGCCTTAATTTGTTTAATGCAGATTGTAACTCATTATTCATTTTATTGAGGTCAAAAAGTAGAGCGATTCTCTTTTTTTGTTCCGTTTCACTTTGTGCATCTCTAAGCCAAGGTGTTTCCTGAATGATTAGAGATTTTAATTCCTGATTTTTTTCCAGATTACTAAGTAAAGCATCGGTTGATTTCCATTGATTGAAAACCTCTTGAATCCTTGGGTTAGAATTTGCGATATGACTAGCCAATGCATTTGCATAATACCTTGAGAAGGTCTGTTCAGAACATTCATAAGGATACTCCATAAGATAGGGTAGTGCTTGTACAGCATACCAGGCAGGATTAGAAGTCATTTCTAATGTAAGCTTGTGGTGCTTTATAGTGTTAGAATTATTATTTTTTAGTTTATCGAGTGTAAACGTTTTTGTCTGATCAGAACGAATCCACATGGGTAGCGTTTCGGTGACCAACATTCGATTGCTAAGTACCGGAAGCACATTTTGTTCGCCATCAGAAAACTCTCCCGCCTTTGCTACGATTTTGTATTGTACCGTTTGTACATCATCTGGTATTTGTAATTCCCAGGAAACATTTGTGTTGCCTTTGGCTTTTATTTGAAAATTCTGACGAGCACTTTTGTTTTGGAGCTTAGTATCAATTTTTGAATTGGTGAGTGCATCAAATAATTGAAGTTCTACAATTCCGCTTAGGTCTTTGGTAGCCAGGTTTGCAATTTTAGAGCTTAAGATGATTTTATCCCCTTGTCTCAAGAATCTTGGCGGATTGGGTAGCACCATCAGTTCTTTTTGCGTTACGGTCTCAAGCGTCTTTGTGCCAGAGTGTAACTCTTTGGTATGTGCCAAAAGTTGTAGTTTCCATCTCGTAAGTGCTTCGGGTGCAGTAAAATTAAAACTCACATTACCATCGGCATCAGTACTTAATTTTGGAAAGAAAAATGCCGTTTCCTGAAGGTTTTTCCGAATTTTAACACCTTCTAGTGACGTTTCTTTTTGAGTATCTATTGATTTATCTTCCTTACGCTCATTTTGTTCTGCAGACCCATCAGAGATTTCATCATCTTCTAGCTCCGAAGCTTCTCCCATTACACCTTGATCTTTAGCCATTGATCTTTGCATCATGGGGGCAGCCATCTCTGCAGATTTCATCATTCGGTTTACACCGCCAAAGAATTGCTGACCAAAATACAAGTCAAACCAATTGAGTTGATCATATCCTTGATGATCATAATAGCGCCCTGCACTACTGTGATTATTTAATTTGAAAACATGAATACCAAAACTTTGAGTAGCTTGTCTTCTGCTTTGAGTATAGTATGATGGACGAGGAATAGGATTAAAATACCATTGATGATCTTTAAATTGATCCAAAGAAGCATCATACATACTGGCAAGTACTTCTGCTGTTGCTTTATCTCCTTTTGGTCCTTTTATTGTAAAACTCCAGGTTTCTTCCTGTCCTGGTGATAGTTTGTCTCTAAAAGTGGTAGTCTCTATACTAAGTTCTGTTGGTTCATAGGGCACTGGGATGATCACTGAGCCATTTTGATATCCATTATAATTTACAAAACTATAGCTTACCGAAAACCCACCGAGATCTTCTTTTTTTACCGGAATTTTAATGGTTTTACTATTCTTAGAAAGCTTGATCAATTGGGTTTCTATGATCTTATGATTCTTTTCTATATCTAAAGTAATTGTAATATCCTCGGAAGCAGAACTAAGTTTTATTATGGCTTCATCACCAATTTTGTAATCCGTTTTATTGGTGGTGATTTCAAATAGTTGTTGATCGCTAATGAGAGTATCACCTTGACTGTATAGTGTAATGTATTCTATGTCTTTTACCTCTTGTCCAAATCGATCTTTGGTATTAAGTTCTATAACATATTTGCCTGATTCCCATTTTTTAATAGCTCCTAGCACTAACTTTTGAGTTCCTTTTTCATTTTTACCAGATGCTTTTGTGTCATAGGTGGTATTGAATACTAATTTTCCTTTTTCCCATGATCGATAGTCATGTTCATTCTCGAAAGCATCGTGCGGAAATAATTTTCTAAATTCTTCTTCTTTGAATCCTTCATAATCAGGAGCTTTCCATGGGCGAAAACGTATAGGCTTTGAAGGAGCTGTTAATTTAAAAATTTTGATTGATCCTGTATTAGCAATAGCTTCATTATTAAGATTTAAAGTGGTTACAGTAAGCGAATGATCTTTTTGATTTTTATTGATTGTACTGTCGATATTAATATCTGCTATCATTGCATGATACCCTACATTAACAATGGTAGTTGTACTTCGGGTTTCGCCATTGATATCGGTAACATCAGCGGTAACTTCATAATTAAAAATCGGCTGATTATCTTTAGATACATTAAGATCTGGAAGTGCAGTAAAGTCTATTTTATATTCTCCCTTATCATCGGTTTTGGTTTCGCCATGAGTGATCTCTTGAGATTCTGATGTAAAACGTGGATACCAATAACACCACTTTGGGTATTGAACCTTGCGATGTACACGATAAACCACTTTAGCATCGGTAATATTACTTCCTGCATAAGCAGTGGCTGTCCCTGTAAGTTTTATGATATCGTTAATTTTATAGGTTTCGGTTACTGGATTAAATTTGGTCTCAAACTTAGGACGTTTATATTCTTCTACAGAGAAAGATATGCTTTGGAAATTAAAAGTATGTATAGTATACATGCCCGTTAAACCAGTAGAAGGAAGTATAAACTCACCACTAAATGATCCATAATCATTGGTTTTAAAGTTTAACGTTTTTACCTCCTGGCCATTCGCATCTTTTAATGTTGCAAAAGTAGAGTGATTGGGTAGCACTTTAAAATCTTCATTGCCTGTAGAAGACATCATAATACCTTTAAAATAAACTGTTTGCCCCGGTCTATAAATACTTCGGTCTGTAAAAAGGAAGGTATTGTAGTGGTTTTGATTAGTATTTGGATTAGGGGTATACGATGCGTTGAGATAATATCCATCAAAATGTGCTACATCTTTTTCGTGCGTTACTGTAATAGTAACGTCATAATAGGTGGTGTTAAGCGTTAAGTATCCCTGACCTTTTTGATCTGTTGTTAAGGTTTTATCTAATTTTTTTCCATACCCTCTATTGTTATTTGTTTTCAAGTGTATTTTGGCATTAGGAATAGGCGTACCATTGTTCCTGTCTACCACCTGAAAAATAGAAGAGGTAGGAGTTCTGTTTTCGATGAGTGTTAAATTGCTTATTTGTAAACTCCCGTAGGAGAAAGCAGATTCTTCTGAAAGCTCTTTAGAATAGGTTGCCATAACCAAATACGAGCCTTGTTCTAGTTCTGGTAGTAGTACTTCGGTAGTATGGGTTTGATAATCATGTTCATCGCAAATTTCGACCTCCCAGGTTTTACTTATTTTTAGAGCGTTTAAAAATTTTATTTGATCTTCAGTTTTGTATAACTTTTTTAAGCTGTTTAACTGCTTACGATTAACTTTTAAGGCTTTAAAATAAAGTTTGTTTATGTTTTTATATGAAATCAATAGTCGTCCCGGTTTTTGTATTGGGACATATTTTTCAGTTTTAATATTGAGTTCTTTATGAAGTATTTGCTCCTTTAATGATAAACATTTATTTGCACCTCTAGACTTGGGAAATTTTTTAATGGTAGCATTACATATTTCTAATGCGTCCTTTAATTTCCACCGTTGTGTTTCATTTTCTTTGGGTATATATGATGCGGCTTGATCTTGATATAGCTCCGCAATTTCAAAATCATATAATGCAGAGGCTTCATTAGTAGAGAATTTTTCTTTTTCAGAAAGTAATGTTTTTAATAATAGAGCTTGTTTGTCGTTAAATGTAGCATTCTCATAAACAAATTTTAAGCGCTCAATATTTACTTCGATTAATGCATCTGGTTGTTTATCTCTGGCATGAAATTTTAATAAATTTTGATATAATTGTAAAGCATTAAGCTGTAGTGATAATGAATCTTTGGTTTCTATTTTTAAAGATGAAAAAGTGGTGTGCTCTTTTAGATATTGATCATCATCTATTTTAAATGCATAAGACGGTTTGGTAATGTTTGTTTCTGAAGTTTTGTAGAATTCTAAAGCATTATGAATTAAAAAATCATAAAGAGTAGGTCTATATTTTTTAGAATCTTCTGCTGTAACCAAAATTTCATCGAACTTACTTAGGTCAGTTTGTTGTGCTAAAACCCCATTTTGAAGTGAATTTTGATAATACTGGTGTATTTCGATAAATAAAGTTTCCAGATCCCAGGTTCTAAAATCTTCCTGATCAATTTTTTCTGAAGTTTGAGTTCTATTATAAAATTTCCATCTGTTTTGTTGAAAATACTGCCAATATAGATTGGCAAGAATACTTTCTAAAATGTTTTTTTTTGGAAACTCACTTTGATCAACCTCGGTTTTAAAATCTTTTATGATAGAGAGTTGTGCATTTTCTTCAAGAGTAAGCATGTATTTGGCCTTATGTAACAAGGCTTTTATTATTTGATTATCATTGCTTTCTCCTTTAGCCTTAGTATATATGGTATTAACTACCTCTAGAGCAGATTTTGGTAATCCTTGTTGGTTAAAAGCTTCAACTTTTTTCCAATCGGCTTGATACTCATTTTGACCTTTCATAATATATGAGTTTGATAAACAGATTATAATAAGGATGATATACTTCTTCATCATAAAGATTTTAAAACGTTAAATAAATATAAACAAGTCTTATACCAAATTCTTTGGGTGCGACTTATAATTTATAAATAACAATATAAAACTACGGAATACATACGATAAATGAGTGAAATAGGAGTTTTGTTTAGTCTGTTTAGTGAATCACTGAGTTTGCGAATCACATAGTCTTAAATAACTTAAGTAACTACCCACTTAAGTTATTCAGTTTTTCGTTCTCTCATTCTTTTATTATTAATTGTAGATTGTATCTTTACTTTCGATATAAGAATTAACTATGCGAGTACATTTTATAGCAATAGGAGGCAGTGCGATGCACAACCTTGCAATTGCATTACATCAAAAAGGATATCAGGTAACAGGAAGCGATGATACGATTTTTGAACCTTCGAAATCCAGATTAGATTCATATGGATTATTGCCCAGAGATTTTGGTTGGTTTTCTAATAAAATTACCAAAGATCTTGATGCTATTATTTTAGGGATGCATGCCAAAGAGGATAATGAAGAACTCTTAAAAGCTCAAGAATTAGGTTTAAAAATATATTCGTATCCTGAGTTTTTGTATGAACAATCTAAAAATAAAACACGGGTAGTAATTGGGGGATCCCACGGTAAAACAACAATAACCTCGATGATCCTGCATGTACTGCATTATCATGATAAAAAGGTGGATTATATGGTAGGAGCTCAGTTAGAGGGGTTTGATACTATGGTACATCTTACAGAAGAAAATGATTTTATGGTATTAGAAGGAGATGAATATCTATCTTCACCAATTGATCGTAGACCAAAATTTCATTTATACCAACCCAATATAGCGTTGGTTAGCGGTATTGCATGGGATCATATCAATGTATTTCCGACTTTTGATAACTATGTAGATCAATTCAGGATTTTTATGAGTTCTATAGTCAATGGGGGCGCATTGGTTTATAATGAAGAGGATAAGGACGTTAGAGAATTAGCAGAAGCTACAGAAAACCCTATTCGTAAATTTCCATACGCTACCCCAGAGTATCGAGTAGAGGATGGGAAAACTCTATTAAATACTCCAGAAGGAGAAATGCCAATAGAAATCTTTGGAGCGCATAATTTAAGTAATCTGGCAGGAGCTAAGTGGATTTGCCAACATATGGGGGTTGATGAAGACGAGTTCTACGAAGCTATCGCTTCTTTTAAAGGGGCTTCTAAACGACTTGAAAAGATTGCCGAAACAAATGCCGCTGTCGCGTATAAAGATTTTGCTCATAGCCCTTCTAAAGTAAGCGCTACTACTAAGGCGGTAAAAGAACAATATAATGATAGAAAGGTTATTGCATGTCTTGAGTTACATACCTACAGTAGTCTTAATGCAGAGTTTTTAAAAGAGTATGAAGGAGCTTTGAGTGCGGCCGATGAAGCTGTTGTATTCTACTCTCCTCACGCTGTAAAGATTAAAAAACTAGAAGAAGTTTCGGCTTCTCAAATAGAAAAAGCTTTCAATCGTAATGATTTGATTATTTACACAAATCCAGAAGAATTTCAGGAATACCTAAAACAAAAGAGTTTTTCTAATTCGGTGTTACTTCTAATGAGTAGCGGTAATTATGGTGGATTAAACTTTGATGAGGTAAAAGAGTGGATCGAAAATTAAAAATGTAATGTTGAGTAGATTCTCTACGCTTTTTTGATGTATTATTGTGTAATCTTGATGATGTTTAAGATCCTTAGAAGGATTACACTTTGAATTGTTTAAGGTGATGATCAAGATGTTTATATTGCATTTTTCCCCATTGTTCTGGAGTGAATGTACCAAACATAGGGTGAGGAGACCATTCTTTTTTATCTTTTTGATTAGAAAATTCTGAAACAAGCCCTAATAAACCATCTTTTTCTTTCTCGAACTCTTTTTGATCTACCACTTTCAATTTAGAATGGGTTGGTAAGTTTTTTTTCCATGGTTTATCATTATACATTGCTTTTTTGAAGAATAATTTAGCTAAAAAACTAGGTTTAAGCTCTGGGTGTTCTTTTTGGAGCGCTATTTTTAATGGAAACTGACAATGAAACAACATTTGTGACACATCCATTTTTCCCCATTCAGGAATGCTGTTATTAGAAAGACTTTTAATACGATCCTCTATTTCATTTTGAGATGTCGATTCAAATAAAGATTTCATGGCTTAAGATTTATGTTGTGAGCACTACTCAAAAATAACATATTAAATTTAAAAAATAAAGGCTAATCCTACGATTAGCCTTTATAAATATATATTGTATGTTTGATTAACCTACTTCATCAAAGAATAAGCTTAAGAATCCATCAAGGTCATCACTTTTATTAATGTCTTTAGGAGTTCCTAAATTAATCATTAGTGGCTGATCTTTAATTGTACCCATCAAAAAATATTGAAAGGTAGTTCCCATCTTAAATTTAAATCCTTTCAATTGCCCACCAAAAGAAGTGAAAGTAACTTCAGTTTTAGCGCTATTACTTTCTGTAAATGCACTTATCGTTGCGTTAAAAACTTCGTTCAACATGTCATCGCTATAGTAGTCCCACTTTATTGAAGTTCCGTTGCAAGCTTGTAACTCGTATACAGATTTAGCTTCGCATCCTCTAGGCACCTGTATGTTATTTCCTACTAGATCTAAAAAGGAAATTTTCTTGTCCTGCCCATAAAAGCTTAGAGTTGCAAAAAGTAAAACGATAGTAAAAATATTCTTCATAAATAGGTTAATTTGAAGTTGTTAAATTATTCATTTTAGAAATAAGGGTGGCCAAATATAGTAAAACTTTCATTTTCAAACAAATATATGCCGTAAATATTGAGGTGTTTTTAAAAAATGAAAGATATATTTTATAGATTAAAAGCATAATAATACGTTGTAATTGAGATAAATAGTTTATACTTACAGATAGAAATATACATGATTTTTTAATTGTAAAATGATTATATGGGTGAATTAAATTCCTCATTTTCGATCAAAAAATGGAGCGAAAACGATCGCCCAAGAGAGAGATTGATCGCCAAAGGGAAAAATACCTTGACAGATGCCGAATTAATAGCAATACTTATTGGTTCTGGAAATCGAAATGAAAGTGCTGTGGCATTAAGCAAACGTATACTGGCTAGTGTGGATCATAATATCAATGCATTAAGTAAATTATCCATAAAGCAGTTAATGGGTTTTAAAGGTATAGGTGAGGCTAAGGCTATTGCTATTGTAGCTGGTTTAGAATTGGGTCGGAGAAGAAGAGAAGAAGAAGTTTCGGTTGTGCCAAAAATAACTAGTAGTAAAGACGCTTTCAGTATTTTTCAGCCTATAATAGGAGATCTTGATCATGAAGAGTTTTGGGTGTTATTCTTAAATAATGCAAACAAGGTAATTCAAAAAAAGCAAATTAGTCTGGGAGGCAAAACGGGCACTATAGTTGACCCACGTATCGTTTTTAGATCGGCATTAGAATGTGGTGCTACAGGAATTATATTGGGACATAATCACCCAAGTGGAACACTGAAACCCAGTCAATCTGATAAAAATATAACCCAAAAATTAAAACAAGCTGGTCTTAGCTTAGATATTAATGTATTGGATCACCTTATTATTACCGAAAAGAATTATTTTAGCTTCGCAGATGAATCTATCTTATAAATTAAAGTTTTCTGTAGATAAAGGTTTGGATAGAATAGTTGTTGTAAATACAACTAGTAGTCTAAAAAATGATAATCGGCAATTAGAACTATGTTACTAATTCACGTACAAAAAGTTACACCAAGAGTTTCGTATACTTTCAAGCAAATTTGTAAGAGAATCTTAGGGCTTGATGTAGATTTAACTTCTAAAATTGAAACGTTCATTGCTCATGATGGACCTAAATTTTCTTATGGGAAGCAACCGTTAAGTAAAGAACTTTATTTTCAGAGTGTAGATTTACTTTTTGAACATGGGCTAAATGATGTAGATATTCAAGTATTTGATTGGGAAGATACAAAAGGCTTTTTTGAAGTAAAGCATACTAGTTCGGCATTACCCTATGATGTTTTTGCTGCGACTTTTTACCTGTTATCGCGTTATGAGGAGTATTTACCTCATGTAAAGGATGCTATTGGACGTTTCCCCGCAACCGAAAGTATTGCGTATTCAGGTACCTTCTTACAGGATCCGGTAGTGGATATATGGGCATACAAATTCAAGGATGTTCTTTTGGAAAAATACCCAGACCTTAAATTTGGAGATAAAAAATTTAGACTTATACCTGTCATTTCTGTTGATCAGACTTTTGCATACAAGAGTAAAGGGATTTTAAGATCGGTAGGAGGTGGGATTCGGGATTTGTGGAAATTAAAACTCGATCAATTTACTGATAGAATAAAAGTTACTATTGGTTTAAAAAAAGATCCATATGATACGTTTGATTTTATAATCGATTTACAGAAACGCAAAAAAAGAAAAGCAAAAGTTCTTTTTGGATTAGGTGATTATTCTAATAATGAAAAAAATATAAGCTACAATCACCCCAAACACAAATCTACAATTAAACATATTGCAGATTATATAGATGTTGGGTTAAAAGTCTCGTATGACGCTGTGTGTAACTTATCGATTTTGAATAAAGAAAAACAACGAATAGAAAGTATTCTAAATAGGAGGTTGCTGTATTCGCTTTGTTCCTTCTTTAAAATTAAATTACCTGAAGCATATAGAAATTTCATCGAATTAGAAATACAAGAAGATTATTCGATGGGATACTCTGGGCATTCCGGTTTTAGGGCTGGAACATGTACTCCATTCATGTTTTACGATTTGGATTATGAAGTACAAACCCCTTTGGTTGTATATTCTTTTTGTTTTTCTGCTCTGGCAAGCGATGAAGAAATAGCCAATGAAGAATCTGTAAGAAATGAAATTACATCATACATAGAAAAAATAAAGAAAGTTAAAGGTACTTTTATTCCTATATTTAGCAATACTACTTTTAGTGATTTAGAAGGTCGACCATTTTGGAAATCAATACTAGAATTTATCTGGAATTTAGAAGATGAATAATATAATTAAACACATTTTTTTTGACTTGGATCATACACTTTGGGATTTTGATAAAAATTCTTCATTGGCATTCAAGATGCTTTTTGAAAAGTTTAGTGTACATCTGGACATACATGATTTTATAAATAAGTACCAACCCATCAATATGAAGTACTGGAAGCTTTATAGGGAAGAAAAAATAAGTAAAGAGAACCTGAGAAGGAGCAGACTTATTGAAGCTTTTACATCTTTTGGGATTGAATTTCATATGGATACTATAGACACTATGTCTGATGATTATATTAAATTTTTGCCTCTCAATAATCACCTCATTGAAGGTACAGAAGAATTACTAGAATATCTTAAGCCAAAATATGATATGCATATCATAACCAATGGCTTTAAAGAGGTGCAAAATCAAAAGTTATCAAGTTCGGGAATAAGACATTATTTTAAAACAATAACAAATAGTGAAGAAGTTGGGGTAAAAAAACCGAACCCATTTATTTTTGAACATGCCATAAAAATATCTGGTGCCCATACGACAAATAGTATTATGATTGGAGATAATTATGAAGCTGATATTTTGGGCGCCGAAGCGTTGGGTTTAAAAACTATATGCTTCAACTATCATAAAGAAAAACTCCCAACACAAAATATCCAGGTTTCAAAACTGAAACAGATAAAAAAACACCTCTAGTTAATATATAAATGTCAATTAGTGATTTGATTTTAACTAGAAATAATAAATTAATTGATTGTATAGTTTAATAATTATCCGGATTATTATAATCTTGCAAGTAAGTTAAAGAAGTAACCTTATAATTTTAAAATGTAAAGCATATGCAGAGGTTTTTGTATTTCGTAATTTTTATAATGTTGAGTGCAAATATGTATTCACAAAAAAGTGTAAACGATTATAAATATGTTCTAGTCCCAGAGGGCTATAGTTTTTTTAATGATAAAGACGCATATCAACTAAACTCGTTAACCAAATTTTTATTTAATAAATATGGATTTAATGCATTCAAAGTGGGAGATGCTTTACCAGAGGATCTTAAGAATAATGGATGTAAAAAGTTGTTAGCCGATATTAAAAAGGGGAAAGGGCTATTTGTAACCAAATTAATTATTGAGTTAACAGATTGTAATGGAGTGGTTGTTTATAGCTCTACGGAAGGAACGAGTAGAGAAAAAGAATATAGAAAAGCATATCAAGAAGCACTTAGAGGTGCGTTTAAAGATGTAGAGAAGCTCGGTTATAAGTATAATGGGGCACAAGAGTTAAGAACTGCGGCAACAGCTGTACCTTTGGAGAAAAAGGATAAACCTTCTGATAGGGTAGAAGCCACTAAAGAAGAAAAACCAGTTAGTGCTACGCCATCAGAAAATACGCTTCGTTATACCTTAAACGATAAAAGTTTTGTGTTAGAAAAGCGGGAGTATGGTTATGAACTTCTTCAAAAACAGGGTGATAAGTTGATTTCTTTAGGAAAAATTCACAAAATGACCAGAGATAATAGTTATTTAGTAAGTGCCAAAGATTTAAGTGGTGGAGGACATTTTGACGGATACGGAAATTTTATACTGGAAAGAGTTAACCCTGTTACAAATAAATTAATAACAGATACCTTGGCAAGACAGTAACTATTGGTAATAAAGCTTCCTTTATATTAGGGCATGCAATGCTAGAGTTAAAGACCCGTACAGGATAATGTAGAAAAAATTACTAGTAGTTATATTTATCACCCCATCGTGATTTTAGAAAAACTCTAAACGAATTTTCACGTTGATTATCACCAGGATTATATAATTTAGTGTCTTTAATCTCATCTGGAAGAAATTCTTGATCAGCAAAATTATCTTTGTAATCATGCGAGTATTTGTAATCTTCTCCATAACCCAATTCCTTCATCAGTTTTGTTGGAGCATTTCTAATGGGTAGCGGTACAGATAAATCGCCAGTTTGCTTTACCAATTGCTGGGCTTTATTTATAGCCATATAGGAAGCATTGCTTTTTGAAGAGGTGGCAAGATATACTGCACATTGACTCAGTATTATTCTGGCCTCAGGATATCCGATAGTATTCACAGCCAAGAATGTGTTATTGGCCATAATTAGCGCCGTAGGGTTTGCATTACCAATATCTTCTGAAGCTAGTATAATCATCCTCCGGGCAATAAACTTAAGGTCCTCACCACCCTCTATCATACGAGCTAACCAGTAAACAGCAGCATTGGGATCACTACCGCGCACAGATTTTATGAATGCCGAAATAATATCATAATGTTGCTCTCCTGTTTTGTCATATCTAACCGTATTTTGTTGTACAAGTTTAAGAACAAGATCATTAGTTATTATAATAGGTTCTTGTCCTTGACTCATTACAATCAATTCAAAAATATTGAGTAATTTTCGGGCGTCTCCACCACTAAGTCTTAATAAGGATTCGGTCTCTTTAAGCTCTATCTCTTTTGCTTTTAGAAACTCATCCTCCTGCATTGCTCTCTTTAACAACGCTTCTAATTCTTTTTTGCCAAAGGGATTGAGTACATATACCTGACAACGAGATAAAAGTGCAGGGATTACCTCGAAACTAGGGTTTTCTGTTGTGGCGCCAATAAGAGTAATCCAGCCCTTTTCTACAGCACCTAATAATGAATCTTGTTGAGATTTACTAAATCGGTGAATTTCGTCTATAAATAAAATAGGGTTCTTAGCAGTAAATAAACCACCACTATTTTTAGCCTTATCGATTACATCTCTTACTTCTTTAACACCGCTGTTTATGGCACTAAGTGAATAATAGGGTCTTTGGGATTCGGTAGCAATGATATTGGCTAAGGTAGTTTTTCCTACTCCAGGGGGACCCCACAATATCAATGAAGGGATAATGCCTTTTTTGATCTGTTGCGTTAGAGAGCCATCATCACCAATTAAATGTTCTTGACTAAGATAGGTTGATAGAGATTTTGGACGTATGCGCTCGGCTAAGGGTTGATTCGTATTCATAATAACAAAGTTACAAAGCTTTATAAGATTTGAAATGAGAAAATGAATTAATAAAATAAGTATGATCTCGATCCTTAATAAAAAAAACCTGCCAATTTATCTGAACTTAGTATTTTGGACTTTTTTTTGATATATTCTATTTGTCATGAAAGAAAGAAGTGATCATTTTAAATTTAATACTGGAGTAGTGGGGTATCCTTTGCTATTTGTACTACTTATCTGGATAGTTTTTTGGTTTGAGGTTCGTTTTGGTTTCGATTTTAATCATTTCGGAGTGTATCCAAGAACAATCAAGGGATTAAGAGGGGTGTTGTTCTCACCTTTTATTCATTCAGACATAACTCATCTTTGGCACAATACACTACCGTTGCTTATTCTATCAACAGCACTTTTCTTTTTTTATCAGAAAAATGCATGGAAAGTAGTAGTGGTAGGAATTTTTCTTACAGGTATTTTGACCTGGTTGTTTGGTAGGCCTGCCAACCATATTGGAGCCAGTGGGGTGGTGTATATGCTCTTTGGTTTCTTGTTTTTAAAGGGTATTATCGCCAAGCACTTGAGGTTAATTGCATTGTCTTTTGTTGTCGTTTTTATTTACGGAAGCATGATATGGTATATCTTGCCTATAGATCCCAAGATTTCTTGGGAAGGGCATTTGTCTGGTTTAATAACAGGAACATTACTTGCATTTTTAATTAAAAACGGGGTTGCCAAACCTGAATTGTATAAATGGGAATCTCCAAATTATAATCCAGAGGAAGATGAGTTTTTAAAACACTTTGATGAGGATGGTAATTTTGTCGAACGATTGCCCGAAGAAGAAATAATCGAAGATGAGGTAAAAGTAGTGTATGAATTTAAGCCCGACCGGGATAATAATATAAATGAGAAACCTTGAATTTAAATTTGTCATTTCTGCGTAGGCAGGGATCCACAGTATATCTTGTTGATTAATTCTTTGCTTTGTGCCAAATCATATATATTGTTTATGTCTTATCAATAAAATAGAAGAAGAAATCGAAAATTGAGTTCATTGAAGATGACAATAAAATTCGAAATGATTTGGATCCTGATTGTTGTATTTAAAATAAATTCCCTACCTACTTAGGGATAACAGGGATGAGTTCATAGTCGCTGTCTAATCACTTCATATAAAAATACACCACAGGCCACAGATACGTTTAGAGAGCTAATCTCGCCATGCATAGGTAGCTTTGCTTGTTGATCTACTAGTTTTAGAACCGAATCTGATATGCCTTTACCTTCACTACCCATAATGATCGCTGTAGGGTTTTTTAGGTTAGCGGTATAGATGGTATCTGAAGCTTTTTCTGTAGCAGCTATAACTTGTATCCCCGAACCTTGTAAATAAAACATAGCATCTTTGATATGATCTACTTTACATATAGGAATTTTGAACACGGCACCAGCAGAAGTTTTAACGGTATCGGCACTTACCGGAGCACCACCTTTTTTTTGTATAATAATACCATGCACACCTGTACATTCTGCAGTTCTAATTATTGCGCCAAAATTGCGAACATCTGATAATTGATCCAATATCAAGAATAGCGGAGTTTCTCCAGATTCGATAACCTGCATCACTAGATTTTCGAGATTATAAAATTCGATAGGGGAGACATGGGCAACTACACCCTGATGATTTTTACGGGTAAGCCTATTTAGTTTTTCTACAGGCACGTATGAGAACGATATATTTTGTTTTTTCAATACGCCCATAAGCTCTTTGGCAAGTTCACCTTGTAGCCCTTTTTGAACAAACAGTTTGTCTATAGCTTTGCCAGAGGATATAGCTTCAATAACCGCTCTAATGCCAAAAATTTGTGATTCGTTTTTCATAAGAAGCAAATATAAGTAAAAACACATCCCTATGGTATTTTATACCATAGGGATGTGTTCTTCAAAATTAGATTACTATAGTAATGCTTATATCTATTAGTTATAAATCTAGATTTATAACTCCTGGATCATTATAGTCATAATGGTAACCTCTCCAATATAAACCACTATTACCATCAAATTTCCATACAACCTCTTTGTTATTATTAACTTCCCAAAAACCAAAAGCGCCTTCAGTTATAAGTGTATTTCCGTTTGCTAATCTGACAGCTCCAGATACTAGAGGAGAGTATAATTCTGCATCGGTGAATTCCCAAATGATCTTCGGTTCATTATCTTGATCTGGACTAAGAGTAAGGTTTTCTGGTAAATTAAGCTCATAAACTTTAGATTGCTCATTTTCTGGGATATTACCATTCATGTACATTAACATATTACCAGCTCCGATTTCACCATCAACAAGAATATTTGGAAAATGATTATTATAAAATAATCTTTGACCTACTGTGTTTTTATATGTGGTAGGGTTACCGAATCTATATACAAGATCACCTCCTTTATTAAAGTTTCCACCTTGATGCGTCGCTGCTTGTGCCGTTGTTGTGCTATGATCAATAACCCATATTTCACTATAGAAATTAACACTCAAATAAATGAGATCGGTTGAAGGGTCATAATCCATCCCATTAGCATGCATGATATCACCGCGATCATCATAGTGATAATTTATATCAATTAATTGAGGATTTTCATTAATATCACCAAAATTATTTTTTGTTGAATCATGGTTCTGGACAAGATGATCCCAAGAATCCCATTCCCAAACTATTTCTTTTGTTTCTGGGTTAATTTCTATAACGGATTCTGGCATTAATATTTCGTTTGGATTACTTATATCGTATCCTGCTTCTTCCCCTTCTAATATTGTCTTAATTTTCCATGCCATTACTAGTATATTTCCATTGGGAAGTAATTCAATATCATGATGCGAAAGATACTGTTCATTAGAATAGTTAAATTCCCAGTCTATTGAACTGTCAGGGTTAATTATTTGAATTTTTCCTCCATATCCTCCAATAGAATAAAATGAATTTTCATCCTTTAGCGAAGCTAAAAGTTTTCCATTATTTAATAAAACAACATCATTTCCTAAACGGGAAGTTAATGTCCATTCATGTTTTATTGTTGCATTGAGTTTATCCATAAGATATACTCTAGCATTTTCAATGTCATTGATAAGTATATATCCTTTAGCTATTTTTTTATCATCTAAAGCTATGATTTTTCCGGTTTCACCAATTATGGGATTGTTGACAGTGATAGGATCAATGACTTCTATTTCTTCAGTAATAGGAGCTGATTCGTCATCATTACTACAAGAATAAGAGAAGACAATTATAAAAATAAATAAAAACTTAATAAAAATTTTATTAATTATAGTATTCATAACACTTTGGATTTAAGATAAAAAAAGCCATCTGAAAGATGGCTTTTAATATTTATGCATTCTATGAAATTTTCATTATACATAGAAGAATCTTAATTAATTCTTAGCTGCTTTAAGTGGTCTGGTACCAAAACTACCTAAATCAACGGTATATTCAAAGTCAAAAGCCAAGGTTCCAATACAATCAAAAAAGTAACTTGTGGCATTTGTTGATTCAATATTACCGCCAGCATACCCGAAAAATGCAGCTGCAACGAACGTTTTGTCAAAAGTACAAGCACTTGTAACTGGATCTACTGTCATGATAATGTCATTTCCTGGCTCAAATAGATCTCTAATAATAACTTCATTATCAGTAGCACCTGCAAGGACTTCAAAAGTTGTATTAGCAACTCCAAAAGGATCATCTGTAATTGTATAGGTCCCTATTGCATCTGCTCTGATAAATTCTGGACAAAGTATTACAAATTCAAATTCGAAAGCTTGTCTATATCCAGTTTCAGTAATGAGTTCATCAGCAAGACGATCACCTCTAAGTCGAAACGTTGAACCATCCCCATTAGTCACAACTTGGTCACCTGGTCCAATAGTAACAGGACGATCGTCAGAATTTAAATACGTTCCATCTTCTTGTTCAAAGATTTCGATAAGACCAACAGGTATTGCTGCTCCGTATTCTTGTCCAGAAGTACTGGTTGCCTTAGCCGTGAAGAAAAATTGATCACCAAATGATAATTCATCTACTGTTCTTCCGAAAAAACTAGCAAAATCTTGGGCATCAAAAGAAAAATCAGCAGGGAAACTAGTTACAGTAGCTACATCAACAGTATCAGTTTCTACACCACTAAGAAGCGCATATATTTTTAAATCATAGCTAGCTACATTGTTATTGGCGTCTAAAAGATTAAAACTATATGTTAATTCACTAGGATCACTAAGACCTATTGCAGTAGGTGGGTTTTCGTCAAATCTTACAAAAGCAGCGTTGTCTTTTGTTATTGAACTGTTTATGAAATCTTTATCCTCATCTTCGCAGGAAACTACTAGGATTATAGATAATAACAGTGCAAAATAGGTTATATATTTATTTGTTATTTTCATCTTTATTAATTTTTTAATTAATCTAAATTATCTGCATTAGTATCCCAGAATGCTTTCACATCTAGTCCTTTTTGATTAATGTTAGGATTAGCATTAACCTCGGCTGCAGGATACATAAATGTTCTTGGGAAAACACCAGGTACACTAACATGGTTTTCTAAATCACTAGGAAAACTTGTTCTTCTATAATTGTTCCAAGCTTCATAGCCATTACCCCAAAGCGCAAGATAGTACTCTTTCATGATAATATCTAATCTCTCATCGTTACTTGCGGCGGCATCATATTGACCTAATACAAATATTACGTAATTATTAACATCCGTTGTAGAAGCTGCAAAAGCAGGGTCAACTACACTAGGATTAAAGTTTAGTACTTTGTCCATAGATGCTCTAATACCACTTTCTAATAAGGCCCTTGGATCACCTGTAGTACCGCTCATAAGTGCAGATTCAGCTCTTAAAAAATCTACAAAGGATGATAGCATGAATGGGAAGATTCCTGCTCCACCTGCTCCAGCACCAGCTATAGCAGGAGTAAATTGGTCACTATCAAAATCACCACCTACAGGGTATAGCCCATACGTTGTTCTTTTTCGATTATCTGGTGGAACACCTTGGCGACCTCCATGATCTCTACCAATATAGGCATTACCTATATAACAAAAATTATATCCAGGTAATCCATCACAAGGTAGGTCATCACCAGTAGGATCTTCGTCTGTTTGTCTGTAAAAATAATAACGTAATCTTGGATCAGCAAACCCTTTGGCAGCGGTAAACTCATTCATATAATAGTTATTCATATAGTCTCCTGTACCATCGGCATCATACGTAACAGCATAGTATGGATGTCTACTATCTGTTGGGCTACTTATATTAGAATAGCTAAACTGGAAATCTTCATCAGCAGAGTCTATTATTCCTTGTGAAAGAAGTGTATTAATCTCTGATGAAAAGTCACCAATTAATCGCATTTGATTATACATTTTAAATTTTAATGTTCTCGCTAATGTTGTCCATTTTGCTCTATCTCCATTATAGAAAAGATCATTAGCAGGCATAACAGAATTAGTTGTATTAATTTCAGCAATAGCTTCATCAATAAGTACTAACATGGCATTATAAATTAGTTGACCATCGTCAGCTTTTGGACTAGGGAATTCTGCTGCATTTGATGCCTCTGTAAATGGTACATTACCCCATGTATCTACAAGTGTTACATAAGTGTATGCCTTAATTATTTTCGCTGCTCCAGATATACCTAGCAATTCTCTTTCTTGTGTTATAGGTAATAAAGTTTCGATATCCTTTAGTGTTTCTCTGTAAAATGAGGTCCAAAGGTTCGTATTTATATTTCCAGCAGTCAAAGAGAACGGACTTGCATACGGGCCAAATAAATGCTGCATCCTCATCGTTTCTGAGGCTCTTACATTAAGCCCATCTTCGTTACCTTCGTTAAAAGCAAAAGCATTAGCGAATTGTAGTTGAGCATTGTTAAAGAGTAAATTAGGATCAGCACTCTCTGGTGTTATTCTACTAGGATCATTTAGTAGATCCAGATCGGATGTCTCACAACTTGTGAAAACTGTAATAAGTAGCAATGAAGCTAAAATTACATTGAATCTATTTTTTATGTTTTTCATTTCTATTTTTTTAGTATTTTAAAAAGAAGCTTTTAAACTGAATCCATATTTTCTAGATGAAGGAGCAGTTTGTAAATCTAAACCTAAACCGTTACCTACACCAGTACTAATCACTTCTGGGTCAAAATTTGTTCCATCCGGTACATTAGGTGCTAAATACCATAGATTTTGACCTAGTACACTAAATGAAAGTGAACCAAATGGTGTATTGTCTAAGAATTTCTTTGGTAGCGCATATGTTAATGAAACTTCTCTTAGCCTCCATATAGAACCATCATAAATTTGTTGTCCTGCAGGATCAATTAAATTTAAGAAGTATACTTCGTTTGCTCCTAACTGAATATTATTTGGGATTTTATTACCTGAACTGTCTAAAAGTGGGTTACCTGTACCAGGGTCAGCTAATACTCCGGGAACAATGAATGTTCCTTCTCTATCTTCAGTATCAGTAGTTACCCCTCTTCTTAATAAGTTGGTAATTGTTGTACCGTAGAAATCACCACCATGAGTATATTCTACTTGCGCCATAAGACTAAAGCCTTTGTATGAGAACGTATTGATTGAAGTTGCTCTCCAATCTGGGTTTGGATCACCAATGATTTCGTCATCCAATCCTAAGTCAGTACTTGCAATAATAGTACCATCATTTGGATCAATTATTAAATTACCTTCGTTATCACGTACTGCATAACTTCCTCGTAGCACACCTAATGGTTCACCTTCGATAGCAAAGTTACCTATGTTCGAAAAACCAGCAATATTAACTTCTTCACCACCTGGTAAATCAACTACTGTACTCTCTGCTGCAGTAAAGTTAAAATTGGAAACCCATTGGAATCCATTATCATTAGACTTGAATGGAGTTACTTCTATATCAACCTCTATACCTTCGGTTTCAATCTTACTGGCATTGATGAACTGGAATATGTTTCCTGAAGACGGGCCTAAGTTCTTTGATAATATTTGATCTTTAGAATCTCTTTTGTAAACACTTAACTCTAAACTTACTCTATTATTTAATAAGTTTGTTTCTAAACCTGCTTCAAATTCTCTATGTAACTCTGCTTTTAAATCAGGGTTAGGAGCTGTGTTTAAATTTGAATTTGTATTTAAACTAAGTCCATCTCCCAGAAATTGAGCTGTACCCAATACAAGAGCTGCTCGTGTATTATATGGAGTTGGGAAACCAGCCGAAGTACCATATCCAAATCTTAATTTCATGAAATTTAAGACATCAGATTTTAAACTAGGGAATGCTGTAGTAGGTACAAATGCAACAGATGTACTTGGGTAAAATAACGAACGATTTTCTTCTTCTACTGTTGAAGTCCAGTCATTTCTTGCGGCAACTGTAAGATATAACATACTGTCATAATCAAATTCTAATTGACCATATAGACCAAGAGTGTTCTCTTTTTGTACTCGACTTAATCTACTTCCAAAAGGATCCTGATTACTTTGTGTTTCATAATTTGAATGATCTATAAAATCAAATACTACTTGTCCTTGACTAAATACACCGAATTTTTCATATGTCTCAGAATTAGCATTAAATCCTAAAGTACCATTTAATCCTATTTTTTCAGTTAGAGATAAACTTTTTAAGTTGAATAATAAACTGTGATCCCAGATAGTATTAACAGCAGAAGTTGTCTTTAAAAAACCTTGCTCTGCTTCTATACGAGCTACACCACCTTTATTTACATAAAACTCTTGTGTCTCTGTATATGTGTCTAGACCTCCTCTATATGTTAGCGAGAAATTGTCGTTAAAATCATACGTTGCGTTTACGTTGTTATAGAAACGATCTACATCAATAGTTTCCTTAGAGTTAGCTACTAGCCAACGAGGGTTATTTTGATCACCTCTATAATAAACATTTGCACCTGTAACAGGATCTTGGAAAGGTAATCCATTAAGATCTAAGTTTCTTGGTATAAATAAAGTTCTGGTAAAAATAGAAAAGTTTCCAGTACCAGCACTTGCTGCAACAGGAGGTGTAGAGAATTCACTTGTTGCAAAGTTCATAGAACCAGAAACAGTAAGTTTGTTACTTAATTTAGCAGATCCACCAAGACCAAAATTACTTCTTGTGATATTATTCCCAGGAACATAACCATCTTCATCAGTATGTCCAAAATTAACGTTGAATGAAACATTTTCTGAGCTTTTAGATGCATTTACCGAAGTAGTATATCCAAACCCTTGTCTAAAGAAATCTTCTACATTATCTTCAACAGCTGCATAAGGTTGGAAAACTCCTTGAAATTCAGGAAATGAAGTTGCAAAATCTGATTGATTATAGTGTGCGCGAACGATAACGCCTCTGTCAAATCTATTACCCCAGTTTCCAACAAATCCAACATTTTCTGTCTGATTTGCACCTTGTCCGTAAGTGTTTTGATAGTCTGGTAAACCAGCAATTTCATTTACAAAGATGGATTGGTTGAATGTAACTTCGAAACCTTTGTTTACTAATGCTGTTGATCCAGTTTTTGTAGTAATTAAGATTACACCGTTTCTACCTGCATCACCATATAGTACAGTTGCACTTAAACCTTTAAGGACACTCACATTGGTAATACTGTTAGGATCGATATCTAAGAATCTACTTGATGCAGATACAGAACCATTACCCGTTGTAACATTACTCTCTGCATTAGTACTAGTATTAAAAGGAATACCATTTACCACAAAAAGTGGTTGGTTATCACCTGTAATAGATACATTTCCTCTAATTCGGATATTAGTACCACTACCTGCAACACCTCCTGATTGTACCACATTTACACCAGAAACTTTACCTGTTAGTACCCTGGCAATATCTGCTTCAGGTCTACTTTCTATAGCATCGTTTTTAAGTGTACTAACGGCGTATCCAAGAGATTTCTTTTGTCTTGATATCCCTTGAGCAGTTACTACTACTTCTTCTAGTTCAGAAGCAGAAGCCTCTAATTGAATGTTGATATTATCATTGTCTGCGACAACAACTTCCTTTGTTGTAAAACCTACATAGCTATAAGTAAGCACAGCACCTCTATTAGTATTAATGGTATAGTTACCATCAAAATCGGTCTGTGTACCTGTAGCAGTACCTTTAACAACGATATTTACTCCAGGCAATGGTAGTCCGCTATTGTCGGATACATTACCTGAGATCGTTTTTTCTTGTGCAAACGATAGTTGCACTACAAACGCCAGAATTAGCGTTAGAATTCCACTAAACTTTGTTCTCATTTTATAGATTTATTTGAATTAGCCAATGCCAAAAATGATAATAAAATCTTAATAAAGCAATTTTTTAGTATTAAAATTTAAATTAGGCTTTTTGGTGTATGCTTTATAAATAGAAGCGGTTGTGACATTGTGAGAATAATCTATGTCAAATATTTGAATGATCTGTCATCCTCTGTTTTTAATGAATAAGGAAATTGTTTTGATATGAATATTTGAGTAGAATATTTGAAGAGTTATATTTTTTGTTTCTGAAATTCAAAGTATTATGTAAAAGTAGGATTGCTGGTGTTTATTTTTTTTGTTAACCATAAAGCTTGTTGCCATGAAGCAATTACTTTGTATTGGTAGAATAGTTTTAAGGGAATAGATGTCTCTCAACAAGATACCTTTGTTTCTGTTTAGGTGATCAAAATATTTTTTTTAACAAGCCATAATAGCTGCTAAAAGAACTGGCTATAGTGTGCTTTCTGCTCCTCTAGCATAAGAAGAACTGTTAAAGTTTATAGTTATTTCGTTCCGGGGATTTCTTTTATGCCTTCATAAAGTAATTTTCTGATTTTTTAAAAGAATGTAAGGAGCTTAGTATATTACCTGGGAATTCCACTTGTTATTTCGGTTTTCTATTCGATTAGGTTTAAACATCCAATCGCAGTAAAAACTAGGTAGATAATGAAATTTTTCATTTCAATTGGTTTAGATAATGATAAAAAGAGCACGTTCAAATACTTTCCTTAATAGATGTATAAACATGTTTTTAATATTTTAATTCATTATTTTAGGAAACCAATTGACTTTTAGATTGATCTGTTCTGTCATATCTAAAAAAACAACCTGTTTGATTATAGTTATTTTGTTTTAAAGCTATAATTAAATATCTTTTTTAAATCATTTTCATTTTTATACGAGAGATTGTTTGATTTAACATAATCCTCCAATAGAGGAATAGCGATAGTTTTTTCAACTATTTTGGTTATAAACTTCTTTTTTAATTTAAAAGGGGTAAAAGTAGTGCCCTTCATCATAAAATAGGATTCAATCTTTATGATTTTATTTTTGCTGCGATTGAGCATAGGGTCAGGTGAACTTTCAATGAACTTCAAAGAATATTTTTTTAAAATTGAAAAATCGGCACCCTCATAGAGTACCTGAAATATTTTTTCTTTATTTTCTGATGGACTGAAATAGGATTTAAATTCTTTCCCATTTACAATAACTTTATCAATATTCTTAAAATCAAAAATATAAATAGAGTCTCCTTCAATTTGTGACATGAAGGCTTCTTTGCTAATATTGAAATTAAAGTTGGTGAAGGTGTAGTTTTTCTTACTTAGTTTTATAACAGTCGTATTGTTCCAACTATCAAATAAGTATACAGAACCATCTGTTGGGACACTTGATGATTTTTTAAAAGAAGCAAAACTCCCGCTTAAAATTGCAGCCTGCGTTTTGAAATTATTAAATTTTATGGGTTGTCCTGCCGCATTACTATTAAAATCTGTTGACGTTAAGTTTTGGGCGTATATACAACTAATTGCGAAAAACAATACAATGGTAATAATAGGTGTATTTTTCATAATATAATGATTTGTAGTTGTTTTTAAATATGCTCAAACCTGAAATTAACGAAAAAATGCTAATTGACACTAAGATCATGAAACTTTGTATCGGTTATTAAAAAACGAGTTTTATTCGATATGAAAACTTATAATGTTTTAGTTCCTATTAGTTTGTCAGTGGAGTAAACCGAAAGGTTTCAATATCTGCATTGTTAATACCGATAAGTAGGAATTCTTTATTGTTTTGTGACACGAATTCAACAGATTTTGCATTGCCATTTATGTAAAGCCCTGTTTTGTCTGGTCCTAGTACAGTATATCCATTTTTTTTGTTTGAAAGTAAAACCAATCCAAATGCATTATCTAGACGCGGGGTTTCTACTTCTGTATTGTAAATAGTTCCAACAACAATTATATCTTCATAACCATCAGAGTTAAAATCAAATGGTTTGCTATCCAAAATTGGTATTGTTTGAGCCATTTTTGGAAGGGTTATTTTTTCAAAAACATCATTACCCTTGTTTAAAAGAAGAACAGAATTAAATTCGTTTGCTTCACGTTGGTAAGCTGTGTTTATTTTGTCGCCATATATTTTTTCTAAATCTGCGGTGGCAAACTCTTGATATGTTGGAATTTTTTTTGCAATAAATGGCATTTGTTGTGACGAGCATTCACGCCCTCTTGCCGGAACAAAATTTCCATTGTATTTATAACTTAATACGACATCATGAGTCCCATTTGAGTCAAAATCATCTGCATAAACTCGCAATGGTTTTTGCTTACTTGCCTTAAATTTCAAATTTAAACCAACGTTTCCAATGATATAATCTTTATTGCCATCATTATTTATGTCAGTTTCGGTAATAGAAAACCACCATCCTTTTTCATTATCTAAAGTACTTGTTTTTGAAATATCTTTAAATACACCCCGTTCATTTTTAAACAACCCAATAGAGGTCCATTCGCCAACCGCAATAAAATCTTGCCATCCATCATTATTGAAATCGGTTGCAATTACTTTATTTACAATCCCAAAATTCTCAAATGAAGGAGCAATTTGTTTGGTGATATTTTTAAAAGTCCCATTGACATTCTCATAAATTACAGATGATTCTGCGATGGGGTATTTTTGAGATACGATCCTATTTCCTAGGATTAGGTCAAAATCCCCATCATTATCAAAATCAATTTTTGCTATTGTTTTTCCGCTAAAACTTGGATTATTTCCTGAGAATGGGTGTTTTGTGAAGTTTGCATTTCCATCATTTATATATAATCTATCTTTTAGGTGTTTTGAATGTTCTTTAAACTCGTTTCCTCCACTTACTACATACATGTCAGTATCACCATCAGAGTCAAAATCAAAAAACAAGGTTTCCATGTCTTCAAATTTAGCATCCTTAATAAACAGATCAGTATTGCTTTTTTTAAATCCTTGCGTGGTCTGGATAAACAACTGTCCTGCTTGTCCAGAGGCACCACCAATATATAGATCCTCTTTTTTATCCCCATTTACATCTCCTTTTGCAATACAGGGGCCTAATGTGGATTGTTTATAAGGTAATAATATCTCATTTTCAAAATCGTCGTAGTCGTTTTCTTTATGATTAAAACGTATGAGGTTTTTTGTCCGATTAAATAGGAAATGTTGTTTTTGGGATTCTGATTTTTTTTTGAAAATGGCATTTTTTTCAGATACCCTTATCGTTGTATTTGCTTTTACATTATATAATGTTTCGTGTTTTCCGGATAACCATGCGATTTTTACAGTATCTATTGATGTTATTTTACCTAAACCAAAATGGATGGTTTTGTCAATGGAAGATAAATAACCCCGAACTCTTTTAGACTCTTTAGTTTTTATGGTACCGTCATAATATAGAGTAGCCTTTGCAAAATCCTCAGATGTACTGCCTGTAGTATTGATTTTCAAAAAGTTTCCATGATTGTTTTCTATACTCATGTTTTTGTATAAAAACGATTCTCCGTCTATGTTATTGACTACAATTTCTAAATCACCATCATTATCTAGGTCTGAATATGCTGCGCCATTAGAAAATGAAGTTTCATTGAGTTGTGTCGTAGAAGTTATATCCTCAAAATTTAAATCTCCATTATTTTTAAAGAGGATATTAGATAATTTCTCTGAAGGTAGGCGATTGTATATTTCTTTTTTTACATCCAAGGGGACATTTCCTTTGTAATATTTTTTTGCTTTACGAATTAATGTCCTTATATCATTATCAAGTGCATATTTTCTATAGCCATTGGTTACATAGATATCATCATTTTGATCATTGTTAAAATCAAAAACAAGACCAGCCCAACTCCAATCTGTTTTAGAAAGCCCTGTATGTTGAGCGATATTATGAAAGTTATTATTACCAACATTCAGTTGTAAGGAATTAAACATGTATTGATTGTGTAAATTAAGCTTGTTAATTAATAAATCAAACTTTTTTACATTCATGGATGCCATTAAAGTTTTAGATCTTACATGATCACTAGATGCCATATCTAAAACAAAAATGTCTTTTAAATTGTCATTATTTATATCTGCAATGTCGACACCCATCCCATAAAAGGATACTTGGTTGGTGTATTCTTTAATTCGATCTGTAAAAGTATTGTTCTTATTATTGATATATAAAGCATCCGGGACATAATAATCGTTGGCTATGTAGATGTCCAACCATCCGTCGTTATTAATATCACTAACACATAGTCCCAAACCAAAACTTGGCTGAAGTAGGCCTGCTTTTTTTGTGATATTTATAAATTTTCCACCTGTGTTTTCATATAAATGACTAGAGCTTTTAGTTCGTTTTGACTTCTCCTTTAGGGTGTTATAAAATGTAGTTGGGTCGAGACCGTAATACTCACTTTCATTCATTACAATACAATCTAAATCGCCATCTTTATCAAAATCAAAAAAAGCAGACTGGGTACTTATGCCATGATCGTCTAATCCATATTCTGAAGCTTTTTCTTTAAAAGTTAAATCTTTTTGATTGATAAGGAGTATATTTTTTCTAGAACTCTCCTCATTGGGTCCTCCTTGAGAGATATAGATATCCATCCACCCGTCATTATTTACATCTGCAAAGGTGACCCCATTGGACCAGTTTTTATTGGTGTTGATGTTTGCTGTTGCGGATATATCTTCAAAAACAAGATTTCCTTTGTTTATATAGAGTTTATTGGGTACTTGGTTTCCGCAGAAAAATATATCTTTTAAACCATCATTATTGAGATCCTCAACACCAACTCCGGCGCCATTGTAAAAAAAATCAAAATCGAATAAATTAGATTTTGTAGAAATAGTATCTACAATGGTGTTTTTAAAATACAAATTACTGGTTGAGGCGGGAACTTTTGTAAAATAGTGTTGGGAAGACTCTTTTTTTATTCTTTCTTCAGTAGTATTTTTTTGCACTTTTTTTGCACTTGAGTCTTCTTTGCAGGAATAAAGTACTAAGAGGGGTATAGATAGAAATATAAAAAATAGCTTATTCATATAATTAAATGATTCAATGTCTGGTTAAAGATATAAGACTGCTTCGCTTTTAGAAATAAACACAAGATCTTTTTTAATAAACTAAAATTTGACTAGTGATATTTTTTGTATTTAACATCACATATTTACAACAGTATGGGCGTCCTTTTAAAAAAGGGCAAAATACACTTTGTTTACACAATTAAAAATCAATATAAAAAATGATTTTTTACTAGGTAATAGTTGTCTAAATTAAAAAAAGGTTTCTACATGTAGAAACCTTTTTTTAATTTATAAGTTTTCAATTATAAATTATAAGCAAATATTTAAAAGTATTTCTCCAGTACCTGGATCCGGGCCATCTTTTGCTGCCTCAATTGGGGTTGATCCATCAAGAGGATCGTATTCTATCGAGTAAGTATTATCTCCTTCGGCACTACCCGAATTATATGTGAATAGCAATTCGGTAGTTCCGCCAGGAACTGTTACTACATGTTCGGTTCCTGCTCCATCTGCAGTGTAGTCTGTACTTGTGCCATCTATGGTTACGGTAATGGATGCGCCTTCCCAACCGTTTTCTTCACTATCAACTAAGTCTAATGTGTACTCTCCGGCAAAAGGTATTATTGGAATACATTGTAAGCGAACAGCGTATATAAAAGGAGAAGAGAAAAACGAACCTCCAGAAACTGTACCGCCTAAGTTATTATTAGTAAACACTCTTCCATCTGTTAATTCTAATTCAAAACGAAAATTAAACTCATCTCCTCCGTTAAACTCACCATCATTCAATTCATTAATAGCTAAGGCTTCAGCTAGTGTTGATGAAAAATCTAATCGTGGGAGGTCAAAATCTGAAATTGTTAAACCAGCTCCAGTTTCGGTAAGAATAAGTACTTCATCTTTGCTGTTGTCAACCCCATCATCAAGGTTGTCTTTAAAACTTTGATACAGTCTTATTTCGGAGATCAAGCCGCCTTTTTCTGCATCTTGTTCTTCAAGAGCTACATCAAATACAAATCGAGTGCTGTTTGGATCAAAAAAATTAAATATGCTGGTAGCGTTAATGGTTCTTAAAACAGCCCCATTAGTAGCTCCATCGAGAACATTATCAATGGTTTTATCATCTGTGCTACAAGATTGCATCATTGAAAATGCAAAAAGGAGTACAAAGAATTTATTTATATATTTTTTCATCAGAAATATTTTTTAATTATTAATTTGCTGCAGGAGCACTAGCGTTAGTATCCCAAAATACAGGTTGTGCCTGATCTGGTTTTTGGCTAATACTAGAGTTTGTATTCACCTCATTTGCTGGGTAAAATAAAGATCTAATAAATGTGCCCGGATTTGGATCTAAACTTGGCTGTAAGGTAGTTGGATACCCTGTCCTTCTGTAAAAGTTATAAGATTCAATTCCGTTACCAAATACAGCAATAAAATATTGTTCTCCTAAGATATCCCATTTTCCTTCCATGTCTGCTGCGTTAAATGCAGTTTCAACACTTGTAATAAAACTAGTAACATCAGCATTTGAGGGTTCAAAAGAAGTATCGGCAGAAGAATCTAGGCTAACAAAACTTTGTACTTTGGCAATAGATTTTGTTATACCGGCAGACATAAAAGTTTGGGCATCACCAGTATTACCATTTACCATGGCTATTTCTGCCTGCATGAAATCTACCCATGCAGCTGTTAAAATAGGGGTGATCCCTGCACCTCTACCACCGGAACCTGCTGCAACACCTGCATTATCTGGATCTGTATCAAATCGATCATCATCAAATTTTCCACCAACAGGGTAAACACCAAAAGTGGTACGTAAAAAACCGTCTGGTGGGATACCAGCATCATCATGATGATCTCTCCCCCAATAACCATTATCTAAATTGCAAAATGTGAATCCTCCTGAAACATAATGTGCAGGCGCACTTTGTAAAGAGCATTGTAGGGTTTCTTCATTTGGAGGTGTTCCCGATGCGCCAGGAACAGCACCTGTTTGTCTATAAAAGTAGTAACGAATTCTAGGGTCCAAAGAAGTATTCATTTGGTTCATTAACCAGTTAGACATATAATCACCAGCTCCGGTAGCTGTATAGTTTAAACCATATCTGGGATGTCTGGTATCAGGTTGAGAAGGACTTGTGGCAGGCCAATTAAATTGAAAATCGTCAGCCGTAGCACTAATATAATCACCAGAATCTAATATTGTTGTAATATTTGCTAATGCAGTAGGGTCTACTAAGCGCCTTTGATTGTATAAACGCATTTTAAGTGTATTTGTAGCTTTAACCCATTTTTCATAGTCATTTCCGTAAAAGAAAATTGTTGGAGGTTCGAGTTGTGCGTTTATTTCACTTTCAAAATTTACAATAGCATTATCTAAAAGAATTAGCGCAGCATCATATATAGAAGCTCCACTATCTAGGGCTGGGTTTAGATTGTCTATTCCAGCTATTGTTTCTGTATAAGGTACATCTCCATAAAAATCTACCATAGCAGTCATTACATAGGCTTCTATAAATTGTGCAATAGCGATGTGTCTGACTTGTCCTGTTGTTTCAGCAATAGAAACCATGGATCTAATATCTGCTAAAACACCTTGATAGGCATTAACCCATTCATCATCAGAATCACTGCCTAAATAATTGGTGCTATATTGTTTACTGGAAATTGATGCTGTAAGCCTTGTTAATTCTGTTCCAAAGAGAGATAAACCATCTCCGTTGGTGTTTCCTCCGGTTACCCAATTATCATTTGGATCAAAATCTGCATCACCTTCTATTTGTCTAACAAAGTCTTCTTGTATAGAAGTTAAAAATAAATCTGCACTTGCTTGTTCTGGAGTTAAAAAATTAGGATCATCCCTAAGATCTAATTCCGTTGTTTCGCATGAAAAAACTAGAAAGAGACTTGTTACTATTAATATATATATATTTATATTTTTCATTTTTTTTAAGTATAAAATTAAAATGTTGCCTTTACGCTAAATCCATATCTTCTGGCACTAGGACCATTAATGAAGTCAAAACCAAAGCCATTTCCTACACCGGTTCCAGAAGTATTTGGGTCAAAACGGGCACCATCTGGAGTGTTTACAGCATCGTACCAAAGGTTATTACCAGTTGCAGATATCGTTAAAGAACCAAAAGGTGTTTGATCTAAGAATTTTTTTGGAAAAGTATAAGCAAGAGAGGCTTCTTGTAGCCTGATTAATGTAGCATCGTATACTTGATTTTCGTTGGGTCCAAATAGGATATTACTAAAATAATAATCAGAATTATTTATTTGAACTGTATTTGTGTTTCCATTAGCATCAACTCCTGGTAAAATAAAAGTATTTTCTCTATCTAGAGTTTCTACAATTAACCCTCTACCTAATAGAGTAGAAACAGTACTTGAATAAATGTCACCACCTTTAGTATAACTCAACTGCACCCCAAATGAGAAATTTTTATATGAAATAGTGTTTTTAAGGTTCATAACATAATCGGGGTTAGGATCTCCAATAATACCATCTTCGGGGTCTTGGATATAAAATCCATCAGAACCAACTACTTTATTGCCATTGTCGTCTCTTAATATCCTAGTACCAAAAAGGACACCAAGTGGTTCTCCTTTTATGGCTGCATTTCCAAGATTACTAAAACCAGAGTACACTACTACATCTGTATCTAATCCTAAATCAGTAACTTCAGACTTATAGGTAGTGAAATTCAAGTTAGCATCCCAGTTAAATCCATCCTCTACGTTGTTTTGGATAATGTTAACCCCTAAGTCTAATTCAATCCCTTTATTTTCAATTTCACCAATATTTGTTCTTATAGTGGTGTTACCTGTAGTTGGCCCTAAAGGTCTATTGATAATTAAATCTTCTGTGATTCTTGAGTATAGAGATAAGTCTATAGAAATTCTACTTTTCCATAGCCTACCCTCTAGACCTACTTCATACTCGGTTAATAATTCTGGTTTCAGGTCTGGATTACCTAAGATATTACTTGTAGTGTTAGATACTACATTAGAACCTCCATTTTGAAAATCCTGCGTATCTAATGATAATGTATTGGCAACCGGGAATCCAGGGTCTCCAAAACTTGCAGAGGTACCATATCCGGCTCTTACTTTTAAATAATTGATTATATCCGATTTTATATTGCTAAAAGCGGCAGTAGGTAAAAAAGAGATACTGGCACTTGGATAAAAAATGGATCTGTTTTCGCTTTCAAAATTAGATACCCAATCATTTCTTCCTGCTAAAGTCACGAACAGGTAATTGTCGTAATCAAATTCTGCTTGTCCATATACACCAACAATGTTTCTTTCAAAAAATGATTGTATTTCATTTTGTTTGGCAAAGTTAAAATGCCTTAAAACTCCAAATGATTGTTGACCATCACTAGCAGTACCATTTTGGTCAAAAATTAAATTTCTTGTAGTAGCACCTACACTAAAATTGGTGCCTATTTTTTCAGTAAGTTGAGAATTTCCAGTTAAGGATATATTATGGTCGAAAATAGAGTTTAGATTATTCCATGTTTCATAAAAACCACTGGCCAATCTTACATCACCACTGTTACTGTTTACTCCACCTTTATTCTGAAAGTTTACATTACTCTCATTATAAACATCTATACCTGCACGATAAAAAATATTCAAATTCTCATTAAAATTATATTGTACAGTAGCGTTACCAAAAACACGATTGGTTAATTGTGAAGTTTGCGCATTGTTTAATGTCCACAATGGATGTTGAATACTGTTGTTTTGTCTATAATATACACTACCTCCCGTTACAGGGTCTTGAAATGGTAGCCCCTGTATGTCGATACTCCTAGGAGTAAACCATAAATCTCCAAAAATAGAAGAACCAGTACCTTCAGCTCCATTACCTTGGCTTAAGGCTACTGGAGGAGAGACAAAATCTGTTCTTGCAAAATTTAAAGTCCCACTTACGGTAAACTTATTGTTAAGTTTTGCATTACCTCCAATACCTAGGGTATTACGGCCTAATTTATTTCCAGGAGTAAAACCTTCGTCATCCAGATGACCATAATTTACATTGTATGAAATTTTTCCATTATCTGAAACCCCTCTCAGGTTTACAGATACTGAAGCCGCTCCTCCTATTCTAAAAAAGTCTTCTACACTATCATAGGGTCTCCAGTCATAACGTGCTCCTTGAAATTCAGGGAAAGCTGCTTGGATTGCTGGAGTAGAGGTAGAATATGGATGTGGAAGTGTAGCATTTTCATCAATAGCAGAACTGTTTCCATAACCAGAAACTCCGCCTTCTCTAAAACTAGGTCCCCAGTTACTAAAAAACCATCCAAAAGATTGATCAAAACCATTACCATACTCATCTTGATAATCTGGTAGAGAAGCTATTTGGGTGAAAAAATAGGAAGAAGAAACAGTTACTTCCATTTTCTTTTTAGCATTTCCGGAGGCTCCAGCCTTGGTAGTAATCAATACAACACCATTCCTACCATCACTCCCGTATAAGGTTGCGGCTGCCAAACCTTTTAATACACTAACGCTTTCAATACTATTAGGATCCAAATCTAAAAACCTACTGGATCCATTATTACCATTTACAAAGTCGTTTCGAGCTCCTTGTCGTCCCGAAGCGTTGGTGTCTGTACTAAAAGGTACACCATCGACTATAAATAAAGCTTGGTTACTTGAGCTAAAAGAGTTTTGCCCTCTAATAACGATATTGGTACCCGACCCAGTAAGACCACTTTGTTGCGTGATCTGTACCCCAGCGGATTTACCAAGTAATACTCTGGCAATATCTCCTTCAGAGCGTTGTTCAATTTCTTCGCTTTTAATTTCACTAACGGCATATCCAAGAGATTTTTTCTCTCGTTTTATACCTTGTGCTGTTACGATTACTTCTTCTAACTCTGAAGTCGAAGCTTGTAATGAAACATCGATTGTGTTTCCTGCGCCTACAGCCATTTCTTTATTAGAAAAACCTAAAAAACTATAAACAAGGACGTCTCCTTGCGAAGCTTGCACAGTGTACAAGCCGTCAAAATCTGATTGTGTTCCACTATTTGTTCCTTGAATGACGATGTTTACTCCCGGAAGGGGGGATCCTTTATCATCTGTTACTTTACCTGTTATGGTTTTTTCTTGCGCAAAAGAAATATGCGCAAGTAATGCTATGAAAAGCATTAGAATTTGCTTCATTAATAATTTCATTGTGTGTGTTTATTTAGAATTAGCCGTCTCAAATTTGATAATAAAACATGGATATTTTACGGTTTTTTTGAATATTTTAACTTTTTTTAACTAATTAGATTGTTAATTTATAATAATTTAATAATCTTTTTATTTTTTGACTATATTTTGCTCTACAGCTGCTTTTATTGGTTCGATGAGGGTTTTCTAAGTGCAATTGTATGCGAAAACCTCAGCTTATTTTAAGTGAGATTACTACAAAAATATATTTAATGAAATTCTGTGAGTAATAGATAAGACAATACATGGTTTTATCACTTTTATTATACTTTATTAAAGTATAGAGTTTAGTTTTCTAAAGGTTAAATAAGGCCTATGTACATGTATATTGAAAATTAATCTCTTAGGATTTGATTTGCTCAAAAATATTTCTACCTTTGCAGCCCTTTTTATGGGGATATTAAAATTTTTAAATAATAAAATAGTGTAAAGCAAATTTATGCCAACAATTTCACAATTAGTAAGAAAAGGTAGAGCCAAAATAACTAAGAAGAGTAAATCGGCTGCTTTGGATTCGTGCCCGCAACGCCGCGGTGTTTGTACGCGTGTTTATACCACTACACCAAAAAAACCAAATTCAGCTATGCGTAAAGTAGCTCGTGTTAGGTTAACAAATGGAAAAGAGGTAAACGCATACATCGGTGGTGAAGGTCATAATCTCCAGGAGCACTCGATAGTATTAGTTAGAGGTGGAAGGGTAAAAGATTTACCAGGAGTTAGATATCACATTGTTCGTGGAGCCTTAGACACCGCAGGTGTAGAAGGAAGAACACAACGTAGATCTAAGTATGGTGCTAAACGCCCTAAGAAGTAATTAAAAAACTTTAAGAAGAAGACATGAGAAAAAGAAAGGCTAAAAAAAGACCTATTTTGCCAGATCCTCGTTTTAACGATCAGTTAGTGACTCGTTTTGTAAACATGATGATGTGGGACGGTAAAAAGTCAACTGCTTTTAAGATTTTCTATGATGCGATGGATATCGTTGAAGAGAAAAAACAGAACGAAGAAAAAACTGCATTAGAGATTTGGAAAGATGCATTATCTAATGTGATGCCTCACGTAGAAGTACGAAGCCGTAGAGTTGGTGGAGCTACTTTTCAGATTCCTAATCCAATCAGGCCTGATCGTAAAATATCTACTGCTATGAAGTGGTTGATTCAATTTTCACGAAAAAGAAATGAGAAATCTATGGCTCAAAAACTTGCTGCAGAAGTTATAGCTGCAGAAAAAGAAGAAGGAGCCGCTGTTAAAAAGAGAGTAGATACTCATAAGATGGCCGAAGCAAATAAAGCATTCTCACACTTTAGATTTTAATCATTAAGAAATGGCTAGAGATTTAAAATATACTAGAAATATAGGAATTGCTGCGCATATTGACGCAGGAAAGACAACTACTACAGAACGTATTCTTTATTATACGGGTGTAAGTCATAAAATTGGTGAGGTGCATGATGGTGCGGCTACTATGGACTGGATGGAGCAAGAACAGGAGCGTGGTATCACGATTACTTCTGCTGCTACAACGTGTGAGTGGAAATTCCCAACAGAAAACGGACAACCAGTAGATGATACTAAAGGATATCATTTTAATATTATTGATACTCCAGGTCACGTTGATTTTACGGTTGAGGTTAACCGTTCTCTTCGTGTTCTTGATGGATTAGTTTTCTTGTTTAGTGCTGTTGATGGTGTTGAGCCACAGTCAGAAACTAACTGGAGACTTGCGGATAACTATAAAGTGCCACGTATTGGTTTTGTAAATAAAATGGACCGTCAAGGATCCAATTTTATGGAAGTATGTCAGCAGGTAAAAGATATGTTAGGATCTAATGCTGTTCCTATCGTATTGAATATTGGTGACGAAGAAGATTTTAAAGGAATTGTTGATTTAGTAAAAAATCGTGCTATAGTATGGCATGAAGAAGGACAAGGATCAACATTTGATGTTATTGATATCCCTGAAGATCTTAAAGAAGAAGCTAAAATGCTTCGTGGTAAACTTATTGAAGAAGTTGCTGCGTATGATGAAGATCTTCTTGAGAAATTTATGGAAGACGAAGATTCGATTACAGAAGAAGAGGTGCATGCTGCACTTAGAGCTGCTGTAATGGATATGAGTATCATTCCTATGATCTGTGGATCTGCATTCAAGAATAAAGGTGTTCAGTTTTTATTAGATGCAGTATGTCGTTACTTACCTTCACCAACTGATAAAGAAGGTATTGTGGGTGTAAATCCTGATACAGATAAAGAGGAGTTGCGTAAACCAGATGTAAAAGAGCCTTTTGCGGCTTTGGCATTTAAAATTGCTACCGATCCTTTTGTTGGTCGTTTAGCTTTCTTTAGAGCATATTCTGGTCGTTTAGATGCGGGTTCTTATGTGTTAAATAATCGTTCTGGTAAAAAAGAACGTATTTCTCGTATCTATCAAATGCACGCTAATAAGCAAAATGCAATCGATTATATAGAGGCTGGAGATATTGGAGCTGCTGTTGGGTTTAAATCTATCAAAACGGGTGATACGCTTTCTGATGAGAAAAACCCTATTGTTTTAGAATCTATGGACTTCCCTGATCCGGTAATTGGTATTGCGGTTGAACCAAAAACTAAGGCAGATGTTGATAAATTAGGAATTGGTTTAGCAAAGTTAGCAGAAGAAGATCCGACATTTACAGTGCGTTCAGACGAAGCTTCAGGTCAGACTATTATATCTGGAATGGGTGAGCTACACTTAGATGTAATTGTAGATCGTTTAAAGCGTGAATTCAAAGTTGAAGTAAATCAAGGTCAACCTCAAGTGGAGTATAAAGAAGCTATTACAGCTGCTGCAGACCATAGAGAGGTGTATAAGAAGCAATCTGGTGGTCGTGGTAAATTCGCAGATATCGTGTTTACTATTGAGCCGGCTGATGAAGGTGTTGTTGGACTTCAGTTTGAATCTACAATTAAAGGTGGTAATGTTCCTAAAGAATTTATCCCTTCAATTGAAAAAGGATTTAAAATGGCTATGGTTAATGGTCCTTTAGCGGGATATGAAGTTGATGCCGTTAAAGTAACATTAAAGGATGGTTCTTATCACGATGTGGATTCTGATCAACTATCTTTCGAATTAGCTGCTAAATTAGGGTTTAAAAATTCAGCTAAAGCTGCTAAAGCCGTAATCATGGAGCCAATTATGAAACTAGAGGTTATTACTCCAGAAGAAAATATGGGTGATATCGTAGGTGATCTTAACCGTCGTAGAGGGCAAGTAAGTGATATGGGTGATCGTGCAGGTGCGAAAACTGTAAAGGCAACTGTTCCACTTTCTGAAATGTTTGGATATGTAACCACATTAAGAACATTGTCATCGGGTAGAGCAACATCTACAATGGAATTTTCTCACTATGCAGAAACTCCTTCTAATATTTCAGAAGAAGTAATCGCTGCAGCAAAAGGAGTTAACGCTTAATATTACAGAAATGAGTCAAAAAATTAGAATAAAACTAAAATCTTACGATCATAATTTAGTAGACAAGTCTGCTGAGAAAATCGTAAAGACGGTAAAGAGTACAGGAGCTGTAGTAACAGGGCCAATTCCATTGCCAACACATAAAAAGATTTTTACGGTACTTCGTTCTCCGCACGTAAACAAAAAATCCAGAGAGCAATTTCAATTAAGTTCTTATAAAAGACTATTGGATATTTATAGCTCTTCTTCAAAAACCATTGATGCGTTGATGAAGCTGGAATTACCAAGTGGAGTTGAAGTTGAAATCAAAGTGTGATAGAACTTTAAGGTAAGTAAATCTTACCATAAAATGTCCCAAGCTTTGTGCTAGGGAAAAACGGCAAAAAAATACATTCAGGGTTGAAGTGTTTTGACCCTGTTTTTTTGCAAAATTAAATTATAGAATACTAATTAATAATTAATAAATATGTCTGGGTTAATAGGAAAAAAGATCGGTATGACCAGCATTTTCGACGAGAATGGAAAGAATATTCCATGTACTGTGATCGAAGCTGGACCATGCGTGGTTACCCAAGTCAGAACTGAAGAGGTTGACGGTTATCAAGCTGTGCAATTAGGTTTCGATGACAAAGCGGACAAAAATGCTACCAAAGCGGCCTTAGGTCACTTTAAAAAAGCAGGAACTGTTGCTAAACGTAAAGTTGTCGAATTCAAAGGTTTTGAGGAGGAGTACAAATTAGGAGATACGGTAACAGTTGAACACTTTACTGAAGGAGAGTTTGTTGATGTTTCAGCGACTTCAAAAGGTAAAGGTTTTCAAGGGGTTGTAAAAAGACACAACTTTGGTGGTGTTGGACAAGCAACTCACGGTCAACATAACCGTTTAAGAGCTCCCGGTTCGATAGGTGCTGCATCATATCCTGCAAGAGTTTTCAAAGGAATGAAAATGGCAGGAAGAATGGGTGGAGATCAAGTAAAAATTCAAAACTTAAGAGTGTTAAAAGTAGTTCCTGAAAAGAACTTACTTGTGGTTAAAGGATGTGTTCCTGGACACAAAAACGCTTATGTAACGATTCAGAAGTAATGAAAGTAGCGGTAATTGATATAAACGGAAAAGAAACAGGAAGAAAGGCAGACCTTTCAGACGCTGTTTTCGGTATAGAGCCAAACGATCATGCAGTATACTTAGATGTGAAACAATACTTGGCTAATCAGCGTCAAGGTACTCATAAAGCTAAGGAGCGTGCAGATATCACTGGTAGTACCAGGAAGATCAAAAAACAAAAAGGAACTGGTACAGCCAGAGCAGGTAGTATTAAGTCTCCTATTTTTAAAGGAGGAGGTAGAGTATTTGGTCCAAGACCACGTAACTACTCATTTAAATTAAATAAGAACTTAAAAAGATTAGCACGTAAATCTGCGTTAAGTATTAAAGCAAATGACAAAGCAATTACGGTTGTTGAAGACTTTACTTTTGATACTGTAAAAACTAAGAATTTTACTACGATTTTGAAGTCTTTAGGGCTTGAAAACAAAAAATCTTTGTTTGTGTTGTCTGAGTCAAATAAAAATGTATATTTGTCGTCACGCAATTTGAAAAGTTCAGAAGTTGTAACTTCTTCAGAATTAAGTACTTACAAAATACTTAATGCTAATAAAGTTATTCTTCTGGAAGGTTCTTTGAAAGGAATTGAAACGAATTTAAGTAAATAGAAGCCATGAGTATCTTAATAAAACCTATTATTACGGAAAAGGCTACTGCAGAAAGTGAAGTGTTTAATCGCTATGGTTTTGTAGTAGATAAGAGAGCGAATAAGGTAGAGATCAAAAAAGCAGTTGAGGCTGCTTATGGTGTATCTGTTACTAAGGTTCGTACAATGAATGTCCGCCCAGATCGTAAAACTCGTTATACAAAAACGGGTATGGTTTCTGGTAAAACAAGTGCTTATAAAAAAGCAATTGTACAGGTGGCGGAAGGTGAAGTAATTGATTTATATAGTAATCTTTAAGACTAAAAAATGTCAGTAAGAAAATTAAAACCAATTACCCCAGGTCAGCGTTTTAGAGTAGTAAATGGGTTTGACGCCATTACTACTGATAAGCCGGAGAAAAGTTTATTAGCTCCGAAGAAAAGATCTGGTGGTAGAAACAGTCAAGGAAAAATGACTATGCGCTACAAAGGTGGTGGTCATAAAAAAAGGTATCGTATTATAGACTTTAAGCGTGATAAGCAAGGGATTCCTGCTACCGTTGCTACTATAGAATATGATCCAAACAGAACTGCATTTATAGCGCTTCTTAATTACCAAGATGGTGAAAAGCGTTATGTTATCGCTCAGAATGGTCTACAAATTGGTCAGAATGTCGTTTCTGGAAGCAATGTTGCTCCAGAAATTGGTAATTCAATGCCGCTTAGTGATATTCCCTTAGGTACAATCATTTCTTGTATAGAATTACGTCCTGGTCAAGGAGCGGTGATGGCACGTAGTGCAGGTTCATTTGCTCAGCTTATGGCTCGTGATGGAAAATTTGCTACAGTGAAATTGCCGTCTGGAGAAGTAAGACTGATATTGATGAATTGTATGGCGACTATAGGAGTTATCTCTAATAGTGATCATCAGTTGTTGGTGTCTGGTAAGGCTGGTAGAAGTAGATGGTTAGGTAGAAGACCACGTACAAGACCAGTTGTGATGAACCCAGTCGATCACCCGATGGGTGGTGGTGAAGGTAAATCTTCAGGAGGTCATCCACGTTCTAGAAAAGGTATTCCTGCAAAAGGTTATAGAACCCGTTCTAAGACGAAAGCGAGTAATAAGTATATTGTAGAACGTAGAAAGAAATAATAAGATATGGCACGTTCATTAAAAAAAGGACCTTACGTTCACTATAAGTTAGAGAAAAAAGTAGCTGCAAATGTAGAAGCTAAGAAAAAGTCTGTTATTAAGACTTGGTCTAGGGCATCTATGATTACTCCTGACTTTGTAGGGCAAACAATCGCAGTTCATAATGGTCGCCAATTCGTACCGGTATATGTTACCGAGAATATGGTAGGTCATAAATTAGGAGAATTTTCGCCAACACGTTCGTTTAGAGGACACGCTGGTGCTAAAAATAAAGGTAAAAAATAATTTAAGTCATGGGAGTTCGTAAAAGAGAAATGGCAGAAAGAATTAAGGAAGAGAAAAAGCAAATTGCTTTTGCTAAACTTAATAACTGCCCTACGTCACCTCGTAAAATGCGTTTAGTTGCGGATTTAGTTCGTGGTGTAAAAGTTGAAAAAGCGCTTCAGATTCTTAGATTTAATCCTAAAGAAGCATCACGTCGTTTAGAAAAGTTATTGCTTTCTGCAATAGCTAACTGGCAGGCGAAAAATGAAGACGCTAGCATCGAAGATGCAGATCTTTTTGTAAAAGAGATCCGTGTAGACGGAGGAAGTATGTTGAAAAGACTTCGTCCTGCTCCACAAGGTCGTGCACACAGAATAAGAAAACGCTCTAATCACGTGACAATCGTGGTTGCAGCAAACAATAATACACAAAGCTAATATAAACTATGGGACAGAAGACAAATCCAATCGGAAATCGCCTTGGTATCATTAGAGGTTGGGAATCCAACTGGTACGGGGGTAATGACTACGGTGATAAACTTGCCGAAGACGATAAGATTAGAAAGTATGTGCACGCACGTTTATCAAAAGCTAGTGTATCTAGGGTAATTATTGAGCGTACGCTTAAACTTGTAACCGTTACTATCACTACTGCTAGACCTGGTATTATTATCGGAAAAGGTGGTCAAGAGGTAGACAAGTTGAAAGAAGAGCTTAAGAAAATTACCGAAAAGGAAGTTCAGATCAATATTTTTGAAATCAAAAGACCAGAACTTGATGCATTCTTGGTGGGTTCTAGTGTAGCAAGACAGATTGAAAGTCGTATTTCATATCGTCGTGCTATCAAGATGGCTATCGCGGCTGCGATGAGAATGAATGCTGAAGGTATCAAAATTCAGATTTCAGGACGTTTGAATGGGGCAGAGATGGCACGTTCAGAGTCTTATAAAGAAGGTCGTATTCCTTTATCAACATTTAGAGCTGACATAGATTATGCTTTAGTAGAAGCTCATACTACTTATGGTAGATTGGGTGTAAAAGTATGGATCATGAAAGGTGAAGTGTATGGTAAAAGAGAGCTTTCTCCTTTAGTTGGTTTATCCAAAAAACAAGGAAAAGGCGACAGAGGTGGACGAAGTGGTGGAAATAACAAATCACGTCGTAGAAAGTAATTTTTTAAAGTAAATTAACAATGTTACAGCCTAAAAGAACAAAATTCCGTAAGCAACAAAAAGGACGTATGAAAGGTCTTTCTCAAAGAGGACATACACTTTCTAACGGAACTTTCGGAATCAAATCATTAGATTCAAGTTTTGTTACTGCCAGACAAATAGAAGCAGCTCGTATTTCTGCTACTCGTTATATGAAAAGAGAAGGTGCTCTGTGGATTAAAATTTTCCCAGACAAGCCTATTACAAAGAAACCTCTTGAAGTACGTATGGGTAAAGGAAAAGGTGCTGTCGAGTATTGGGCAGCAGTAGTAAAACCAGGAAGAATATTATTTGAAATAAGTGGTGTGCCTTACGACGTAGCTAAAGAAGCTTTACGTTTGGCAGCACAAAAACTTCCTGTAAAAACTAAGTTTATAGTAGCTAGAGATTATCAAGCTTAAAATTGAGAATTATGAAGCAATCAGAAGTTAAAGAAATATCTACAGCTGAATTACAAGAAGAACTTGGTAAATCGCAAAAAGCATATTCAGATTTAAGAATGGCTCATGCTATGTCTCCATTAGAAAATCCTTTACAATTGCGTAAAGTAAGAAGATCTATTGCAAGAATGGCTACAGAGCTTACAAAGAGAGAATTAAACGGTTAATTCTGCTGAAAGATGGAAAAAAGAAACTTAAGAAAAGAGCGTATAGGAGTTGTTACTAGTAACAAGATGCAGAAATCAATTGTGGTTTCTGAAGTTAAAAAAGTAAAACATCCGATGTACGGAAAGTTCGTGTTAAAAACGAAGAAATACGTTGCACACGATGAGAAAAACGACTGCAATATTGGTGATACTGTAAAGATCATGGAAACAAGACCTTTAAGTAAAACCAAGTGCTGGAGATTAGTAGAAGTAATTGAAAGAGCGAAGTAATTATGGTACAACAAGAGTCTAGATTAAAAGTAGCCGATAACACAGGTGGTAAAGAAGTTTTAGTTATCCGTGTTTTAGGAGGTACAGGAAGAAGATACGCTTCTGTAGGAGACAAGATCGTTGTCAGTGTAAAAGAAGCAACTCCAAATGGAAACATTAAAAAAGGAGCCGTTTCAACTGCAGTTGTAGTTCGTACCAAAAAAGAAGTGCGCAGACCAGATGGTTCTTATATTCGTTTCGATGATAATGCATGTGTGTTATTAAATCCTTCGGGAGAAATGAGAGGAACTCGTGTTTTTGGTCCTGTTGCAAGAGAACTTCGTGATAAGCAATTCATGAAGATTGTTTCACTAGCGCCAGAAGTGCTTTAAAACATTTGAAAAGATGACAAAGCTAAAAATTAAATCAGGAGATACAGTGCGAGTTATCGCTGGAGACAATAAAGGTCAAGAGGGAGTAGTTCAAAAAGTATTGAAAGATAAGAACAAGGCGATTGTAGAAGGTGTTAACCTTGTGTCTAAACACCAGAAGCCTAGTGCTACTAATCCACAAGGTGGAATTGTAAAACAAGAAGCATCTATTGATATATCTAACTTATCATTGTTAACTTCGAAAGGAGAAACAACAAGAGTGGGGTATAGAGTAGAAGGAGATAAGAAAGTGAGATTTTCTAAAAAATCTAATGAAGTAATATAATTATGGCTTATATCCCAAGATTAAAACAAGAGTATAAAGACAGAGTAGTGTCTGCTCTTACAGAAGAATTTAGCTATGATAATGTAATGCAAGTACCAAAACTTAAAAAAATTGTTTTAAGTAGAGGTGTTGGTGCAGCCGTAGCTGATAAAAAGTTAATCGACTATGCAGTAGACGAATTAACAACAATCACTGGTCAGAAAGCAATATCAACGATTTCTAAAAAAGACGTTGCATCTTTCAAATTACGTAAAGGAATGCCAATTGGTGCTAAGGTTACGTTAAGAGGAGAAAGAATGTATGAGTTTTTAGATCGTTTAATTACTTCAGCATTACCACGTGTAAGAGATTTTAGCGGAATTAAAGCAACAGGTTTTGATGGTAGAGGTAATTATTCCTTAGGAATTTTGGAACAAATCATCTTCCCGGAAATTGATATCGATAAGGTAAATAAAATTTCAGGAATGAACATCACGTTCGAGACTTCTGCTAAGACCGATAAAGAAGCAAAATCATTGTTAACCGAACTAGGATTACCTTTTAAAAAGAATTAATTATGGCTAAAGAATCAATGAAAGCCCGCGAGGTGAAGAGAGCTAAAATTGTAGCAAAATATGCTGAAAAACGTAAAGCTTTAAAAGAAGCTGGAGATTATGATGCATTACAGAAACTACCAAAAAATGCCTCTCCAATCCGTAAGCACAATCGTTGTAAACTAACAGGAAGACCAAAAGGATATATGCGTCAATTTGGAATTTCTCGTGTTACATTCAGAGAGATGGCTAACAAAGGATTAATTCCAGGAGTAACTAAAGCTAGTTGGTAATAATAAAAGTGAATTAATTGGTATAAGGTTCAGCTTAGATGAGTTGAAAACCAATACCGTAAATTAGATACAATGAATACAGATCCTATAGCAGATTATTTAACCAGAATTCGTAATGCAAATAGTGCTCAACACAGAGTTGTTGAGATTCCTGCATCGAAGGTTAAAAAAGAGATCACTAAAATATTATTCGACCAAGGATATATTTTAAGTTATAAGTTTGAAGATAATACTGTACAAGGTACTATCAAGATAGCACTTAAATACGATAAAATTACAAAAGAACCTGTAATAAAACAATTACAAAGAATCAGTAAGCCTGGTTTACGTAAATATGCAGGATCTAGTGATATTCCTAGAATCCTTAATGGATTAGGTGTTGCAATAGTGTCTACATCACATGGTGTTATGACTGGTAAACAGGCAAGACAAGATAATGTGGGTGGAGAAGTACTTTGCTACGTATATTAACAGTATAAAAGACAAAAGAAATGTCAAGAATAGGAAAAAATCCAGTAACTATTCCGTCTGGTGTCACTGTAGAAGTGACAGGTAATATTGTTACTGTTAAAGGAAAATTAGGAGAACTTTCTCAAGAGATCGATAGTATCACGGTGAAAGTTGAAGAAGGCCAGGTAGTTCTAGAAAGACCTAGTGAGGCCAAAGATCATAAAGCAAAGCACGGTTTATATAGGGCTTTGATTAATAATATGGTAGTTGGAGTTTCTGAAGGTTATACCAAAGAGTTAGAATTGGTGGGAGTTGGATATAGAGCTTCTAACCAGGGTCAAAAATTAGATTTGGCTTTGGGATTCTCTCATAATATAGTTTTAAACTTAGCTCCAGAAGTTAAAGTAGAAACTATTTCAGAAAAAGGTAAAAACCCTATAGTAAAATTAACTTCTTATGATAAGCAATTGGTAGGACAGGTAGCCGCTAAAATTAGAGGCTTCCGTAGACCAGAGCCTTATAAAGGTAAGGGAGTTAAATTCGTAGGAGAACAATTAAGAAGAAAAGCAGGTAAATCTGCATAATATCGTAGTTATGGCATTCTCAAAAGATTTAAGAAGATTAAAGATAAGAAAGCGTATCCGTGGTAATGTAAGCGGAACAGAACAGCGTCCTAGATTATCTGTATATAGAAGTAATAAAGAAATCTATGCGCAAATCATAGATGATGTAACTGGTAAGACAATCAGTGCAGCTTCTTCAAGAGATAAAGACATTGTTTCAGCATCTGGAAATAAGATCGAAAAAGCACAGTTGGTAGGAAAAGCTCTTGCTGAAAAAGCTAAAAAATCGGGTGTAGAAACAGTATCCTTTGATAGAGGAGGATATTTGTATCATGGAAGAGTAAAATCATTAGCAGACGGTGCTAGAGAAGCAGGACTAAAATTCTAAGAAATTATGTATCAGAAATATAAAAACGCAGAATTAGTAAAACCAAGTGGACTAGAGCTTAAAGATCGTTTAGTTGGTGTGCAACGTGTTACGAAGGTAACAAAAGGTGGTAGAGCATTCGGTTTCTCTGCAATCGTAGTTGTAGGTGATGAAAATGGTGTTGTAGGTCACGGTTTAGGTAAGTCTAAAGAGGTAGCAGAAGCTATCGCTAAGGCAGTAGAAGATGCAAAAAAGAATTTAGTTCGTATTCCATTACATAAAGGTACTTTACCGCATGAACAAAAAGGTAAGTACGGTGGTGCAAGAGTATTACTTATGCCTGCTGCAACGGGTACTGGGGTAATTGCTGGTGGAGCTATACGTGCAGTATTAGAAGCTGTAGGAGTACATGACGTACTTTCTAAGAACCAAGGATCGTCTAACCCACACAATGTGGTGAAAGCAACGTTTGATGCTTTATTGCAAATGCGAAGTGCACAGCAAGTAGCAAAACAACGTGGAGTTTCACTTGAAAAAGTGTTTAAAGGATAAATAGGAAACGATGGCAAAGATTAAAATTACTAAAGTAAAAAGTGCAATAAATCGCACTCAAAGACAAAAGAGAACCTTAGAGGCTCTAGGTCTTAAGAAAATCGGCCAGGTTGTGGAGCACGATGATACTCCTAATATCCTTGGGATGGTAAATAAAGTTAAACATTTAGTTTCTATAGAAACAAAATAATATAAGCACATGGATTTAAGTAACTTAAAACCTGCTGCAGGTTCAGTAAAAAATAACAGCAAACGAGTAGGTCGTGGACAAGGTTCTGGAAAAGGTGGAACTGCTACTCGTGGTCATAAAGGAGCGAAGTCACGTTCTGGATATTCTAAGAAAATCGGTTTTGAAGGTGGTCAAATGCCACTTCAAAGACGTGTGCCTAAATTTGGTTTCAAGAATATCAATAGAAAAGAGTATCAGGGAATCAACCTAGACACGCTACAAAAATTAGTAGATGAAGGTAAGATTAAAGATGCTGTAGACCTTGATGTAATTTTAGCTACGCGCCTAGCTGGAAAAAATGATTTGATTAAGATACTGGGAAGAGGTGAATTGAAGGCGAAGTTGAAAGTCTCAGCTCACAAATTTACGGCCACAGCAAAAGCTGCTATAGAAGCAGCAGGTGGTGAAGCAGTAACCTTATAATAGACAATTCATGAAATTTATTGATACAATAAAAAACATTTGGAAAATCGAAGAACTAAAAAATAGAATCTTAGTTACACTAGGGTTGCTTTTAGTATATCGTTTTGGAGCGCAAGTTGTACTTCCTGGGGTAGATGCAGCACAATTAGCCCAATTGGGTACTCAAACTCAAGATGGTATTTTGGGATTACTTAATGCATTTACAGGAGGGGCGTTTGCCAATGCTTCGGTATTTGCTTTAGGGATTATGCCTTATATATCTGCTTCTATTGTAGTGCAATTGATGGGGATCGCAATTCCTTATCTACAAAAACTACAAAAAGAAGGAGAAAGTGGTAGAAAAAAGATTAATCAAATTACACGTTGGTTAACCATTGCTATTACTCTGGTTCAAGGACCTGGTTATATCTATAATTTGTTTGCAACATTACCGGCAGAAGCATTTGTTATTCCAAATCAAACCATTTTTGTTGTATCATCTGTAATTATCATATCAACAGGTTGTGTTTTTGCAATGTGGTTAGGTGAAAAAATTACCGATAAAGGTATTGGTAATGGAATTTCATTACTTATTATGGTAGGTATTATTGCTACATTACCACAATCATTTGTACAAAACTTCATTTCCAGAACATCGGGCGAAGGTGGTGATATCATTATGGTATTAATCGAGTTAGTAATTTGGTTTGTGATTATCTTGGCTTCCGTATTGTTGGTAATGGCTGTACGCCAGATACCAGTGCAATATGCCAGGAGAACTGCAGGTGGAGGTTACGAGAAAAATGTTTTTGGATCTCGACAGTATATTCCATTAAAACTTAATGCTTCAGGTGTAATGCCTATTATATTTGCTCAGGCAATTATGTTTGTTCCTGGTTTTGTGGCAGCAAGTATGTCAGAATCCGAAACAGCGCAAGGAGTTACAGCGGCATTTAGTGATATTTTTGGATTATGGTATAATCTGGTATTTGCACTATTGATTATAGTATTTACATACTTTTATACTGCTATTACTGTTCCAACCAATAAAATGGCTGATGATTTAAAGCGTAGTGGTGGTTTTATTCCTGGAATTCGTCCAGGTACAGAAACTGCAGATTACCTTGATAAAATCATGTCGCAAATCACTTTACCAGGATCAATTTTTCTGGCTTTGATTGCAATTTTCCCTGCAATTGCAGTGAAATTGTTAGATGTACAACAAGGTTGGGCATTGTTTTTTGGAGGAACATCACTTCTTATTATGGTAGGTGTTGCAATAGATACAATGCAACAAGTTAATTCATATCTGTTGAATAGACATTATGATGGATTAATGAAAACCGGTAAAAATCGTAAAGCAGTAGCATAATGGCAAAGCAACCAGCAATAGAACAAGACGGAAGTATTATCGAAGCATTGTCAAATGCAATGTTTCGTGTAGAACTTGAAAATGGTCATGTTGTAACAGCACATATATCTGGTAAGATGCGAATGCATTATATTAAATTACTGCCAGGAGATAAAGTAAAGTTAGAGATGAGCCCCTATGATTTATCAAAGGCTCGAATAACATATAGATACTAATAGTTTTATAATATGGTTAATTAAGATTTTTTGTGTAATTTTGCAGGCTGAAAAATCTTATTAATCATTCATTTCGAATTCATTTCGGAAATTAAATACAAATTATTTCAATTGTCAAAGATTACATCTGACAGTTGAAAAACTTTAAGAAACAACAGATGAAAGTAAGAGCATCAATAAAAAAGAGAAGTGCCGAGTGCAAGATTGTGCGTAGAAAAGGCCGACTTTACGTGATTAATAAAAAGAATCCTAGATTTAAACAAAGACAAGGGTAATTATGGCAAGAATTGCAGGGGTAGATATACCTAAACAAAAGCGAGGAGTTATAGCATTAACCTATATCTTCGGAATTGGTAGAAGTAGAGCTAAAGAGATTTTAGCTGATGCCAAAGTAGATGAGAACGTAAAAGTTTCTGACTGGGATGATGATCAAATTGGTCGTATTCGTGAAGCTGTAGGAACGTATACCATAGAAGGAGAACTACGTTCTGAAGTTCAGTTGAATATCAAACGTCTTATGGATATAGGATGTTATAGAGGAATACGCCATAGAGCAGGATTACCTCTTAGAGGACAACGAACTAAGAACAACTCTAGAACACGTAAAGGAAGAAGAAAAACAGTTGCTAACAAGAAAAAAGCAACTAAATAATAAGTAGTATGGCAAAGTCAACTTCAAAAAAACGTAAAGTAATTGTTGAATCTGTAGGAGAAGCTCATGTAACCGCTTCTTTTAACAACATTATTATATCGTTAACAAATAAAAAAGGAGACGTTATTTCTTGGTCTTCTGCAGGTAAAATGGGATTTAGAGGTTCTAAAAAGAATACTCCTTATGCTGCCCAACTTGCTGCCGAAGATGCTTCTAAAGTAGCTATCGAAGCTGGACTGAAGAAAGTAAAGGTATACGTTAAAGGACCTGGTAATGGTAGAGAATCGGCAATTCGTTCTCTTCATAACTCAGGAATTGAGGTTTCAGAGATTATCGATGTAACACCAATGCCACATAACGGTTGTCGTCCTCCTAAAAGACGTAGAGTATAATTTTTATCCCGAAACTTGTTTTCGGGATCTTTTATATATTTAAAAATAGGTAAATCTAAATGAGGAATACTGATTATCGAAGGAAAGTGACCTTAATTCATAATCACCTCAGTAACTAAATTATTAATAATGGCAAGATATACTGGTCCAAAAACTAAAATCGCTCGTAAATTTGGTGAAGCGATATTCGGAGACGATAAGTCATTCGAAAAAAGAAATTACCCTCCTGGGCAACATGGTAACAACAGACGTAGAGGTAAGAAAAGTGAATATGCAATCCAGTTAATGGAAAAGCAAAAAGCTAAATATACGTATGGAGTTCTAGAACGCCAATTCCGTAACATGTTTGAAAAAGCAACACGTGCACAAGGAATTACAGGTGAGGTTTTACTTCAATTGTGTGAGTCTCGTTTAGATAACGTTGTGTTTAGAATGGGATTAGCAAATTCTCGTAGAGGTGCGAGACAATTAGTTTCTCACAGACACATCACCGTTAATGGGCAACAAGTAAATATTCCATCGTACCAGCTAAAAGCAGGAGACGTTGTTGGAGTAAGAGAAAAATCAAAATCATTAGAAGTAATTCAAAATTCACTTGCCAATAATAGTAAAGTGTACGAATGGATTACGTTTAATAATGACACTAGACAAGGTACTTTTGTATCTGTTCCGGCTAGAATTCAAATTCCGGAAAACATTAATGAACAATTCATTGTCGAATTATACTCTAAGTAATAACGCTAAAGAAGAAACAACAATATGGCAATATTAAATTTTCAGAAGCCTGATAAAGTTATCATGATCGACTCTACTGAGTTCGATGGTAAATTTGAATTTAGACCATTAGAACCGGGATATGGATTGACAGTTGGTAACGCTTTGCGAAGAGTTTTGCTATCTTCTTTAGAGGGATTCGCTATAACTTCTCTTAGAATAGAAGGTGTAGATCACGAGTTTTCTACAATCTCAGGAGTAGTAGAAGATGTTACAGAAATTATCTTAAATCTTAAGCAAGTACGTTTTAAGCGTCAGATCGAAGATATAGATAATGAATCTGTTACTATATCTATCTCAGGTCAGGAGCAATTAACTGCAGGTGATTTTCAGAAGTTTATTTCTGGATTTCAGGTACTAAATCCTGATTTGGTAATCTGTAATATGGATAAGAAAATAGCACTTAACCTAGAGATTACTATCGAAAAAGGTAGAGGTTATGTTCCTGCTGAAGAGAACAAGAAAGCTAACGCTCCTATCGGAACAATCTTTACTGATTCTATATACACTCCTATCAAAAATGTTAAGTATAGCATTGAGAACTATCGTGTAGAGCAAAAAACGGATTACGAAAAATTAGTTTTCGAAATTGTAACAGATGGATCTATTCATCCTAAAGATGCGTTAACTGAAGCAGCTAAAATATTAATCCATCACTTTATGTTATTCTCTGATGAGCGTATTACATTAGAAGCTGATGAGATAGCACAAACAGAAACTTATGATGAAGAATCACTTCACATGAGACAGTTGTTAAAAACTAAATTGATCGATATGGATCTTTCTGTACGTGCGCTTAATTGTTTAAAAGCAGCAGAAGTAGACACCTTAGGAGATCTTGTATCTTATAATAAAAATGACTTAATGAAGTTCCGTAACTTTGGTAAGAAGTCTTTAACAGAGCTTGAAGAGCTTGTTAATGTTAAAGGACTCAACTTCGGTATGGATCTTTCTAAATATAAATTAGATAAAGACTAATCCATCATAATTTGCTCCCCAACGAGGGTTGTAGCAAGATGATGATTAAAATTAAATGTCATGAGACACGGAAAAAAAGTAAATCACTTAGGAAGAAAGACAGCTCATCGCAAAGCTATGCTTGCAAATATGGCTTGTTCCCTAATTGAGCATAAAAGAATCAATACTACTGTTGCAAAAGCTAAAGCGCTTAAGCAGTTTGTTGAGCCATTAGTAACTAAATCTAAAGAGGATACTACGCATAATCGTCGTATCGTATTTGGTAAATTGCGTAATAAGTATGCAGTTACCGAATTGTTTAGAGATGTTGCTCCTAAAGTTGGTGATAGACCTGGAGGATATACAAGAATTATAAAACTTGGAAATCGTCTAGGAGATAATGCAGACATGGCAATGATAGAATTAGTGGATTATAACGAGCTATATAACGCTGGTAAGCCTGCTAAGAAGAAATCTAGAAGAAGAGGTAAAGGAAAGAAAGCTGAAACTGCTCCGGTTGCTCCAGCTCCAGAAACTACTAATTCTGAAGAAGAATAAATGAAAAGTGTGAATAACACATAATATAAAAGGATAAACGTTTAACGTTTATCCTTTTTTTTTGAATAATTTTGAAAAGGTTTTCCCACCTAAAGCGGAAATAGAATATCAATTAAAATTTAAAGATGAAATATCAATCTCGAAAAAAAGCGATTCTTTTATTAGCAGACGGTACAATTTTTCACGGTAAGGCCGTAGGAAAAGAAGGTAGTGCTTTTGGTGAAGTGTGTTTTAATACTGGTATGACAGGATATCAGGAGATTTTTACAGACCCTTCATATTATGGACAACTTATGGTAACTACCAATGCACATATTGGTAATTATGGTACTAATGAAGAAGAAATAGAATCGGATTCAATAAAGATAGCCGGGCTTATCGTGAAAAATTTTAGCTACGAATTTTCACGCGAATTGGCAGATAGCTCTTTACAGGAGTTTTTAGAAAAACATAACCTCCTTGCAATATCAGATGTGGATACCCGTGCTTTAGTGAGTTATATTAGAGATAATGGAGCTATGAATGCTGTGATCTCTACAGAGGTTGAAGATATTGATACATTAAAAGAGCAGCTCGCCAAAGTACCCGATATGAAGGGATTAGAACTAGCATCTAAAGTATCAACTGCTAAACCATATTTCTTTGGAGACCCTAATGCTACATATAAAATTTCAGCATTGGATATAGGGATAAAGAAAAATATATTGCGAAATCTAGCTAAAAGAGATGCGTATATAAAAGTATTCCCCTATGATACCACATTTGCAGAAATGAGTGAATGGGAACCAGATGGGTATTTCTTGTCTAACGGGCCTGGAGATCCAGAACCTCTAACCCAAGCTATTGATACTGCAAAAGAAATCATTAAAAGGGATTTGCCATTATTTGGGATATGTCTTGGACATCAGGTTATAGCGTTAGCAAACGGTATAAGTACTTACAAAATGCATCATGGGCATAGAGGAATAAATCATCCCGTAAAAAATATAGTTTCGGGCAAAGGAGAAATTACCTCTCAGAATCACGGCTTCGCGATCAATAGAGAAGAAACAGAAAAACATACCGATATCGAAATCACTCATGTACATCTTAATGATCATACCGTAGCCGGAATCAAAATGAAAAACAAGAACTGTTTTTCTGTACAATATCATCCCGAAGCTAGTCCTGGACCAAATGATTCGACGTATTTATTTGATCAATTTATTGAGAATATCAAAAACGCAAAAATTACAGTATAAAACTCCGATTCTTTGCATAGGGCTTTGAGCTATTTGATAACATCTTAATCTATAACGTTATAGTTGATAACTTACTAATGTTATTGCTGTTTTCGCAGTAAATTAAGAGTTTTTCGAAGGTGCTAAAATTTACCGGTTTCGTATATTGCAGAGAATTAAAATTATCCAACAAAAATTAAAATAAACATGAGTATAATTATTAATATTCACGCAAGACAAATCTTAGATTCACGTGGTAACCCAACTGTAGAAGTAGACGTGATTACAGAAAATGGCGTTTTAGGAAGAGCAGCTGTCCCGTCTGGAGCCTCTACAGGAGAACATGAAGCAGTAGAATTAAGAGATGGAGGAAAAAGTTATATGGGGAAAGGAGTTCTTAAGGCTGTTGAGAATGTAAACACAATTATTGCTGAAGAATTGTTAGGCTATTCTGTGTTTGATCAGAATTTATTAGATAAAACCATGATCGAAATCGATGGTACACCAAATAAATCAAAACTTGGAGCCAATGCTATATTAGGAGTTTCATTGGCAGTTGCAAAAGCGGCAGCAAATGAACTTAATATGCCATTATATCGTTATGTAGGTGGAGTAAGCGCTAATACACTACCTGTTCCTATGATGAATATTATTAATGGAGGTTCACATAGTGATGCACCAATTGCATTTCAGGAGTTTATGGTGATGCCGGTAAAGGCCGAGAATTTTACTCATGCTATGCAAATGGGAACAGAGATTTTTCATAACCTGAAAAAAGTGCTACATGATCGTGGACTAAGTACAGCGGTTGGAGATGAAGGTGGCTTTGCTCCAACTCTTGATGGTACCGAAGATGCATTAGATTCTATTGCTCTAGCTGTAGAAAAAGCTGGGTATAAATTAGGGGATGATGTAATGGTGGCTTTAGATTGCGCAGCTGCAGAGTTCTATGTAGATGGAAAATATGACTACTCAAAATTCGAAGGAGATACAGGTAAAGTACGTACAAGCGAAGAACAAGCAGATTATCTTGCAGAATTAGCTTCGAAATATCCGATTATTTCTATCGAAGACGGAATGGATGAAAATGATTGGGAAGGATGGAAATATCTTACAGATAAGATCGGAGATAAAGTTCAATTAGTTGGTGATGATTTATTTGTTACGAATGTAGAAAGACTTTCAAGAGGTATCGAAAACGGAATAGCAAATTCTATTTTGATAAAAGTAAATCAGATAGGAACTCTTACCGAAACCATTGCGGCAGTAAACATGGCTCATAATGCTGGGTATACTTCAGTAATGTCTCATAGATCTGGAGAGACAGAAGATAATACAATCGCAGATCTTGCCGTAGCTTTAAATACAGGGCAGATTAAAACAGGTTCTGCATCTCGTAGTGATAGAATGGCAAAATATAATCAGTTATTACGTATAGAAGAGGAATTAGGAAGCGTAGCATATTATCCAAAAGAAAAAGCTTTTAAAATTAAATAACAATACCTATTTAGGGTAATAAAAAAGAAGCTATCTTTTAAGATAGCTTCTTTTTTTTATGAATAGTTTAAGAAATAAGATGAAAGGTTAAAAATCATCTAACGATTAATAACATATTAGCGCTATATTTCGTAATTTAGCGACCCTACAATAACAGCAAAATTCTAAAATAATCAGATGGCAAAAATAGCTACGTTAGAAATCGACGGTAATACATATGAGTTTCCTATTATAGAAGGAACAGAGAACGAATTTGGAATTGATATTAAGTCACTTAGAGGAGCAACTGGCGGGGTTACTACAATAGACCCTGGCTATAAAAACACAGGTAGTTGCCAAAGTGCTATCACTTTTCTTGATGGAGAAAAAGGAATCTTAAGATATCGTGGATATTCTATTGAAGAACTAGCAGAGAAGGCAGACTTTCTTGAAGTTTGTTATTTGTTGATTTTTGGCGAATTGCCAACTGCAGAACAATTAGAAAAATTTGACAAGGATATTAAAGAAGAATCTCAGGTAGATGAAGATATGAAGAAAATCTTAGATGGTTTTCCTAAAAGCGCGCATCCAATGGGCGTATTGTCTTCTTTAACAAGTGCATTAATTGCTTTTAATCCAGCATCTGTAGATGTAGATTCTGAAGAAGAAATGTACGGAGCCATTGTAAAAATATTAGCAAAATTCCCGGTACTTGCAGCATGGACAATGAGAAAGAGGAAAAGCCTTCCTCTTGATTATGGAGACAACTCTCTTGGTTACGTTCAGAACCTGCATAAAATGATGTTTGCAAAGCCAAATGAAACCTATAAGGCAAACAAAATTGTAAACGAGGCACTAGATAAATTATTAATTCTTCATGCTGATCATGAGCAAAATTGCTCTACATCTACAGTACGAATTGTTGGTTCTTCGCACGCAGGGTTATTTGCATCTTTATCTGCAGGAATATCTGCATTATGGGGGCCATTACATGGTGGAGCAAATCAGGCAGTAATAGAAATGCTTGAAGCTATAAAAGAAGATGGAGGAGATACTGCGAAATATATAAATAAAGCTAAGGATAAAAATGATCCTTTCCGATTAATGGGATTTGGACATAGAGTATACAAGAATTTTGACCCTAGAGCCAAAATCATCAAGAAATCTGCAGAAGAAGTGTTGGGAGATCTTGGGATAGAAGATCCAGTGCTTGATATCGCAAAGGGATTAGCGGAAGTTGCATTAAAGGATGAGTATTTTGTGCAAAGAAAATTATATCCTAATGTAGATTTTTATTCAGGGATTATTTATAGAGCTTTAGGGATTCCAACAGAAATGTTTACCGTAATGTTTGCTTTAGGAAGACTACCAGGTTGGATTGCTCAATGGAGAGAAATGCGCCTTCGTAAAGAACCAATAGGTAGACCAAGACAAATTTATATTGGCGAAAATTATAGAGCGTTTAAATCTATATCAGATCGTTAATATATCACAATAAATATGCAAAGGCGTTGAAAATTTTCAACGCCTTTTTTATGAAATTTTCAATAGAAAACCGTAAATCTGCCCGATTTAAAGAATTTGATAAAAATTTTCATGTTTTTTTCAAAGAAATTTACTACCATAAAATAGTCTCTTTATATATTTGTGCAACTACTCAAGTTAATATAAACGATTACACTTAAAAACTATTTTTTTTGAACTTAAATATACAGAACGAAACATCAAGACTTAGAGCTGTTGTTTTAGGAACAGCAATAAGTAACGGGCCGGTTCCTAAAGTAGAAGAGGCTTATGATCCAAAATCGATAGAACATATAAAAGCAGGTACATATCCTAAAGAAAAAGATATGGTTACAGAAATGGATGCTGTAGCCAAAGTTTTCGAAAAATATGATGTGAAAATATATAGGCCACAAGTTATACAGGATTATAATCAGATTTTTGCAAGAGATATTGCCTTAGTTATTGAAGATAAATTTATTAAAGCAAATATACTTCCGGATCGTGAAAAAGAAATCAAGGCAATTCAACATGTGATCGATGAGATAGATTCTGATAAAGTATATAAGGCTCCTTCAGACGATATTCATTTTGAAGGAGGCGATATTATGATTCATAATGATCATATTTTTATTGGCACGTATAAAGGTGAAGATTACCCTGATTGTATTGTAGCTCGAACTAATATGAAAGGAGTGGCGTATATTAAAACGCTATTTCCAAACAAAACGGTTAAGGAGTTTGACCTTAATAAATCTATGAAAGACCCGAGGGATAACGCTTTACATTTAGATTGTTGTTTTCAACCGGTAGGAAAAGATAAAGCTATTATTCATAAAGAAGGTTTTAGGGATCCATTGGATTATGAATATTTGGTTGATTTTTTTGGGAAAGAAAACCTATTTCATATTGATAAAAATGAAATGTATCATATGAATTCTAATATATTCTCTATTGCAGAAGATGTAGTGATTTCAGAAAGAAACTTTACTCGCTTAAATGCATGGCTTCGAAGCTTTAATATTACTGTTGAAGAAGTGCCTTATGCAGAAATAGCAAAACAAGAAGGCTTATTGCGCTGTTCAACAATGCCATTAATACGAGATTAGATTATGAAAGGAGCCAAATTGATTCGGTTAAAACGAACCGATACCATTATTGGCGAATTCCATCTGTCGGATAATAATAAATAAAATAAACAGATGAAACAGATCACAAATACTATAGTTATGATTCGTCCGGTGAAATTTAGGATGAATGAAGAAACCGCAGTGAATAATTACTACCAGGAAGATGTAGGTGTTATAGATGCTAATACAAAAGCACAGCAAGAATTTGATGAGTTCGTTAGCGTATTGAAGAGTGTAGGAGTACATGTTATTGTAATCGATGATGACCCAGAGAACGACACTCCGGATTCTATTTTTCCAAATAATTGGATTTCTTTTCATGAGAGCGGAGATATTGGGTTGTATCCTATGTTTGCTGTTAATCGCCGTAGAGAACGTAGACCGGAAGTTTTAAATCGTATTGAATCATCTGGTTTTGAGATAAAGAATGTGGTAGATTATACTGAAGCAGAAGATGAAGGAGTATTTTTAGAAGGTACAGGAAGTCTTGTTTTGGATCGTGTACATAGAAAAGCATATTGTGCACTTTCTCCTCGTGCCGATGAAGAGCTATTAATCGAGTTTTGTGAAGATTTTGAGTATACTCCGGTAATATTTACTGCCTACCAGACTGTAGAGAAAGATAGGCTCCCTATATATCATACTAATGTAATGATGGGTGTAGGCGAAACATTTGCAGTGGTATGTCTCGATTGTATCGACGATAAAAAAGAACGAAAAAACGTGGTTAATCATCTAAAGAATGATGGTAAGGAGATTATTGCAATCACTGAGGATCAAGTAAATCACTTTGCTGGTAATATGCTGCAAGTTGCAGGTTCAGAAGATAAGCGTTATCTTGTAATGTCATCGGCAGCATTTAATAGCTTAACTAAAGATCAAATAACTAAGATAAAAAAGCATTGTGAGATTCTGCATAGTGATCTTAATATAATAGAAACATTGGGTGGTGGAAGTGCAAGATGCATGATGGCAGAAGTCTTTCTTCCTAAGGAACAATAATATATATGCTTTCAAAGAAAACAAAATATGGGCTTAAGGCGCTTACTTATATTGCCAGGAAAAGGTGTGATCATCCTGTTCAAATATCTGAGATAGCCCAAAACGAAAATATTTCCCAAAAATTCTTAGAAAGTATATTATTAACCTTAAAGAAAAATGGTTTTTTAGGATCAAAAAAAGGAAAGGGAGGAGGGTATTATCTTATTAAAGAACCTAAAGATATTGTTATGGCTTCGATAATTAGAGTTTTAGAAGGCCCTATTGCGATGTTACCTTGTGTAAGCCTTAATTTTTATGAAAAATGCGATGATTGCCCGGATGAAGACCGTTGTGCAGTACATAGCCTAATGATTGAAGTAAGGGATAACACTTTAAAAGTTTTGGAAAACAAAACTTTGGCCGATTTTACAGATTGATTACTTATTTTTCGACTATTCTTTTGTATATATGTGGGCCTCTAATCTTTCCCCATATTTGTTTTCCTTTTTTGTTGTAGCCCCTGTTCCAGATAGATATTTTATCATGGCTGATTACAAAATTACTAGAAATGTACTCGATTTTACCAGTAGTGCTAGGGCAAGACTTTTTCTTGGTTTTTCCTGAATATATAGTTGATGTATTTTTTTCGAAGTACACTTGGCATCCTTCTCTTATTTCTAAACTATCCAAGGTCAATTGGTTAAAAATACGTTTGTCTTTCCATCCTATTTTATAGTCTTTGGCATTACGTATAATATAGCTTGTGTTTTTAAAAGTAAAAGAGTCTAGTCTTTCATAATTTAATATTCTTTGACTATAAATATAATTTTTCTCTTTCGCATCAGATACTTCAGAGTATATCCAATACCCTGGTTTATCTTTCCAGATTTTAATATTTGTCAAATTTAGATGAGCAAACCCTGAGTCATTTTTGGCTTGCTCTTCATTAGAAAATTCCCCAGTTAATAATGATACTAAGTTATGTAATTCGGGATCTGTTACATCCTTAGAGTTACAACTAAAAAGTAAGGGTAGTATAAGAACAATACGTAAAAGTTGCTTCATTTAGTGGTTTTATTAAATATACGATAAAATGCAAAAAAATGCAATTTATCGATAGAACTAAACATTTTATCCTAGTAAAATTAATTTTTTGATACAATCCTTCGTATCATCCCTCCAAAAATAAAGTAATGAAAAGGAACCATTAGATACCAATATATTCTTCCCGAAATCCCTTTTGGTCTAAAAGTAGCGGTTTGGTGCAGAATATTTTTTTCATCAATATCAAATTCTAACCAAGCTTCACCCGGGACTTTCATTTCTGCAAAGAGTAACAAGCGCTTATTACTTTTGTCTGCTACTAATACCCTCCAAAAATCCAATGCGTCACCAGAGAAGATTTTATCGGGATGAGTTCTACCTCGTCTAAGTCCAACTCCTCCAAAAAATTTATCCATATACCCTCTTGCCTTCCACATCCAATCGCCATAATACCATCCTGTTTTACCCCCAATAGCCCAAATGCGATCTATTACTTTGTCGGGATGTGTAACTTTTATTTTTTTCTTATCAGTAAGACAACCACGCTTCGGTACCGTTACGTAACGCTGAATATCCTTCTTGAACCGTCCGCTGATCATCGAATCTTTCCAGCTTGAAACCACTTGATTTTGTTCGATTTTTATAAATGCCAGTTCTAAAGCTTTCGTATAAGACATGGGATAAAACCCTAATATTTCTTGTAAACGAGTGTCATTTGCAATTACAGGAATCTTCATACTATCTACAAGATTCAAAGCTAGTTTGTATGATGTTGAGGTAACAAAATAGAGCCAATATGAAGATAGTTTTGGAGTCATTACAGGAACGGTAATGATGAATGTTTTGATTCCCCTAACTTTTGCATATAATTTGAGCATTTGCTTGTACGTCAAAATATCAGGCCCACTAATATCAAAAGACTCATTATAACAGTTGGTATTACCTAAAACTCCGGTCATGAAGCTTAATACATCTCTAATCGCAATGGGTTGCGTTTTGGTGTTTACCCATTTTGGAGTGATCATTAAAGGCAATTTTTCACATAAATCACGAATAATTTCGAATGAAGAACTTCCAGACCCTACAATAATTCCTGATCTCAATACGGTAAGGTCGTAATTTCCTTTATATAAAGTCTCTTCAACGTTTTTTCTTGACCACAAATGTTTCGAAAGGTTTTTTTCATTTACGATACCACTTAGATAAATAACCTGTTTAATGTTTGTGTTTTCTACATATACATTGAAGTTTTTGGCCGACACTTCTTCTTTTTCATCAAAATCATCCGTAGAAGAACTCATTGAATGAATGAGATAGTATGCAGAATCTATATTCTTTGGTATTTTTTTCGGATCTGGCTTTTCAAGGAAATCAATTTCTATGATATCAACTTTATGTCTCATTTCTAAATCAATAGAAAGTCGATTCTTGTCTCTAACACAGCAAATAACCTCATGACCGGCGTCTATTAATAAAGGTAATAACCTCAATCCAATATATCCATTAGCTCCAGTAAGAAGAATGCGCATATTTTTTTATGTATAAGTTACGAAGAAATTAGTTGTTAATAAAGACCTCAATAGCTGGTAATGCATTAAAATTAAAATCAAACAAGCATTGATTCTCCCATGAAGACCCTTGGGTAGAGGTATTTTGGTTACTCTCGAATGCAATCCAATCTGGCGCCCAATAACAAAAGCCAAGACCATGATTGTTAGGAATGTTTTTGGCGATATGCACGATCCAGTTTAAGTATTCTTTTTGTCCAGCCGGAGTAGCTGGGAATCGAGATAAAATCTGATCACTTTGTCCAATAAAATTAGTTTGATTGTCATTCCAATTTAAAGTGAAGGGATATGATATTTCGGTAAATAGAATATCTTTATCAAAAGTAGTTGCAAGATCATTGACACTATTTTGAAAATCTGTCAAATTTTTACCATGAAACTGAGGGTAATAGGAAAGCCCAATAATATCATAGTTGCCCTTATTTTCTTCGAACTTTTCAAAAAATAGCTTGGCTTCTGAAAAACCTGCGATATGGATCATTGTTTTTATGTTACTATCGACTTCTTTTATTGCTCGATATCCTTGATTTGAGAGCTCGACATAAAATGGCCAATTATCTATAAATTCATTCCATACTTTACCATAGTTCCATAAAAAACCAGAGTTGGTTTCGTTACCAATTTGAACTATGTCGGGAGGGGTTCCTTGATTTTTTAATTCTTGTATCACCCGTTTGGTATAATTATAAACAGTGTTTTTGATTTCAGAATTATTTAGGGCATTCCAGGATGCCGGTGGCTTTTGATTAGCTGGATCTGCCCATGTATCAGAATAATGAATATCTAACAAAAAATCAGCGCCTCTTGATTTTATCTTTAATGCATAGTTTTTTACTTTTTCTAAAGAATTTATACCATTCTCAGGGGTATGCCACAAGCGCAGTCGTATTAGATTTGTTCCTTTCGAAGTAACATATTCTAATACATTGATTGGATTTCCGTTTTGATCACTATACTCTAGATTATAGGATTCGAGCTCTGATTGAAAAGATAAATCCATTCCGGTATAAAATGTCTTTTCTACTACGGGATCAGGGTTTAGCACTACCTCTTCTTTGGAGTCATCCCCAGAGCATCCAATAATGGCTATAACAAACAAGAATAGTAGTGTTTTTTTTATCATAGGTCTTCAATATTTGTAGGCTGATTATCGGTCTTGTAAGCTACTACTTTTTTTACAAAAGCGTGTATTGCTTTATCTTTTCTAGTAGCTCTAAACTTTATAAAATAATGGTCTTTATAAATTGAATATTCTTCAGCCTTTCCCTTATGAAGATTTAGCTTATAAAACGGAATGATTAAAAGATAGGTTTCTAATCGTACACCGAAACCAACTAAAATTCCTTTTGGGCGTAGTTCAATATTACAAGTTTTGGTACTGTTATCAAGGATTAATAAGTTATGGATTTCTATACTGCTCGTTGTAATATAAAGCTTGGGTGATCCAATACCTCCTAGTTTTATTCGCTCTATCAAAGTAAAAGGAGGGCCAACTTCATTATTTATTCTCCTAATTAACTCAGGATCTTTATAGGAGTTATTGATTAGCATTCTTTTTTATAACAAGATAACGAAATCATACTAAAACGCGTAGTGAGACACTATTATTTCTATTATCTTTGCAGCTTAATTTTTAGAAGATGAGTTTACAACATACCATTTCAGAAAACGTAAAAACGGCAATACACGAGTTGTATAATGCCAATCTGGAATCTGTAGAATTACAAGCTACTCGTAAAGAATTCGAAGGGGATATAACCGTAGTAATTTTTCCGATGCTTCGCGTAGTTAAGGGAAATCCGGTTCAAATAGGTGAAGCTGTAGGTAAACTTCTTGTTGATAATGTTGAAGAAATTAAAAGTTATAATGTAGTTAAGGGGTTTTTAAATCTTGTAATTTCAGATTCTTACTACCTTGATTTTTTTGCAAACATAAAAGATGACCAATATTTTGGATTTGGCACTTCAGTAGAAAATGATAAGGCAGTTATGGTAGAGTATTCTTCTCCTAATACCAACAAACCATTACATCTTGGGCATATTAGAAACATTCTTTTGGGATATTCTGTGGCCGAAATTATTAAGGCAAGTGGTAAAAAGGTATATAAAACCCAGATTATTAATGATAGAGGGATACATATTTGTAAAAGTATGCTTGCCTGGAAAATGTTTGGAAAAGGAGAAACTCCTGAGTCTACAGGTCTTAAAGGAGATAAGTTGGTGGGGAACTATTATGTGAAATTTGATCAAATTTATAAAAGTCAGATTGCAGAATTAGAAACTCAAGGAAAATCTAAAGAAGAAGCGAAAAAAGAAGCCCCAATTTTGATTGAAGCTCAAGAAATGCTTAGAAAATGGGAAACAGGAGATCCAGAAGTAGTAAAACTCTGGAAAACGATGAATGAATGGGTGTATGCAGGTTTTGACCAGACCTATAACACCGTTGGAGTAGATTTTGATAGCTATTATTATGAAAGTAATACCTATTTGCTAGGTAAAGATAATATTGAAGAAGGCCTTGCAAAAGGAGTCTTTTTTAAAAAAGAAGACGGATCCGTTTGGTGCGATTTAACTGATGAAGGACTTGATGAAAAATTAGTATTGCGTAGCGATGGGACTTCGGTATACATGACACAAGATATTGGCACCGCTATACAACGTGTTAAGGATAACCCCGATGTTGGTGGAATGATCTATACCGTTGGTAACGAGCAGGATTATCATTTTAAAGTATTGTTTCTAATTTTAAAGAAACTAGGATACGACTGGGCAAAGAATTTACACCACCTAAGTTATGGAATGGTAGATTTACCAAGCGGAAAAATGAAGAGTAGAGAGGGTACTGTAGTCGATGCAGATGACTTGATCGAAGAAATGATTAAAACTGCAAGTGAAATATCTAAGGAACTGGGTAAACTAGATGGATACACAGAAGAGGAAAGAACTACGATATATAATACCATTGGTCTAGGTGCGCTAAAGTATTTTATTCTAAAAGTAGACCCTAAAAAGCGTATTCTTTTTAATCCTGAAGAATCTGTCGACTTTCAAGGGAATACAGGCCCCTTTATTCAATATACGTATGCTAGAGTTCAGGCAATTCTTCGTAAAGCAGATTTTGAGTATACCAAAACGATTAACGATATTACTTTGCACCCAAAAGAAAAAGAACTTATTAAACAACTTGAACTATATCCAGAAATCATACAAAATGCAGCTAATGAGCTTAGCCCTGCTATAATTGCTAATTATACCTATGACCTAGTGAAAAGTTATAATTCTTTCTTTCAGAATGTGTCTATATTTGGAGCAGATTCTGATCAGGAAAAAATGTTTAGAGTACAACTTTCAAATTCGGTAGGTAATACAATTAAATCGGCATTTAAACTTTTGGGAATCAATGTTCCGGATAGAATGTAATAAAAACCGTTGATTTATTTTGAAAACTCGATAATTATTGGTAATTAGTGTTGTACAACGAATTTTTAGTCATTTTATCCGAAGAGAAGAAGAAAAATAGAAGTTGACTGTTGTTAAAGCAACCAGTTTTATATTTTAGTAGTATGAAGCATCAAATAAGTAGAGCAACCGATATCGATTTGCCATTAATGCAACGTTTATTTTATCAAACGGTGACTACTTATGGTGCTATGTTATTTACTAAAACTGAAATTAAAATATACTCTCGACTAGCTACCAATACGTTGTATTGGCAAAAAAAATTTAAAAAAGACTTCATTTATAATGCAAAGCTTAATGGAGAAATTGTAGGCTCGTTCTCTATGGATGCATTTGGTAATATAGAGTACGTTTTTGTGCACCAGAATTATCAAGGACATGGTATTGCCAAGGATTTGTATGAAACTATAGAAGAAGTGGCAAAACAATCCAATATTCAAACGCTGACAACTCAAATCAATATGCTCACTAAACCTTTTTTTGAAAGAAATGGATTTGAGATTATTAAAAATGAAGTAGAAGTTGTTGGAGGCGAAAAGATAATAAGTTATAGTGGAGTTAAACACCTTAAAAGTTGATCCTGATAACTGCATTAGGGGTAAAGCCTAAGCCAAATTCTTTGACTTCTTCCGCAGTATTTTCTGTAGTAACTTTATAGTAATTATTGACAATGTTTTCCTGACTTAGGATATTCCATATCGAAATTCCTGCCATACCCTTAATTTTAGTATTGATTTTGAAATTGTATGTAGCTGAAGCATCCCATCGAATATAATCTTTTAATATACTTCGATTTGGATCTTGATAATTGATGTTATTGTTTTCTATCTCATTACCAGGAATAGGTTGTGTGGTCGGTTTACCACTATGCCAGTTTAAACCACTAGAGAATTTAAAATTTTCTAATGTATACGTAATAGCAAAATTAATATTATGCGTTATGTCGATATTATTTGGGAAATCAATCTCAAAGAGTCTATTAAAAGTATACTCGTTTTTGCCATATGAATAACTAAACCATGTGCTGAAATTTTTTAACCTTTTGTTTATCAAAAAATCAATCCCTCTAACGGTATAACTTCCATGATCTCGTATAAATTCGAATTGGTTTTGAAACCCTTGGCTTTGGCTTATAATACCATCAACGTTTTTATAATATACATCAGTACTAATTAACCAATTATTGTGATTGTAATTTAACCCCAAAGAAATTTGTTCACTTTTAAGTATGGGAATGTCTTGATCATTAGAAAGTATCCATTTTCTGTTTTCTACTCCTAAAAAATCATTTTGAGATTCGATAATTTGACTAGTTACCTGGCTTTTTAATTCGCCAAGAGCTTCAATAGTAAAATGGTTATAAAATCTATGGTTAAAACTTATACGAGGTTCGAAAAAATAGTCATTAAATTTATCAAAATGATTAAGGCGAAAACCTAGGTTAAGATGAGTGTTATCATTTTTCGATTTGTATTCAATTTCAGAAAAAAGGCTATTAGTACGAATAACTTCTTTGGTAAAATCCCTAAAAGTAGGGTTGCTAACATCTCTAAGATTAGATATTCCGGTTTCATTAAATTGGTATCCGGTTTTTAGATTAAAATTAGTATTTAACTTAAGTAAGCTATTTACCTTAAAACCGCTTTCCATTACCTCATTTTTTTGCAATAAACGTTGATTGTTTAGGATGTCAGAATTGAAGGCCTCTAGATCATAGTTTGTACCATAAATAAGTAATTCACTTTTAAAAACTTCATTCCAATTTCTTTGATACGATATACTCCCGGCACTATTGTTTTGTTTTATACTACTTTCTCTGGCTATATTTATTTGATCAATTAAGGTATTTTCTTCAAAAATGAGATCATTTCTAATGAGTAAAGCATTTATTTTGAGTAAATCTTTCGGGCTTAATTGGTACAACCATCGTAGACTGGTATCATAAAATGAAAATTCATCTTCTGTATTAAAAACATCTTCGGCGGTGTTTACTACTTCAGAATTCTGAAAAACTTTATCAAAAAACTGCATATATGTTGGGGTTTCTACTAACTCACTTATTGATTTTCGTACAGATAATTGTAAAGATGATTTTTTGCCTAATGGAGTATCAATATAAGCATCTGCACTTATCATATTGATGCCTAAACTGGCATCTAGGTTTTGATTAATTTCATTTGTTGTATTCATGGCAATAACGCTAGAAACACCATCTCCATAGCTAGCACTAGTCCCATTTTTGATCAACTGAACATTTTTTGTTAGATAGGGGTTAAATGCCGAAATAAGACCAAAAAAATGACCAGATTGGTACATCTTAATTCCATCCCAGAGAATAAGATTTTGATCATTAGTCCCCCCTCTTACATTAATATCAGAGACAGTTTCCTCTACACTTAGTATACCGGGCAACGCTTGTATAGTTTGCAATAAATCTGGCTCAATAAGCCCGGGGAGTATACCAAAATCGGTATAATCGATGATAATAGATCCATCTGATTTCTTATCGATTCCTTTTACTAAATAATCATTAAGTATTACTTCTGTTAAGTATTGAACTTCTGGAGTAAGATAAAGTATCGTACAGGGAGTGTTTAAAAGATCTTTAGCAGAAATAATCAGGGGTTTATACCCTATAAAGTTAATTTTTATAAGCTCTTCGGGGTTTTCAACAACAAATCTAAATGCTCCGTTTTTATCGCTAATTGTAGAGTTAGTCGTAGTCCGTATGCTTGCGTTTACTAACTCCTTATCATCTGTGAGAGATTTTAGAACTCCACAGACTTCATTTTTTTCGCTTTTACGACTAAGGGCAATATTCTTAGCATCTAAAAAAGTGTATTCGAGAGGAGTATTACGTCTTAAATATTCAATGGTATTTTTAAGATTTAATGTATCAGAGGGTTTTTCAATTTGTATTCCCTCGATATCATCATCTATATAAGAAAAGCCACAATCAAATTTTTCCTGAATTTGGTTTAATATTGAAAAAAGTGATAAAGAATCCTGTTCTGACTGTGAGTAAGTCTGATATAAAGCAAAAAAAAACGTAATAAGTAAAGCTGTGATTTTGGTTTTGATCACTCTTTATACAGGGTTATGTTGTTGTCATTAATCTTATATTTCAAACGCATTGGTATGGTTATAGATTGTAATGCGGTTTGAATATTTGAATGTACAAAATTACCTGTAAAAAGTTTATCTTCATCTATATTTTTTGCAATAATTGTTACGTTATATTGTCTTTCGAATTCTTTAAGAATATAGGGATATGGTGTGCTAGAAAAAGTGCTTTGACCCTTAATCCAATCAGGTTCGATAAGAGTTGTCGTAGTAGTAAGGATTTTATTATCAATTACTTTAAATACTTGGCCTGCCGGAAGTTTAATAGTGCTTTTATTATGTGTGACGCTTACAAGACCTTCATAACACACAACTTCAAAGTAATTTTCTCTTTGTTTTACGTTAAATTCTGTGCCTAAGACACTAATAACACCAGATGAAGTGTGGATATCAAACTTTTTCCCTTTAGCAACCTTAAAATAGGCCTCTCCTTCCAATTTGATTTCCCGATTGTTTTCCCAATCGTTTTCTTGATATTTAATTATAGACAGGGCATTAAGTTTGACTATAGTCTGGTCTGGAAGTTCAACCGAACTCTTCTGACTTGCTATAGTATTAACAGAGGTGTCTGTAGTATAAAAAAAGGTAAAATAAGTACCAATACCTAAAATAAATATAGCTGCTATTTTTAATAGGATAGTCGATATTTTTTGAGGTTTAGAAATACTTTGGTGATTTGATAAAGTAGTTTTTAAGTTTTGTAAATTTTGCTCAACATCATATTTTGGTGATCTAAAACTTTTTGCTGTTTCAGAAATCTTTGCATACGAATCATAGGCGTCTAAACTCTTAAACGCCTCTGATTCTGATGTAGTGAGTTGTTCATTGTCCAACCACTTTTTTACGAGATCTTTCTTTTTCATAACAAGATTTCTATCTATATAACAATCTTCCTTTAAAAATTCCTACCCTATCCCTTTTACATTGGGTTGTTTTATATTCCATCAATATCTTTTCTTAGCTTTTCTAATGCTCCGTAAATTCTTTTTTCAACAGCTTTTCTAGAGATCCCCAGAGACTCGGCAATCTCTTTATGTTTTTTTCCTTCAACTCGATTAAGAAGAAATGCTACACGCTGCGCCTCGGTAAGGTTAGAAAGTGCTTTTTGGTATTTTAGCAGATATTCTTTTTCTTGCAAAATAAACTCAGGGTTTTCATTAGTTCTATCGATATGATCAACTTGTTGAAATTTTAATTTTACCTTATTGTGCTTTATTTGGTTTAGTGATAAATTATTGGCCACAGTAAATAGAAAACTTTTTGCTTTTTGAATTGGGGTTTTCTTGCAATTATCCCATAATTTTATAAACGCCTCTTGTACTTTGTCTTTAGGATCTATATGTTCTCCATACTTATAGTATATAAAATCATGTAGTTCTTTTGAATGTTTCTGAAAAAGTCCCGTGAATATTTTTTCTTCACAAACATTGTCAAATAGATCTTTAGGCATTATCAATATTTTTGTTTAAAATTAAAAAAAATAGTATTGATACGTAGGAATTTAAGGAAGTATGTTGTTATAACTTATAATAGTGTTTGAAACAAATGATTTGAAAATGAAGAATTGGAATTTATATTTTTTTGTAGGTATTGCGACTTTATTGATCTCATGCCAAGAGGAAGAAAGGGAATTTATAGACCCTAACTTAGACAATACCGTCCCGAGGAATTCTCAATTAGCAGGCCTGATGAAGAATGTAGTAACACACGACGGTTCATTTGATGATATTGTGGATCGTGGTAATTGTTTTAGCATTAACCTACCATATACCATCTTATTAAATGGGGATGAATTTGTAATCAATGAGATACTTGATTATCAAAAGTTTTTGGGTACTGATGTTATAGAAATTTCTTTTCCTGTTACCATTACTCAATCTGATCATGTAGAAAAAGTAGTAGAAAACAATACTGAACTTGAAATTTTTAGTAATAATTGTAAAACAGATGATGAGGATATAGAATGTATAGATTTTGTGTACCCAATGTCTATCTCAACCTTTGATAGTAGTTCTAATCAATTAAAAACAATAGAAATAGGTCACGATTCTCAGATGTTTAATTTTATGTCTGATGTTAGTGATAATATTTCTGTGAGTATCAACTACCCTATAAAATTAGTACTTCATAATGGAGAAAACGTGGGTGCTCAACATAATAGTGAGTTGTTAAGTAAAATCTTAGATGCGGCACCTGCATGCGATGAGGATGATGGTTAATAATTAGAGATCAATGAATTAAACCGCCTACTTGGCGGTTTTTTTGTTTAACAATTGCACGTGATTAGTTAAACAAAAAGTTAAAGTAATGCTAAAATCATTTTTAGGGGTTAGAGTTTTGTGGGCTAAGTTGTTTAATCATCAAACAATAAATTTAGAAACCATGAAAATGAAACAATTTTTTAAAACAGTATTTATTACACTTTTTATAGTATCTATCTACTCGTGTAGTGATGATGATGATACTATCTTTCCTCCATCGGGTGTTGATACTATAGCAGCTTTTGTTGCAGCAAACCCCGATTATAGTTCTCTTTTAGCGGCTTTAGAAAGAGCTGATTTAGTTACAACCTTATCAGGTGAAGGAAGCTTTACTGTTTTTGCTCCAGATAATGAGGCATTTACAGACTTTTTGAATGGAGCGGCCTTAGAAGATGTACCCGTAGAAGATTTAAGAAAAGTATTATTGAATCATGTACTAGGAGCAGAAGTAACGTCAGGCCAAATTACAACAGGGTATCAAACGAATCTTGCCGAAGTAAGTTCATATATTGCAAAGTCTGGAAATGATGTAACGATTAACGGAGGTGTTATGGTTACTACAGCAGATATCGATCGATCTAATGGTGTGATTCACGCTGTTGATAAGGTTATTGCTATACCGACATTATTGGATTTTGTAACTACAGATCCAAATTTATCTTCTTTAGCATCAACAGCTTCAGTTAACAGTGCCGCTGTGATTAGTGCTTTAGGAAATGAAGAAGGCGATTTAACATTGTTGGCTCCTGATAATGATGCCTTCACAGCTTTAGGTGATATCTCAGGAGTACCCGCTGTTGCAGTAGAACAGATTTTGTTAAATCATGCAATATCCGGAGGCCTTCTTTCTTCAGCATTGTCAACCTCATACGCTAGTACATTAGCATCTTATGGTACGCCTTCAGACGGTATTAATTTAAGTATTTATATCAATACTGCAGATGGAGTTTCTTTTAATGGTATTTCAAATGTTACTACTGCTGATGTAGTGGCAAGTAACGGTGTGCTTCATATTGTAGATGCCGTAATTACGCTACCCGATGTAACGACTTTTGCTACAGCAGATCCAACTTTTTCTACTTTAGCCACTGCTTTAGGAGATGCTAATTTGGTTCTAGCCTTACAGGCCGCTAACGGAACAGGAACACCAGAGGCACCATTTACAGTCTTTGCGCCGACTAATGATGCTTTTGCAGCACTAACATCGGTGCCAACAGGTCAGGCATTAGTAGATGTATTGACATATCATGTAATTGCTATGAATAATGTGCGATCTTCGGATTTAGCCAGCGTAGCGGGTGCTGTCGGTACAGTCAATGGAGGTGATGTTACCATATCTGCTGACCCTGCAACAGTAACCGGTGGAGGAAATACAAGTGCAAGCAATATTATTGTTGCCGATGTGCAAGCTTCCAACGGTGTAATCCATGTTTTAGACCAGGTGTTATTACCTGCACCTTAATTAATACCCTTTAAAATTTAAGGCTGTTCAATAACTGTTCCTTCTATGGGCAGCCTTAGATTTCTTACACATACATCTTAACATACTAACTTTAAAATTTAATACAATGAAAACACTAATCAAAAGATTAATGGTACCCTTCTTGTGCCTAATTTTAACTAACTTATTTGTTGCTTGTCAAAGTGATGATAGCTTTGAAGCCCAACCAGAACAGGAGCTAATCGAATTTGAAGAATCTAAGATCATCAGTTTTGATGCCATCGAGGAAATGACCCAAAATATAATTGAAGGAGAACTAGCGGTAGAAGAAGATAAAACCGCTGGGGTAGATAATAAAACATTTGGATTTGGTATTAGTAGAGAGAAAAGAGTGTATGATTTTTCGGCAACGGTAAACAGCGGAGCTGGAACAGGAGCAGTAATAGCAGGAGAATTGAAACTTAATTTCACACTTTATCATGCTAGTTTTACTATTGTTCGTGGTAATTTAACATTACCAGATGGTACTAAGGCTAGAACGCGTGGCGCTATAATAAGTGATGGCAAAGTATATTTGATCATAAACCCACCAGGTAGAGATTTGATATTTGGTATTGGTAGAGTAGGAGATAATGGTGATTTAGAAGGAAGCTTTAGATTGTTTACGTCTGGTGGAGTAGGTAGAGGAGCATGGAATGCTGCACTAACCGGGGTTACCTTTCCTGATAAAACAATAGTAGAGCTAGCCGTAGAAGATGGTAGATTTACTTCTTTAGTAGGAGCATTACAAGCTGCAGAATTGGTAGATGCGTTATCAGGAGATGGGCCATTTACCGTGTTTGCTCCAACAGATGAGGCTTTTGCCGCTCTAGATGAAGTGCCTAGCGGTGATGCGCTTAGAGATATTCTGTTATACCATGTGGCAAGTGGTCGATTAAACACATCTGCATTACTTGCTCAGGAATTTATAACCACATTACAAGGCGAAGATGTAAAAGTAAGCCTAAATAGTGATAACGAGATCGTGATTAATGATACCGTAAAATTACTTTCTGCAAACATTGGTGGATCCAATGGAGTACTCCAGGTCATAGATGCAGTATTAATACCACCATCATTTCAGCCCCTACAATCAATAGTAGAAATAGCGGTAAACACTCCAGAACTATCTACTCTTGTTGGAGCATTGCAGGCAGCAGATTTAGTTGATGCACTTAGCGGCGATGGACCTTTCACAGTTTTCGCACCAACTAATGCTGCCTTCGATGCTTTGGACGCAATCCCAAGTGGAGATGCATTAAAAGAAGTATTGCTATATCATGTAGCTTCGGGTAAATTTACCGCAGAAGATCTGTTAGAAAAGCAAACCGTTACCACCTTACAAGGAGATGAAGTTACTATTGAAGTAGATAACGATGGAAATGTATTGCTTAATGGATCTATAAAGGTTGCAATAGCAGATGTTGAGGCTTCTAATGGTATAGTACATGTAATTGAAGGAGTTTTATTACCTCCAGCAGACTTACAAAGTATAGTAGAGATTGCGGTAAATACCCCAGAACTATCTACTCTTGTTGGAGCATTGCAGGCAGCAGATTTGGTAGATGCGCTTAGCGGCGATGGACCTTTCACAGTTTTTGCCCCTACCAACGCTGCCTTCGATGCTTTGGATGCTATCCCAAGTGGAGATGCATTAAAAGAAGTATTGTTGTATCACGTAGCTTCGGGCAAGTTTAATGCAGAAGAGTTGTTAACCAAAGAAACTGTAACTACCCTGCAAGGTGAACAAGTTACTATCGAAATATTTGATGGAGAAGTAATTTTGAATGAGAGCATAAAAGTGGCAATCGCCGATGTTGAAGCCTCTAACGGCATAGTACATGTGATTGAAGGAGTCTTGATCCCACCGTCTTTACTACATTAGAAAATAATTTTTTAGTGTTTATGAGTAGCAACTGAAAAGAGTTAAATTGAAATTCTTTTCAGTTGCTTTTTTTATAATAACGTCAAATCATAAGCGTATCTATTAATTCTGTAATTCCATCCTTTATTTATACACTTCAAATCCTTAAATTTGCACTTGTCTATCAAAAAAAGATAGCATTTTCAAAATAGAAGAAAATATATGTTTGATAATTTAAGTGATAAGTTAGATAAGGCCTTACATATTTTAAAAGGGCATGGTCAGATTACCGAAATAAATGTTGCCGAAACACTTAAGGAAGTACGAAGAGCATTAGTAGATGCCGATGTAAACTATAAAATCGCAAAAGAATTTACTGCAACAGTAAAAGAAAAAGCATTAGGTGAGAATGTATTAAAGAGCCTTAAGCCTGGTCAGTTAATGGTAAAACTGGTGAAGGATGAGCTGACAGAGTTAATGGGGGGAGAAGTTGCCGAAGTTAATTTGGACGGAAATCCTTCAGTTATCTTAATGTCGGGTCTGCAAGGTTCTGGTAAAACAACTTTTTCGGGTAAACTTGCTAATTTTCTTGCAACAAAAAAGACTAAGAAACCGCTACTTGTAGCGTGTGATGTATATAGGCCAGCGGCAATTGATCAGTTGCACGTAGTGGGTGAGCAGATCAATATCGAAGTTTTTAGTGATAAAGGTAATAATGATCCTGTTGCTATTGCCAAAGCCGGTGTTGCTCATGCAAAAGCTAACGGATTTAATGTGGTGATTATTGATACCGCGGGTCGTTTAGCCGTTGATGAGGTAATGATGACCGAGATTGCGAATATCCATAAAGCCGTTACTCCAGATGAAACCTTGTTTGTAGTAGACTCTATGACAGGTCAGGATGCAGTAAATACGGCAAAGACATTTAACGATGTTCTTAATTTTGATGGAGTAATTCTTACAAAATTAGATGGTGATACCAGAGGTGGAGCCGCAATATCTATTAAGTCTGTTGTTAATAAACCAATTAAGTTTATTGGTACTGGTGAGAAAATGGAAGCAATTGATGTATTCTATCCTTCTCGTATGGCAGATCGTATTTTAGGGATGGGAGATGTGGTTTCTCTTGTTGAAAGAGCTCAAGAGCAATTTGATGAAGAAGAAGCCAGAAAACTTCAGAAAAAAATCGCCAAAAATCAATTCGGATTTGATGATTTCCTGAAACAAATTCAGCAGATTAAAAAGATGGGTAATATGAAAGACCTTGTCGGAATGATCCCTGGAGCAGGAAAAATGATGAAGAATATGGATATCGATGATGATGCTTTTAAACATATAGAAGCTATAATCCATTCGATGACACAAGAAGAAAGAACAAAACCACAGATTATTAATGCAAGTAGAAAGAAACGTATTGGTAAAGGTTCGGGAACATCTATCCAACAAGTAAATCAATTACTGAAGCAATTCGATCAGATGAGCAAAATGATGAAGATGATGCAAGGTGGCGGAGGCAAGAGAATGATGCAAATGATGGGTAAAATGAAATAATAAGCACATATAATTTTAAACTTTTATTAAGGCATAATTAGGGGAATGGAAATATTAGACGGAAAAAAAGTAAGCAACGATATTAAAGATGAAATTGCTGTCGAGGTTCAGAAAATGAAAGAACGTGGTGAGAAAGTACCACATTTGGCTGCAGTATTAGTGGGTAATGACGGAGCTAGCTTAACCTATGTTGGTAGTAAAGTAAAAGCTTGCGAACGTATAGGTTTTGAATCTACTTTGGTTAAAATGCCAAGTACAACTAGTGAGATAGAATTGTTAGCTAAGATTAAAGAGCTAAATGAGGACGATGATATCGATGGTTTTATAGTACAGTTGCCATTACCACCTCAGATCGATACCCAAAAAGTATTATTGGCTGTTGATCCTGATAAAGATGTTGATGGTTTTCATCCTATGAATTTTGGTAAAATGGCATTAGATATGTCTACTTTTATTCCTGCTACTCCTTTTGGGATTTTAGAGCTACTAGAGCGGTATAATGTAGATACCAAAGGAAAACATACGGTAGTAATCGGTAGAAGTCATATCGTGGGTAGGCCTATGAGTATATTAATGGGCCGAAAAGGTTGGCCAGGTAATTCTACGGTAACCTTAACGCATAGCCATACCAAAAATATTACACAGATTATTTCTCAGGCAGATATTGTTATATCTGCATTAGGAGTGCCTAATTTTCTAAAAGCAGAAATGGTTAAAGATGATGCAGTGGTGATTGATGTGGGTATAACCAGAGTAACAGATGAGTCTACACCAAAAGGATATAAGATTGTAGGTGATGTAGATTTTGATAATGTAAGTAAAAAAGCGTCGTTTATCACACCCGTACCAGGAGGAGTTGGGCCAATGACAATTGCGATGTTACTTAAGAATACATTACTAGCCAGAGAAAGACACCGTAGCATAAAATAATTAGCACCTATAACCTAAAAAATAAACCCTTGGGAAGTTTCAACTTCCCAAGGGTTTATTTTTTTGTACACATACCAAAGATATATTATAAATACCCTTAGTGTATACAAACCAAAAATGCTAGGACATTTGTCCTAGCGTTTTTGTTACATTTATATTTTGGTGATTATAATATGTATATTTTTTTACTCAAAGAAGTATCTGAATACTTACTTATTTTTAGTTGTTAAAATCTTGTGGAGAAATATCATCCTGACCAGCAGTTGTATATCCACCACTACTTGGTTGTAAATCAAGAGTTAAGTTATATGATGGTACATTAATACCTTTAGAGGTTTTAACCGTGTTAAAATCTAAAATCTGAGGTGCTTTTTCATATAAAGCATTTTGAGTGAAGGTACCAAATTTCTTACCATTTTTCAGAGTTTCTCTCCAGTCTCTACCGTAAGCAATTTTTAAGTAGTACTCACCTTCGGGTACGTTTCTGATAAATTGAGTTGTGCTACTATTGATATACGTTACACGAACTAACTCATCGTCAGAAGCTGTTTTACCCATTTTGTACATCTTTACAACAACCTCGGTATTTTTACCTACTTTGATTTTAAGGTAGTTGTCTAATTTGTAATCAAACTTACCTTTAAAGTTGAAAGATTTTGGTGTAGCACCAGACTTATATGTCTTTTTCTCCCAGCTAGAGTATTTATCTTCTCTAGTCACTGATATTGCAGTTGATGAAGGAGAACTAGTGTTTGATGATGAACTAGAACCATAAGAAGGAGTAGTAGACTCTATAGGAGTAGAAGCATAGCTACCACCTTGAGCGGCTCTTCTGTTTGCTTCTTCTACAGCTCTTCTTGTTTCTTCAGCTTCTGCAGAAGCTCTTCTTGTAGTAGCATCCTGAGATCTTTTAGCAGCTTCGGCATCTGCAATTGCTTTTGCAGCACTAGCTTCAGCTTCTCTTTGTAAACGTTCTGCATCAGCAATAGCTCTTCTTGCAGCTTCTTCTGCAGCTCTCTTAGCAGCTTGTGCTTGAGCAATTGCAGCAGCGGCAGCGGCTTTTGCAGCTTCTCTTTTTGCAGCAGCTTGTCTTGCAACTGCTTCTGCATCTGCAATTCTGCTATCTGCAGTTAAAAGTTTTGTAGGAACAAAACCATTCATTTTTTTAAACTGGATTGCACTCCAGTCTCCGTAACCAGAATTGATTACATATACTTGTGTTCCTTGGGGAACCTCAGCAATGGTGTTAAAGTTTAGACCTGGACCACTTCGAACTTCTAATTTCTGTGCAGACATTAGGTACTCTTCTTTTTGAGCATGAGCAGTCGAGAAAGTAATCACCAAAAGCAGAATAAATGTAAAAATAGACTTCATATCTCTTGTTTTTAAGTAGATTGGGTTATAATTTAATTCAATATTATTATTATTATTTTATTCAAAATTTTTAAACAAAATTTCTAATTTACCGTCAATAATTGCATTTCAAAAAGGATGCCAAAAACGTTTTAACGTCAATTTTATCTTTAATTATGATCTTTAGTTTTAAGTAAAAAATCATATTCTTTGAAAGAACAATCCTGATGTTAATGGCTTGTTTTTCAGTTGTTTAGCAAGTGTTTTCTTTACTAAAACTTCAATATTTATGATTAAAATACTGAAAAGAAAACCATTAAATCAGATTCAAAAGTAATGTTTTAATATTAAAAACACAACATGTTTTCATTTTATTTGCATATAAATATCAATTTTTTTTCAGGGTTTTGTGTTTTTCAACGATTTTTTTAAGTATTACAACCGATTTACGTCTTATTTTTTTAAGGCTCTGTCGGTTTTGTAATTTTGAAGTAATCGCCCTGTATATATGCGTGTATTATAGATAGGAAGGGTAAAAGATAAACTACCTTATATTAATAAGGTGTAAAATTAAATTTTCTTAATGTTTTTCTTTAATTAATTCTGGAAATTTTGACTGAAATCTTTTTAATCTTGGGATAGAGATATTTCGAATGTATCCACTATTAGGATTTCTTCTTTCATAGTTCTGGTGGTACGCTTCTCCTTTCCAGAATTTTTGAAATGGGATAACCTCTGCAGCGATCTTTCTATTTAACTTTTTGCTCAAGGTGGCTTTCTTTTCTTTGATTATTTTTTTCTGCGCATCATTTTGATAGAAAATAATGGATCTGTATTGTGAACCATGATCTGGCCCTTGACCATTTACTTGAGTTGGATTTTGCGAACCAAAGTATACATCAACCAAGGTCGAAAAAGATACCACTTCGGGATCGTAGTATATTTCTACCGCTTCTGCATGACCAGTTCTTCCTGTGTTGCTTGCTTCGTAAGTCGGGTTTTCTGTATGCCCTCCTGAATAACCTGATATGGATTCTTTTACTCCTTTTACACTTTCATAGATCGCTTCAACGCACCAAAAACACCCACTTGCAAAATATGCTCGTTCTAGTCCATTAATTGCTTCAGTCTGAACTGGTGTTATATTTTGAGTATTTTCTTTTTTAGTGGATTGACTATTGCTTTGACAGCTTGTCAAAAAAAATGTAAATGTCAATACTATATAAGGTATCTTTTTCATGAGGATTAAAATTTTTTGTAGTTGGTCTGTTTTTTTCGGTAAAACTTTCAAATAGAAAGTATTTCTGATAAAATTATAAAAATGATACCCATTGTGCATTTAGATATTTTTTAACCAAACTCCGTCAATTCGAGTGCTTCGACTTTAGGAGAAGTGTACTTCGACTGGCTCAGCAGAGCTATCGAGAATAGGATTATTGGTTAAAAAAAGCTATTCTCGATACATTTTGTCTTCATTTCATTACGCAAAATACTCGAATTGACGCTTTTTTTGTAATGATTTTCCTAAATGCACAACGGGTAAATGATAGTTTCTAAAAGAATGGTAAAACTAAAAATGGCTATCAAAAATTGATAGCCATTTAGATTATTTATTTATTTATGAAGAGGTCTTAACCATTCATTGAAATTAAGAATTCATCATTATTTTTTGTCTGTTTAAAACGATCGTTAATAAATTCCATAGCTTCTACAGGGTTCATGTCTGCGAGATATTTTCGCATTACCCACATTCTTTGAATTGTTGTTTCATCAAGTAGGATGTCATCACGACGTGTACTAGAAGAAGTAAGGTCGATAGCTGGGAAGATACGACGATTAGATATTTTACGATCTAATTGAAGTTCCATATTACCGGTACCTTTAAATTCTTCGAAAATTACTTCGTCCATTTTTGATCCGGTCTCGGTTAATGCAGTTGCAATTATGGTAAGCGATCCTCCGTTTTCGATATTACGAGCAGCTCCAAAGAAACGTTTTGGTTTGTGTAATGCGTTAGCGTCTACACCACCACTTAATATTTTACCACTAGCGGGTTGCACGGTATTGTATGCTCTTGCTAAACGGGTAATTGAGTCCAATAATATAACTACATCATGTCCGCATTCTACTAATCTCTTTGCTTTTTCTAATACAATGTTCGCAACTTTTACATGTTCATTGGCTTCTTTGTCAAAAGTAGAGGCAATTACTTCTCCTTTTACATTACGTTGCATATCGGTAACCTCTTCAGGTCTTTCATCAATAAGAAGGATCATTTGATATACTTCGGGATGATTTGCTGCAATTGCATTGGCAACATCCTTTAGTAACATAGTTTTACCTGTTTTTGGCTGAGATACGATCATACCACGTTGCCCTTTTCCTATGGGAGCAAACAAATCCATTATCCTGGTAGATATGGTGCTTTGTCTTTCTGCTATATTAAATTTTTCTTGCGGAAATAAAGGAGTTAGGTGTTCAAAAGAAACACGATCCCTAACCACTTGTGGATCAAGTCCATTTATTTTATTTACCTTAATAAGAGGGAAATATTTTTCTCCTTCTTTTGGAGGTCTAACTTGTCCTAAAACGGTATCTCCTGTTTTAAGACCAAAAAGCCTTATTTGAGATTGAGATACATATATATCATCTGGAGAAGAAAGGTAGTTGTAATCACTAGAACGTAAGAATCCATATCCATCTTGCATGATATCAAGAACTCCTTCGCTTTGGATTATTGCGTCAAACTCAAAATCAGGTTCCTTGTAGCGATTTCTGTTATCCCTGTTTCCGTGATCACGATTTCCGTTGTCACGATTTCCACCTTCTTTCTTGATGTTTCTATTTTTGTTTTGAGGTTTTTCGATGCCTCTATTTCGGTTATCTTTTTTGTCTTCTCTTTTATCCTCTCTTTTATCCTCTCTCTTATCTTCCCTTTTATCTTCTCTAGCTTGTTGAGGTTTGTTGCTTTCGCTGCTCTCTTTGCTTTTAGGGCTAGTTTTGTCTTGAGTAAACAAAGTTGCCTCTTTTTTGTTTTCCTGAGGTGCTCTTGTGTCTTTGTTTGTAGGAGTTGGTTCGTCTGTTTTTCGAGCTCTGGGACGTCTTTTTCGGGAACTAGCGTTTTGTTTTTCAGACTCTTTATTTTCCGAAGAATCTTCCTTTATTACTTCTTTTACCTTATTAGGGTTTGTAGCCTGATAGTCCAATATTTGATATACCAAATCTAACTTCTTCAAGGTGCGAAATTTTGGTACATTGAGGGTTTTTGCAATCTCCTGTAATTCAGGAAGCTTTTTTGCTTTTAATTCAGAAATCTCTAACATTTAAATTTGTTGTATAATTTATGTTTTTGGTGTAAATTTTCTAAAGAAGAATTCCAGGAAAATTTTATTTCGAAGGTAAATAACCTTAGTTGAGAAGGTTACATATTTGTGGTGCAAGTATACGAATTTATTTTTAATTTTTTACGCATATTTATAAAAAGAAACTCTTATTTTTGCTTTTCCGAAAGAAAAAGTTGTAATGTTACAAAGAATTCAAACCTTTTATTTAGTATTGGCCGCTCTGATTTCGGGTGTGCTTTGCGTATATTTACCTTACGGTTCGGATCAAAATGGAGTTGCTCTTTTTGCTTTAGAAGATATTTTTCTTTTAGGTATGTTTATGGGATCAGCAGCTTTATCGTTGATTGCTATTTTTTTATTTAAAAACAGAAAGCTTCAATTCGTTTTGGGGCGTGTTAATATAATATTAAACTTTATTTTACTAGGAGTATTTGTTTATTGGTCGCTAACGGTATCTGGAGAAACTAAAATTTCTGAGAAAGGTATTGGGATGTTGATTCCTATTATTTCTATCGTTTTATTAGTGATGGCTAACAAAGCCATTAAAAAGGATGAGAATCTCGTAAAATCTGTTGACCGATTACGATAAACCTAACATCTTAGTAGTATTAGTGCGTTAAGACCCGGAGCATGCCAACTTCGGGTCTTATTTTATTATAATCTTTAGGTTATTTTTTGCCCAATTCGATCACCTCTAGGTTTTCAATTTTACCAGTATCCAAAGTAAATCTAAGCATGGTTCTTATCTTATGGAAACCATGAGTCCCAGCCGCACCTGGATTCATGTGTAGTACATCATTTTTATGATCAGGGATTACCTTTAGTATATGCGAATGCCCACAAATAAACAATTTAGGAGGATTAGTCCTGATTTCTTCTCTGGTGTTTATATTATATTTTGGAGGGTATCCGCCGATATGTGTTATCCATACAGAAACACCTTCGCAGATAAATCGTTGATGCAAAGGAAAAGTGGCTCTGGCTTTATCGTTATCGATATTGCCGTAAACAGCTCTTAGGGGTTTTAATGCTTCAATAGCATCTGTAACTTTTAGATCCCCTATGTCTCCTGCATGCCAAACTTCATCTGCTTCTTTGATATAATGGAGTATACGGTCATCGATATGGCTATGGGTGTCACTAAGTAGAAGTATTTTTTTCACAAACGGAGTATAAAAATGATTTATAGAACAATAGAAAAACAGAAACAATACTCTAATACGTATCTGTATTTTTAAAAGTATATTTGCGCTCTGCTTTAATACAAAAATAGAATACTTTGAGATATTTTTTAGAACTTTCTTATAATGGAACCCTTTATCATGGGTGGCAACGTCAACCCAATGCCATATCTGTTCAAGAGGTTTTAGAAGATTCCCTCTCTACAGTACTAAGAATAAAAACTGAAGTTGTTGGCGCCGGAAGAACAGATACAGGTGTGCATGCTAAGCAGATAATGGCGCATTTTGATCATGATCAGATGCTGGAGCCAAATCAATTAAAATACAAACTTAATTCTATTTTGCCTTTAGAAATAGCAATTAAGAATATACATTTGGTTAAAGACGATGCTCATGCTCGTTTTAATGCTGTGAGTAGATCTTATGAGTATCATATTACTTTTAGAAAAGATCCTTTTCAGATTAATAAATCGTATTATTTGAAAAAACCATTGGATTTGGAATTGATGAATAAAGCTGCTAAATTACTGTTAAACTATACTAATTTTAAATGCTTTAGTAAGTCCAAAACCGATGTAAAAACGTATAATTGTACGATTACAGAAGCGGTTTGGATCAAAGATAATGATCAATTGATCTTTGTAATTTCGGCTAATCGTTTTTTACGAAATATGGTAAGAGCTATTGTGGGAACTCTTATCGAGATTGGCGAACATAAGCTTGATATAGAAGATCTGGTAACTATTATTAAAAGCCAAGATCGTAGTCAGGCAGGATATTCGGTTCCTGCACACGGATTATATTTAACAGCGGTACATTACCCAAAAACTATATACATTTCATAGATGGCAGAAAAGAGTGGTAAAGCATTTGATTTTAAATTGTTTCGACGATTGATTAAGCATACTAATCCTTATCGTCTGACTTTTTATTTTGTGGGGTTTTCGGCTATTCTTTTGTCTGTGTTTGCAGTGCTACGTCCTTATTTATTACAGCAAATTATCGATAAAACTATTATTCCAAAGGATAGCGAACTGATGGTTTATTTTATTAGTTTGATGTTAGGAGTTTTGTTTCTGGAAGTCATCTCACAATTTTTATTCATCTATTTCGCAAATTGGCTTGGTCAAGAAGTAATCCGAGATATCAGGGTAACCCTTTTTAAGCATATGCTAGGCTTTAAAAAACAGTATTACGATCAATCTGCAGTCGGGAGATTGGTGACCAGAGCTGTAAGTGATATCGAGACGATTGCAAGTATTTTTAGCCAGGGATTATTTATGATTATAAGTGATTTGTTAAAGATGCTAGTGATTTTAGGGTATATGTTTTATCAAAGTTGGCAACTTACAGTACTTGTTTTGGTTGTGCTTCCTCTTATATTGTATGCAACCAGGGTTTTTCAGAAGAAAATGAAAGCAGCTTTTGAAGAAGTGAGAACTCAGGTTTCGAACCTTAATTCTTTTGTCCAGGAACGCATCACAGGGATGAAGATTGTTCAATTGTTTACAAGAGAAGAAACAGAATATTCTAATTTCAAAGAAATCAACGAAAAACATAAAAAAGGCTGGATAAAAACGGTTTGGTATAACTCTATATTCTTTCCGATAGCAGAAATGTCAAGTTCTATTACCATTGGATTAATAGTTTGGTTTGGAGGATTAAGAGCGGCACAAGGTGATGTACTTACATTAGGTGTTGTTATTGCTTTTATAGAGCTTTCCCAAATGCTTTTTAGACCATTACGACAGATTGCAGATAAGTTTAATACCCTACAAATGGGCATGGTGGCAGCTAATCGAGTATTCGCAATATTAGATACAGATTCTAAAATTGAAAACAATGGAGAATTGTATTTAGAACAAGTAAAAGGTGAAATTTCATTTGATAATGTTCGGTTCAGTTATATTGAAGAAGAAGAGGTCTTAAGAGGAGTCTCATTTGATGTCAAAGCAGGAGAAACAATTGCAATTGTTGGAGCTACCGGGGCAGGAAAATCTACGATCATTAATTTGCTTGGCAGGTTTTATGAGATCAATAGTGGTGTTATTTCTATTGATGGTATTAATATTGAAAATGTAAAATTAGAATCTTTAAGAAGTCATATTGCAGTTGTATTACAGGATGTGTTTTTATTCGCAGATACGATTTTAAATAATATTACACTTAACAATCCAGATATCTCTGAAGAACAAGTGCATCAAGCGGCCAAAGAAATTGGGATTCATGATTTTATAATGAGTCTTCCCGAAGGATATCATTATAATGTAAAAGAGAGAGGGGTAATGCTGTCTTCTGGACAACGACAATTGATTTCTTTTTTAAGAGCCTACGTTACAAATCCAGGTATTTTGGTTTTAGATGAAGCCACATCCTCTGTTGATTCTCATAGCGAAGAGTTGATCCAGGATGCGACCAATAGAATTACCAAAGGAAGAACATCTATCGTGATTGCACATCGATTGGCAACGATTAAAAAAGCTGATAAGATCATTGTTATGGATCAAGGTGAAATTGTAGAACAAGGTAATCACAATGAACTCTTAGAAATTTCAGAAGGATATTATAAAAATCTTTATGAAGTTCAGTTTGCTGAAGTGTAAATCATTGTTTGAGAGTAAAAGTGTATAAACCCCACTCTTTATGTACTACGCATTAGTAAAGAGGCAATAATTAATAATAAATAACTTCCCAAAAGTAGTGTTAAAAATAGGAGGGTCTTAAGTAAAATTTTCTTTAAATTAATATCATATAATCTCTTTAAAACATAACCTACATAAAGAAAATAAACAATAAAAGGCGAAAATGTCATTATAAAGTAATTGTCGATAAGAAATGTAATAGGTATTTGTAATAATGCTGTTACTCCTACAATATGAGAATATGCATATAAGTAAATCACAAAATGTTCTGTTAGATTGTATTTTTTATAATTAAGAAAAACTAATCGAGATAATAATGCAAGTATAGGAATTAAGATAAAACTTAAAATTGACTGATATTGAAAAGTCATATCCAGGCTGCTCATTTGTGATTCTAATGCTTCTTCTGAAAGAAGCGAACCCATGGCAGTATTTGTAAGTTCAAATATCCGATCTTTAACTATAAAACCATAAAATCCAGTAATGGTAACCGATATGGCGAAATATCCAAAAGCATTTATGTATCTTTTTCTGAGACCATGAATGTATCCATCAATTACTTCTTCGGGTTTAGTGAATAAGTGTATAAATGTTCTAAAAAAAGAATTGTCAAGGTTTAGAAAACGATCAACAAAATCCAAAATCAAATTCTTAAAAGTAATTCGTTTTGTAATTTTCTTGGCACCACAATCGGGGCAAAAATTATAGCTTTCTATTGGTTGTTGGCAATTTTTACAATTTGTAACAGTAATTAATTCACTCATCTATACTAAATCTCGTTTTATGATTTCTATCAATTCTTCCTCGGTTTTAAATATTTTAAACTCTCCATTTTTTATATACGAAATCTTACCAGTTTCTTCACTTACCACTAAAGCTAAAGCATCGGTTTTCTCTGTAATACCTACCGCAGCTCTATGGCGTAAACCAAACCGAAGAGGCATTGAATTATTGTTGGTAACAGGTAGAATAACACGGGTAGCAACAATGTGGTTGTCTTCTATGATCATTGCTCCATCATGAAGCGGACTGTTTTTATAAAAAACACTTTCCAAAATAGGGGTATTGATAAGCATATCCATAGAATCTCCTGAGGTTTTTACAAAATCAAGAGAAGTATTTCTTTTAATCACAATCAAGGCTCCAGTTTTGGTTTCTCCCATGCTTTTACAGGCTTCTACAATTGCTTTTACATTGGTAACACTATCCTCGGGGGTGTCTCTTATAAACTTTAGTTGACGCAAAAATTTACGCCGCCTTCCAAAATTTGTAGAGCCTATCATGAGTAGAAATTTTCTAATTTCTTGCTGAAATACTACAATAAGAGCAAACATTCCAACACCAATAAACTCCCCTAATACGCTACTTAACATTTCCATAGCAAGAAATTGAGTAAGTTTCCATACCAGGTAAATCATAACGATCCCAATAAAAATATTGATAGCTGCGGTTCCTTTAACCAGCTTATAGATATAGTACAATAAGAAAGCTACCAGAACAATATCTAGTACATCAAGTATTCTAAGGTTAATTAAATCCAAAGTGTCAGGAGTTTTTGTAAAAATAGAAAAATTAGTGAGACCTTGTTTTGAAAAGCTTGAAAAGCGTATTCAAAATAATTGGTTTCACTAACCCCATTACATAGCGAGAGCTAAAAATTATTCTCAATCATGTTAAGAGAGCTGTCAGTGTAATACATTCGATAGCTTCTTTTACATCATGTACTCTTAAGATAGAAGCTCCTTGTTGCAAAGCAATTGTATTTAATACGGTAGTGCCGTTTAATGCCTCATTAGGTGAGGTGTTAAGTGTTTTGTATATCATAGATTTTCTAGAAACTCCAGATAAAATGGGTACATTATGTACTTGCAGGAGAGCAAGGTTTTTCAAAAGCTCAAAATTTTGGTGGGTGTTTTTTGCAAAACCAAACCCTGGATCTATGATGAGATCATCTATTCCATTTTTTCTTGCTTCAGCAATTTTTTCTGCAAAGTAGATGTTCATTTCATGAATCATATCGTTGTAATGATTTTTTGATTTCATGGTTTGAGGTGTTCCTTTCATATGCATCATGATATAGGGCACCTTCAATTTTCCTACACAACTAATCATGTCCTGATCCATATTACCAGCCGAGATATCATTAATCATTGAAGCTCCCGCTGCAACACATTCTTTTGCAATACTACTTCTAAAGGTGTCTATTGATAATAAGATTTCGGGAAATGTATTTGTTAGTAGCTCAACAATGGGTACTATTCTTTTTCTTTCTGCTTCAGTAGTGATATGATCTGCACCTGGTCTTGATGAATATGCACCAAGGTCTATAAAAGTAGCACCATCGATAAGCATTTTTTCTACTTGCACCAAAATTTGAGATTCATTTTTATAGTTACCTCCATCGTAAAATGAGTCTGGAGTAAGATTTAGAATCCCCATTACTTTTGGGGTAGATAAATCAATTAAAGAACCCTTGCAGTTGATTGTCATTAGACAGTATTTGGTTTTTTTAGTTTTTTATTTGGTATAATTCCCATATTAAAGCGAAATTTACGCAAAATTCAATAGTTATATGCAAGATACATCCACACAATATGATGCAGTAATTCATAAATGTCGTGATTTATTTATAAAAAAAATGAAAGATTATGGGAGTGCATGGCGAATACTAAGACTTCCTTCTTTAACAGATCAGATTTTTATTAAAGCACAACGTATTCGAAGCTTGCAAGAAAATGAAGTAAGAAAGGTGGATGAAGGAGAAGCTTCAGAGTTTATAGGGATCATTAATTATAGTATAATGGCTTTAGTACAGATAGAAAAGGGTGTCGCAGAACAACCTGATTTATCTGTTGATGAGGCAACAAAACTATATGATAAGCATATAGATATTACAAAGAAATTAATGACAGATAAGAATCATGATTATGGCGAGGCATGGAGAGATATGCGCATAGGTTCGCTAACAGATTTGATTCTTCAAAAATTACTTCGTGTTAAACAAATTGAGGATAACAAAGGAAAAACTTTGGTAAGTGAAGGTATAGATGCTAATTATCAGGACATGATTAATTATGCGATATTTGCAATGATCCATTTGGGAGAATCGAACTCATAAACATTTAAAATACTGTTAAACCTAGTCGTATAAGATTCGAACTGTTGTTATCTTGTCCAAAATAAATTTTAATCCATTATAGTAGTATGAAAATACTGGTTACCATCTCAAGAATATTTGTAGCAGCACTCTTTCTGTTTTCGGGATTTATAAAATTAAACGACCCATTAGGGTTCTCATATAAGCTTCAGGAATATTTCGGAGAAGGAGTTCTTAATTTAGAATTTTTAATTCCATTTGCTTTATTAATAGCAGTCTTTTTGGTGATTTTTGAAATTATATTGGGGATCACACTAATACTTGGGTATTTGCCTAAGTTTACGGTATGGTCATTACTGTCAATGATTGTGTTTTTTACATTCCTCACCTTCTATTCGGCATATTTTAATAAGGTTACCGATTGCGGGTGTTTTGGCGATGCATTACCATTAACTCCTTGGGAGTCATTTACCAAAGACGTTATTTTACTTGTATTGATATTGGTTTTGTTTTTCGGAAGAAAATATATTACGCCAATAAACCCTTTGGCAGCACATAAATGGATTGTCTTTGCAGTCTTTACAGCTTGTTTAGGATTTGCATACTATGTTTTGATGCATTTGCCAGCTATCGATTTTAGAGCCTATGCAATTGGAACCAATATAGAAGAAGGGATGCAAATCCCCGAAGGAGCACCAGAGGCAGAATTTGCTTACCACTGGAAGTTCAATGTTAATGGAGAAGAAAAAATAATTACTACGAGTGGCGAATATCCACAAGTTGAAGGAGATTTTATTAATGTTGAAACCGAGACCATAAATGAAGGATATGAGCCTCCTATTCATGATTTTGCAATAACAAAGAATGATGTTGATTACACAACAGAATTTCTGGAAAAAGAGAATCTGGTATTGATCGTAGCTTATAATTTATCAAAAAGTGAAGCCGAAGGGTTTAATGCAATCAAAGAGATGACCGATAAAGCGATTTCTTCAGGTTATGAGGTGATTGGACTTACAGCTTCTGGACCCAAAGATATATCACAAACTAAGTCTAGATATGATTTGGACTTTGATTTTTATACCACCGATGAAACTGCTTTGAAAACAATTTTAAGGTCTAATCCGGGAGTTGTAAAGTTAAGTAAAGGAACAATAGTTGAAAAATACCATTGGAATGACGCTCATAAAGTACCTCTAGAAAAGGTAAAACGACCAGAGCCTCAGATTAACAAAGTGCTTAAAGCTCAGTTAGATAGTGTGATGATTCTTGATCAGGACGCAAGAAATCAGCGAGTACCACTAGAGGAGTTAAAAATTTTGGATAGCACAAATACAGTATTTGTTGAAGAAATATTTAAAAAATATGGATATCCGGGGAAGTCTCTTGTTGGCGAGAAAACAAGTATGGTTGCTTGGTTGATAATTCATCATTCAGAGAAGATAGGAACCTATTTACCATTAATTAAAGAAGCGTCTAAAAAAGGAGAGCTTGATTTTACCTTTGTTGCCATGATGGAAGATAGGCATCTTATGAAGCAGGATTTAGAACAAATCTATGGAACACAAAGTACCTTTGGAGGTGATAAAGGCTTTATATGGCCAATTAAGGACCCAGAAACGGTTAATGAAAGAAGAAAAGAAGCCGGATTTCAGGAAACTATAGAGCAGTATTGTGAACGAATAGTTGGTGAGCCTTATAAAATATATACTCTTGATGAAGTTCAAGCTCTTAAAAAGGCAGACAAACTCAAAGAAAAATCCAATGACTAATGATTAGTTACCTCATTCAAAAAATAGGGTATGCCTTACTTACTTTATGGGGTGTGGTGACTGTTATTTTTTTACTTTTTACATTACTCCCTGGCGATCCTGCACAGATGATGCTCGGACAGAATGAGAGTGAAGAACAGCTAGAAAATGTTCGAAGAAAGTATGGCTTTGATAAGCCTATAACAACACAATACAGGTATTATTTAAATGACCTTTCTCTCATCTCGTTTCATAGCCTGAACACTAAAGATTTCTCTTATTTAGATAAAAATAAGTATTCAGCAGTTCAGTTGTTGAGTATAGGCAATAAGGCGATTGTGATTAAGTTTCCGTATTTAAGAGAGTCTTTTCAGAAAAATGGAAAGAAAGTAAGTGAGGTGATAAAAGAAACATTACCCAATACCGCCGTATTAGCCATATCTGCAATTTTCATTGCTATAGTTGTAGGAATTTTGTTAGGCATTCTAAGTGCAATTACAAAAGATCAATGGGCAGATAAATTAATTCAATTATTAAGTACACTTGGTATGAGTGTTCCGTCTTTTTTTAGTGCCATTATTTTTGCCTGGTTATTTGGTTATGTTTTACACGAGTTCACAAATTTAAATATGACAGGTAGCCTATATGAAGTTGATGATTTTGGTGAAGGAAGCTACATACAATGGAAAAATTTACTGCTTCCGGCAATAGTTTTAGGGATTAGGCCATTGGCTGTTGTAACCCAGTTGATGCGTAACTCCTTGCTCGAGGTACTAAGTCAGGATTATATTCGTACTGCCAAAGCAAAGGGGCTTTCGATGTTTCAAATCATTAGAAGGCATGCACTTAAAAACGCATTAAATCCTGTAGTTACTGCAATTTCGGGCTGGTTTGCTTCAATGTTGGCAGGTGCAGTTTTTGTAGAGTATATTTTTGGATGGAACGGATTAGGTAAAGAGATTGTAGATGCATTAAATACATTGGATCTTCCTATAATAATGGGTTCTGTTTTAGTTATAGCCACTATGTTTATACTAATCAATATATTTGTCGATATTATATACGGATGGTTGGATCCAAAAATTAGGCTATAGGTGATCCGTTGTTAATAATTAACCACACTTTTTAACCAAAAACATAAATTTAAATTGATGAGAAAAAAAATTGTTGCAGGAAACTGGAAAATGAATAAAAACCTGGCAGAGACAGAGGTTTTACTTTCAGAATTAAAAGCAAAGTTAGGAAATGCAAAGAATGCAGAAATTATTGTTGCTCCTACTTTTACAAATTTGTATAAAGCAACTCAAGAATTAAAACAATCGGGTATTACGGTTGCAGCTCAAAATATGCATCAAGCAGAAAATGGCGCATTTACTGGAGAAATTTCTGCTGATATGCTTAAAAACATAGAAGTAAATACGGTTATATTGGGTCACAGTGAGCGAAGAGCATATTTTGGAGAAACCGATGCTTTATTAGCAGATAAGGTAAATACTGCCTTAAAACATGATATGACGATCATTTTTTGTTTCGGAGAAGAATTACAAGACCGAAAAAGCGATAATCACTTTGCCGTTGTAGAAAGCCAATTAAAAAATGGGCTTTTTCATATCAAAGCAGATAGCTGGAAAAATGTAATTCTTGCTTACGAACCTGTTTGGGCAATAGGAACGGGCGAAACGGCATCTCCTGATCAAGCACAAGAAATGCATGCTTTTATTCGTAACACGGTTGCTAAAACCTATAATGAATCTATAGCCGATGAGGTTTCTATATTGTATGGCGGAAGTGTTAAGCCAAATAATGCAGAAGAAATTTTTGCAAAAGCAGATGTTGATGGCGGATTGATTGGTGGAGCAGCTCTGGATGCAGAGAGCTTTGAAGCTATAGCAAAAGCCATCTAATAGGATGATATAATATAAAAAAAGCATCCCAATAATGGGATGCTTTTTTATTGGTAAAAACCCTAACTTTGGGCGCAACAAAAAAACGAAGATGTCAAATACGAAATATCTAGGATATTATTTTAAAGTGTCTCCACTGCAACCTACCACAGAAATCTTAATTGCAGAGTTGGGAGAGGCTGGGTTCGAAAGTTTTGTTGAAACAGAAACTGGAGTCAATGCATTTATTCAGAAAGAAGATTGGCATCAAAATATTTTTGATGATATTTTTGTGCTAAAATCTGATGAATTCGATATCCAATATACTTCAGAAGAAATTGAGCAAGTCAACTGGAATAAAGAATGGGAAAAGAACTTTAACGCCATACTTGTAGATGACATTTGTAGTGTAAGAGCTCCATTTCATGACAAACCTACTACAAAATTTGATATTGTTATAGAACCAAAGATGTCATTTGGTACCGGTCATCATGAAACCACTCATATGATGATTCAGCATTTGTTGAAAGCAGATTTGAAAGATAAAAAAGTGCTGGATATGGGATGTGGTACCGGGGTTTTGGCAATTTTATCAGAAATGAAAGGAGCAGGCCCTATAGATGCCATTGATATAGACAACTGGTGTTATCTTAACACGATTGAAAATATAGAACGTAATAACTGTCATCATATATCTGCGTTCGAAGGAGATGTTTCACTCTTGGCGGGAAGAAATTACGATGTTGTTATTGCTAATATTAATCGTAATATCTTACTTAATGATATCAAGGAATATGCTAAGTCTCTAAATCCAGGCGGTACCTTGTTTTTAAGTGGGTTTTATAAAGAAGATTTGGGTATGATCACAGATGAATGCTCAAAGAACAGTTTGTTTTTTGTTGATAGTTTTATTAGAAACAACTGGATTGCAGCGTCTTATAGTCTAAAATAATGGACTTCTTACTGATTTAAATATGCTAAAGTTGTTATATTTGTAAAAAAGTATTGCTATGAGTACCCAAGAAGAAGTTTTAGAAGAAGTTCTTGAGAAAACCATTGATCAAAGTAATAATGAAATTGTTTTATACAATGATGATGTTAATACTTTTGATCATGTAATAGAAACATTAATGTATAGCTGTGAACATACTGCATTGCAAGCCGAACAATGCGCTTTGTTAGTTCATTATAAAGGAAAGTGTACAGTTAAAACGGGTACATACAATGAGTTAGAGCCAAGATGTTGTAAGTTACTTGATGCGGGTCTTAGCGCAGAGATAGTGTAATAGTCTATATAAAATTATAATGAAGCCCTTTTTAGGGCTTTTTTTTATGTTTTAGTTTTATGTTTTCAATCATAATTTTGTGTTATATCTGAGTATGAATTGTGTATATGTGTTAAATATTTAAAAATCATTATTTTTTAACATAGTAAAAATAAAATTTTATGACATGTAAGAAAAAGCCTTCTTTTTTTATTTTTTGCTGCTGTTTTTTTATGTGGATTAATAGTAGTTGTTTTCCTAGTATTTTAGAAGTTCTGTAAAAGAATTTTCTTACATTTTAATAGTGCATTTAGTCGATTTTTTGCGTTATTGATTATTAGAATTTTCTTACTTTTTTTGATAAAACCTTACGGTTTTACCGTATTTATAATAAATAGTTCAAAAAATTAACTTATTTTAAAAAAAAAATATCATATCTTCAAACCGCAATTTTAAAAATAGTTCAAAGCTTTTATATAATTGTAGTCGAGGTAAAACTTAAAAATTTTACCTGGATTTAATAACTACACAAACTCAACTTATTAAAATGAAAAAAATCAAATTATTAGCGCTTTGCGCTATCGTGGCAGGTTTTGCCACATCTTGTCAAAAAGAAGATGTTGCTACTGAAACACAAGAAGTAGTAAAAGAAGAACTTTCTAAATCACAAATTGATGCTCTTCACAAAGCTGGAGTAAATTCAGGAGGAGCTAAAATAGTTACTGTTAAAGGTATGTTACCCGGTGACAAAGATTATAAGGCTATTAGTGTTACTGACTATGCTTTACCAGTACAAGCCTTAGAAAATGGAGATTATGCTCTAAGTATTGCAAAAAATGGTATTGATAAACAATACAGAACTAATAATCTTGTTACTGGATCTAACCGTAGTTTCAGAGTAGTAGGGTATACTGGTTCTTGTTGTGCACTTACCTCTAAAATGCAAACAGCATTACAATGGGCTGTAAATAACTATAACAGGTTAAATAATTCACTTAACTTATCTCTTGTTTTCCAGAGTGATTTCAACAATAGAGATATGGTTGTTTATAACAATGGCCGAGCTGGTGGTGGTGGATCTGCTGGTTTCCCATCGGGTGGTCAAGCATTTAAACGTGTACAAATTAATGCTGGTACAAATTCATCTAGTACTAATGTTATAGAGCACGTAATGACGCATGAAATTGGGCACTCTGTAGGTTTTAGACATACTGATTATGCTAGAAGAAGATGTGATAACTCTAATGAAGGATCTGCTGGTATAGGAGCTATTTTAATCCCAGGAACACAAAGTGGTAACCAATGGGGAGGTAGTAATATCGATTCTAATTCTATCATGATTTCTTGTTTTGATAGCAGTGAAGATGGAGAATTTAGTCAAGGAGATATTACCGCATTAAATGCTCTTTACTAAGAGATATAAATAACTAAAATAAGCTTTGGACTTTTATACTAACCATCCCGGTAACTTGGGATGGTTTTTTTACTCTTCTACTTTTGCAAGAGAATTTCTTTTTCTTGTATAGCTTTTTCAAAATTGGCTTTTACAATTGCTAAACTATTAAAGAATTTACCACCACTCTCTTGTTTAAAAGAGATCTTAGTAAATTCATTCTTTTTGTCTACTTCAGTTACAACGATACGATTTCCAATTAGTGCTTTATAATTCGGAATACCTCCTTTTTTGATAATAAAGTTTGTCTTCGGAAAATAAATGTGTCGATAATACTTTGCAGATGGCGTACCCAATGTTAATACATCACCCACTTCTACAGGTGTAGTGTTTTCTTGGCCTTGAGCACTAAAAAATGATAATAACGTAATGAATATTAATTTTCTCATGACTATTTTATTGTATTATTTGTTTATGGTTGATGCTATTATAAAATTATCAATTTTAAGCGGCATTTTAAAATCTAGATGGTTAAACAAAAGTTAATCTATTAGGATGTAATAGTATTACTTTTAATTTTGCAATAGATAATTTTAGAAAAAAGTGCAGCAAGATTAAAGAATAAACAGATGAAATATTTACTTCAGAATTTAAAAGTTTCTATTAATGATAAAATCTATTTAAAGGATCCAGAGTCTTCATCTCTTGGTAAGCGAATTATAGAAAACAGTATTATAATGATTGATGAAATGGGTTTCGAAAGTTTTACATTTAAGAAACTAGGAGAGAAAATTGGATCTAACGAAAGTTCAATTTATCGTTACTTCGAAAATAAGCATAAGTTATTATTATATCTAACATCCTGGTATTGGGGATGGTTAGAATACCAGCTGGTGTTTTCGACAAATAGCATTTCGAGTTCCAAGAAAAAGCTGAAAATGGCTATAGAGATCATCACAAGGACTATCGAGGAAGATTCTTCATTTTCGCACATCAATGAGGTGCTCTTGAGTAAAATTGTAGTGAATGAAAACTCTAAATCATACTTAACGAAAGAAGTAGATAAAGAAAATAAAGAGGGGTATTTTTCTATATACAAAAGATTAGTAAGTAGAATCAAAGATATGATTATAGATGTCGATCATAAGTATAAATACCCATCCAGCCTGGCCAGTACGATTATAGAAGGTGCCCTATATCAACATTTTTTAAAGGAACATTTCTCATCACTAACAGATTGTGATGAGAAAAATACACCTACCGAGTATTTCACCGAGCTAGTCTTTAACTCTTTTAACAAAACGGCTAATGACTAAAAATTTATTGACTGCATGGCAAAGGTTGATTGGACTATTGCAACTAGATAAAAAAGACATTTTACAAACATTTTACTACGCTATATTTGCAGGATTGGTTAACCTTTCACTTCCTTTAGGAATACAGGCTATAATCAATCTTATTCAGGGTGCACAGATTAGTACATCATGGATTGTATTGGTGGTCTTGGTAACTGTTGGTGTCGCATTTGTTGGGATATTACAATTAATGCAAATTCGAATTATAGAGAACGTTCAGCAAAAGATATTTACGCGAGCCTCTTTTGAGTTTTCGTATCGTTTTCCGAAAATTAAAATGAGCGAACTACGTAATTATTATCCCCCAGAATTGGCCAATCGCTTTTTTGACACTTTAACAGCTCAAAAAAGTCTGGCTAAAATACTAATTGATTTCCCTGCGGCTTTGATACAAATAATTTTTGGGTTGATGTTACTTTCGTTTTATCATCCATTCTTTATTATTTATGGATTATTATTGATATTGCTCATTTATGTAGTGTTTAAGTACACTGCCCAACGTGGTTTAGAAACAAGCCTAAAAGAATCAAAGAGTAAGTACAAAGTCGCGCATTGGATTCAAGAGGTTGCCAGAACTATTGTGAGTTTCAAGCTTTCAGGAAAAACAAACCATGCACTGCATAAGAATGATAATTTGGTAAGCGAGTATTTAGATGCTCGAGAGAGTCATTTTAAAATTCTGGTCATGCAATTCATTCAGATGATTGGATTTAAAGTTTTAGTAACGGCAGGACTGTTAATCATAGGAGGAATATTAGTAATCAACCAGGAGATGAATATTGGTCAGTTTGTAGCGGCAGAAATTATCATTGTATTGGTGATTGGTTCTGTAGAAAAATTAATAGTAGGGCTTGAGTCTTTTTATGATGTGCTTACCTCTATGGAAAAACTGGGACAAGTGGTTGATAAAGATTTAGAGCCTCAGGATGGAGAAAAACCATTTCATGAAGATGAAGGGTATACGGTAGAATTATCTGATATAACGTATAATGCTCCCGGTAATAGTAAAAAAATATTGAACGGCGTTTCCTTAACAATAAGCCCAAGTTGTACCATCTTAATTCAAGGTCCTAATGGATCCGGAAAAACTACATTACTTCGTTTAATTGCTGGTTTGATAGAGCCTATTGAAGGCAATGTTTATGTAAATGACGTTGACCTAAGAGGTGTAAATCTTAATTATTACAGAGCTCATTTAGGGCAGTCTTTAACAGAAGAATCTCCATTTGAAGGAACTTTATTAGAAAATATAACTTTTGGAGATGATGTCATAACACATGAGGATGTGTATTGGGCATTAGAAAAAGTTGGGCTTACGCAATTTGTAAAAGAACAGCCCAAAGGATTGAAAACAATAATGTACCCCGAAGGAAAGCAAATATCGTATAGTGTGTCTAAAAAAATAGTTTTAGCTAGAAGTATAGTTCGAAAACCTAAGCTTTTGATTTTAAAAGATCCGTTAGATCAGTTTGATGAAGCCGAAGTAACAAGAATTATGAATTTTCTTACCGAACCATCAAGTCCATGGGCTCTAGTCGTAGTAAGTCAAAATGAAAAATGGATACAACGATGTGGTAGGATTATCAATATTGAAGATGGTAAAATAATAAGTGAAAAATAGAGAGCTATGTTGAATATTTCACATAATAAACTAAATGAGAAGATTGATCTTTCTGAGTATAATGCGATCCAAAAAGTTTTTCATAAAAAGCATTATAAATATTTTAACCGCTTTCTAAAACTATTTACTGGGATCGTATGTATTGTGTTATTTCTGCCCTGGACACAAAATATTTCCGGAAAAGGATTTTTAACCACTTTAAAACCTGATCAACGCCCACAAACTATACAATCCCCAATTCCTGGTAGAATAGAAAAATGGTATGTGCAAGAAGGTGATTTTGTAAAAAAAGGAGATACAATACTCTTTATTTCTGAAGTAAAGAATGAATACTTTGACCCCAATTTAGTAGAGAGAACAGGTCAGCAAATTAAGGCCAAATCTATGTCCGTTACATCTTATGAGGGAAAAGTTAAAGCTCTAGAGAATCAAGCTGGAGCCTTGGTCAATGAGCGATCTCTAAAGCTAAAGCAGGCAAATAATAAACTCTTACAATCTAGATTAAAAGTGCAGAGCGATAGTATTGGTTTTGAAGCGGCAAAGACTAACATAGCAATTGCAGAACGACAATTTAATCGAACAGTACAGCTAGAGAAAGAAGGCCTCAAAGCATTAACAGATGTCGAAGAGAAACGACTAAAGCTACAAGAAACACAGGCAAAATTGATTTCACTACAAAATAAACTGTTAGCTAGTGAGAATGAAATTATCAATGCACAAATAGAGCTTAATCGAATCAGGGCAGAATATACAGACAAAATCTCAAAATCTCAAAGCGATAAGTTTACAGCACAATCTAATCAGTTTGATGCCGAAGCGCAAGTAACCAAGTTACAAAACGAATTTACCAATTATGAGATGCGAAATGATATGTATTACATCAAAGCCCCACAAAGTGGATATATCAATAAAGCATTATATGCTGGTGTTGGCGAAACATTCAAAGAAGGAGATCAATTAATGAGTATTATGCCTTCAGACTACGAACTAGCGGTAGAGACATTTGTTAAGCCTATAGACCTTCCTTTAGTACATATTGGCGAAAAAGTGAGAATACAATTTGATGGCTGGCCGGCAATTATATTTAGTGGTTGGCCTAATGTTTCTTACGGAACCTATGGAGGAAAGATTGTGGCTATAGAGACATATATAAGCGATAATGGAAAGTATAGAGTACTCATTGCACCTGATCCCGATGATTACGATTGGCCAAAGGATATTCGTGTAGGATCTGGAGCAAACTCTATGGCTTTGCTCGAAGATGTACCCATTTGGTTTGAACTATGGCGAAAGCTAAATGGTTTTCCTCCTAACTATTATCAGTCTAATAAGGATACAGCTAAATCTGAAAAGAAATAAGATGAAGAAAAACCTTTTGTATGGCTTTTTGTTCTTAATGATGTCACTTTCTGCTCAGGAAATTGATACCACGATCCTTAATTTCAAAGAATATTTGGGATATGTGAAAAAATATCATCCCGTAGCAAAACAAGCAGAATTAAATATCGATATCGGACAAGCTAATCTTATGAAAGCCAGAGGAGGGTTTGATCCTAAAATGGAAGTAGATTACGATAGAAAAAAGTTTAAAGGAACCGAATATTATGATCTGCTTAATGCTACATTTAAAATTCCTACCTGGTATGGGGTTGAATTTAAAGGTGGTTTTGAACAAAATGACGGAGAATTTCTGAATCCTCAAGATTCAGTACCCGAAGATGGACTTTTTAATGCTGGTATCTCTATTCCCGTTGCACAAGGGTTACTAATAAATGAGAGAATGGCTACCTTGCGAAAAGCCAAATTTTTTAGAGAGCAAACCAAGGCAGATCGAGACCTTTTGATAAACGACATCTTATATAACGCTTCACTGGCTTATTTTGATTGGTTACGTGCCTATAATGAAAAGGAGATTTATGATAACTTTTTGAATAATGCCGAGATACGATTCGAAGGAATAAAAAAGAGTGCACTGGCAGGAGCTATACCATCTATTGATACTTTAGAAGCCAAGATAGCTCAACAAAACAGAGCCTTGAGTCTTGAGCAAGCAAAAGTAAAGTTGATGAAATCAGCATTAAATCTTTCTAATTTTTTATGGTTAGAAGGAAATATTCCTGTAGAATTACAACCCAACGTGATACCTGATAGTAATGTTGAAGGCGATATAGATAGTACACTAGAAATCCAGGGTAATCCATTAGATAGTTTTACAATTGAAAATCATCCTAAGCTAAGATCTTTAGAATATAAAATTGAAGGGCTAGAGGTGGATAGAAAGTTAAAAGCTAATAAACTACTACCAAAGATTGATTTAGAATATAATTTTTTAACAGAAACCCCCGAGGTGGGTAACTCTTTTAACACAGCCGAGTATAAGGCTGGAGTTTCATTTAGATTTCCGCTTTTTCTAAGAAAAGAAAGAGGAGACCTAAAACTGGCCAAGTTTAAGGTACAGGATGCCCAGTTTGAACGAGAAACTACTCAGCTGCAAATCAGGAATAAAATAATGGCTATTTATATAGAGTTAGAATCTTTTATTAATCAAAATGAGCTCATATCCAATATTGTTAATGATTACAATACACTTCTTGCAGCAGAAGAGCGTAAGTTTAGTTTTGGAGAAAGTTCTCTTTTTTTGATTAACTCGCGTGAACGCAGCCTTATTGATGCAAAACTTAAAGAGATCCAAGTGCAGAACAAATTTTTTGCAGCAAAAGCCAAACTATTTAATAGTCTGGCTCTTAATCCCGAAAGCCTTTAATTCGAAGTATTTCTAATTAGAAATACTTCGAAATTGAGATTCTAAAGAAGCTATCTTCTCTAAAATTGGATAGTATGAGCTCATTATTATCAATATCATTAAAAATACGAGCCTCGATCTCTGCTGTCCAGCTGCTTCCAAACCGTCTGGATGCTTCAAGGCTAAAGATAGTGCTACTGGATTCGAGATCGGCAATTCCTCCTATCAAAATAGAGGTGTCTTGTGTGTCATTAAAAGCAATACGGCTTCCAAAAAACACATCATTTTGTAATGCATTTAACGCCAGTTCGTCACGCTCATCATATAAATATTCACCTAAAATTCCTATATCCAATCCGTTACCATCGATATTAGAAAAGGTATATTCTACCCCGGCAACTGCTGCAAAAAAATCTTGTGCATTGGCATGGCGATAAATCGATTCTAGTTTCCAAAGAAAAGCATCATGTGTGACTTGTAATTCTAAACCCGTTTGATTAATTGTGGGATAAAAAGCATTGATGTTTCCTGTGGTATCAAACACAAAGAGAGGCTCTCTACCGTTTCCGTAGAAATGAGAAAGACCAATATCAAAAATATCGAAGTAATGTTTCCATCGAAAAGCAAAATCTTGTCGCCATTCTTCGGCACTACTTTCATATGTCAGATCATCTTTATCAATAACTGTGGGAAAACGTAATCTTCCTTTTTTTCCTGCAAAGGTGCGTTTACGATGATAGGGGAGGTAAAAGAAATCAAAGGTTCCGAATTTTTGAGTTATCCAGGTAAACTGCGCCATGGGTTGTCCTAACTTATCTTCGCCATCAAAAGACTCTACAGCATCGGTTTGATTAATGATATCCACCAAATGATTACTCTCTGCTACGCCCCAATACACTTTTTTAAGCCCTAGGCTAAACTCCCAGTTGTTTTTGGCTTTTTGGTAGTACAATTCACGAATATCCCAATGTGTACGTTCATCATCCACATCTAACCGGAAAAAACCTTTGAAATTAATGCTTTCGTATCCTTTATTCCAGTCAATGGCATATTCTGGTCGTATAGCCAAAGAAGGAAAATGATCTTCTTGGTCTTCAAAAAGAGCATTGTCATAGAAATAGCGATACTCTGCTTCTAATTCTAGCTCAAAATCATGATTCACTTTTTTAGGTGTTTCATTTTGAGAATGCATATTTTGTAAACCATATAACAATAGTGTTATAAAATAGATATACTTAATTTTCATGTGTTGAATTTAATGCTTTGTAAAAGGTAAAACACAAGGCCGGGTCGTAACAATAGTAACAATCCACTAACCAAAAGAACCGTTATGAGGTATAGTAGACCTAGCCTTGTGTATTTCAATTTCATTGATGTTTATTTATTGTCCGGCTCTCTGCAGTGCAACCTGGGTAAAGTCTTCATCAGCAAGGTCAGCCTCAAAGTTGTATTCACTAAATTTTAGTAGTGTCTCTTTATTACTTTGGTGATTCACCATATTGAAAGTTAATGCTCTCCAGTATTTTCCTTTGTATAGTTTGTAGTCACTATATGTGAGTGTCTTTAAAAGGGAATTTTTACGATCATAGAACTCCACTTTTTCGATGCGATATCCTTTATCTTTATTATAAGTTACAATACGTCTTGTATATCCCGATTTTGGATCAACCGGATCTTGCTCTACAATCAAAAGACTTCCCTTTTCTTCTAGAAATTTATAAGAATATTTCTCAACTTCTTGTGAAGAAAGATCTTCATATGCAAACTCACTACCCACAAATGGGCCAGACTTATTGTTTGATGATATTCTCTTTACTCTTTTGATAGAGGGCAAGAATAGCCATTGATCGTCTGATCCAACTTTATGTGTAAAGGTTAGGGTAGAGGTTCCTTTTACATCTTTAGGACTGTTAAATACAATCATCGATTTATCTCCGTCTTCAGTTTGCTCTAAGGTTCTGGTAACTAGTAAACGTTCACTGGTTTGACCATTTTTGTTTTTTAAGGTCATTTTCAGATTTACGATAGAACTGTTAAACCCTTGATCTGCTTTGTCTGCCGCTATGGCAATTTGTAATCCTCGTTCTTCCGCACTTTGTGCAGATAAAGTTGTTATTCCGAATATTGCGACTACCGCAAAAACTATTTTTTTCATTTTTAATATGTTTTTATTATTTATAACTTGATTTACTATGTATTAATAACAGCAAGATTCGAGCGATTCGTCTCGGGCCAATCAAACTCGAACCCTACTGTTACATCCTATTTTATTATAAAGCTATTTGTCTAATTGTATTTGAGGTTTTAGTTCTTCTACAGGAGCTTCTACTTCACTCTTTTTACTAACAAGAATTAGTAATGATGGTAGTAGAATGAAATCGATGATTAGGGCAGAAAGTATGATTATAACTGTTATCCTTGCCATGTAACTATTTAATGCAAATGATGAGGTAGAAAGGACTGCAAAACCAGCCAAGAGTACTATTGTTGTGGTTACTAACGCTTTGCCTACGGTTTCAAAAGCATAAACAACCGCCTGTCTTGAGTCATAACCCAATTCGCGACGTGCTCTAAGGAATTTACTCATAAAATGCACAGTATCATCTACTATAATTCCTAATGTCATCCCAAAAACAATCACCATCCCGGTATTGATCTGTGCTTTGTACATTGCCCAAAAACCAAAACCTACCAGAACTGGAGTTACATTCGGAATAATACTAAGTAGCCCTAATTTGAAATTTCTTAAAGCAAACATTAGCACCAACGAGATCAATAGCAATGCGATTATGTTTCCTTTAAACATGCTATCTGCCTGGCGAAACCCAAGTGTAGAAAACATTAAAGTTGGACTTACACCCATAGCATGCATAGATTCGGGGGTATTTTTCTCTAACCAATTCTCAGCTCTTTTAGAAAAAGCAATCATCTCTGCACTTGAAATATTTTCAATTGTTACCGTAACTCTTGTTTCTGATTTATCTACATTTATTTGATTATTTAAATCTAAACCAAAAGGTAACGACAGTTCATATAACAGTAAGTATTGAGCTGCTTCTTCGCGATTATCAGGAGTTCGATAGTAACTTTCGTCATCACCATGCATAGATCGGTTTACTTTACGAGCGACCTCACTAAAGGCATTTACATGTACTACCTCGGGTTGTTCGTTTAACCAATCCTCAAAAGCGTTTAGATTTTGAAGATATTGGGGATTGTTTATTCCTCCGCTTTCTCCACTTCCAACCGAAAATTCAACATTGTAAATTCCGGTTAGATTTTCACTGATGTAATCCGTATCACTTCTAAACTGTACAGTTTCATCGAAATAGTTAATAAACTCATCATTAAACTGATTTTTTGTGGCTAGATAGGTAAGTCCACCAATAACAACTAGTGAAATTATGGTTAGTCTTACGGGCTGTTTCGCTACAAAATGCCCAAGATTGGTATACCAACCGGTTTTTTCTGTGATGACCTCTTTCTTTGCTTTTACCTTTAAAGGTAAAATAGCCATAAGTGCCGGTAAAGCTGTTGTAGAATAAAAGAAAGCCATTGTCATCCCAAAAGCTGTAATATTACCTAGATCCCAAAACGGAGGAACATCTCCAAAATTCATGGTCAAAAACCCGATAACTGTAGTTAAACTTGTAATGAATACGGGCATAAAATTAAGACGCATGGATTCTGTTAATGCCTCTTTTTTGGTATACCCATCTTTACGCATTTTTTGCAACATGGTAATAAGAATGTGAATACTATCTGCAACAGCCAATGTTAATATCATTGTTGGGAATACTGATGAAGGAGGAGTAAGTTTTATCCCCATGATTCCCACAAATCCAATAGCACTCATAATAGAAAAGAGCACTACTACCAAGGTGGCTATGGTACTAAAAAAGCTTCTAGTAAGAATTAAAGTTGTAATGATTACGATAACTAGCATGATCATGGTAAGCATTAAATCTCTCATCGAGGACTCAAAGAAAGCTGTATTTAGAGGAACCAAACCAGAAGAATGTACCTCAAAATTAGGGTGTTTTTCTTTGAAATCAGAAATAGCTCCACGCACAAAAGCAGTTACTTCGGGTATTTCTTTAGCGCTATCTTCTCCTGGAAGGCGAACAGTAACGTTGATTGCCGTAACACTTCCTTTTTCATTCAATAAACGATTTACCAAAAGAGGTTCCTTTAATGCTTTTTCTCTAATAACTTTAATCTCAGCATCTGTTTTAGATGCGGATTCATAGGATAAATCATCAACATACAAATCATCTCCCTGTGCACTGGTATGCTGAAAATTAGTTATAGCATCAACCCTAGAGGAATATGGTGTATTCCAAGCCTCAGCGGTTAATTCTTCTATAGCGATTAAGTTTTCTTTTGTGAAAACATTGCCATTAGAAGGGGAGAGTACGATCACAATGTTGTCATCTTTTGTGTATTTTTCTTGAAGCGCATCAAAGGCTTCCAATTCTGGATTAGATTCACTGAAAAATACGTGATAATCCCCATCAAACTCCATATTACCTTGTGAGCCAAGCCCCATAGCAAGAATCAAAGTGGTAATTAGTACGGGCCACTTGAATTTGATCGTAAATTCTGCCCATTTTTTTGCAAACGCATTGGTAGCGTTACTAGCTTTTTTTAGTGCATTCATATTATTTGTTGTTAGTTGACCAGTCGACTTGTGTTATGTAGTGAGTTGACATGATACGAGTTGTTTTGATTATTATGTTTAGACTTTAGACGATTTTAATATTGATAATTGGACTGATTTCTTGGATTAAATTGAAATACAACAAAATCAACAAGTTGACCAGTCGTCTATTGCATGTGAATTTTATTTGTATTTAAGGTGACTCATAGATTACGATATTTAAAAATTAATAATTGACCAGTCGTCTATGATTTAATCAAAAAAATTATTTTAATAGAATCATTCTGACCATATTAGTAAAATTGTCGATAGGATAGGCGCTATTCATTTCTTTCATAGAAACCATAGCCCCTTTACCTGCATCTTCCATAAAAGCAACAAGATCCGAAGCTTCAATTTTAGAGTCCATCTCACCGAGATCTTGTGCCTCTTCTATAACCTCTGTTATATATGTCTTTACCATTTCGGTTTTGGCATTAATCGCATTTCGAATTGCTTCATTATGCTCAGCCATCTCGTTAGCGAGGTTACAGCCCATGCATCCCATTTTGCAATCAAATTCCTCTTTTAGAACCTTTGAGCGAAACTCATAGAAATCTATCACACGTTGCCTTGGTGATACCGATTTATTTTGTAAAATCTCTAATGCCGGTGGAAATTGCATATCAAAATACTTTTCAATAGACTTAACTGCAAAATCCTCTTTACTATCAAAGTAGAAATAAAAAGAACCTTTGGGCACACCAGCTTCTTTAACAATGTCATTAACGCTTGTAGCGTTATAACCCTTTGACCACAAGAGCATCATACCCTTTTCGATAAGGGCGTCGGCTTTGATTTCATGTTTTAGGGTCTTTGACATAGTCTGTAATAATTATGGGACAAAAATATGACCACTCGTCTAGTAAAACAAAATTTTAAATGTTAAAGTTTTGTTTATGCTCTGTAAACTACCGTGAATTAAGGAAATTAAACAGTGTTTCTAACTGTCCATTCCAATTTTTGAAATCATGACCTCCTTTGGTTTCCAAAGTTTTTATAACATAGTTTTTAGAAGTATAAATAGCTTTGAGATCCTTGAAATATGACTCAGCATCATTAGTACCTGTAGAAAGAAAAATGTTTAAATCTTTATTTTTTGAAAAAGTGATAGCCTTCATTAATTCTTCTTTTTTAGGATAGATCACTGGAGAAAGCAACCCAAAGTTCTTAAAAGCAGAAGACTTTGCAGAGAAATATGCTCCATTGAGCCCTCCAAAGGAAATTCCTATCAAGGATCGATCTTCGGGATTAAAAGTTTGACCTATGGATTTTTCGATAGTTGGAAGTAGCTCCTCTTCAAAAAAGGCCAAATATTTTGGGTTATTAAAAAAGTAATTATTGCGATTGTCTTTCCCTGTTTTTGGATCAATAGTACTTACAAAAACATAAAATGCTTTTGGGATTTTTTCTTCCTTAGACAGCTTTTTAATAATGTTTAAGCTTCCATTCTTTATAAATTTTTTACCATCAGTGACATATACCATAGGTTTATTTTTATTACTAGAATCGGTGTCATAAGTGATGATAGTAATGTTTTTTGACAGTTGTTTGCTGGTGAGTATAGTAGATTGTTCTTGTGCCAGAGAAGTTAAACATATTAATAATGGGCACAATAGTTTGAAAAAGCATTTCATTGTAGCATAATTTTGATTAAAGATGCTTGAAAATCTACTTTTCAAGCATCTCTTAAATGTACTAAATGACATCTTACTTGGTCGCTGCAACGGCAATATTAGCGATCATCTCGCCTGCTGATTGGTTCAAGAATCCTAAAAACTGCTCTTCGGTCATCTGGGGGTTTTTCATAAACTGTTCATAGCTACTGGTCCAAACAATCATAGATTTTTTGTATCCCAGATCGATTACTTTGAAATTGTTGACCATTCCTTTTACCGGAACACCTTCCAGCAACGCATAAGTATACGTTCTACCTAGATCATCAAATCCTACTATACTTTCTTTAAAATATCCTTTTCCGTCAGGAGTTGTACAAACACGCTGTCCACCAATCCCATGATTACCCGTCCATTTTACGTTGGCAACAGCAGATGAATATTTATCAATATCATCCATTTGTCTTAGTTTGCCCCATACGTTATCGGCAGAAGTTTCTACAACTTTGGTCAACGTTACATTGGCATTTGCTTTTTGGGCATTGATTTGTGTAAAACCAAACAGGGCCATAGCTGCAAAGCTTATTAATTTTACTAGTTTCATGATCTATGTTTTTAAAAGTTACTAATTACTCTTTTAGATTCAGAAAGAAGTAAGGTGTGACAACCAAATAATGTATATAAAGAGTTCTTTTATAATATTTCTCAATGTTAAGCATTAGTATGCTGCACCCATATAAACCAAACTGTTTTTAAAGTGATGTTTAGGCATTTCTGGAGAAATCATGCAACAGGTAGAACCTAAGTAAAATAAGGCGATTTCATCCAGCATCGAAACGGTAGCACCTAGTTTTATATTTTTAGGCAGTTCAATAGTCCCTACTGCTGGGCCACCTACAATAGATAAATACCATGTCCTATTGTTATTGTCTTTGATATCAATATTAATTCGTTCATTCCTAAAAGCAGGAATAGAGGGGTTGTTTTTATAAAACCATGGGCGCAAAATAACTAAGTCTCCCTTAATATATTGAACCCGGGTAATAACTCCATCAACTGGAGCGTGTATTCTGTGATAATTCTTATTATGTAAAAATACATTGGTAAATACATAATCCTTATCAATAGTATATTCATCTAATCCAAAGATTTGATGCACGGATCTTATATCTCCTTTAACATTAGTTTTCCCAATTTTATGCACATGATCGATATCGCATAGCACCCCCTCGCAAGGCCAAATGTGTTTAGAACTTACTTTAGGAAGTTCTTTGAATTTTCGTATAAAAAAATCTTGAAAAGTATGATATTCGGTTTTACCAAAGGGAGGTGTAAATTGATCTAGATAATTACCCTCTTCGTAGTGAAATTTACAATACGGATTAATTAGATGTCTGGATATTTTAAGGTTGAAAATTGTAGCATATACTTTTGAGATGAAACGTTGAAATTGACTTGGTAAACTACCCCATATCTTCAAAGAAAAGAACTCGTATAATGAAACGTGTTTAATTTTTGGGGGATCTGAAACATCAATTTGATAATCAAATTGTGAAGAAATTTGAATTTGTTTGGACATGATTTTTTGATTAATGAATGAAACAAATTTCAATGTATGGACTTTTGTATAGTATGTCAATAGGGTATTACCCAAAATCTTCTTAAATAAGCTGAAACGTATTTAACATTTTAATAATTTGTAAATCAAGTGAATACGTTCTGTATTGTTAAAAAATAAGGTAAAATCGATAAAAAAAATTAAGAAAAATTTAGGGAACCTTTAAAGTAATTTAGACACATTATTTTAAATCTGAGTATATCGAAAAGGAAGTATTGATTACCTTAAACATCAATATACCCAGAGTAAAGTTTACAATATATTTTACATCTAATTAGATCTTAAAATCCTCTGGTTTAAATCCATTATTAAATTTGACATCAGTAGAAATTTCAGATAATGAGGGTTCTTGGGGAAATTGGCCTTTATCATCAGGAATATAAGCGTATCGATGTGTAGGTACTTGTATACCATCAATCTCAGTATATTTTACTTTCATTAGTAAAACAGTATCGTTGATTCCCCAGGCAGGAAGAGAAAAATAGAATTGATCGATAAGTTTTGTGTCAGGATTTACATATAAAATGTAGGCATCGTTTGCCTCTTTACCTGTTTTTTGTGGATCATAAGTCACAGTTACTTTATCATAAGTTTTTCCATCCACAGTTTCCTGTCCTAGATATTTGTAGCTAGTACCAGGATCACCTATTTTAAAATTCATCATAAACCAATAATAATTTACTTGCCTTAAGAAATCTGCAGTTCCGATTATTTTTTCATCTGTGACTTCTTTACCATCTATGCTTACCGAAGCTTTACCTTTTGCATAGTTTTGGATAATGGGTTGATCACCCTCGGGGAGAACATTAACCTGATGAGTGGTGTATTTACCCCAGGAATATTCTCCATTAAAAATATAACGTTCTACAGATACATCTTTTTTGCCGTCTGCTTGTTCATACGTATAGGTGTATTCTACATCTTTGAGATTCCAGAGATTGTTCCACTTCCCAGATGCATCTGCTACTGCCTGGATAATGGTCTCAGGTTTATTTATATCATACGTAATTTCTTTCTCTTGAGGAGGTGCTGTTTCTTCTGTTTTTTCAGTTTCAGTCGCAGTATCGCCTTCTTTTTTCTGATTACAGCTTATCAATACTAAGCATAAACTTAGTATTGTTGTTTTGATAATTTGAGTGATTTTCATGATGTTGGTGTTTAAGAGGTTCTGTCTTTTTATTAATGTTCTTTTTCATTACAGGAAATTGTAAAAAAGATATTATTAAAGGTATCAAAATCAATACAATAATTAAAGCACTTAGCATAAGAATAATGAGGCTAATTTCGTTTCAAAGCTCAAAAATTGTTAAGTAATGTTGTATGTTTAAAAATAAGTACCTTTAAACTTGTCACACATTCAAAAATATCACATCTAAGTAAAAAAGGTGTACCATGGAAAATCCATTTTTAAAAGAATATATAGGTGATGTAACAGATATTCAGTTGGTTAATGAAGCCAAAACTGGTAATAAAAAGTCATTGGAAGCTTTGGTTTTAAAGCATCAGCCTTATATCTATAACATTGCCTGGAAGATGGTGAGAAACCCAACCGATGCCGAAGATCTCACACAAGAGGTAAATATCAAGATCATTACCAAACTTTCTCAATTTGAAGGTAAGAGCTCCTTCAGGACTTGGTTATACAGAATCGTTGCAAATCATTTTTTAATGACCAAACGTAAGACTTCCGGTACTGTTCTTAATAGTTTTGATGCTATGGAACAGGCCTTAGATAATACACCAGACGTACCGCTTACAGAATTAGAACAGAAAGAAAACAAACAAGTAATACGGGAAATGAACTATATGTGTATGAGTGGGATGTTATTGTGTTTGACCAAAGAACAACGATTGACATTTATTCTTGGAGAAATGTTTAACGCAGATCATACAATCGGCTCTGAAATTTTAGGAATATCTAAGGATAATTTTAGAAAAAGATTATCTCGTGCAAGAGCAGACATATTTAACTTTATGAATGATAAGTGTGGTTTGGTCAATAAGAGTAATCCATGCCGTTGTCATAAAAAAGTAACTTATGCTATCAAGGGCAAGGCTATCGATAGTAAAAACCTCCTTTTCAATCGTTCAGAATATTCTAAATTCAGAATTATTGTAAAGCCCAAAGCAGATAGTATGTTGGATTATGTTGATGACAAATACAGCGAACTTTATGGGGAACTTCCGTATAAAAAAGGTTTTGACAAAAAAACCTTTCTCGAGGATATCGTTAATGACGAGCATATCAAAAATATAATGAACCTTAATTAGTAGAAGTACCTTTTATAGAAACCCGAACAAGTTTGTTCGGGTTTTTTTATGTAAAGTCGTCACGCCATTTCTTTTTTCGCATCTAAGTATAAATGTAAAATATAAAGCCATGAGAATTCAAAAAACAATCAGTATCGATGCTCCCGCAGAAAAGGTGTGGGATGTATTATGGAACCAATACCATCAGGTCTGTGATTGGGCAAGTACCGTGAATCACTCAGAAAAAAGAGAAGTAATTCAAACGAAATACGGAGGTCGTAACTGTCATTCTACCTGGGGAGAAATTAGCGAAATAGTAGATGAAGTAGATAAAAAAAACATGAGCTATACGTATTATGCAGATGGGTTGCCATCTATAATGAAAAGTGCAAAAAACACCTGGAAAGTAAGCCCTAAAAGTGTAAATACTTCGGAAGTTTCTATTGATTTAGATATAGAGTTAGCTCCTGTTCCAAAAGCATTGATGAGTTGGATGATTGTCCCGAAGATGAAAAAAGATAGTATTCAAACATTGGTTGACCTTCGATACTTTATTGAAACGGGAGAACAAACCGCTGCGAAGAAAAAGTCTGATATAAAATACTTTAAAAAGAATCCTGTAAAAGCTTAATAAACCAAAATATATAGAAAATGAAATCAATTAATATAAAGCCCTTGTTATTACTGTTGATATCCTTATCAATGATATCGTGCAATATGCAAACAAAAGAACCGAAAACTATTGAAAAAGAAGTAATCAAAGAAATCTATAAACCGATGGATAGACAAGTTTTAAAATCTCAATATGATTTACACGCAGGTTTGTTTTCAAAAAACCTGGATGGTATAACCGATACCGAAGCAAATAAACGAATCAATAATGCGAATAGTTTGACATGGATTGTTGGACATACGCTTGATATTCAATATAACCTTTCTATGTTATTGGGGGTGGAGACACAAAATCCATATGCAGAACAATTTGCATTTGGGAAAAAATTTGATCCCAAAGCTCAGTATCCTTCATTATCAAAAATGAAATCCGATTGGGATGCTTTATCTCCAAAGATTTCTGAAGCCTTTGGTAAATTAACTCAAGAACAGTTGGATACGAAGGCACCATTTCCGATTCCTTTTCCCGAACAAACCATGAGAGGATTATATGCTTTCCAGATGCATCATCTGGGATATGAATTCGGTCAAATCGGATTATACCGTAAGTTCCTAGGGAAATCATCATTTAGTTATCAATAAAACTTAACATACACGGAGCTTGTCGAAGTGTAAAACACCTCTATAACATAAATATAAAAACTATGAGAACAACAATGAAAATATTGGTTGCAGGTATTGTATGGGCAATATTTAGCACTTCCATGTTCGCGCAGAGCATGTCAAAAAAGTACAGAACCCTTAAAGTAGAGACTAAAATCAATGCTCCTGCAGAAAAAGTATGGGAAGCCATGGTCTTAGATTATGGAGAAATAGCTAACTTTTCTCCTTATATCTATGCTTCTGGTTACATAAGTGGGTCATTAAAAGGCGAAAAGGGAGCTAAACGCAAATGTAGTTTTAACGAAAAAGGTTCTCGTTGGACTCATGAACGTATCGAAGAAATAGATAATGAGAACATGGTGATGCGTAATATTGTGATCGATGCAGAAAAATTTCCATTAGATATGGATAATTCTCAAGCATTTTATCGGGTTAAAGATAATAGAGACGGTACTGCCACGGCATCTTATGAGTTCCAATTCAGAACCAAACCTGCTTTTATGGGGGCTATTGCAAAAGGAAGTTTTAGAAAAACCCTTGCAGGCACTTTAGTAGGTTTAAAACATTATTTAGAGACCGGAGAAAAAGTAAATGCAGAGAATGGTAAATATAAAGAAATCAAAAAAAAATATCCAAAAGCAAGAGTAGTCAAAACCAGATAGAAGTATAAATCAAGAGATGTATATAAAAACGACTCGCATGTATTTGCGAGTTTTTTTTTGCTCTTTTATATCCGATTCAATGCAATGATATCGAATACTAACCTTTTGGAGTTGATCATATAGAATTACTCTTTTTTGGATCTTTTTAGGTTTTATGATGACTATGATTTACTTAAACGTTTGCGAAAAAAATAAAAATCACTTTTTAAAAGAGTGTAAATACTTGATAAACAATTGATTATTGTTTTTTGTAAAAGAAAATAAACTTTTTTTATTGTGTTTTTGAAAGCCCGTTATTTATGTGTAAACCGTACTTTTTTTGAATGAAATCTCATAAAAAATTAATTTAGAACCATTGAAATTCACAAAAAACAATCAAACAATCAATTAATAATTTAAAACAGTTAGTATGAAAAATAACTTACTAAAGATTCTTTTTGTCGGGATCCTTTTGATGGTAAGTAACACTTATTCACAAAGTGTTTCGGGAATAGTTACTGGAGAAGATGGGATTCCGGTTCCGGGAGTAAATGTAATTGTTAAAGGAACAACTAATGGAGCATCTACAGATTTTGATGGAAATTATTCGGTCAATGATGTATCTGATTCTTCGATTTTGGTATTTAGTTACTTAGGTTTTCAAACTCAGGAAATTCCAGTTTCTGGAAAAACGACTATAAATGTTTCTTTACTTCCTGATTCTCAAGCTTTAGATGAAGTAGTGATTTTGGGATATGGTCAGGTTCAAAATAGAAAAACGTTGACCACAGCGATCGGAACAGTAAATCCTGATGTAATAAAACAATTACCCATATCTCAAGCAGAATCCGCTTTACAAGGAACAGTACCAGGGGTAGTTGTGCAGCAAAATTCTGGATCACCAGGATCTCCTCAGACGGTTAGAGTAAGAGGAATCGGAACACCAAATAATTCAGATCCACTATACATAGTAGATGGAATTCAGGTGCCTAGCTTAACATTTTTAAATCCTAATGATATCAAGTCACAAACGGTGCTTAAGGATGCTGCATCCAGTGCTATTTATGGTTCTAGAGGTGGTAATGGTGTAGTTTTGATTGAAACATTAAGAGGAAAGAAGAGAAGTTCAAAACCAGAAGTCTCAATTCGTGGTTATTATGGTATTCAGAGTTTGGCAAACAAACCAGATTTAATGAATAGAGATCAGTACGTACAATACTATAATGAAGGTGTTGCAGCGGCTGGTGGAAATTTAGCAGCAGGTTTTAGAGATGCGTTTACCGATGCAGAGCGTCAGGCGCTCCCAGATACAGATTGGTATGATGTGTTATTTAATGATGCTCCTATCCAGGATGTATATGCTTCAGTAGTTGGAGGGGGAGAAAAAGTGGCATATGCGGTTTCTGGTGGTTATTTTGGACAAGAAGGTATCCTTGGAGGTGATAATAAAGCAGAATTTAATCGAAGAAATATTAGAGGTGCATTTGATGGAGATATAACAGATCGGTTAAGTTATAACGTAGTGGCTCAATACCAGAATCAAGAACGTTTTAATGTTTCTCAAAATAATGGTGGAGCAGGAGTTGGTATCAGTAGTTTTATTAATGCACTACCTCCAATTTACCCTGCTTATGATGAACAAGGTAATTTTTTCAATCCTGGTTTACAAGGTAGTCGTCCAACTGCAAATGGAGTACCATTAAATAGCCTTGGTGCAGTACAAAATCCGCTATTCTCTCTTGCATTATTAGATTCGCAAACTGTTCAGGATATTCTGAACTTATCCGTTTCTTTAGATTGGAAGCCAATTGATAATTTAAAAATCAAAGGTAATTATGGAGCCTTTAGTGCATCTATTTTTAATAGATCATTTTTGCCATTAATAGTACAGGAAGATCAGGAGTATGACACAACAACCAATGTGTTTTATCAAGAAGTATTGAATAAAGGTCTTACGAGGCAATACGGAGGAACTGCAGAATATTCTTTCCCAAAACTGGCACAAAAGTATCATTATTTAAGTGCTCTTGCAGGTTACGAAGTTGTTGATACTAAATTTATTGGCGGCCCAACGGTAAGAACTCCAGGACCATTTTTTGTAAATGATTTTGAAAGTGTCAACTTTGCTTTATCAGTTGAAAACAATGCTGATGCTACAGTAACAGCAGGTTCGTCTATTCCTCTGGGATTAGAATCTTATTTCGGTAAAATAGACTATAATTATAACGATAAATATTTACTTAGTGCGGTTATAAGAAATGATAAATCTTCAAATTTTGGACCCAATAAACGTTCAGGCTGGTTTCCAGCAGTATCAGGAGGTTGGGTAGTCTCTGAAGAACGCTTTTTAGAAGATAACAACATGGTAAATCTTCTTAAAATTAGAGGAAGCTGGGGTGTGAGTGGTAATGATGGATCTCCTAGAGCATTGGCTTACAAAGCATCTGTCAATAATCGATCAGCATATGCTGGCCAACCAGCTATCGTATTAACAGGATTGTCTAACCCAAATCTGCAATGGGAAGAAATCACACAACTCAATTTTGGTTTAGATATCAATGCATTTAATAATAAGCTTGCTTTTACTGCAGATTATTATATAAAAGAAACAAGTGGTATATTATTACAAGCGACTACGCCTTTAACCTCTGGTGTTAGTCCATCGGTAGAGAATACAGGAGATATTGAGAATAGAGGTTATGAATTTATACTATCATGGAGAGATACCTATGCCAATGGATTTTCTTGGAATGCTAGTGTTAACCTAGGGTTTAATGAAAATGAAGTAACAAGTTTAGGTGAAACTTCTTTTATAGATAATGCCCGAACACAACAATTTGATGGAACTGTTTCTAGAACAAGAGTAGGGGATCCTATTGCAAGTTTTTTTGGATTTGTTGTCGAAGGTAGAGATGCTGCAGGTAATCTGGTCTTTGCAGATTTAGATGGTAGTGGTAATAATAAATTAACTCCAAACGCAGATGATAGAGCAATTATCGGAAATCCTAATCCAGACTTTACCTATGGAATAAATCTTGGTATTAATTATAAAGGATTTGATTTCTCTGCATTCATGTCTGGAACTGTCGGGAATGATATTTTTGATGCAACCATTCGATATGATGCTGTTGGTACAAATAGACCTTCATCATATATAGAAGAATCTAATACTCCAAGAAATATTGCGGCTACTACGTTAACAAATGGCGAGCAGTTGATATCTGATTTTCATATAAAAGATGGTTCTTTTATGAAATTGAAAAATGTTACTTTAGGATATACTATTCCAGAATCGGCCGTTAAGTCAATAGGGGCATCATCTGTACGAGTTTATATTTCAGGTCAGAACTTATTTACGTTAACCGAATATTCTGGATTAGATCCTGAAATTGGACAAAATAATTCAGCTAGCCCTTTAAATATAGGGATTGATCAAGGGTTTTTCCCGCAATCACGTAACTTTTTACTAGGTTTTAATTTTAATTTTTAAAAACAATGAAAGTATTTAATTATATAGTAACAAAAAGGGTAACACAAATTTTCATGTTGCTTCTTAGTGGGGTGATATTATTTCCCTCTTGTTCTGATGACATATTGGATAAAGAACCAATAACAGAAATTGTTCTGGATACTGCTTTTAACACAGAAGAAGACGTAGTATTTAGTCTTAATGGTGCGTATGATGCATTGCAATGGCAGAATGTGGGAGGAAGTCAAACATTTCCTTTAATGCAACAAGGAGTTAGAGCAGATGACTTACATTCTCAATCAGCTGCATTCTGGCAACCGGGTGCGCAATATGACCAGTTTATTACAATTACACCAACATTGGCATCTGTGGCTTCTGTATGGAGTAAATGGTATCAAGGTATTGCAAGAGCTAATTTTACTATAAAAACTGCAACAGAGTTTGGTAATTTTGAAACCCCAGGGTTGCAAGATCAGATCATAGCCGAAGCTAAGTTTTTAAGAGGACTGTATTATTTTGAATTAGTACGCCTTTTTGGAGGAGTTCCTCTTTTTGATGAGCCCATAATTTCTGCAGATCAAGAGCAGTTTAAACCAAGATCTTTAGCAGAAGATGTGTATGCTTTTATAGAAGCTGATTTAGAGAGTGCTGCAGCTGTATTACCCATAAAAGGAGGAGAACGAGCACAGGGTTCTGCAACATCTGGTGCTGCTTTAGCATTGCTTGCAAAAGTATTCTTGTATCAAGAGAAATGGCCAGAAGCTGTTAATGCTGCGCAGGACGTGATTAATCAGGGAGTGTATGTATTAGAATCTGATTTTAGAAATAATTTTCTTCAGACCACCGAGTTTGGGTCAGAGTCTGTATTTGAAATTAACTATATTGATGGTTTTTCTACTGTAGATTTTAATAATGTTCCACAAGCACAAGATGGTTCGGGAATGTGGAAATGGAGTTTTCCATTCTTAACAGGCTATAATTCTTTCAATAATTTCATTCCTAGACAAGATCTGGTTGACTTTTTTGATGATAGTGATCAAAGAAAAGCTGCTACATTTTTACTTCCGGGGCAGAGTACAAATTCACCTGGTTTAGCTGCATTAGGCTGGGATCCTGTTCCTAACGATTTCGGATATGCTATAGGAGTTAATACAGGAGTAAGAAAGTATTTTTTAACTTTTGAAGAAGTACAAGAACTAACCACCGAGTTTCAATCCCCTTTAAATGAAAAAGTGATCCGTTACGCAGAAGTGCTACTAATACATGCAGAAGCCTCTATCATGGGAGGAGGAGGAAATGGATCAGATTCTTTTGATGAGGTCGTAGAAAGAGCTTATGGTATTGGTAATCCTGCTATTCCTGCATATACAGTGCAAGGAGTTAGGGATGAAAGACGTAGAGAATTAGCGACAGAGGGATGGAATCGTTTTACAGACCTGGTGCGCTGGGAAATGGCAGATGGAGGCGGAGTTATCAAAAATGCATTAGATGCAGTTGGTAAGTTTGGTTTTAATGCTCCTAGAGATTTATTGTTACCGATCCCTCAGCAAGAGATAGATACATACCCTCAAGGGATGTTAGAGCAAAACCTTGGTTATTAATAATAGTAAGCTTTAAAAAATGGAAAAAATAATTAATATAAAATCGTTTAGAAAAGTTGGAGTGTTAGTAATGACTCTAGGTCTTTTCATGGTCACTTTTTCTTGTAATGAGGATACAGATTTCGGTTTAGAATCTGTTTTACCTTCGTATAATGACGGTATTCAAAATCTAGATGAGGATGGTATAGATTGTGGAGGAGAAAGTGGAGTTGTTTGCCCAACTTGTGAGGATGGTATCCAAAATCAAGGAGAAGAAGGAGTAGATTGTGGAGGACCTTGCGGAGATATATGCCCCGAAGCTACACCAAGGTTTGATGTATTGGTGAATGCTGGATTACCTTATTTTCATACATTCGAGCTAGAAGATTCATCGGTAAATTTAGGATTACCGGCAGATAACAGTGTTGTTTTAGACTTTGGTATTCCAGATCCAACCGGTGTAGACGAGATAGTAGGAAGGTATACTCGCCCTGAAGGAAACGTTGCTGATGGTTTTTCAGATTTTAAGTTTGAAACTTTTCCTTCTACTATAGATTTTTCAACATATAGTAAATTCAATTTAGATGTTTTTATGCCATCTGGTAATGCGTATGATGCTAGTCTTGTACCCATGGTAGAGATCATTTTATTAGACTCTACTAATCCAATGTTTTGGGAGACATGGACTGTTTTAAATGCAGTAGTTGATCCAGCAGATTTTGATTCTTGGGTTACACTTGGTTTTGATGGTGGTGATGCATTGGCAGCAGCAACAATTTATAATACTATAGCGATTAGAATTGGAGGATCGGCTCACGAGATTCCTGCAACATTCTATCTTAGAAACTTTGTTCCAACAACAAATACACCAAGAGCAGATGCTTTGGCTTCTAGTGGATTACCAAGGTATTTTACATTTGAAGCTGGTAATGCTAATTCAGGAATGAACCTGGAGCCAAGAACTACAAATGCCGATGGTAGCCCCTATAGTCAAGGAGTAAATATAACTTACGGAGAAGTAGATCCTGCAGGTAGTGATGATCTGGTCGGAAAGATAATTAGACCAGAGAATGGCCCATTTGGAGGGTTTGAAGATCTTAAGTTTCAGCCTCAGGCTAGTACAATTGATTTTTCAGAATATAATAAGTTTAAAATTGATGTGTTTATCCCATCATCGAATAATTTTTCAGGAGCTTTAACTCCTACAGTAGAATTGATATTACATGATGATAATCCTGATTTCTTTAACCGCTGGACTGTGATTTCACAAACAGTAGCCGATGCAGATTTTGATAGCTGGGTTACACTAGAGTTTGATGGTACTAATGCAGCAGCTGCAGGATCAGGAGCACTGTTACCAAGTAATACTTCATACACAGTATTTACATTACGCGTAGGTGGAAGTGGTCATGGAGAATCAGGAGAATTCTTTGTAAAGGATTTTGTACCTTTTAAATAAAAAAAATAAATAAAAGGGAGAAGAATTTCTTCTCCCTTAATTTAATGCTATAACAATGATTAAAGAAAGAACATATACATACTTCTTCATTATTCTAGGAATGCTTTTAACAGCATCTTGCTCGTCAAGTGATGATGGGGATTCTGGAGTACCAAATCCAGTAGCCGCCGTTACGTGTACTGATGGCATTCAAAATGGTAATGAAACTGGTATAGATTGTGGCGGGAGTAGTTGTAACGAATGCCCAACCGGAGTTGTTATTCCAACCACGGGATTTGATGCACCTTCATCATATGATGGATTTGATTTAGTGTGGAGTGATGAATTTAATGACAACGAATTGTCTCTTCAAAACTGGTCTTTTAATATAGGAGATGGTTGCCCAAACCTTTGTGGATGGGGTAACGAAGAATTACAATCCTATACCAATAGTGCTGATAATTTGTTTTTTGAAGAAGGTAATTTAGTTATAGCTGCCAGACATGAAGGAGGATCTAGTTACTCGTCATCTAGAATTAATACAGATAATAAATTTGAGTTTCAATACGGAAGAGTAGATATAAGAGCAAGCATGCCTTCTGCAACTGGATCTTGGGTAGCCCTATGGCTTTTAAACCATAATTATACAATCAACAACCCTGGTGAATGGTGGCCAAGCGGAGGTGAAATAGATATTATGGAATACCTGGGTGAAGATCCTGCCGAAGTTTTTGGAACCGCACATTACGGAAGTGATTTTAATAGTAGAAGATTTAACTCTAAAGAATATCCAGCCCCGGATGAGAATTATAACAAATCATATTATGTGTTTTCTGTTATTTGGGAAGAAAACAAAATTACCTGGTTAGTAAATGATATAGAATATCACTCGATTACACCATCCCAAACCTTTGGACAACCCTATCCCTTTAATGATGAATTTTATCTAATAATGAATCTTTCTGCAGGAGGTAATTTACCCGTTCAACCTATTGCAACAGAGTACCCCGCATTTTTGATAATAGATTACATAAGGGTGCATCAAAAAAAATAGAAATACCCCAAATTATATTTGAATAACAAGCTAGTTTTTGATTGATTTAGGAAGGGAGTTCTTTCTCTTGTTCTCAAGAAACGACTCCTTTTCTAATCTTATTTACAAGCTTTATAAAGAAATTATTATAACTAATTACGAAAATTCTAAAGGTGAATTTTCGGTGATTTTGTGGATAGAAGTTTTGTCTCTGCTTGATAAGTTAAACTTTTGTCCCATACAAAAATTCATATAATGTATTACATAGGTTTTGACATAGGAAGTTCCTCTATAAAAGCTGCTTTGATTCATGCCGAAACAGGTAAATCGATTGCTTCTGTAAATGAACCTCAAGAAGAAATGGATATTATCTCGATTCATAAAGAATGGGCAGAACAAAATCCAGAATTTTGGTGGGAATGTGTGTGTAAGGCTTCAAAACGAATTCTTAGAGAAAATGCAATTCACCAGGATCAGATTAAAGGAATAGGAATTTCATACCAAATGCATGGTTTAGTGCTATTAGATGAAAAAGGAGAATTGATTAGAAATTCTATTATCTGGTGTGATAGTAGAGCAGTAGAAATAGGAAACAAAGCTTTCGACGAAATAGGAGAGCGTAAATGTATGAGTACATTATTGAATTCTCCATCTAATTTTACCGCGTCAAAACTAAAGTGGGTAAGAGATAATGAGCCCGAAAATTATAAAAGGATTCATAAATTTTTGTTACCAGGAGATTATATAGCATATAAATTTACTGGGGTTACCAATACAACAAAATCCGGACTTTCAGAAGGTACATTGTGGGATTTTAAAGAAGACAAACCTGCAAAATGGTTATTAGAGTATTATGACATACACCCGAATTTAATACCAGAAATAGTCCCAACCTTTTCTAATCAAGGTGAGTTATCATCAAAAGGAGCAGAAGATAGTGGGCTTACATCCGGAATTCCTATTCTTTATAGAGCAGGAGATCAACCTAATAATGCTTTGTCTCTTAATGTATTTAATGCAGGTGAAGTTGCAGCTACAGGCGGTACTTCGGGGGTTATTTATGCAATAACCGATTCGACTTCTGCAAAAGAAGGGTTGAAACTCAACAATTTTGCACATGTTAACCATTCAGGAGAAAAAGCCAGTATTGGAAAACTCTTGTGTATTAATGGAGCCGGAATTCAATACCGATGGTTAAAGAATAACCTTAATCTTGAAACGAATTCGTATCAAACCATGAATTCTCATGCATCAAAAGTGCCGGTGGGATCAAATAACTTACAACTGATTCCTTTTGGAAATGGTGCAGAACGAATGTTTGATAACCAAACCATAGGTACACACATTTGTAACCTGAATCTCAATAAGCATACTCGATCGCATATTTTTAGAGCTGCTTTAGAAGGAATTGCATTCTCCTTTGTCTACGGAATGGAGATTCTAAAAAAAGATAATACAGAAATAAAAGTAATACGAGCAGGTAATGATAACCTGTTTCGCTCAGAAATTTTTTCGAACACAGTAGCAACGCTAATTAATCAAGAAATAGAAATTTATAATACAACTGGTGCCATTGGAGCAGCTCGAGCAGCTGGACTAAGTGATGGTACATTTAAGGACTTTGGTACCATGATTACCAAAAATGATCACGTGATGACGTATCATCCCCTACAAAATCAGGATGATTATGTAGAAGCATATAAAAATTGGAAAAAAGAATTAAATAGAATTATAGAAAAATAAAGTACAGATGGCTTTGATAGGAAATAAAGAATATTTTAAAGGAATTAATGATATAAAGTTTGAAGGTGCAGCTTCAGATAATCCAATGGCATTCAAATATTACGATGCAGATAAAGTGGTAGCTGGTAAAACAATGAAAGAACATTTCAAGTTTGCCATAGCCTATTGGCATACCTTCTGCGGGACAGGAGCTGACCCTTTTGGACCAGGAACACTTAATTTCGCCTGGGACAAATCTGAAGATGCTGTTACTGCAGCAAAACAAAAAGCCGATGCAGCTTTTGAGTTTATCACTAAAATGGGGTTTGATTACTTCTGTTTTCATGATTATGATTTGGTAAGAGAAGCTGCTACATTTTCAGAATCAGAAAAAAGATTATCAAGTATTGTTGAGTATATCAAAGACAAACAACAAGCTTCTGGAGTAAAACTTCTTTGGGGTACGGCCAATTGTTTTTCGAATCCACGATATATGAATGGTGCTGCTACTAACCCAGATTTTAATGTATTAGCAAGAGCAGGAGGGCAGGTAAAATTGGCTTTGGATGCTACTATTGCATTAAATGGAGAGAATTATGTGTTCTGGGGTGGAAGAGAAGGATATATGTCACTTCTTAATACCAACATGAAGCGTGAATTGGATCACATGGCTACATTTTTAACTGCTGCAAGAGATTATGCAAGAGGACAAGGGTTTAAAGGAACGTTTTTTATAGAGCCTAAACCTATGGAGCCCATGAAGCATCAATATGATTTTGACACCGCTACATCCATTGCATTTTTAAAAGAACATGGATTAGATAAAGACTTCAAAATTAATATCGAAGTAAATCACGCTACCTTGGCACAACATACTTTTCAGCATGAAATACAAGTTGCTGCAGATGCAGGAATGTTAGGGAGTATAGATGCCAATAGAGGTGACTATCAAAATGGTTGGGATACAGATCAGTTTCCAAATAATATAGCAGAAGTTACCGAAGCGATGCTAGTATTCCTTAAATCAGGAGGATTGCAGGGTGGTGGTGTTAATTTTGACGCTAAAGTGAGAAGAAACTCTACCGATATGGAAGATGTGTTTCTTGCTCACATCGGTGGTGCAGATGTATTTGCACGAGCATTAACCATAGCAGAAAGAATCATTTCTTCATCTCCATATGATAGTTTAAGAGAGAAAAGATACAGTTCTTTTGATTCTGGAAATGGTAAAGCATTTGAAGAAGGAAAATTAGATCTAAACAAGCTTTATACTATTGCTAAAGAAAATGGAGAGTTAGAATTACAAAGCGGTAAGCAAGAATTATTCGAAAATATCATCAACCAATATATCTAATATTCACATGAAATCAGTATTAGAGTTTGGAGATTGGATTGTTTTAGGGTTATATTTTTTAGCCTTAATAGGAGTCGCTGTATGGGTGATTCTTCAAAAGAACAAAAATACCGAAGATTACTTCCTGGCAGGTAGAAATGTAGGCTGGTTCGTAATAGGTGCATCTATCTTTGCTTCTAATATCGGTTCTGAACATGTGGTAGGGCTAGCGGGTACCGGTGCAGAATCTGGGATGCCAATGGCGCATTATGAGCTTCATGCTTGGATAGTTTTAGTATTGGGTTGGTTATTTCTTCCTTTTTATATGCGAAGCAAGGTATTTACAATGCCTGAGTTTCTCGAAAAGCGATTTGATAGTAGATCCAGATGGTTCTTATCGGTTTTCTCGTTAGTTGGATATGTAATTACCAAAGTATCGGTAACCATATATGCAGGAGGAATAGTGGTTTCTGAATTAATAGGAATCCCATTTTGGTACGGAGCTATCGGGATTGTCGTTTTTACAGGAATCTATACTGTAGTAGGCGGTATGAAAGCTGTAATTTATACTGAAACTCTACAAACTATCATCCTTATTGCTGGTTCTGTAATCATTACCATATTAGGTCTACAAGAAGTAGGCGGCTGGGAGACCTTAAAAGAAACTGTAGGTTCAAACCATTTCAATATGTGGAGACCAATGAGTGATCCAGACTTTCCGTGGACAGGCTTGCTCTTCGGGGGTACAATAGTGGGTATCTGGTATTGGTGTACAGATCAATATATAGTGCAACGTACTTTGGCAGCCAATAATATTAAAATAGGAAGACGAGGAGCAATATTTGGGGCATATCTTAAGATTTTACCCATTTTTATATTTCTTATTCCTGGTATTATAGCATTTGCATTAGCAAAACAAGGAGTGCTAACCTATGAAAAAGCAGATGAGGTATTTCCGATACTAGTAAAAACATTATTACCCGTTGGATTAAAAGGACTCGTAGCAGGAGGATTAATGGCGGCGTTAATGAGTTCGTTGGCATCAGTATTCAATTCTTGTTCTACGATCTTTACAATAGATATCTATAAAAAACTAAAACCATATACTTCAGAAAGAAAGTTACTAAACGTTGGTAAACTAGCTACAGTAATTATGGTAATTATGGGTATTATTTGGATCCCAATCATGAATAAAATTGGCGGAGGTGTTCTGTATCAGTACTTACAAAGTGTACAATCTTATATTGCTCCACCCATTACAGCAGTATTCTTATTAGGCGTATTATGGAAAAGAGTAAACTCTAAAGCAGCAATAGTTACTTTGTTTTCTGGGTTGGTAATTGCAGCATTAAGAATCACCGCAGAGATATTTAAAGATGATTTATCAGGAATTATGTATCAGTTCGCGACCATAAATTTCGCTCATATGGCAATTTTTATGTTTATTATTTCTGTCATCATATGTAGTACTGTTAGTCTGCTTACCAATCCGCCAAGTTATGCTGCAATTGCAGGATTATCCTTCGGGACATTAACCAAAGAACATAAATTAGAGAATAAAGAAAGTATTACATTATCAGATATTATTCTATCTGTTTTATTAGTGCTTATAGTAATAACCATATTGTCCTACTTCGTAGGGTAAAACTAGAAGAAATGAAGTTTTTTATAGATACAGCAAATTTAGATCAGATAAAAGAAGCACAAGCACTTGGAGTATTAGATGGTGTAACCACAAATCCATCTCTAATGGCAAAAGAAGGTGTAAACGGAAAAGAAAACATCCTAAATCACTATCGCAACATTTGCGAAGTTGTAGAAGGAGATGTTTCTGCCGAAGTTATTGGGACTACTTTAGATGAGATGATTAAAGAAGGTGAAGAATTAGCAGCATTGCATCCTCAAATTGTAGTAAAAATACCAATGATCAAGGATGGAATAAAAGCCATAAAATATTTCACCGATAAAGGGATTAAAACGAATTGTACACTTGTTTTTTCGTGCGGTCAAGCATTACTAGCTGCTAAAGCAGGAGCAACATACGTATCTCCATTTATAGGGAGATTAGATGATATCTCTACAGATGGCCTATTACTAATAGACGAGATTCGAAGAGTATATGATAACTATGGTTTTCAAACACAAATTCTTGCAGCATCAGTAAGACATACGATGCATGTGGTAAATTGTGCCAAAATAGGAGCAGATGTTATGACAGGTCCGCTTTCTGCAATAGAAGGATTGTTAAAACATCCATTAACAGATAGTGGTCTGAAGAAATTTCTGGAAGACGCACAATTGATGCAAGTATAATATCATTGATTATAAAAGGAAGAGATATGGATGAGGATTTAATAGTAGACAAATTTTGGGAAAATGGTTTCATTATTTTTGAAAACTTTTTCAGCCCGGCATTGATGGATGAGTATAATGACAAGATACTTGATCATTATGGAGTTAACCCCGATTGGGAACATACCAACGAGTTTATCACAAAATCTGCAGTAGAAGTAATTCCATGGTTTCCATATAGAGAAGGAAAACGATATTTTGACAGGATCAATGATGATAAGCATTTTAATGCAATCACCGATCTTATTTTAGACAATGGCTGGAACAACCTGTATTGTATGATGATGTTTTCTAAAGCAGGTAGCATAGGTCAGGCATGGCATCAGGATTGTTCACCAGATGATAAAAAGCTATACAACCTTAATCGATTAGTATATACACATGATATAACAGATGAAACGGGTGGAGAAATAGTGATTTTTCCTAAAACCCATAAAGCAGGAATGCTCCCCGCGGGGATTCCTAATGAAGATCTTGAAGGTCAATTGGTTTTTAAACCAAAAAAGGGAACCGTAATTTTCTTACATGGCCATTGCTGGCATAGAGTAATGCCAGTGAAAAAAGATAGAATTTCATCTAATTTTAGAGCAGTACCAAAAGGTACACCAGAAGATATAACCGATATCTGTGTGTATCGCAATATGCGCTACAAATTTTCAACAAGTGAAGTAATAGAAGAACGTAATTAAATGAGAAAGCACGGTATTTTTTTAGTCCTTATTGGTACATTTTTTCTCTCTTGCACTACAACAAGGGGGCAGAAAAAAGAAGGAAACGACAACAATCCTTCTCTGGTTCAGGTGAAAGAGGTAGAAGGGCAGTATAATTTTTTCGTAAACGAAGAAAAATTTGAAGTAAAAGGTGTAGGGATCAATTATGCCGATGGTCATGATTTTGAAGCTTTACATAAAGCTGGAGGTAATGCTTTTCGAACCTGGACAGTAAAAAATGCAGAACAAGAGCTGGCTGCAGCCGAAAAATACGGATTCATGGTGGCTATGGGTATTAGTATCGGGAAAGAACTCTATGGCTTTGATTATAATGATAGAAGAGCGGTTGCCGAACAGTTTAAGAAAGTAAAAGCCATTATAAAAAGGTATAAGAATCATCCTAATGTACTATGTTGGGTAGTGGGTAACGAATTAAATTTGCTATTTAACGAAAACGGTACTTTGCGACCTGTAAATCCAAAAGTGTATGATGCTATGGCCGATATCATAGATTTTATACACAAAGAAGATCCCAATCATCCGGTTACTATCACATTTGCAGGGGTTATCAAAGAGCATTTAAAAGTAGCCTTAGAACGTTGCCCTCAAATCGATATGGTGTCGGTACAGGTATATGGAGATCTGGAAAATGTAGAAGAACGCATGAAGAATACAGGGATAAAAAAACCGTATATGATTACCGAATTTGGACCTATGGGCTTTTGGGAAATGCCAAAAACAGAATGGAATAGAGAAATTGAAGAAGTTAGTGGCCCTAAAGCCGATGGGATTTTAGAAAGAATGCAAAAGGGATTAATAAATAACAAATCTGGTAAATGTTTAGGTGGATTTGCCTTCGAATGGGGGCAGAAACAAGAACGTACACCGACCTGGTACGGGATGTTTCATAAAGACGGAAGTCAAACAGAAACCATAGACAACCTAACCAAACTATGGACTGGGAAATATCCCGAAAACCAGGCACCACGAGTTGATTCTTTATTACTTGATGGTAAAAAAGCAGTCGACAATGTGTATTTGAAACCAAATCAAAAATATACAGCAGAAGTATTTGCTTCAGAACCAGATAATGATACTTTAGTCTATAAATGGATAGTTTCAAAAGAAGTAATCAAAAGAAGTCAGGGGGGCGAAAAAGAACTAGAGCCGCCGGTAATAAATATAGAGGTTCTTTTAGATAAAGAAGGTAAATTTACCTTTTTGGCCCCAAAAGAAGGGGAGTATCGAATTTTGGTGTATGTCTACGATAATAAAGGTAAAGCAGGAGGAGGTAATGTTCCATTTATGGTAAAAAGATAAATTAATTAATGGCAACGTATAAAAAGATAAAATGGGGGATCATTGGCCTAGGTAACATAGCACATCAATTTGCTAAAGACCTGGCGCTTGTACCTGATGCAGAATTAACTGCAGTGGGTTCTCGAACCATTACTAAAGCGCAAAAATTTGCCGAACAATATACTGCCAAAAAAGCATATGGATCTTATGATGAGTTAATAGCAGATCCCGATATTGATATCCTGTATATTGCTACTCCGCATGATTCTCATTCCAGTTTAACAATAAAGTCTTTAGAACAGAATAAACATGTGCTCTGCGAGAAACCAATAGCACTGCATTATAATGAAGCCATACAAATGATAAAAGCTTCTAAAGCGCAACATAAATTTTTTATGGAAGCCTTTTGGACGCGTTTTAACCCTTCAGTTCAAGAAGCACTAGCAAAGATTAAAAATAAAGAAATAGGAGAGGTAAAGTATATCAACGCAGACTTTGCCTTTAATGTAGGAACCCCCCAGGGTAGAATGATTGATATTAGTACAGGAGGAGGATCGTTATTAGATATGGGCGTGTATCCATTATTTTTAGCATATGTAGTACTTGGGATTCCGGATAAAATATTAGCTTCTGCTAATTTTTATGATACTGGGGCAGATAAACAAACGTCTATGATTTTACAGTATGACAATGCACAATCCATTTTGCATAGTAGTTTTGTATCTCCTTCAGATATGGTGGCTACAATTAGTGGTACCGAAGGTAGAATTCGTTTAAACGCAATATGGCATGAAACACAATCTTATGCCCTAATTAAAAACAATCATAGCGTAGCGTATCAATTTCCTACCAAAGGAAAAGGATTTACCTATGAGATAGAAGAATGTCACCAATGTATTAGAAATAAAAAGATAGAAAGTGAGATCTGGTCACATCAAAATAGCCTTGATCTTATTACAATAGTGGATGAGGTTAGAAAACAAACAGGATTAGAGTTTCCTTCCGAAAAACAGCTTAATTAATTTTAGAAAATAATATGTCAAGAAAAACACTTTTTATAGCATTCGTAGTTTCCCTGGGAGGGTTCCTATTTGGTTTTGATGCAGGGATTATCTCGGGAGTTATGGAATACGCCGGTCCGCAGTTCGATTTAAGCGTTGGCCAACTGGGGTGGGCAGTAAGTAGCCCATCTTTTGCTGCCATGATTGCTATGCTATTGGCAGGTAGATTAAGTGATCTTGTGGGGAGAAAAAAAATATTGTTAATCGTAGCATTTTTGTATGCATTGTCTGCTCTATTATCTGCATATGCATTATCATATCATATGCTTTGGATTGCTAGAATGATAGGAGGATTGGCTTTCGGAGCTGCATTGATCCTGGCGCCTACTTATATTGCCGAGATTTCAACAGCAAAAAATAGAGGAAAACTGGTTTCAATACAACAACTAAATATTGTATTAGGATTCTTCGGGGCATTTCTTTGTAATTACTATTTGAATGGATTGAACAATATTGAAGGTGGTTTTTTTACCGATGAAACCGTATGGCGATGGATGTTAGGAATAGAGTTAATACCGGCCTTATTATATTTTATACTGCTATTCTTTGTCCCAAGAAGCCCACGTTGGTTATTTGTAAAAGGAAAAGAAGAAGAGGCCAAAGATGTACTAGTTAAGTTACATGGAAAAGCTACTGCCAATATCGAAGCAGAAGCGATAACTAGTAATATGAATAAAGAAAAAAGAAACAAAAATGCTTCTATTTCTGAGTTATTTAAACCAGCCATTCGCTTTATTCTTATCGTTGGATTAACTATAGGAGTATTACAACAAATCACAGGTATAAATGCTATTTATTTTTATGCGACATCTATTTTTAAGCAAACCGGTATAGGAACCGATGCTGCGTTTGCTTCTGGTGTTTTATTGAGTTTTACAACCGTTGTATTCACAATTGTTGCCATGCTTCTGATTGATAGATTAGGAAGAAGACCATTACTTCTTATCGGTATTGGTGGAATTGCAATTAGTCTGTTACTCTGTGCATATGGGTTTAATCAAGCTACATATCAATTAACCAAAGAAGAAATAGTACAACTCGAAGATATTGATCAGCAAAAATTAATGTCGATTTCAGGTAAAATTTTTGAAAATGATGTTGATTTTAAAAATACAATGATAGAAAACCTGGGAACACAAGTCTATGCCAAAAACGAAGGAGCAATCCTTGAGGCGGCAACTAATATGAATGCTACCTTAGTTCTAATCGGTATTTTAGGGTTTATTGCATGTTTTGCATTTTCATTAGGTCCGGTGATGTGGGTAATGTTGTCAGAATTATATCCCAATAGATATAGAGGGTTGGCCATTGGCTTTATTGGCTTTGTAAATTCATTTGCCAGCTGGATCGTACAGCAAGTATTCCCTTGGGAGCTATCAAATTTAGGGAATGCAATGAGTTTCTTTATTTTTGGAGCCATAGCATTGGTAGGCTTCTTCATTTTATTGAAGATACTACCAGAGACTAAAGGAAAGTCTCTAGAACAAATAGAAAAAGATCTGGTTATAAATTAATGAGTATGATCAAAAATCCAATAGTAAGAGGTTTTAATCCCGATCCATCAATTATTAGGGTAGGCGAGGATTATTATATAGCTACTTCTACTTTTGAATGGTTTCCGGGGGTGCAAATACACCACTCCAGAGATCTTAAAAATTGGAAGGTAATCGCGCAACCTCTTAATAAAATCTCTCAATTAGATATGAAAGGCAATCCAGACTCTTGCGGAGTTTGGGCTCCTTGTTTATCTTATGATGACGGCATTTTTTATCTGGTATACTCTAATGTGCGATCGTTTGATGGTGTTTGGAAAGATACCCCTAATTACCTCGTAACTACAACAGATATTACTGGTGATTGGTCTGATCCCGTCTATCTGAGTTCGAGGGGATTTGATGGATCTATGTTTCATGATACTAATGGGAAGAAATACTTCCTCAATATGCTGGTTGATCATAGAAAAGGTAAATTCTTTGGTGGTATCGAATTACAAGAATATAATCCTACGCAAAAAGAACTGGTAGGGGATGTACAGTATTTACATTCAGGAACATCATTGGGGTGTACTGAAGGACCCCATATCTTCAAGAAAGATGGATATTATTATTTGTTATTAGCCGAAGGCGGAACAGAATACGGCCATGCAGAATCAATTGCTAGATCAAAATCGTTATTAGGGCCTTATGAAATGCATCCAGATACGGCAATCATTACTTGCACATCTGATTCATCTCATGGGCTTCAGAAATCTGGTCATGGTGATTTTGTAGAAACCCCAGATGGTAGATGGTATTTCGTTTTCTTAGTAGGAAGACCATTATCAGAGCATGGGAGATGTATTTTAGGCCGAGAAACCGCAATAGAAGAAATAGAATGGAGATCAGGTTGGCCTTATTTAAAAAGTGGGTCAAAAGTACCAAGACTTGAAGTTCCGGGATTAGATGTAGAAGAATTTCCATTTGAAAAGACTTCAATAAGAGATGATTTTGATACTAAAGATCTAAGTATTGATTTTCAGTCTTTAAGAATTCCCAAAGACGAACGTTGGATTTCACTTCAAGAAAGAAAAGGTTTTCTAAGACTTAAAGGAAAAGAGAGTCTAACTTCTACCCATACACAAGCATTAGTAGCCAGAAGAGTACAACATTTTAAAGCGGAAGTATCTACTTCACTAGAGTTTGATCCAAAGGATATTCTGGAAATGGCAGGCTTAGTATTTTATTACAATACCGGGCATTATCATTATCTACACGTGACTTCAAATTATGAAGGAACCAAGAAATTACTAAGAGTCATCTCTTCTGATCATTTTGCAATGGTAGAACAAGAACAGGAAATCGATATTACAGGTCAAGAACGTATTGTTTTAAAGGGAGCTCTTGATCATGATACACTTCAGTTCTATTATAGTATCGATGAAGAAAATAGTTTTCATGCTATAGGAGAAACACTAGATGCAAGTATATTATCAGATGATTATGTACGAGATAGAGATGAGCGATATAGACCTGCATTTACAGGAATGTTCGTGGGGATGTGTTGCCAGGATCTAGGATACAATAGAAAGCATGCCGATTTTGATTGGTTTGAGTATAAGGAAATAAACTAAAAAAAGGGATTATGTATAAAAAAGTAATCGTGGTATTGAGCATTTTAAGCATTTTGGGATGTAAGAACGAATCAAAACCTAAAATAGTTTCAGAAGAAGCTGAAGAAGGTAAATTAGAAACACCGACAAGAAAGCTAGCCAAATTCGAACCTAAAGAAGGTGAGGTACTACTTTTTGTTGGCCAGGAATTAGAAGCTGTAGGAGGTTTAGAAAAATACAATGACGGGTATCTTGATCATTTCGATACTCCTGCCGGCTGGACAACATACACCAATATTAATCCAGGAGAGAACTCCTTTGGAAGAACCCAGGAAGGTTTAGATGGCATATGGGAAACCCATGATTGGGGGGATCATGACTATAATGCAACCTTGCAATTAAATGATCCTGATTATGCGAATATGGCTTTGGCAATAGGGCTTCAGTTTGTAAATCATGAAGAAAAAGTAGCCGATGGCACGCATGACAAATACATTAATAAGCTGGGAGATTTTTTATTATCTTTAGGTAGGAGGCCAGTATTCTTGCGTATTGCCTATGAGTTTGATGGAGACCCTTGGAATCATTATGATCAGGAAAGTACCATAAAAGCATATAAGAGAATGGTTGATATGCTTAGGGCTAAAGGAGTAACCAATACTGCTTATGTATGGCAATCTACAGGGTTTATGTCTCTCGAAGATGGTCAACTAGAAGCTTGGTATCCTGGTGATGAGTATGTAGATTGGTTAGGGTTCTCATTTTTTAACCGTTGGGAAGATCAAAGAATGATCGAATTTGCGCGCAAAAAAGGAAAACCGGTATTTATAGCTGAAGCATCTCCAACAATTTCTGATGTAGATGCAAAAACAACTGGGAACACTATAGAAACACAATTAAGTAATCCTGAGCAAGCAGAAGAAGCTTGGCAAAAATGGTTTATTCCATTCTTTAAAACTATTGATGAAAATCCAGATGTTGTTAAGGCAGTACATTATATAAATTGCCATTGGGATTCTCATCGTATGTGGTTTGATAACCCAACCTTTAAGAAAATAGATGCAAGATTACAGCTTAGTGATTCGATAAGTAAACGTTGGAAAACAATTACCTCTGATCCAAAATACATTAAATCCTCTCCTGGATTATATGATAAACTATGGAATGAAGTTCAATAAACAAGTCCGAAATTGGAGACAAAGAAGAAAAAAATAAAACAAAAATCATTTGGTTTTCATAACCAAGAAGAGGTATTAATCTTATCATTAAAGAATGATAATGGTATGCGATTGCGTATTACCAATTTTGCAGCAACTATAATGAGTTTAGACGTTCCCGATGCCGAAGGAAAACTTGTAAATGTTGTCGTTGGTTTTGATTCTTTACAAGATTATATCGAAAAATCGAAGAATAAAATATCAAGATTTCTTGGTGCCTCGATAGGTAGGTATGCAGGTAGGATTTCTAATGAAAAGATAACAGTAAATGGTGTTGACTATCCGCTTTATCACGAAGACGGAATCCATTTGCATGGCGGTAGACATGGTTTTGATGAACGAGTTTGGGACATCGATTATATCGATGAAGATGAAATGTCAATCTCTCTCTCCTATATAAGCGAACATCTGGAAGAAGGATACCCCGGAAACCTAAGGGTAAAAGCAACGTATCAATTGACCAATGATAATGAATTAAAGATTACATATCAGGCAATTTCTGACCAGGATACCGTTGTTAACCTCACAAATCATGCATATTATAATCTAAATGGAGCAAATACAATTACAGATCATAACCTGAAACTGAATTGCTCTAATTACCTGGAAACGGATAAACAACTACCCACAGGAGTTATAAAATCTGTAGTAGGTACTAAATATGATTTTCTTACTTCACGAAAACTAGATGAGCTTGAAGAAAAAGGTAGTATAGATGATACTTTTATTTTTGATGCTGAAAAAGAAGCAAAAGTTACCATTAGTGCTGAAGAAAGTGGTATTAAAATGGAGGTCTATACCAATCAACCTGCAGTAGTTATTTATACTCAGGAAAAGTTTCCGGATTGGAACTTTAGAAAAGGAGTACAGTATAACAAATTTCCAGCTATATGCTTTGAAACTCAGAATTATCCCGATGCTCCAAATCATAGCAATTTTCCAACCGCACATATCAAAGCTGGTGAGTTGTATGAAAACCGAAGTGTTTTTAGATTTAGTATACAGCATTAGGAAAAAACTTCTACATAAGACATATTCAATACTATGAATGTACATTGGCAGTATTCAAGATAGAATACAAAAATTAGTGATTTTATGTAATCATTTGATTTCTAGATATGTAAATAGCTCCTGCCAGTGACGAGAGGTCGTTGTATAGTATACAAATAGCTCCTGCCAGTGACGAGAGGTCGTTATATAGCATACAAATAGCTCCTGCCAGTGACGAGAGGTCGTTATATAGTATACAAATAGCCCCTGCCAGTGACGAGAGCTCGTTACATAGTATGCAAATAGCTCTCGCAGGGGTGCAGGAGCTCGTTACATAGTATACAAATAGCTCTCGCAGGGGTGCAGGAGCTCGTTATATAGTATACAAATAGCTCTCGCAGGGGTAAGGGAGTCTGTTATATACGATATTTAATAAGGAAGAGGTTTTGTAGATTCACGCTCAATAAGATTAGTTTTAATCACTTTGGTAGTGTGCGAAGTTTCAGAATTTTCATTCTCTAATTTCTCGATAAGCATATTTGTTGCTGTTTCGCCTAAGTAAATTCCGTGTTGACTTATTGTGGTAATTGAAGGTGTGACGTGTCTGGGTAATACTCCATTTGTAAAACCAATGATAGAAATATCTTCAGGGATTTTATATCCTTTGGATTTAACCATTCTTAAAGTGCTTACAGCAGAATCTTCTTCTAGACAGAGCATGGCATCAACTTTTTTATTAGAACCAAGTAGAATTTTTAATAATGTATCGATATCATTAAATTCATCTACTTTTAGTATTAAAGACTCATCAACAGGGATATTAGCTTCTGTAAGGGCTTTTTTATACCCTTCTAGTCTTAATTTCCCTACACTTAGATTATGAATTGTGGATACAATGGCTATATTTTTACAGCCTGTTTCAATAAAATGATTGGTCGCGTTATAGGCTCCTTCTTTATCATTTACGATAACCTTGTCACATTCTATTTCATTGGTTACTCGATCAAACATGACCACAGGAATTCCTTGATTAATCGTATTCTGAAAATGACTAAAATTTTGTTTTATTTGTGTTTCTTCAGCGATAGATAAAATAAAACCATCTAAGGCAGAGTTTTTAAGAAGTTCCATAGCACTAACTTCTTTCTCATAGGATTCATTAGAAATACAAGTGATGAGGTTATATCCTTTTTCTGTTGCTGTTTTTTCAATACCAACAAATACTTTAGTAAAAAAGTGATTTAAGATATTAGGGATAATAACTCCTATAGTTTTGGTTTTTTTGTTTTGTAAATTTAAGGCTATACTATTGGGTTTGTAGTGGTGTTCTTTTGCATATTCCTGAATTTTAGCCTTGGTTTTTGTACTTATCTCATAACTGTCATTTAGAGCCTTAGAAACGGTGGCAATAGAAACACTAAACTCATTGGCTATATCTTTTAATGTTATTCTTTTCTTTTTGGTCATGGGATAAATTATATACCTTCAAAATATAAGAAGATTCTATGAATTTCAATAAAATTATAAAAAGAAATAAGGGTTTGGTGATTTTATGACCAAACCCTTATCCTCTACTTAGGGCAATACTACACAACTAAAGGTTGTGAATAATTAATAATGGGGATTCTTAATTATTTGAGTTATATCTTTTAGACTCAGCATTTACACCAGGTTGCCATGTTCTAGTAAAGTTTGCCATATTATCTTGAACTACCTGAGGTAAGTCTCCTGCATATTTATCTAATGCACCATCACCTAGATATAATCCAACGTATGCCAATACATCGTCTGTTGCAAGTCCACCATCGATACCAAAGATAGGTTCAAGGTTTAATACTTGACGAGGATCAGCACCTTTAGCCATGCTAGCTTCATTTCTTGTTAAAATACCATCATTATTAGTGTCTAGTAAATCTGCAAATTCAGTAGCAAATTGATCACCTGTTTTACCATTAATATTGATATTTATAAATAAAGCCTTCATATATATGATAAAGTCACTTTTTGTCATTGTAGGGTTGATAGAAGGAACATTTCCTTGATAACCACTCTGTTCAATAAATTGATTTTCAATATCAATTCCTAAATTTCTTTCAATATCTAAAACAGCTTCTTTTGTATTACAAGGGTTACTAACGACACCTTTAGAACTTACAAATAAACCATCACTGTTCATACATCCACTTCCATTAGCAACAACTGTCACACAGGTTAAATTATCTGGATTGTAGTTGTACTCTCCACATGGTGTTCCACCACCACCGTTTCCGCCACCGTTTCCGTCACCGCCGCCATTACCGCCGCCGTTTCCATCTTCGTTACAACCGCCGGATTGAGCTTGATTTGCATCTGCCCAACATTGACCGCAAGCAGAGTAAGGGTGTGAAGAAGGACAGTTGTTATTTGAGTCGCCTCCACCGTTTCCGTCGCCACCGCCATTACCGTCGCCGCCACCGTTACCACCACCAGTATCGGTACAACCGCCAGATTGGGCTTGGTTTGCGTCTGTCCAACATGCTCCACACGCTTCAAAAGGATGTGAACTTGGACAGCTTGCCTTACCATTGGCATCAATAATTTTGGATACAGAAGCATCTGAGGCGAATTCATCACTTTCACAAGAAACTGTTATTGCTAACAGTAACATTGAGAAAATGGTTAAGTTAAATACATGTTTCATTTCTTACAATTTTAATGTTTACTTAAATTTTTAGTGCTTACATAAAGTTTTATTGGTTAGGACTTTATGTTAAATTTTTACGAACTCAATCGTTTGAGCTAATTTCGGTAAAAAAGATATTGTAGTACTTATAAATAATACTTCAACAGTTCCTGACTCCTACACTTTTACCACGCATTTTATGCTAAATGCAATTATCAGGCTGTTTTTTTAAATAAAAATCTGTTTTTTTGCTAAAAATATAGGATTAATGAGATTGTTTTCAGAATGCTTTGGTTTAGTATTAATTTTTTCGTTTTTCGTTGGTTGTAACCCTGAAACTAACGTTAAAAAGGTAGGAATAGTACAATTAGAAAAGAATAGTTTTATAAGTAGTGGAGGAAAAGCTAATGGAAAATTGCTTTGTCCCACTGCTGTGAATGATGTGATTATCAAGTTAGATAGTTTGAATCCTCCACCAAAAGATGGATACCCAGAAATGACAATTGATGGTATTCGGGATTTTATGCAAAAGAATAATATAAAGACTGTTGTAGAATTATTAAATAGGTTGCCCAAGCACTATAAAAATAATTTTTCTCTAGTAGAGCATACAAAAGGAGAGGGACAGTCAAACTTAAGATTTCCCAGAATTGTTTTATTTGGACCCGATGGTGTTTTTTTAATGAACATTAGTACAAAACCTGATGATCCTAAGTATGATTTGTTGGATTGCGCAGAATTGAATGAAGAAAATGGTATATGGGAGTTTTCTCAATTTGATTTTACAGAGGAGAAACCAAAGCTTCATAGAAATCCAGAATCTTGTATACGATGCCATGGAGATAAACCAAGACCTGTTTGGGGTACCAATATGGATTGGCCAGGAGTTTTTGGAGATAATGAAGCTGCAGGACCTAATGGAGAAGCATTATCCTATAAACATGTGTTAAGAATGAGAGAAATCATGAAAGGGGAAACATTTTCTGATCGATTTGATTTTTTAAATTGGTCAGATCAAAAACTTACTTCTGGTGGAATTCGACGTATAGCAGATAATGTTTTTGGCGCAGAGTTGTTAGTTTCTAATTTGGCAATGGGTACTGCAACCGCCAGAGGTGTGTTTGTTAGGATGAAAAAAGAACACCCTAAAAAATACAAAGCACTTAGAGAGGCGCTATTATTACTAGGGTATGAATATATGGTAAATGGAATTCTAAGCGATCTGGAAAAACAGAATATAGAAGAAATCATTAAGAATTATGGGGGATCAGGAGGAAATATAGATGACCTGTTTTTCGTTTTAGGAATCAATACTCAAGAATCATTTTCATTAAGTACTCTTGCCAAAGAAGAAAAACCAAAAACCAATTGGAGTTTAGGAGCAGGGGATCTATATGAGCAGGTTTTATTACAAGTTGTACATGATTTGGCTCAGGATGATCATGATTTAAATCAGATATTAATTTCGGTTCCTAATACCCCGGGGATTTTTGGGTGTGCCGATTTAGGTAAAAATATAAAAGAGGTGATTGATTTTAAAATGTTGCATATGCATGGGCTTCTCGGTAGTGCAAGATATGAGGTAAACAAAGTGTATTACCCTCAGGATGTAGAAAATATAAAAGCAAAAGTTTTTATACCTGTGTATGAAAAATTAGCACCCTATCTAAAGAAGAAAATAGAAGCTAGTCAAGCATTATAGAGTTGACTACTAAAATATAGATATTAGAAAAGGGTTGATTCTTAGAATCAACCCTTTTTGATTAAAGCAATTAAATTAGAAAGGTACTCCTCTTGAATTTAATTTAGTTAAGTTGAGTTTGTGTGAAGAATACTACTTCTCTAATTTATTATTAATGGTTTAGTGGCTTTAATCTTGTTTGTATTCAGAATAGTGATCATGTACATTCCTTTTACTACATCGTTCAAATTGATTCTTATTTCATGATCTGATGGTTTTCCTACTATGGTTTTAATAGTTCTGCCATTTAAATCACTAATCAATATCTTTTCTATGTTTTCACTTCTTACCACAAATATCCCTTGAGTTGGATTTGGGAATATAGATATTTCTGGTTTGGTTGTTTTGGCTAACAGACGATTTGATAATAGCTGAGATTGTAATAACTGGCTATTAAGATTGCTACTACCATGCAACCAAATTGGTTTATCAATTTCTGCTTTCCAATTATTGGCAATAGTCGAATTTACATGAACTCCGGCACGACCCCAATACCCATTAGCTCTGTTTCCTTGCCCGAATAATGCAGTATCATCTTCCCAATTGGCATTAATATAATGTACTTGTCGTATGACATCTTTATTATCATATATATACTCGAATAAAGGAGCAAACCATTCATTCCAAAGACCGGTAGCTGATTTATTTACACAACCTTGTGCAGCAGTGCCATCCCAAACATTAGAAACATTGCAGTTGTTAATATTTATTAAATCGTATCCTTGAGGTGTAGATTCTGCTACATATACTGGCTTTCCTTTTTGTCTAGCAAAAGAAAGTACTTCATTAGCTTTTTCTCTTTGCGTTGGTATTCCAGGTAATACAGATGTTCTTTCATCAGCATTTAAAAACCAAGAGATTCCCATCCAATCTACATAATTATCTCCTGGGTACCAGCTTCGTATATCTCCGAAATTTCCTTCTCCAAATTGTATATCTAGCACATCATCTACTGGTGAAGTTGAAGACTGCCATACATAAGCAACATTGGTAACTCCTTCGGCTCGCATTACATCTACCACACGTTTGTATGCGTTGATATAATTACTTCTATTTTCATAACCTACATTCCAGTTTCCATCAAATTCGTACCCTATTCTTAAGTAAATAGCTCTATCTCCATATTTCTTACAGAAAGAGGCTAATCTTTTGATTTGATTATCCCATTGTCCTTGTCCTACTTGCGCTAAGCATCCTTGACACCAGTAATTGGTACCATTTGCAGTAGATTCACCTTCGGTCATGCTTAGGCCTATTGATAAACTCGAATTTGGATAGGCTAAGATTGAACTTCTGGCATTTAAAGGCCCAGCTCCCCAATCTACATCTATGGATGTACCATTTCCGTTAGTTGCTATTCCTCCGTTGGCTGTTTCTCCCAATGCCCCGTATTGAGGAAATTGCGAGTCTAGAAGGCTATAGAATGAGATATACGTTGTGGTACCTCCCATTGCTGGGAATCCTTTGCCTTGTACACCACCATCATTATAATCTTTTATCGTTTTAAGATCTTGCCCTATAGTGAGTAAGATTTTGTCATTTGGAGGAAGTAGTTTAGCACTTAAGCCAGTAGTAGTACAAGGTTGACAACTACCACCACAATCTATTCCTGTTTCGTCTCCATTCTGAATTCCGTCATTGCATGTAGGATCAACGGGACAAGGTGCACAACTACCGCCACAATCAACGCCAGTTTCATCTCCGTTTTGAATACCATCATTACACGTTGGAGTGGCTCCGCTTTCAAAAATTCGAACATTTCGAAAGCTACTTGTGTTACCTGATCCGCTATCAAAGTCATTAACTAATACGAGGTACATAGCATCTCCGGTATAAAAATCTCCTACCGGAATTGTAAAAGATTTATATCCATTGGGAGTGTAGTCAAAATCACGATTACCCCAGTTTTGTGTTCCGTATAATTGAAAAATTTGAGAAGAAGACAATGATTCGTTACTATCAAAACCTATCCCATGTATTTCACCTTGCGATGTGCTTTGAAATTCAAATTCTAATACTGTATTGGCAGTGATATTGTATCTTGTATTGGTTCTTCTCCATGTATTATCAGTTAATAGCGCTGTTGCACCGCCATCTTGAATAGTAATATTAGCCGCAGTATCCTGATTAGAAAATGAAGAAGTTCCGGTTTGATCAAAGTTTATACAATCTGAACACCCTCCGCCACTACCAGCAGCAATAGTTACTGTTCCAAGATTTTGTGGACATTCATTATTACCCCATCTGGTATATACTTGATAAGTACCAGGAGCTAGATTTGAAACTGTAGTAGATCCACTGTTATCAGGAACATTGTAAGGGTAACTAGAGCCACCATTTAGACTAAACTCAATATTTGTTCTTCCGACAGTATCAGGGAAACTAAATGTAATACTACCGTCATTTGCTCCTTGAGAACTTTCATCGGTTTTGCTTACTGTTGCACTTGGAATATCAGATCCCGTACAAGGTTCATTACCGCCATCATTTTCGCTTATAAAATTGAGGTAATCTACGTTTAATGCAACGTCTCCACTATTGTTTACTACCTGGAAAGATGCTCCTGCAGGTACAACTACATTTAACGTAACTATAGTATACGATCCAACCCAAGCCCCGTTAGATGTGAAATTAAGGTCTCCTTTATCTTGACCATTCACTTTTATTGAAATCTTTCCTGTGTTTTGCGAAGCATAGATAAACTCTACTTTATCTGCTTTAGGAGCATTTGATATAGTAAATCCATTTCCGGTACCATCAAGATACGCAACACCTTGGTCGTTACTTGCAGATCCATCATTATAATATTGTGCCTGCCCTGTTAAGCTTCCTGTTTCGGCTTCTATTTTTGTAGTTGTATCTCCTCCACCGGGATTACATGGAGCACAACTACCACCACAATCAATACCGGTTTCATCTCCATTTTGGATCCCATCATTACAAGTTGGAGTAGTTTGGCAAGGTTGGCAACTACCACCACAATCTACACCTGTTTCATCTCCGTTTTGGATCCCATCATTACACGTTGGTGCGGGCCCCGATGTAATTCCAAGATCACTTAATAGGTTTGGTCCACCGTGTAGAAAATTACCATTGTTAATATAGTTGTTCCAGTTTGTTGAAATCGTATTGTTTGCTTCAATTCTGGTATCACCCCAAAAACCGTTATTAGCATCTGGCCATTTCCATTGTGGTTGTGATTGCCAGTCGGCATTGATGTAGGCCACTGCTCGTATTACATCTCTATTGTCATCTACAAATGGGATAAGTTGATCTCTGAAGAATTGATTCCAAATTCCTTGTCCTCCTAATTGTTGTGGAGATCCGGGATTATCAAATGGATGAAAAGTTCCTTGATCAAATTCATGATATTGCGCCGATACTTCAGCCATCATGATAGGTTTGTTTCTGGTTCTGGCAAAGTTTAGAATATAGTCTAGATTGTCACCATTAAAATTTTCATCAAAAAAGAAAAACGATAGGCCTACATAATCTACATATTGATCTCCGGGATAATAACTATCTATTCCGTTTGCAGGAGTAGCCCCCCAAGTAGCAGATTGCCATACATAAGCAACATTAGTAACTTGTTTTTGATTTAAATAATTTACAATATATCGATATGCCGCTTGATATTTATTGGGATTATAATTATTCCATGGGCCATCAAATTCATACCCTATTCTTAGATAAATTGGTCTAGGTGCATTTCTTTTAGCAAAAGCGGCAAATTTATCTAACTCATCATTATGTTGCCCATTTACAATTTCGGTTAAACCATTGGGATGATCTTCTCCTTGGCCATCGTTTTCTTCAACCATCCACAATCCTATTGCGAGCGCTGAGTTTGGATATCGGTCTAATGCAGCTTGTGATCCGATATCGCCTGCGCCATAGTTTGTAATATTATTTAATCCAGCCATAGTATAAACATCTGTATACATGGTTACTCCGGCAGGCGTGGGGAAACGTCCGCTGTTTACATAACCAGCAACAGAACCTAAATCCTGACCTAGGATTACCATAGTCTTACCACTTATTGGCGCAAACTTACCGGGTATTGTGTTTTGTGAAAAAGAAGAAAAGCATCCTATCCATAGTAGATATGAAAACAGGAGTATACTTTTTTTTGTACTGAAAATTAACATGATTAGTGATTTTAAATTACCAATTACTTAGTTGTAATTGATGTGTATTTTAATTACTAATCCAAAGTTAAGAGGGTGTTTTATAAAGGCGTTATAGTCAAGGTACTTTTAAAATACTGATGCACTACAGTTTTACTACGCAAAGTATGTTTTAGTGATTAAATCTCTACATTTTAAACAAAATAAAAGCCTAAAACCGAATGATAAAATCGGTGAGATTGACCGAGGTGTCGAGATTCATTTTTTTTCTAATTCTGAAACGCAGAGATTCTACTCCACGATATGAAATACCCATTAATGGAGCAATCTCTTTGCTAGACAGATTTAATTTTAAATAAACACATAGTCGTATTTCTCTAGGACTTAAATCCGGATAAGTGTCTTTTAGGCGTTCTAAGGAGTTATCATGAATATGGTTGAAATGAGTTTCAAAATGTTTCCAATTGCTCTCTCCTTCTATTTGGTTTTCTAATAATTTGATAGTATCCCGCAGTTGTTTTCTTATCCTTCCTTCAGATTCATTATAAATTTCGTTCAAAGATTTTTTTAATTGCAATAACTGGTTATCCATTTGTACTGTTTGCATAGCAGATGATGCAAGTTCTTTATTTCTGGATTCGAGGTTTTCCTTTAGAAATTTATTGTCTTTTTTTATCTTCTCGTTTTTTGCTTTAAGTCTTTTTTCTTCAAATTTTATTTTTTGTAATTCGATTTCTCTTTTGTGCGCAATTTTAAGTTTTTCAATTCCTTTTTTACGTTGTTCGTTTTTTATCCATATAAATGTGTAAATAGCAAGAATTAATAGGATGCTATAAACGATAAACATTGGGATGGATTTATACCATGGAGGGTTGATTTTAAATTTGAAAGAAGTTTCATTTCCAATTTTATTATATACATTTTTTGCTCTAACCTTAAAAGTATATTCTCCAGAAGGTAAAAAATTATACTCTTTTTGTGTTTCATTGTTCCAGTCCGACCAATCTTCATCCAGACCATCCATATACGTTTGATAAGTTATAGAACCAGGGTGTTCGTAGAATGGTGCTACAAATGAAAAACTTAACTTGTTTAAATTAAAAGGAATTGGTTTTGATATAGAATCTTTTCTTATACCTGTTACATAATCCTCTACATTACCATATACAATAGAATCCTTGATTTTTACATTTCTTAGTAATGTACCAGGTTCTTTATTATAATTTAGATTAGAATCCTCGCGATAAATGATTAAACCATTTTTTGAAGTGAAACCCAAATCACCATTATCAAAGGATATAAACTTTTCAAAAGCAGGGATAAGTTGCGTTTTTAATCTCTGAAAAGGAACACGTTCTATGGTATGATCGCCATTTGGAGAAAAATCTATAATTCCTATATCATCATCCCTATCGTACCCTTGTATAAAGAGTGCTTTGTTTTCTGAAATACTGGTTAACCTTCGGACTAAATTGTGATTAGTTAATATGCTTGTGTATTTACTATTAACCACCATCGAATCCGTTTTTTTATCATAATTATAAACGCCTAACTGAGTACCGAATAATTGAGAGTCATTGGTGTCTAGTAAACTAATAAATAAGTTACTGGGAAATCCTTTTTGTTGATCATAGAGGGTAGTTTTCATAACCCTTGTATAGTCGGGGTCTAATTGCAAGCAAAAAACACCTTTGTATCCATGGGATATCCATATGGTATTGTTTTTATCAAATACAACCTCTCTGGCAGTTTCATGAAAACCTTCGATTTTGTTTTTTAATTTCCAAACCCCATTCATTTTTTCATACACAATCAACCCATTGTAGGTACCTTGAATAATTAGATTTTTAGTATTGGGTACTTGTACAAAATTCCATCCACCTTTAATTTCACTAATAGGTACTATTTTGTTGTTTTGAAGAATAAAGGATCCGTTGTGAGCTCCAATAAATAATGTATCATCAATCACAGAAAGATTCCATATTTGTCCTTCTATACCATTGACTTGTTTAAATACGTCGCTATAGTAATTTTGAGGCCATTTACTATAATACAAACCATTAGATGTAGCTATATATAGCGTGTCATTATGCTTTTTTACATCATACGTTGTACCGTATATCCCATCTTTTTCTGATAACGTGTAAAACGGAGATTTTAATTCTGCATAACTAATACTTCCTTCTAATGTTATCCATAAATTTTCGGATCTGTCAATATATAAATCAAGGATATTATTGCTAAGAAGCTCATTTTCACGATTAAGTTTTTGTAACAGATTTCCTTCCTTATCTAAAAAAAGCACACCATTATTTGTGGTTCCAATACAATATATTCCGGTACTTAAAAGAATTCCGGATGATATATAGGTGCTCGAAAAATCAAGAAGCTCATTATTACCCCATGGTTTTAATACCCCGTCTTTTATTAGGTGGATTCCATTTTTGGATGTAACGATTAACAATGAATTTTTACCGTATGGAAGTATTCGTTCAATTACATAATTAGAAAGTTTGTTAGCAGTATACATTAGGTCGATTTGATCATCGACTAGAGTATATATGGCATTCGAATTATCTACGAAATAAAGGCGGTTATTGATTTTTGAAGCATGCTTAATTCCGTTGCTATTACGAATACATTGGATTTTATTTTCTAAAACATTGTATTTTATAAATTGCTCATTTGTGCAAAAATAGATGCTATTTTCAATTTCAAAAATCTCCCATACCTGTGAGAAATTAATACAATTATCAGTTAATAAGCCGTTTAATGAAACGTAATATGTTTGGTCAAAGGCATTTTTTGCAGTGTAGCCAATTTCATTATTACTGCCAATATATACTCGAGACCCATAGGTTAATAATGAGCTTATTGGAGATCTGTTTTTTGGTTGTAAAAGGATATTCCAGTCTTTGCCCGTAAATTCTAGTAGTCCATATTCATTTGCAAAATATAGTATTCCATCAGAACCTTGAGTAATATCAAAAGTTTTTGGAGCTGCTTTACCAATATCATTATTGGCATAATTTCTAACTTCTGAAACCTTTTTCCATTTTTCTTGTGCGTTAGCATGTACAATGGAAAACAATAACAGAATTACAAATAGGGTAGTATGTTTTGCTATTATTTTGGGTAGTGACGAATGCATTTTGTCGTTTTACAACGGTTCTCTTATTGTTAAAAATATGTCAAATTAATGAATAATCATCAAAGAGGAAAGAATTCTTACTCTTGGGCCTATCTTAACTACAAGTAAATTGTTGGCCAACAGTACTTTTTTTTAAAAATAAAGGGATATACAGCAGAAAAGCCTAAACACGAAAACGTTTGAGTGATTTTTGGTGCTAAAAAAATATTTCTATTTCAGTATCATGAATTATAGTTATTAATAAGAAAATCGGATGATTTTATATAGTAACCTCAATTACACGAGCAGAGACAGAAATAAGAGTAAGATGATTTAGAGTTGCGGGTATTAAAATAGTTTCTCCTATATTAAGTATGTACAATTTGTTATTGCAATCTATTATTAAACTTCCCTCAACACAAATATAAATGACAAAAGAATCAATAACGGTATAGTCTTTAGCTAGTTTACCGTTTACATGTATTACATTTGTTTTGAAATATTGTGTATGCACTAGTGTATTAGAAACATTCTTTTTGATTTCATATGTGGTTCTATAACAATCACTTTTTTTATAATCAATAGTATCTAGAGCCATATCGGTATGTAATGCTCTTTTTTCACCTGTTTTGATATCGACTCTGTCATAGTCATAAATACGATAAGTAATATCAGATGTTTGTTGGATTTCGGCCAATAAAACTCCGGATCCAATTGCATGAATTCTACCTGTCGGAATATAAAAAGTATCTCCGGTTGTTACCTTTTCGGTATTAAGAATATTAGAAAGTGTAGCATTATTAAGATGTTCTGTAAATGTCTCTTTTTCTACTTCTTGGTTGAAACCAATTATTAACTCTGCATTATCATCTGCTTGCATAACATACCACATTTCGTTTTTCCCGAATGAATCATGTCGTTCTTTGGCTAATGAATCATTGGGATGAACCTGTATAGATAAAGGTGTTTTTGCGTCTATAAATTTTATAAGCAATGGGAAATCTTTTCCAAAGCTGTCATATACCTTTTGTCCTAAAAATTCACCTTTAAATTTTTGTATTAATTCTTTTAATGTAAATCCTTTAAGTTCTCCCTCCGAGACCTCGGTTTCATCATTATGTATGTCAGAAATCTCCCAGGACTCTCCAATATTTTCTCCACTATATTTTTTATGCAAGATGGTTTTTAGCTTGTTTCCACCCCAAATACGGCGCTTATATATGGGATTAAATTTTAAAGGATATAATGTCATTCGTTGATATTGATTTGTTAGTTGTACTTAATTTTTATGGCTTTTAAATTCATTACAGAATCCTTGGCAACGCTTGTTGCATATATTTTAAAAGTGTGTTTGCCTTTTTCTAAATTAACATTTCCAACATGCAATACTCCCCAGGTTCTCTCATAAACTTCTTTACGTTTGATTCTATCAGGGCTCGGTATTGCCTCACCAGAAAAGGCAATATCAATTTTCTTTTTAATTTCTTTTTTCTGAATCTGGATAGCGATTTCTGATCCTAACTGCGACTCTTCACAATTGTATAAGATCTCAAAAGCATAGTTTCCGGTTTGATTAACCTTAATATCGAATAGGATTGTATCTTCTTTTGAATCCCATTGGGTTATCCAATCATTTGCCCAACCTTGTGTGCCATGATATCTAAGTCCATCTCCCAGATTGAATTCATGCGCTTCAATTAAGGTTTCTCTTGCTTCTTTATACCCAATGCTAATAGGAACTCTGTCGATGCCCTTGGGATATACCTTTTTAATCCATTGCTCATATGCATTAAGCATAGTGTGTGCTGTCTGAGGCAGTGAATCAAAAATATCCCTTGATTGATATGGGTCTTTTATCATATTATACAAGGTGGTATCTTCTTTTTTAAGAACAAGCCGAAATTTGTTGTTTCTCACGCTTCCCGGGACTTTGTTCCAGGTTAAACCTGACCAATGCGAAAATATATAACGATCTTTTACAGGAGCGTTACTACCTAATAACTGAGAAGAAATATCACTGCCATCTATAGAAGTACCATCTTTTATTTTAATACCACATAAGTTGGATAGAGTAGGCAGTATATCGATATGTGCGGCTATATTTTTTATTTTTTTTCCTGAAGATATTTTTTCGGGCCATCGTATAAAAAAAGGAACTCTGGTGCCTCCTTCATCGTTGGTGGCCTTTATGCCTTTCATAGTATCATTATATCGTATTCCGTTAGGACCATTGTCAGACATAAAAATGACAATAGTATTTTTGTTAAGGTTTTCTTCTTCAAGTACATCGAGAATTTTTCCGAAATTATCATCAATATTTTCGCACATCCCATAAACACATGCATCTTTATCATTTACGCCTTTTGCCTTATATTTATCAAAGTAACGATCCGGTACCTGAAAAGGGCTATGCGGAGCATTATAAGGAACATAACATAAGAAGGGTTTTTCTTTATTTTTTTTGATGAAATCTATCGCAGCATCTGTAAAAACATCTGAAATATATCCTTTGGTTTTTACAGGCTGGTCGTTACTATTTTTAAGCGTTGTATCAAAATAATTATTCCAATGTCCAGCTGTGAATCCCAAGAACTCTTCAAATCCTTGTCCTTTTGGATTTTCAGGATATTGAGCTCCGTTATGCCATTTACCAAAAATACCTGTAGTATACCCTGCATCTTTAAATAGTTCTGCTATTGTAATCGTCTCAGAACTCATAACTTCGTCTCGATTAGTCACACCCCATGCACCAGTACTCATCGCCCATTTTCCTGAGAGTAAGCTTGCTCGGGTAGGAGCACAAACAGGAGATACAAAAAAACGTTCTAAACTTGTGCTTTCGGTTTTGAAATGATCAATATTGGGCGTTTCGAGATATGGATTATTATGAGATGATAGATCTCCCCATCCCTGGTCATCTGTCATTACAATAATAACGTTGGGGTGTGGTATTACTGGTTTAGAATCTGTACATGAAACCAGAAGTATAACCCATAAAATAGGTGCAAGTAGTAGGCGAGGATTCATAATTTCTTTCCTACCTTGACCAGTAAATCCTTTGTTAATCTGATCCCTTCTTCTTCAGAGACATTATCTCCTTCAAATTCTATCCCTACATATCCTCTGTATCCAGAGGCTTTAGCCATTTTCATCATTCTTAGATAATCTGTAACGGTCTCATTACCTTCTGGATCAAAATTATGAGACTTTGCACTTAAGGCTTTAGCAAAAGGTAATAATTCTGAAACGCCTTGGTATCGGTCATATTCTTCGATACAGTTTCCTGTTTCATCCTTTTTAATGCAAAAGTTTCCAAAATCGGGTAAGGTGCCGCAATTTTCATAATGTACGTGTTTCATAACATCGGCGAGCCAATTTCCGTCTGATGAAAACCCTCCATGATTTTCTACAAGAATATTTATACCCGAATCCTTTGCAAATTCTGATAGCTTTATCAAGGAATCTATACCAGCTTTTGATGCTTCGGTTTTATCAATTCCTCCACCAAGATTTACACGAATTGCATGACACCCCAAAACATGAGCAGCATCAACCCATTTGTAATGATTTTCAATCGCTTTGAGGCGGTTTGAAGTAGTACTATCAGCCAAAAGGCCTTCTCGATCTATCATTATTAATACATTGTCGACACCTTCAGAGTTTGCTCTGTTGTTCATTTCTTTTAAATACGTTTTATCTTTTGCTTTATCAGCAAAAAACTGATTTACGTACTCAATCCCGTCGCAACCAAAACTTCTGGCTTTGGAGGCAAAATCCAGATGATTCATTTTGCCAGAGTGTAGGGTTCTATGTAATGACCATTGCGCTAATGATATTTTGAAAAACAAGGAGTTGGCTTGTGCTAAGGGTTCTAAAGCCTTGTTTTTTTTCGGTTCTTTATTGTTCTGACAGCCAATTAACCCTAAAACCGACAAAGCAATGGCTGTTTTTGAGGTTTTATCTACGAATTCTCTTCTTTTCATATCAACTAATTTTAAAAAAAGTGTTTTTTACAAAGACCAGGAGTTTCCTATTCGCGATACAGGTATACAGGGTTCATATTTACCAGGAATAGGGTCGTAGCTAAGTACTTGTTCACCAATATATTCTGAAGTATAGAATCCTAATAAGGTGAAACTGCGAATGGTTATCAGGAACTTGTATGTTAGAAATACTTCCATTTCAGATAATGGTACCTCTTCTATGTCTAATGTTATAAGTCTAAAAATGTACTCTTCTCTTTCTTTTGAAATATTAAAATAGAATTTGATAAGCTCGAAACATTCTTCTTTAGTAGCTTCTACAGATTCTTTTTGATACTTTTTTTGATATGCTTTTTCAAATATTTCCCATCCTTTATGAAGATGCTCTTTATCTTCTGCTATGACAACATTAAACATCATTTTATCTATAAATTGAGGTATCGCCAAATCTAATGCCCCCGGTAGATCGGTAGCAGGTAAAATGATATCTGATAAATAATCTACAAACAGTTTTTGTACATCATTTAAAAATACAGGTTGCCAATCGGGATCTTTTGCAGTACATGAATTGAAAATAGGTATAAGCGATGGTATAGCAATACTATACCCTAGACCTAAGGTTAGATTTTTTATGGCTTTTCTTCTATCCATGATGATCTCAATTAAATTTATTTTGTTTAAACTGTTCAATGGCATGATTAGCTGCTCTTACGGTAATTGCCATATAGGTTAGTGATGGATTTTGCGATGCCGAAGAAGTCATACAGGCACCATCGGTAACATATACATTAGGTACAGCATGGATTTGATTATTTCCATTTAAAACTGAAGTCTTAGGATCTCTACCCATTCTAGCCGTACCCATTTCATGAATACCATTACCAGGAAAACAGGGTTCGTGATAGCCTTCTACATCTTTAAACCCAGCTGCTTCTAGCATAGCCACAGCCTGCTGTTCTGCATCTTTGCGCATTTCCATTTCATTTTCTTTGTATTCGCAGTCAAAAGTTAGGGTAGGAAGCCCCCATTTATCTAGTTTGTTATAATCCAGAGTTACTTTGTTTTCGTGATAGGGTAAGCATTCACCAAAACAATTAATTCCGATTTTCCAATGCCCGGGTTTTAATAGTTCTTCTTTCAATTCTTTGCCAAAACTCATTTCTCCGATTGCTCTTGTCCAATCTGTTCTGCTAGCTCCACCTTGCATACCATAACCTCGTACGAAATTCTTCTGCTCACTATTTTTATCTACATTTCTAAATCTTGGAACGAAGAAACCTGCTGGTTTTCGGCCTTTGTAATAATCTTCTAAATGATTATCTGATTTTGCAGTAGCCCCTACTTTAAAATGATGATCCATTACGTTATGACCCAATTCACCACTATCATTTCCTAAGCCATTGGGAAAACGTTCTGATTTGGATTGTAATAGTACCGAGGTTGTAGCCATCGCAGAAGCGCAGCAAAAAATCACTTTAGCATAAAATTCTAACTTTTCATGAGTTTCGGTATCTATGACACGAACCCCGATAGCCTTTTTTTTCTTTTCATCATACATAATTTCATGAACAATTGAGTTTGGTCGTAGTGTCATGTTTCCTGTACGTTCTGCAGCAGGTAATGTAGATGAATTACTACTGAAATATGCCCCAAAAGGACATCCTCGAATACAACGATCTCTATACTGACAACTACTACGTCCATCTCTTCCGTTAGGATCTGTTAAGTTGGCAACTCTACTGTTTGTTACTTTTCTATCCGTAAAATTTTCTGTAATCCCGGTTCTAAACTCCTCTTCTACACAATTTAAAGGAATAGGAGGAGTAAAGATACTGTCAGGCAATTGAGGTAAGCCTTCTGCTTTACCACTAATACCAATATATTGTTCTACTTTTTCATACCAAGGTTCTAAATCTTTATACCGAATAGGCCAATCTACTCCATGACCGTCTTTTTTATTAGCTTCAAAATCTAAATCACTCCAACGAAATGACATACGTGCCCACATTAAGGATTTTCCACCAACATGATATCCACGAATCCAATCAAACCTCTTTTTTTCGTTGTAAGGATGTTCCAGATCATTTACAAACCAATGTTTACTAGCTTCTCCTGTGGTATACCCTGTACGTTCTTGCTTTGATTGTTGTACGCGATCTTGAGCCGAAGCCAAGCCCCGGTTATCATAATCCCAAGGGTCATCGTGCATTGTTGGGTAGTCTTCAATATGCTTTACCATACGTCCTCGTTCTAGTACCAATGTTTTAAGCCCACCTTCGCAAAGTTCTTTGGCAGCCCACCCACCGGTTATGCCAGTACCAATTACGATAGCATCGTATTGATTTTGTATAGATGATTTTAGTGAATTGTTGTTCATAATCAATTAAGCTTTAGGAGTTGTAGATAATCATCATTCTTAGCACAGATGATATAGTCAGAAGATGTAGTTTTGATAGTAGCCATATCTTTTACATCTCCTGAAACATAAAAACCACTATCTCTGGCATTTATGGGTTCAAAAGATCCATTTCCTAGTCCTTTTAAAAATAAGCCAATTCCTGCATCTGCACGAGGTGTTTCAACCTCAGAGCTGTATAAATTACCAGCTAAAAGCGCATCCAGATTTCCGTCTTTATCAAAATCTTGCACCAAAATCTGATTGATATTGGTGGTTTGTGCCTCCATAGGTAATGGGTGTATTTTGAATGTGCCACCTGAATTTTCGAGGTAAATACTAGCAAAAGATTTTACCTGATAATGTAATGCGTCTTCAAGATATTTATCGGTATATACATCTTCCAGGGTTGCATTAGAAAAAGATTCGTAGTTTTTAAATTTAGCTTTAATTCCGGGCATTTGATCCGATGAGCATTGCCTTCCCCGAACGGGAAATTTCTCTCCATCATTAAAATAGCTGAGTACAATATCTTTGGTATTATTACTATCAAAATCATAAAAGTAGATATCAAAAGTTTCTTCTTCTTTTGCTTGATATTTATAATTCAGGCCTAAGTTTCCGACCATAAAATCTATATCGCCATCTTTATCAAAATCACCTTCTTTTATACTAAACCACCACCCTGATGTATCTTCAAGTCCCATTTGTTTGGATATATCTATCAGATCTCCTTTTTCATTTTTAAATACTTTTATAGGCATCCATTCTCCTACGACAATCAGATCTGTCCACCCGTCATTGTCAAAATCTGTCCAACTAGCACTAGTAACCATACCCAATTCATGAAATTCTGGGGCTTTTTTAGAAGTGACATTTATAAACTTAGGAACTCCTTTTCCTGATACATTTTCGAGTAGATAGCTTTTTGCGGGTAATGGGTAGTTCCCGGGAACTAATCGTCCAGCTACAAATAGATCTAAGTCACCATCTTTATCATAGTCTTCTGCATATACTCTTGATCCACTAGTGATCATTTTGGGTAATGCTGAAATTGATTTGCTAAATTTTCCACTTCCATTGTTTACGTATAATCTATCCTGAAGCATTTCAGAATCTTTATCATATTCATTACCTCCGCTTACTACATAAAGATCGTTGTCACCATCATTATCGGCATCAAAAATTAGAGCCCCTAAATCTTCATGACGATTGTCTTTTTCGATTGCTTCTATGGATTGTTTTACAAAACCTTCTTTAGTTTGAAAATAAAGTCCGCCGGGATATTGAGATGCCCCGCCAATATAAACATCTTCTAATCCGTCACCATTAAGGTCACCTATTGCCATACCTGGACCGAATGATGAGGTTTTGTGAGGTAAAAGGATTTCTTTTTTGAAATCATTATAGATATTCTCAGCATGTTTATGATGTAATCCTAAAGAGTCAGAAATTATCGATGTAAAGATTTTTGCTTTTGCCTCAGGGATTTTAGTCTCTGTTATTGTAGCGTTTTTATGTTCTAAAACTAATAGTTGATTTGAAGTGATATTCTTAATTATTTCCTGTTTTTTATCTGGCCATACTACTTTTAATTCTTCAATACTTTGTTCTTTACCCAATCCAAAGTGAAGTTTAGGGGCAACAGAAGATTGAAACCCCCTGGTAAGGGTAAGTTCTTGCATTTGCGTTTTTCCGGAAGAGGTTATATAAACCCTGGTGCCCAAGCCATATGAATTTTTTTGAGGGCCTTTAAGCGTTATCGTTAAATAATTATTTTTTTGTGCATTTGTATTTTCAAAAACAGAAGCATAATCATCTATATTATTGGTGATGATCTCCAGATCGCCGTCATTATCTAAATCTACATATACGCAACCATTAGAGAAACCTTTATAAGAAATTCCCCAATGGGTATTCGCTCTTTCAAAAGTTAAACCCCCTTTATTTTTAAATACAAAATTGTCTATCTTTTCTGAAGGAATAGCCAATGATCGTTCTAATAGGCTATCTCTTTTATTAGTTGCTTTTCCTAATTCGTTAAAATAATCTCGGTTATTAATTTCTCTTCTGGTACCGTTTGATATAAAAATATCCTTCCAACCATCATTGTCGAGATCTGCAAACAATGGCCCCCAACTCCAGTCTGTAGACGAAATTCCTGCTAACCTAGAGGTATTGCTATAATCGGGGAGATTATCATTAATAACTCCGGCGTTTGTTTGTAGAGAGTTATGCATGTATTGATAATGAAATCCGGCATTTACGGTACTCCAAAAGATAGCGGGATTCATACTGGCCATATTTGCCTTGGCGCGACGATTGTTTTTCGCATCCATATCGACTTGTATAATATCTAATAAACCGTCGTTATTATAATCTGCGATGTCTACTCCCATACCATAAAATGACGTTTGCTTAGTAGCTTGTTTAACTACTTCTTTAAAAGTCCCGTCTTGATTATTGAGATACATATAATCGGGTGTACTAAAGTCATTAGATACATAAATATCTGGCCAGCCATCTTCATTAAGATCACCAATAGTAGCACTTAAGGTGAGTCCAAAAGAACGAACTCCTGATGAGTCGGTAACATTTGTAAAATGACCTCCATCATTTCTGTATAATTTATCGGTTTCGACATCTTTCACGCTATTCATTTTGAATAGATAATAATCATTAGGAGCGCTAAAACGAGTAGGAGGGTAGTTGGCTACATAAAGATCTAAGTCTCCGTCTAAGTCATAATCAAAAAAAGTTCCCTGAACACTATTACCTTCATCATCGATACCATATTCTTTTGCTTTTTCAGTAAAGGTATTGTTACCATTATTGATATATAAGAGATTATTTTTTAATCCGCTTTTACCAGCTACAGAACAGTAAATATCAATATAACCATCACTATTTACATCGGCCATGGTTACTCCCGTAAACCATTGTGTGCTCCCGGTAACTCCGGCAGTCTGAGTAATATCTTTAAATTTCAGATTTCCTTGATTGAGATAGAGTTTATTAGAAACCATGTTTCCGGTAAAGAACAAATCTGTAAGTCCATCATTATTGATGTCTCCTGCAGCGATTCCTCCACCCATATATAAATATGAGTAACTGAAATAGTTTAAAGAATCATTCTCTGTTAGTATGTTTCGAAAACCGATTCCCGTCTCTTCTCTTGAAATTGCCTGAAATTGTTTTTCATAAGTGTCTATAGAATTCTTACAAGAAACTAATACTATCAAACAAATAATACTAAGGAATAGTAAGAATTTTATCTTTAATAACATGTTTTACGTTTTTGACAGTTGAAGCTAATACAACTTCATTAGAAATAGTGTTTTATTATGGTAAATTCAAAGTACAACTTGTATTAGTTTAAAAGAACAGAGCTTTTTATAAGCTCTGTTCTTGAATAAACAAACATATAGAAAAATCAATCTCTATTTTTTTAGTATCCTGTATTTTGTTCGATAACACCTTTGCTTAAATCAATTACTGATTGAGGTATTGGAAAAACAGCATCTGTATCGGTATACGTTGCTCCTGATAGATATCCACGAGTATTATCACCAGCCACATATGCATTTAATACTTCATTAGCTTTTCCTCTTCGCACGAGATCAAAAAATCGATGTCCCTCAAGGGCCGTTTCTAAGCGATATTCGAATAAAATTGCTTTTTCTGCAAATGAAATATCAGGAAAACCTCCATTATCAGTATATAACCCAATTACATAGTTGGCGGCATCTGTACCATCATCTCTTTTAACCCAACCTGCTGGATTGGCAGCTCTGGCTCGTACCCTATCGACATACATTGCAGCCATTGGTAAATCACCTTCATCAGCCGCAACTTCTGCTCTCCATAACAATACTTCAGAAAATCTAATGATATTAGTGTTAATTGCGTTTACTGTTGTTGCCCATCCGGTTGCAGTATTTACAGTACCTTGCTGATCTGCTCTGTACACTATTTTCTTAGAAACATAAGAACCACCATTTGCAGGATCCCTTGTCCAGGCTAATCCAGGGAAATCACCCCAACCATTAAAAGGAATTCCTTTTCTACCTACCGTCCAATCTAATCGCGGATCTAAGTTTCCTGGTTCAGGCACAAAAGATGCATCATCAGGAAAACCACTTGCACTTGTGTCATTTGGATCTACATTATTGATATTAGTAGTATTGAATGTGTCTAATAAAGGCAATCCGTTAGCATCTGTTTTAAATGCATTTACAAGATTGTGAGAGGGCTGGAAAAACCCACAACATCCAGCGCCAATAGGGCTATTGTGAGGGTGGTTCAGGATATCTCCATAATTTCCGTTACTACTATCATTACTACCGTCATTTACTGCATATTGTACGGCAAAAACCGACTCAATACTATTGTTGGTATCTGCGTCAAAATTATCATGGAAGAACGTGTTTAACGAGTAGGGACCTTCATTTATCACTTTGTCTAGTAAAGGTTTAGCGGCATCATAATCTAATTGGTACATATGGGCTTTGGCTAAATAAGCTTGTGCATTCCAATAACTAGCACCTCCAACGCGAAGGGTTTTATCCTCTGGTAAATTATCTATTGCAAACTGAAAATCTGCTTCTATGGCTGCCCATACATCTACTCCAATATTCGTGATACTTTCGGTAACCGTTTCGTCTACAAATGGAACATTACCCCATATTTTTTTGGCTTCAAAGTGATAATGTGCTCTAAGAAACCTGGCCTCTGCCATAAAAGCATTAGCCTCTTCTGCTGTTATTGTACCTGCCGCGACTCCATTAGCAATTGAATTTATAACTCCATTAGCTCTCGAGATTCCTTCAAAAACAGATACCCATTTGTAATCTACATACGAATTTTGAGGTGCTGCAGCATAGGTTTCAAACGCTGTAATTTCTGACTGGTCACCGGCATCACTTCCTTTATATGCATTATCTGCAGTTACCTCACCATACACCCAATTAGAAGGTGCTGCACGCCATACATTGGTATTGTCTCTATTGCCATCCAGCATAGCATATGTGGCAACTACTTGAGTTTCAATAAAAGCTGCATTTAGAGGCACTTCTTCGCCAGAGATTGCAGATTGAATAGGTACATTTAATTCATCTTCACAAGAAAATAGTACTATGGTGAAAATGGTTATTATTGTTATTATTTTTTTCATGACTATTTTTTTAAAATGAAACATTAAAGCCAAATATTACGGATCTATTTATTGGGTATACACCACTATCTACCCCAATGGTTAGGTTCGGGTTCGTATCTCCTACATTTCTCAAATTCACTTCGGGATCGAGTCCTGTATAATCGGTAAGCGTTATTAAATTTCTTCCCTGTAGGTACCATCTGATTTTTTGAACCCCAAGTTTTTCTGATATTCCATCGGGTAATGAATATCCTATTACGATATTCTTCAAACGCACATAGGAGCCATCTTCTATATAATAGGTTGATGGTGCAGATTCTGCCAAAATTATATCTGCATCATTTGTTAATGCTGGCAATCCATTTTGAGTTACATAATCAACGCTTTTTGCACCAGGAAAAGTATTAAAATCAGTAAAAAACTTCATGAAATTGTATAAGTCATTACCTTGCGATCCTTGTACTAAAAGAGAGAAATCAAAATTCTTATATTCTCCACTAAAATTTACACCATACGTAAAGTCTGGGTGAGGGTTACCAATAAATTGTTGTTCTCCATTATTTGCAAATTGCATTCTGCCATCTGGTCCAATTCCTGTAAAAACTTTACCATAAAAGGAAGCCAATGGATGCCCTGCCTGTGTTCTATTTGGAAGTTGATCTCTTACTCTATCTCCTTGGATAAAAGTATTAGGATTTTCTTCATCTAAAAATATGACTTCATTTTTATACGCCGAAATGTTGAATCCTAGATTATATTGAAATCTTGATTGACCTGAATTACTGTACCCTAAGCTTGCATCAAAACCTTTATTGTTCATTTCTCCCAGGTTTTCGGTTTTTCCATTGTTTTGACCAAACACAGTTGGATCATCAGGAACAAATAATAACATGTCCTCTGTTGTAGCGTCGTAATACTCAAAATTAAAGTTTAGTGTATTAAATAATTTCGAAGAAATCCCTATATTAAGAGTGGTTGTGGTTTCCCATTCTAAATCTGGATTTCCTCTAGAGCCTAATCCATATCCAACTGCAGAAGCTTCGTTACCTGTAGGGTATGCAAAGAAATCTGTATCTGCAGAAAAGGTATCTGCTGTAGAATTTGCTTCAATAGATCCATCATTTGCCGTAATACCATATCCAACTTTTAACATTAGATCATTAAAAACATCCGAATTTTCAAGAAAACTCTCATTGCTTATTCTCCATCCTGCGCTAAACGAAGGAAAAATACCATCTCTATTTTCCTTGGTAAATAAAGAAGAACTATCATAACGCACCGTTGCACTAAATAAATATCGATCTTTAAATTTATAATCTGCTTTAGCAAAAGCCGAAAAATATGAGGAGATGAACCCATCGCCAGATCCTCCATATGTAGTTGTTCCCAAATCGAGATAACGTATACCTTCAACATCATCAAAGATAAACCCACCTCTATTTGCACTAAAATCTCTAAATCTTTGCTTATTGAATTCTGTTCCGGCTAATATGTTTATATCGTGATCAGCAACAACCTTTTTATAGGTTAAAGTATTAAACCATGTGTATGTTGTTCCAAATGAAGAAGATTCTGTTAAAAGGTTATTGGTGGGTGCTTCACCTTCTACAGAGGCAGGTTCAAAATTGGTTGTATTTATTGACTCGAGATCAAATCCTAAATTAGATTTAAAAGTTAAGTCTTCTAAAATATCAAACTCTCCATAAAAGTTACCCAATGTACGCAGTGTAAGAATGGAATTGTCTTTATTTCTATCTGCTATTGCTATTGGGTTTTTTCCGTTCCCTAATCCACCTACTCCTGATCCGGCAAAATTACCACCTACATCTCTTACTGGTATAAGTGGGTTAATTCGATACAGCGATGCGATTGTGCCATCATTAACATCCACTCCAGGAGGAATCCCTTGTTCTGCATAGGATATAGTAACATTTTCTCCTATTCTAAATTTATCTGTAATGTTAAAAGATGAATTAGTACGTAATGTGTATCTTGAAAAATTGGTTTCATAAGCAACACCTTCTTGATCTAAAGCACTAAGTGACATAAATGCGCGAGAATTTTCTGTACCTCCCGATGCACTTATATTGAAGTTTTTTATGATTGCAGCATTAAAATATTCATCAAACCAATCGGTTCCGGCGGGATTTGCTCTAGTGATCCTATTACCAGGAAAACTATACGTGCTTTCATCTGCGGTTTGTGCTCCTTGAGGAAACAAATAGACTGGGATGACAGGGTTTGCACCACTTCCATATTGTTGATTACTTGGTGTCTCCCCATCATTTGCTGCAGCTTGCCATATGGCATCGGCCAATTGTTGTGGTGATGCTAAATCAGGAAATACCGAGCTAGGAATAAAATCTACTCCTACATATGCATTAGCAGAAAAATCGATTTTTGAATTTCTCTTTCCTCTCTTGGTGGTAATAATAATAACACCATTTGCAGCTCTATTACCATATATTGCTGCCGAGGATGCATCTTTTAGAACCTGAACAGATTCAATATCATTAGGGTTGATATCGGTTAGACCTGCTCCGGTTGGGGTTCCATCGATAATATATAGTGGATCATTTCCATTAATAGTACCATATCCACGAATACGCACTATGGCACCTTGTCCGGGTCCTCCTTGATTTCCGACAACAACTCCAGAACTTTGCCCTTGTAATGCTTCTTCTACATTTAAGGGAGAAGTAGCGTCTAGATCTTCAGCTTGTATCACCGAAACCGAACCAGTAATATCACGGGTGTTTTGGGTAGAATACCCAGTTACTACTACTTCGGCTAATGAACTAGCTTCTTCGGGCATTATGACATTTATCGTACTTTGATCTCCTACAAGAATAGTTTGTGCACTAAATCCTAGTGAACTAAAAACCAAGGTCTCTGTATTTGATACTTCGATAGTATAATTACCATCAAAATCTGTAGTAGTACCACGTGTGGTACCCTCTACAATGACATTGGCTCCTAGAACTGGGGTGCCTCTCTCGTCTGTTACGGTACCAGTCACTGTTTTTACTTGTGACCAGCTTAATTGCACTATTCCTAATAGTAGTGCGATTAATAAAAGTTTAGTGTTTGACATAAAATGTATGTTTTGTTAATTAATTTATAGGCCAGCATTTGATTTGAGCGTTTTTCTATCTGTATATAGATGTAGCTGCTTTATAATCTCTATACAGGTTCTACTATTATGATAAGGACATTTCCACGGTCCTATTTTGTTTTCATCTGGGTAAGGAATTCCTTCACGGTTTACTCTAAAAAACCATTCTCCTTTTGTGTTGTCTATAATCTTGTTACGTATAAAATTCCATATCTGTTTTGCTGTTGATCGATATTTTTCTTCGGTTGTTATTTGCCAAACATATAGTAGACCAACTACGGCCTCTGCTTGAGGCCACCAATGTTTGTCATAATCGATTTCATTTGTTTGTAAATTAATTGCATTCAGTACTCCAAAATCTTTGTCCAAAGCTTCTTTTAAGAAAGTATCTGCAATTTTAATCGATAAGGCTTCAGTCTTTTTGATGTAGTTAGTGTCATTTAGCGTTCTTGCAGCATGTATTAGTAGCCATGCTGTTTCTATATCATGCCCAAAGGATGCTTCTTGAGATAGCTTTTTCCAATCTTTAGAAAAGAAAAGTGTAAAATGACCATTTTCTGAAATGAATTTTTCTAAGAATAACTCAATAAGTCCTTTTAAGGCACTTCCTACTTTAGGGTTGTTATTCACTTCGAAAAGTGTAGTATACGCTTCTAAAATATGTAGGTGGGTATTCATTGTTTTTGGAGCATTAAGATCTTTATTACTCAATCGCATATCTTCGATTAGTTTCCAATCTTTATCAAAAGCCTCTATATATCCTCCAAGTTTTTTATCTTTTGTTTTTGCTTCTAATACTTCAAACAATTCAAGAGCCCAAGACAAAGCTTCTTCGTTTTTAGAGTATTTGTAATATTCAGAAAGTGCATAGATTGTAAACGCTTGTGCGTATGTTTGTTTTCTTTTTGTAAGAGGTTCACCCAAGTGATTTACTTCCCAAAAAACACCTTTGTTAGTACCATCTTGAAAGTACTCTCGTAAATAATTATATGCTCGATTAGCTTCAATTAAATAGTTATCATTTTGGTAATGATTTGAAGCTGCAGAAAACGTCCAAAGGATTCTGGAATTTAGTATAATTCCTTTGGGCGATTTCTCTACAACCTCATTGAAATGGTTGATTCTTCCGACAAAACCACCATATTGTTGATCAATAGAATTCTTTGTCCAATAGTTTAGAATATTGGCTAATTCATGTGTTACACTATTTGCGAATTCCTGATCTGTCATTAGTATAATCCTTTATTTTTTTCAATTAATTGATTGATAGTTTCTACAGATCCTTTGCTAGAGAATTTATCTTCGGGAGTATGAATACAATAATCCACTAATTTTTCGACAGAAGATATTGCTACATGCATGCGTACATCTGATGATGCGTAATAAATAAATACGGTTCCGTCTGGATCTTCGATCCAACCGTTCGAAAACAAAACATTACCTACATCTCCTATAATTTCTTTATCATCTGGCGCCATAAAATAGCCTCCTGGGCGATAAATTGTTTTACTGATATCATTTAAATCGGTCATGAATAGGTATAATACGTAGCGTAAACCTGCAGCTGTATTTCGTACTCCATGAGCTAGATGTAACCAGCCTTTTTTTGTTTTTATTGGTGCTGGACCTAAACCATTTTTTAATTCATAAACAGTATGAAATGCTTTGTTGAAAATTACTTCCTCTTTTTTAATGATCGCTTTTTCCATAGAATCTGTAAACCCTAATCCGATTCCTCCACCGGCGCCAGTTTCGATAAATCCGTCTTGTGGTCTCGTGTATAAAGCATATTGACCATTAACAAATTCTGGATGTAATACTACATTACGTTGCTGATTAGAAGGAGTAATAAGGTCTGGAAGCCGTTCCCAATGAATAAGATCTTTGGTACGCGCAATTCCTGCATTTGCTATGGCAGATGAAACATCACCCGGTTTTGCCTTAGGGTCTTTTCGTTCTGTACAGAAAATACCGTAGATCCAGCCATCTTCATGAGCAACAAGTCGCATATCATAAATATTAACATCCGGGTCTTCGGTTTCAGGCATTACAATGGGTTTCTCCCAAAACCTAAAATTATCTACACCATTTAGGCTTTCGGCAATTGCAAAGAAAGATTTTCTATCATACCCTTCTACTCGTACGCATAACAGGTAGCGATCTTTCCATTTTATTGCACCCGCATTAAAGGTGGCGTTTATTCCAATTCGTTCTATTTTAAGAGGGTTTGTTTTGGTATTTAAATCATACCGCCAATGCAAAGGAGTATGAGCTGCCGTAAGAATAGGAAATTCATACCTTTTATATATCCCATTATGATTTGATGATGGGGTATTTTTTCGGCATAATAATGCTTCATGTTCTTCGAAAAGGTTTTCAAAAACAGCTATCTTTGGTTGTAGACTTCCGTTGTCAATCATTTGATTACTTTATTATTAGATTTCTTTATCTCTTCTCTCTGTTAATTCTTTATTTACTTTAAACATCAATGGATCATCCAGTTTGTAAAACCATATGAATAATGCTGAAAGTAATGCGCCAATAGCCGGCATAAAACTGAGCATTATACGAATACCAGTTTTTGCTTCTTCTGTTTGTATTGTATTTGCTTCAAATCCATAAAATGCTAGCATCCATCCTGTGATTGCACCACCAAGTGTCCAACCCATTTTTTGAGACATTGATGAAGATGAAAATATGAGTCCGGTAGCTCTACGTCCGGTTTTCCATTCAGAAAAATCAGCAATATCAGCATACATAGACCATAACAATGGAAAAATGATTCCTGCACAGACGCTAATTAAAAACTGGAAAATGAATATTAGAGCTAAGTCATTTTCCTTAAACCAGAAAAAGATGCAACTCAATATGGTGGCAATGCACATGGCAGAAAAGAAGGTGTTTTTCTTTCCGATTTTATCTGAAACTATTTTTGCCATTAATACACCTACAATATTTGCAATTTGCCCAAGAACAAGATATAGTGTACTGAAGGTTATAGAAATCTTAAAAATTGGAATTATAAATGCTTCTTGATTTTCGAAGTAATACTTAAAATAATAAATTGCTGAACCATCGCGTAGAGAATTAAAAATTAAAGAACACACGCCAGCTCCTAACAGAATAAACCAAGGTTTATTGGTGGCTAAGTTCTTTAAATCTGCTTTTAAAGATGTTTTTTGCTCTTTTGGAGGTGTTATTCTTTCTTTGGTAAAATAAAAAGTTCCTAAAAAGAAGGCTATGGCTATTATAGAAAATACAATCATTGTAAGTTGCCATCCTTTTTGAGGATTTACTATGTCTGTACTTGTTTTGCTGAAAAAGTCCACCAGCGGCTCTGCTAATGCTAAAACCAGTATGCTACCGGCAAAAGCAAAAATAAACCTATACGTTGCTAGTGAGGTTCTGTCTTTAAGATCAGATGTCATAACACCTAATAGAGAAGCATAGGGTACGTTGATAGCTGTATACACTATCATCATTAGAGAATAGGTGACATAAGCGTACACAATTTTGCCAGTCATACTAAGATCGGGAGTAGTGAATGTAAGTACCCCAACAATCCCAAAAGGAATAGCTATCCAAAGTAAGTAGGGTCTAAACTTTCCCCATTTGGTGTTTGTTCTGTCTGCTATAATCCCCATAATAGGATCATTAGCCCCATCAAAAACTCTGGTGATTAAAAACATTGTCCCTACAACTGCAGCAGAAATACCAAAGACATCTGTGTAGAAAAAAAGTAAGTATACAGAGAACATTTTCCAAAACATAGAGGATGCAAAGTCTCCAAAACCATATCCTACTTTTTCTTTAAGTTTTAATTTTTGTATTTGTGACTTCCCCATATATTTTTAATAGTATTCTAACTTTTAGTCTCTTACCTAATTTTTTTAATATCTTCTAAAAACAAAACGTGTGGCAAATTCTTGAATGCTACAAAATCATTAGTATTTTCATGCCCTACATAAGGCACAAAATAATGACTTGGCCACGCATTTCTCCAGAATAATGCCCAAGAAATTCCAGAATTTGCAATATGTTTGTCTAATATCTTGGTCCACCAGTCATTAACAGGTATTTTATTAAGACCAGCTTCAGACAAGGCATAAGGTTTGTTTTTTTCGATTCCAATTTTCTTCAAGGTCGAAATATCTTTTTTTAGGGCTTCTACGAAATCTTCTGTAGTCGTATGTTGGTATATGTCAATCCCTAAAATATCTACATATTCATCGCCGGGATAATATTTTAGGTAGTCATCTTCTAGTTTTAGAGTGTTAGGAGAATATGCATACAAGATGTTATTGACTTTGTATTCTTTTAGTATTGTGACCGTCTCTCTCCATAATTGTATGTATTCTTGAGGACTACAGTTTCCTTCACCCCACCAAAACCAACTTCCGTTCATTTCATGAAAAGGTCTAAACACTACCGGGATTGAATTTCCCCAAGGTCCTTTAAGACGATTCATAAAATTAGCAACGTTTGAAAGCCAATCTTTATATTTATAATGAAGACGGCCTGTAGAGAGAATGTCTTTAACTGCGGGAATAGTATCCCACGCACTTTTATTTGAAACTGGGTTATCTGGGTGCCAGCTTATCGTAATAATACCCCTGTTTTTATGAGCTTTACGAATAAGGGTTTTCATTAATTTGAAATTAACTGTATCTAGATTAAAAGCATGCCCTAATTCGATATGTCCTATCTCAAACCCGTATACAGCCGGATGATCTCCGGTTACTTTATGAACATCACTTTGATACTGCTTACCATTGTTTTTCCATCCAATACCATATGCAGTAGCATCCTGATGTCCAAAAGCGTAGCCTTGCTTTGGTATTTCTTTAATTCTATTGAATAAAAATTTAGTGTTTCGATTTGGCCGAGAGTCTACAAGAGCAACATCTTTTTTAATAAGAGCAGTATGTGATTTACATGATTGAGCAAATAATAATACTAATACTATTTTAGCAAAAATAATAGTAGATTTGTATTGTAATACGTGGAAATCTTGAATTCGGGTAATTAGCATTCGTGAAAAATATTTTATAATTCTAGAATCTTAAAAATTTTTTAACTTTAATTTCGTATTATTGATAGATTTGCTTCATGATATTTTAAATTATGTTAAATTATTAATAATAACTTAACATATGCAAATGTAGTTTTTGATGCCTTTATAGATTAATACTATTTTATCATTTTATATACCAATTCTTACTACTATGAGTCTTTTAGAGCAGAATGTACATCGAGAAATTACGTCCTTAACACCAAAAGATTGTTTCCTTATTTTTGATAGAGTAAAAGATAGTTTTGATTTTCCGGTACATTTTCATCCGGAGTATGAACTAAATTTTATTAGTAATGGAAAAGGAGTGCGTCGTATCATAGGAGATCATATGGAAGATATCGATGATATTGAACTTGTACTTGTTGGGCCTAATCTTTTTCATGGCTGGACATTGAATAATTGTACACAAAAAGATATTCATGAGATAACAATTCAGTTTCCTAATGATTTGCTCGAAGAAAAACTTTTAAACAGGTCTATTATGAAGCCAATTCATGATATGTTTGAAAATTCTTCACATGGTATATTGTTTTCTAAAGAGACAGCTCATGAATTATATCCAAAAATAAGAAGTATTGTGAGCCTCCAGGGCTTAGATTACTTACTTTCTTTAGTTTCTCTATTGCATTCTCTAGCCCTTTCAGAGGGACAAAAGAAATTGTCTACATATTCACCCGTCAAAGAAGATTTTCATAATAGTGATAAAATAAAAATTGTATACGACTATCTACAAGAGAATTTTAACAAGAAAATTAAGGTACAGGATTTAGCATCATTAATTAATATGACAGAAGTGACCTTTGGGCGATTTATGAAGAGTCGAACAGGTAAAACTTTTATCGAATATCTAAATTATATGCGCATAGGGTTTGCTTCTCAATGGTTATTAGAAAAAGAAGACTCTATAGCAGAAATAGCATATAGTTGTGGTTTTAATAATGTGTCTAATTTTAATCGTGTTTTTAAAGCAAATAAAGGATGTACACCTTCTGAGTATAAGAAAAATTTTGAAGGGATTAAAAGAATTTTTTAGATAGTATCTTAGTTATTATTACTCCTTAACTAAGAAGAAAGTATAATAATACCCTGATTTTCAAATGTGTATTTTAATCTAGAAAGAGGTTGTTTTAAGAATCCGCATATAAAATGATAAAATAGTGTTATCTATTAATTGTGTTAAGGTTTAAATTTGAAGTTGTTAACATTTGTGATCGAACAAAACATTGAATTTAACAATATGAATTATACAAATTCGTTGTTAAAAAGAATTGTTCGGGATATTTATTAATCATACAAACTCAACTTAAACCATCAACAATGAAAAAAATTATCATTCTGTTGTGCATTATTTTTTCTTCACAAATTTATGCGCAAAGATCCCAGAAACTCTGGAACAACCAACCTAATTACAAGAACGAACTCCAAAAAGACGTTAAAAAAAGTCTTAACTTGAAACATCTTGCAAAGTATTTTGAAAAGGATAATCAGAATATTAAAAATTTGGAAAAACAAACCTCATCTGTACAAAACTTTCCTTTCGTAAATGGTATCAATATCGCATGGATTAATTTTGGTAGAGATACTGGAGTAGATCCTTTTAATGGCAGTCAATACCATCCAGAGCTTAATCAATTTGGTCAGGCCATGGATTTTGTTAAAAGCAATGGAGGAAACGTAATGCGATGGTGGTATCATACTAATGGATCTACAAATCCTGTGTATGACCAAAACCAAAAAGTAGCACGTAACCCTTCTTTTTTTCACGATGATGTTAAGGATATATTAGACTTGGCGCAAAGTAAAGGTATTAAAGTACAAATCTGTCTCTGGTCTTTTGATATGCTTAAAGATCAATGGGGAGCAGATGCTGCAGCGAACAAAAAATTACTTACCCAAAGTGATTATACGAGTGCATATATAAATAACGCATTACTTCCTTTGGTTAATGCCATAGGAAATCATCCTGCGCTTTATGCCTGGGAAATTTTTAATGAACCAGAAGGAATGACTAATGAGTATGCTAGTCATTGGCCAGGATTTAAGGAAAAAATCACAATGCAAGACATTCAGCGATTTGTAAATAAAACATCAGGGGCTATTAGAAGAGCACAGCCTAATGTGAAAATTACAAATGGCGCTTTGGGGTTTTTGACTAATGTTGAAGATGCGGCTAATGGATTTTGGAATGCATATTCTGATGCTAATCTTAAGAGTGTAGGAGGAGACCAGGATGGGTATTTAGATTTTTATAATATTCATTATTATAGCTGGGCTAGATCTAAAGGGTCGCCATTTCATAATAATTATAGCGTAAATAAGGTGGATAAAGCTGCTGTGATAGGAGAGTATTATCCAGATGATTTATCTTTTGGATCTCAAGGAGGTGATAATGATCATACTTTGCCAACAATACCTTCTGTAGATTTAGGAACAACTCTTGTAGATAGAGGTTGGCATGGTACATTAATATGGTCCTGGACAGACAGGAGTTCTTCGACAGAAAGAAGCAGAATGGCTACGATCATGAGAAATGTGAGTACAAATGGACCATCACCATCTGTAGATGAAGTTTCGTTCAACAATGCTCCCACAACAATTGCTCCACAACGATCTTATACTTTTAATATCGATTATAAAGCTTCGACCAATCGAGAGATAGTAGTAGAATTTTGGTCGGCCAACAGTTGGCTGGGAGAACAAGCAGAAACTGTTTCTACCGGATCGGGTACTCAATCTGTTACTGTAAACCTTCCTAGTGAACCATCACCAGGTTCTGGTTATTTTTACAAAACGTATATACGACCAGTTGGTACTACCTGGCAACAGGCTATAGATAGAGATCAGGTTGATAACGTTACAGTGACAAATGCAAGTACAGTTGATGAGGTTGCTTTTAATAATGCACCTACATCAATTAGTTCACAAACATCATATACTTTTAATATTGATTATAAGGCTACGACTAATCGCGAAGTAGTAGTAGAATTTTGGTCGGCTAATAGTTGGTTAGGGGAAAAAATGGAAGCTGTTTCTGCTGGATCGGGTACCCAATCTGTTACAGTTACTCTTCCTAGTGAACCATCACCAGGTTCTGGTTATTTTTATAAAGCGTATATACGACCCGTAGGTACTACCTGGCAAGAAGCAATACATAGAGATCAGGTAGACAATGTAACAGTGACTAGTGGAATAACTGTAGATGAGGTTACCTTCAATAACGCACCAACATCAATTAGCCCACAACGATCATATACTTTTACTATGGATTATAAGGCCAAGACTAATCGCGAAATAGTGGTGGAGTTCTGGTCATCTAGTAATTGGTTAGGAGAACAAGTAGAAACAGTTTCTGAAGGTGCAGGAACACAATCTGTTACAGTTACTCTTCCTAGTGAACCATCACCAGGTTCTGGTTATTTTTATAAAGCACATATACGACCTGTAGGGACTACATATGAAGATGCGTTATTTAGAGATCAGGTTGATAATGTAACCGTTAGAGGTTCGCAATTGATAGCAAATGGAACCTATTACTTGACATCTACGCAGTCTAATCAACGAATGAGATCCAGATCAAGAGAAAATCATAGTGCTGTAATGCGTTACCCCAGAAGTTATGATAATCAGCGTTGGATATTTAACCATCTGGGCGATAATATCTATACCATTAAAAATAGAAGTACAAATAGATATTTAGAAGTTCGAGATGCTAGATGCTCTAACGGCGGTAATGTAATGACCTGGACAAGTGCCAATGATAATCATCAAAAATGGAAAGTGGTTACCAATGGGGCTGGTGTATATGCTCTTAAACCTATGCATTGTGAGCAATTAGCATTAGATCGAGATGGCGGTAGAAGAAATGCGAATGTACATGTGTGGGAGTTTGATGCTTCTAACAATAATCAAAAGTGGCAAATACAACCATACGGTGGTAGGGCACAATTTACTAATGATATGATTGCGTCAAAAGAAAGTATAGATGTAAATATTAAAGTTTATCCTAACCCAGCTATAGATTTTGTACAACTTAAAGGTATTGAAAAAGGTGATGCTATCTTAATTTATGATCTTTATGGAAATGTCTATAGAGATTTTACCGCAAAGAAAAATTCTGAGGTAATTTCGGTAGAAGAGCTAAATCCTGGATATTATATCATTGCTATTGCAGGAAAAACAAAATTGAAACTTATTAAAAAGTAAGAACGAAAAACACATCTTTTTTAATCGTCTAAATGCAAAGGCTAGCAATACTGCTAGCCTTTTTTGATTTTTGTAATAATCTCAACAACTAAAAAATCAATGCCTTAATTAACAGTTGATTTTCGTAAATTTAAGTTTTGATTAGTACTCTTATACCATGTCTACATGGTATTATAACCTAAAACCATCTATCATGAAAGGACAAATAATGTCTTACCAGCTTACTACTAATGCTATTTTAGAATATGGTAATAGCGTTTTTCCGCATCAATCAATAATTAGTCATTTACCCGATAAAACAAGACATGAGTATCGTGTTGCAGATCTCTACAAGCGATGTAAAAAACTTTCTAATGCATTGATTACTAAGCTTGGGGTTAAGCGTGGGGATATGATTGGTACTTTTGCATGGAATCATTATCAACATGTTGAATTGTATTATGCGATTCCTGGTGCAGGTGCTATTTGTCACACGATTAATATTAGATTATCAGAACAACAGATAGAGTATATTATTAATAATTCTGAAGATAAAGTCATTTTTATAGATGCTTCTCTAGTCCCGATGTTAGAAAAAATGGCTTCACTTTTGGTTACTGTAGAACATTTTGTGATCATTAATGCTTCTTCTGGTTTTAAAACTACATTACTCAATGTTATTCATTATGAAGATTTGTTAGAAGGAGTGTCTGATAATTTTGATTGGGTAGAGAGTGAAGAAAATGATGCCTGTGCAATGTGTTATACAAGTGGTACTACCGGGCAACCTAAAGGAGCCCTATATTCTCATCGTTCTACTTATCTGCATGCATTAAGTATTATGTCACCAAATGCAGGGTGTTATAGTGCTAATGATACCATACTTTTAATCGTACCACAATTTCATGTGATGGCATGGGGATTTCCGTATATGTGTTTATTGGCGGGTGCCACTATGGTGCTTCCTTCTTCAAACCTTCAGCCGGATGCTATCATACAGATGCTAGAAAAGGAAAAAATAAACAAAGCTAATGGTGTACCGACTATTTGGCTTGGGGTATACGAGGCTCTTAAAAAGAATCCTCCAAAAGAAAAATTAGCATTAGAAGAATATCTTGTTGGCGGATCTGCATTACCACAAAGCCTTATTGAAGGTTTTGAAAAAGATTTCGGAGTAAAAGGAGTCCACGCATGGGGAATGACAGAAACCTCTCCGTTAGGAAGCATATCAAGATTACAACCCAAACATAAAAACTTACCGGCAAAAGAACAATTAAAAATACGCGCCAAGCAAGGGATAGAAATACCGGGGATAGAACTACGAATAGTGCAGGAAGATGGCACTGTAGCTCCAAGGGATGGAGTTGCAGTAGGTGAGCTAGAAGTGCGAGGTGTATGGGTTATCGATTCATATTATAAAACTTCGAGTAGAGAAAAATTCTCAGATGATGGGTGGTTTAAAACAGGTGATGTAAGTACTATAGATGCCGATGGATATATGGAAATTACTGATCGAACCAAAGATCTTATAAAAAGTGGAGGGGAGTGGATCTCTAGTGTGGCTATTGAAATTGCAATAATGGGTCACGATAAGGTAATGGAGGCAGCTGTGATTGCCATACCCGATGATAAATGGGTAGAACGCCCGCTTGCTGGAGTTGTTCTACGAGATAAAGATCAAAAAGTTACCCCAGAAGAATTAATTGCCTTTTTAGGAAAAGATTTTGCTAAATATCAAATTCCAGAACATTATGTATTCTTAGATGAAATCCCTAAAACCAGCGTGGGGAAGTTTAATAAAAAGGAAATGAGACGTCTTTATGCAGAGGGACAATTATAAGTTACCGTCTACTTGTTTTTGTGTTTTTATGAGATCTTGATGAATCGCGAGTTTTTTTTTATTTAATTATTAGTTCTTTTCACCATAGATAACATCAAACCACTAAAGATCAATAAAGTTCCGATAATCTTATTTTGTAAATGGATTTTCTTTCGATCTTCTAGATACTTTTTTAATTTTGAAGCGAATTTAACATATACTAATAAGCAAATCCCATCAATTGCTAAATAGGTAATTCCAAGAACGATAACTTGAGGAGCAAATGCCAAATTTTGATCAATAAATAGAGGGAAAAGAGCTGCAAAAAAGACAATTGCTTTTGGATTTGATGCCGACATAAAGAACCCTTCACTATAGAGTTTTAAAAAACTTTTTTCCTGTTTCTTTTTTTTGAATTCCCCAATTTTAGGAACTGAAATTATTTTTATCACCCCCATGTATATTAAGTATCCAACACCTACCCATTTTATTAGGCTAAAAATTTCTCCAGAAGAAATTACAATCGATGCCAATCCCAGAGAGGATAAAATTATTTGTATAGAATTAGCAGACAAATCTCCCAATATGGTTCCAATTGTTTTCTTGGTTCCGTGACTCATACTATTAGCAGATGCCAGTAATACACTTGGCCCAGGGGTTACCCCAATTACTAAAACTGTTGCGATAAAAGAAATCCAAAGTGTGGTATTCATAGTAATGCGTTTTTAACTGGTTAACAATGTATGTAGGATAGCACATATTTTTATTCTTTTTTTACTTCATACCACAATTCCACCATTCCGTCTTTGTATGTTGTAACGTCTTTTAGATGCAATAGCTGTTCTTGGCCGATGTAATCAAAAAATAGTGTCCCGTCACCCAAAATAATGGGCATGATCGATATTATAATGTCGTCTGCCAGTTTCAGGCACATAAATTCTTTAGTACTTATTGCTCCTCCTACCATCCATATATTACTATATTTTGGCTTTAGTTGGTGGTTTACAAGTTTTTCCAGATCACCTGAGTATAATTCGACATTTTCTTTATCAACCATCAGATCTCTATGGGTCAACACAATAACCGGGACATTACCATAGGGCCATCCAAGTTTCAAAGCATGTTCATATGTTCGAGAACCCATAACATAGCAGTCTATTGAATCAATAAATTTTGTTACATCTTCTTCAGAGAGAGTAATACCTTTCTCATAATTGTCTGTCGATTGAAGCCACGAAACACTCTGATCTTTTTTGGCGATAAAACCATCAAGACTCGAAACCATGTGTATTGTTACTTTGGATGTGTCTGTTGCCATTTTTCAAATATCAACAAGAATAGTATAGTTAGTAATTCCTAAAATATAAAAATAATAATTGCCAATAAAAATACCGATCAATTTTGTCTAATATCGGTAACAACGATATTAAAAAGGTAACATAGGTAGAGTTCAAGTAATCAATCTTAAATGTGGTTTATTATTAAAACATTGATATTAAATTGATTGTGATGTTGATAATGTCAATTACTGAAACCCTAGCCTTTTTGAATGGCTTAATCATGTTTTAATAGAGGTGTCCTTATTAATCTTAATAAAATGTTAATTATACATTGAAATTGTGTATTTTTGTTAAAAAAATTAACAAAGTAAGATGTGATATTTGACTTTTTAGACTTTCTATAGTCTAACTATATATAATCAATTTTAAAGCCCCAAAATATGAATATAAGAAAAGTAGTTTTGTCTATTTCTATAATCACACTAGTTTCCTGCTCTGGTGATGAAGACGGATATGTAGATGTGTCTAATGAAAATAATACAATCACAGCAAACTCAGCTGTACTTCAAGGCGTTTTTGGAGATAATATAGATTTGGATAATTTAGCTAATTACGCCAACCAACTTATTCCCAATTATATTACCAAAGATAATACGGGTGTCAATCCAATAACAGATGCAAAAGCAACACTAGGTCGAGTTTTATTTTATGATAAAAATTTATCTGTAGATAATACTATAGCATGTGCAAGTTGTCATCAACAAGCCTTTGCATTTGGTGATAACCATGATGTAAGTACAGGAGTGAATGGCGTTACCGGAAGACATAGTATGCGCTTAATTAATACAAGATTTGCCAGAGAAACACGTTTTTTTTGGGATGAACGCGCTAATACACTTGAAGAACAAACTACACAACCTATACAGGATCATGCCGAAATGGGCTTTAGTGGGCAAAATGGAGATCCGGCACTATCGGATCTTTTGACAAAGTTAGAAGCCTTGGATTATTATCAGGAGTTATTTCAGTTTGCATATGGTAATACTACAATTTCTGAAGCCCGCTTACAGGAAAGTATGGCTCAGTTTATTCGTAGTATACAATCTTTTGATGCTAAATACGATGTAGGGAGGTCAGTTGTTCAGAATGATAATCAGCAGTTTCCTAATTTCACTGCACAGGAAAATGAAGGAAAAGATTTATTTTTTAGACCACCTAATCAAAATGGAGCAGGATGTATTACGTGTCATGCTGCACCAGAGTTTGATATTGATCCAATGAGTTTAAATAATGGTGTTATTGGTGTTTTTACAGATGCCACGGCAACCGATCTTACGGTAACCCGGGCACCGACTTTAAGAGATATTTTTAATAGCGCCGGTGTTATTAATGGTGCGTTAATGCATGATGCCAGTATGGCTTCTGCAACCGAGGCTATAGAACATTATAATGCAATCGATGCTACAGGAAATACAAATCTTGATAACCGTTTGCGTGGTGTGCCAGGAGGTAATGGACAGAACCTTAACCTAACTACAGCAGAAATTCAGGCGCTCGAAGCATTTATTAAAACACTATCAGGGGCCAGTGTATACACAGATGCAAAGTGGAGTAATCCTTTTATCAACTAATTAGTATTGGTATTTAGAATATGAAGTGATATAGATAATATTATTTCATGATCCAGGCAAAGCTCCGCTTTGAGAATCACAAAAAGAATCACTTAGCTTTGTTTCAAAAAAGAAGCGAGCTTCATTTCTGAAACTCGCTTTGTAATTCACATTTTTTTGTGATTCATTCGTGACTTCGGCTGGATTCAAACAGGAACTATTCTTTCATTAGTTTAATACTTTGTTTTTTAGAATTTCCGTACAGGTTTAAAAAGAAAAGGCCTTTTTCATGATTTCTTATATCCAAATTGATATTTAACTCTTTAGGATTAATTTTTTGTTTTAGGATTATCTTTCCATGGATGTCAACTATTTCAAGATTATTAAAGTTATGTGTTGTGGATAATTGTATTTGTACTTTATCTAATACAGGATTAGGGAATACCATTACATTCTCTTTCAGATCATTTTTTGACTTTGATGCTTGTGATGCATTACATTGACCAGTAACAAAGTTATGTCTGGAATTAGCTGTGTTATTTTCACCTCCTGTTGGTAGACTATAAGTATAGTAAAAATAGATAGTCTCTCCTTTTGATGCATTGATTTGGTATGCTTCATTTGGGCTTACGATATATCCAGGATATGAACCTGTAGCTGATGTTCCATAATATAGAATACAAACAGTATCGCCAGTTCCTGTAACTTCTGGTTTGAATGTTATTGTAGGATTTATCACATCTGATGAAATTTCATAACTATATTGACCATTAGCAGCAACTCCTGAACAAAACGCACCTCCTCCGGGGGTATTTGTAGCTTTTTTAAATTCCATAAAGTTGATATTCAATTCAGGGGAATCAAATACAATTCGTACCTCATGATTTCCTATGCCAATAGAAACATTTTTTATGGTAACGGTCTTATAATGCTGCCAATTTCCTGTGTTAGGTATTGAAATTATTTCAGTTATTGGAGTACCATTCATTTCCAGATGAAAGCTACCATTTCCATTTGGAGAAGCAACTCTAAAGCCAATATCATAAGTATTTGATGCTTCGGTGGCACTTATGTCGTACGCTAACCATTCTCCAGAGTCAATCCAACCTACATTGTATCTTCCATTAGTGTCTCCTGTATTTTCAATGTCTACATCGTTTTGTTTATAAGCACCACCACTATTTCCTAGGCTCGAATCATTATAACCAACTCCCGGACCGCTAGGCTTATAATCTTCGGCCTCTAAAATACCGGGGATAGTAGTGAAAAAGGATGGTGGGTTAGTATTGGTTATAGGTCCTAAAACAATTTTTATTGCTTGAGTATTAGGTTCATAAAGTAGTGTCGATTGATCAAAAACATCATCATATGCAAATCCATATCCTTTTTCATTTAATACAAATCGTTCATCATGCCAAAAACTTGCGTAATAGTTGTATGGAAATACTTTGTAATATGCCGAAGAATCACCCCAATCCTGAACCCCAGGATCAACACCAGGTTGGTCATTAATGATATGACGGTTAAAAGCAGCACAAAACTGAGCCTGAATTCTTTTATCGAAACCATTACCACTATTAAATACACCTTTGCCTTCTAACACTTCTTGTGTATTAGGTCTTCTTTCAACAACAGCTTTTTTACCATCAAAAATTGACCCTGGCGCATTTCCAATTACGATTAGTTTTTCACCTTGTATACCTCCTTCCCATAAAATGCCATCTCCATCTCTAAATGATAACCGATAGCTTTTGTACTTTTCCCATACACGATCAATATAAGGTTGGAAATAGTTTGCATATTGTCCTTTTCCTTCTTTAAACTCTGGTGTTTTAGAAGGTGCTGTAATCACACCGGTTTCATTATCGATACAGCCTATAAATTCTATAGGTGCACCGAACCTAAAAGCATTAACTATTTCATCTTTGCTTGCAATTTCTCCAACCATTTGTGTACCTCTTGAACCTATAATCTCCAAACCTAAAGGGTGCTGAAATGAATCAACACGACTTGTATTACCATGAAATTCTAGATTTCCATTGATATTGGCTATATTCAATTCGATAATTTCATATACAATATCTCTATTAGGATCAAAAGGATTATTATGGTCTGGTGAAGTATATCCAGGACCAACTATATTTCCATTAGAGTCTATACAATTCTCTGGACCTGAACAATGAAAGAAAAGATACAATGGTTTTTTAAATGATAAAAATATTCTGGAGCTTTCTATAGCCCCCATCGATATGGTTTTGTTTGATATTTCACTTAACTTAATAAAAATGTCAGCATAGCGATTGTTTCCATCAGGTCCTTGACTATAATCATCTCCTATAGGGCCAGGGGACGTGTTTAAGGATCTATCCATTGGTCTTTGTATGCCAGCTTTGATATCAAGGTATACAAATTGACCTTTGATTTCTTGGTTTTTTCCTACGATGGCAATATAAATATCATCATCGGCAAATGCCGTTTTGTTTTCAATTTTTAAGGGGATTTTGTTCTGTGCAAATGAAAAATTGCATAACATTATGAAAAGTAATGTCTGAAAAATAAGTTTTAAGTTCATGATTAATTATTGTAAATATGTGAAGTTTTTAATTGATATTTAAGAGAGAACAACTCCGAAGGGGCAGAGTCATTCTCTCAAAAATATAGAGGCTACTCTATTTTCTTAATAATTTGATACTTTGATTTTTAGTGTTTCCGTAGAGATTTAAAAAATATAAACCCTTGTCTTGATTATCCATATCTAGCTGTATCCGTAATTCTTTAGCATTGATTTTTTGTTCTAGAATCACTTGTCCAAGTAGATTGGTTACTTCTAAGCGATAGAAGTTGTTATTTGACGATAATTGAACATGTACTTTATCAGAAAAAGGATTTGGAAATACCAATGTATTTAATTTTAAATTGTTCTTTGTTAATGATTTAGATAATTGGGTGTTATTACAATCTCCTACTATAAAATTATGTCGCTGATCTGAGGTATTGTTTTCACCTCCTGTCGACAAACTATACGTATAATAGAAATAAATAGTCTCACCTTCTGATGCATTGATTTGGTATGCTTCATTTGGGCTTACGATATATCCGGGATATGAACCTGTAGCTGATGTTCCATAATATAGAATACAAACAGTATCACCAGTTCCTGTAACTTCTGGTTTGAATGTTATTGTAGGATTTATCACGTCTGATGAAATTTCATAACTATATTGACCATTAGCGGCAATTTCTGAACAAACTATACCTCCTCCTGGGATGTTTGTTGCTTTTTTAAATTCCATGAAGTTAATATTCAACCCCGGAGAATCAAATACAATTCGTAACTCGTGTGTTCCGGATGTAATAGAAATATTTTCTGCAGTAACGGTCTGATAATTTTGCCAATTTCCTGTGTTTGGTGTAGAAATTACTTCTGTAATAGGAGAACCATCCAATTCTAAATGAAAAGAACCATTTCCGCCAGGTGACGCTACCCTAAAATCTATATCATAGGTGTTTGATGCTTCTGTAGCATTGATATCATATGCCAGCCATTCATCAGTATCAATCCAACCTACATTATATGATCCGCTACCATCACCTGTGATTTCAATATCAACATCATCTTGTCTATTATATACACCGCCAATATTTCCTAGAGTTGAATCATTATAACCAACTCCCGAACCGCCAGGTTTATAATCTTCGGCTTCTAAAAGGCCAGGGATATCGGTATAAGAAATAGGAGTGTTGTTAGTTACTTTGATAGTAGCAGTACCCGAAATTGAACCACTTGTCGCGGTAATACTAAAATCACCTACCGAGGAACTTGTGTATAATCCATTGGTGTCTATTGATCCTCCATTGGTTGTCCACGTGTATGTTGCTGATATGGGATCGCCGTTTTGATCATACCCTTGAGCCGAGAACTGTTGTGTTGTGCCTAAAGTAATTTCAGTAGTCGAAGGGGTTAAAACAATACTGGATAATACCGGATTAGGATTAGTAATATCTTCTTTTTTCAGAATACGCAAATTATCTATGTAAAAAGTTTCTCCAGATGCTATACCTGGATTAAAAAGAAAAACAACTCTATCAATCTGGCTATCACCTACTACCAAATCAGGGGTTGCTGTCAGAACAAATTCAATCGTATGCCAGGTATTGGTTTCCTTAACTTTAGCTTGATAAATACTATGTCTTCCGATAGGATAATTTTCACTGGTGGATAATGTTCCAGCTTCTAATTGCCAACTTACAATGGTTCCGATAGGAGCAGAAGTGTAAATATCTATAGCAAACCTTTTTTCTTCAGCAACATATGTACTGGCATCATTTATAAAGGATGTATCAAAAAATAAAACATCGTAAAGCTCACTTGTATCTCTTGAATATTTACCGGTTTTTATGGATGAATTTATCGCATTGGGTGACGGGTTATTAGCTGCAAATTCATAAGCACCTGTTGTTGTAGGATTGTATGCCAAATTATTAATGTTCTCAAAATCCTGAATCATCTCAAGGAAGTTATAGTTTGCAGGTGTTTTTGTTTTTCCTATTCTGAAGTTATCGATGTAATATGTTTCTGAAGTATTAGAATTTGGATTAAAAAGCAACGAAATTTCGTCAACTGCTATACCTGATGTTCCAATATCTGGGGATGAAGCATATGCAAATTCAATCGTATGCCAGACATTTTGAGCCTGAACCACTCCTATATATTGACTATTTCTTCCGAATGGAAAATCATTTTCAGAAATCACCTGATTTTCTAAGCTTAATGTTATTTCTGTCCCTATTGGCGCAGAAGTATATAGATCCAAATAAAAGATGTTATCACCTTCTACAAAAGGAGTACTATTTTCAATCACATTGGTAGAAAAACTAACAACATCATAAAGTTCTGTAGCGCTTCTAGTATAACTAGCGACATTATTACTAGTGTTAACATCGTTTGGGTTTGGATTAGGTATTTTTGAACTATACTCTCCGTTTTCGAAGAAAACAGTTAATTGATCTATATCTTCATAGTTTGAAATAATTTCTTCTTCTAGTAAAATTGCTTCAGGAACTTGCATTTTCCTGAAATTATCAAAGTATACAATATGGTCAGTAGTACTATTCGAATCAATCAATAAGACAAATTGATCTGTTTCAGAAGCATTAACACTGGCGTCAGGTCGATCTAATAATTCAAATTCTAGAGTTTCCCATTCATTTGTTGTGTTAGTTCTTGCAATATATCTACTATGTCTTCCTGCAGGATAGGTGTTTGTTGATGCTGAACTATTTTCAATTTGTAGCATAAACTCGGTTCCTATAGGCGCATTACTATACACATCAACCCAAATCTCCTTTTTACCGGATACAAGTTCTAATGCATTTCCGATATTGGAAGATGATATATAAAGTCCATCATAGATTGCTCCTGATGATCGTTGGTATTTTCCAACGAGTTGAGATGTATTTATACTGTTTGGACCTGGATTTGTAACAGATTGATTTAAAATACCATCGGTAACCGAAGTGTACGATATATTTCTGTTCACATCAAAGTCTTCATACACAAAATCTAAGGACCTTTTCGGAATTACTTCCACATTCATTTCTAAGGTATTCTGATCACAACCTGGAGTATTGATTTGCACGATTACATTTCCGCCACTAGTACCCCAATCTACTGTAATAGAATTAGTGCCTTGACCTGAAGTAATTGTTGCGCCATTCGGAACTGTCCAACTATAAGAAGTATTATCGCTAGGGGTAACCGTATATCTTTTATTAGATGTTCCTGTCTCAACTCTATTATCTCCAGTTAACTCCTGGCTCAATGTACCATTGTAAACCCTAACATAATCAACTTCCATTTGCGTAGGATAATCAGCCGGGGTTGGCTGAATATTTCCGGTATAGGGTGTACCTGGGCCACCAACTGCAACATTAAGTATGATATACCAATCTCCTTGAGAAAAAGGCCAGGGATCTACTGTGTTTGCTGGAGTTACTGTATGGTATAATTGATTATCTACATACCATCGTATCTCGTTTGGTTCCCATTCTACAGCGTATTGATGAAATCCTGCCGAAAGATCTAGACCGGCACCATATTCTCTACCATTAAATCTCCAACCTCCATTAGAGTAATGAACCGTACCACCAACTTTTTCAGGATTTTTATGTTGGGCCTCCATAATATCGATTTCACCAGTAAAGGGCCAATTTCCATTTTCAGGAAGCATCCAAAAAGCAGGCCATATTCCGCCAGCCGAAGGGAGCTTAATACTGGCTTCATACCTTCCATATCTTGAGTTAAATTTCTGGGAAGTTGTAAGTTTTGACGATGTGTATTGTTTACCACCAAAGCTTTCATTTTTGGTAGTAATAATAAGCTTTCCATTACTTAGACTAGTATTTTCTGCTCTATAGTATTGTTCTTCTGCATTTCCCCATCCACAAAGACTAGGGCATCCGTCTCCAATATCAAAACTCCATTTGCTTTGATCTACTGAGTTGCCTGAAAATTCATCACTAAAAATTAGATCTGTACACTGGGCTCGAATATTCAACACTAGAAGTAATAGTAGTAGTGTTGTTATAAATACTTTATTTTTCATAATAGGAGTTTACGTTATTTCTTCTGATGATTTTATTGCTACTTTTTTGTGAATTGAAAAGATCTCTTTTGTGATCCATCAATTATTGTGAGGATATAATTGCCGCCCTTTAAGCTTGAAATATCTATTTTATTATGTTCAAAGTTTATTTTGGACTGAAGAATAGCTCTTCCGGTAAAGTCAGAAATGTACATTAAAGACTTTTCATCTATTCCTGTTACACTTAGAAAGTCTTCAGCAGGAATTGGATACAATCTGACAACAGTTACATTATTTTCATTCAAATTAGTAGTAGGAATTATTTGAAACCAATTGATATTCCAATAATTACCGGTAGCCATTAATCGTAATGTTTGACTTCCTTTGGAAAGATTGATTGTTTTTGTTACAGTTTTCCAGCTTTGCCACCCCCCAGTAGGAGATTCATTAACAGATGTTACGATTGTATTTCCGGAGAGAAGATCAAATTTAATATTTTCACTAGAGGCCGCTACTCTAAAATTGATTGTATACTGTCCGGTTTCAGGTACATTTAAACGATGATCCATATAATCTCCAGATTCAATATAACCTGCATTTTGTCCACCCCCAGTATCTGTTGTAGCTTCAAATCTTATACCCGATTGAGCGCAAAAGTCTTCAGCTTGAATTAAGCCTGTTATAGATTGACCGTTACCTGTACATGGTTCCGGAGGTACTACATTTTTAATGACTTGAAACCAGTTGATATTCCAATCGTTGCCTGTTGCGGCTATTCTTAATGTTTGGTTTCCAGCAGAAAGATCGATCGTTTTTGTGACCGTTTTCCAATTTTGCCAACCTCCTGTAGCAGAGCTATTCACAGAGGTTATCATGGTGTCTCCGGTGAATAGATCAAACTTAATAGTTTCATTGAATGCCGCTACTCTAAAATTGATTTTATACTGTCCGGTTTCTGGTATATCCAAACGATAATCGATATAATCTCCAGATTCGATATAACCTGCATTTTGCCCGCCACCAGTATCTGTTGTAGCTTCAAATCTTATACCCGATTGAGCGCAAAAGTCTTCAGCTTGTATTAAATCACTAATATTTTGACCATTACCTGCACACATAGTAGGAACGGTTGTATTGTTCCAGTTTTCAATAATATCTTTTAAATAAAAACCGGTCTCTGTTAGGTTGTTTGCAAGAAGACCAGAAACTCCAGCATTACCTGCTACAACAGAAGCTCCTTCGACTTTATCACTTACAGACCAATTTGCATGACTAATATGATTGTCCTTCAAAAATTGCATCCATTTTTCGGTTTCAGGTTTGTCAGCACCCCCATCTCCATTAGCATTAACAGCTCCCCATTCTGTTACAAATAGGGCTATTCCATTATTCATAGCTTTTGTAGCTTCATCTCTTAAGAATTGTTTGTGGTCACCTGCATAAAAATGTAAGGTATATGCAATGTTGTTTTGCGTTAAGGGGTCATTTGAAGCGTCTACTACTTTTTGCGACCATTGAGGTGTACCCACAATAATTAAATTATCGGGATCAACTGCTCTAATAGCATTAACTACTGCGTTTGCATAGGATTTTACGGTTTTCCAGGATTGATTAACAGGCTCATTATATATTTCATAAATAACATGATCATTATTACCATACAATTGCGCCATTTCCGTAAAAAAATCAATCGCTTCTTCTTGGTGTTCTTCAGCTTTATGAGTATGCCAGTCAATAATAACATAAACACCTTCTGCAATTGCTGCTTCTACTACAGCTTTTACTTTGTTCTTTTCTCTTGCTGAGTTTGTGATGTAACCTCCTTCTTCTTCTACACCCATAGCTGCCCTAACGATATTACTTTTCCACTCCTTAGCAAGGTGGCTTATCGTTTTAGAGTTATAAAATTTTCCGCCAACATCCCAGTTACTCCAAAACAAGCTATTACCAGCAAGACTTAAAGGTTTATTATTTTTGTTGACTACTTTGTTACCTAAGACTCTTAAGCGGCCGTTTTGCTCTACAATAGATTGCCCTTGTGCACAATTGGGAATAAGATAAGTTGCAATAAAAATAACCAAATAGATTACATATGTTTTTTTTGATTTCATAATTTCCGTTTATATAAGTTAGTTAATTCTTTAAGTAAATGTTAAAATTTTGTTGTTTCAAAAATACTCTAAAGAGGTAGTAAAAGAATCTTTTAGCACCACTACAAAAAACATACAGTATTGCTACAATGGAAATTGTAAACAGGAATAAAGTGTTTTAAGCCCTTTGATTATGGAGAGTTTTAAAATCAATTTGGATTTCGTGACACATCAATAAAATATAATTCTGTGTAGATGTGTTCTAATTTTGTATAGGTAATGTTGTGTGTTTTTGTGTTTTTATTAAATGCAATTGGAGTGAAAAGTGTTAAATTTTTACAATTCTGCTTAGAATGTGTTTTTTAATCGAATTGTATTATCTTGATATTGTGTGTTTTATGATTTTTTTTGATATGTATGTAGAAGGATTTCTTATGATAATAAATAAAAATATATAGAATTTTCAATAATCATTAGATCGACTATGTTCCTATTAGATTAAAAATTTAGTGATAAGATTGATGAATTGAAAATGTTAAACTAGGAATAAACCCTGAACCGATAGAAAATTGATGTTGAGCTTTTTTAGAAAGCTTCGAAATAACTATACAAAAACTATACAGCGGCACTTTTTTGATTCAATATCTACAATTTTTATAGTAATATCTAATATTTTTAGTGATTCACAAATCATTAAAATTTTAACATGAGTATTATTTCATTCGTAGGATTTACACTTTTAGTGGCAATTATATCATATATAGCGACCAGAAAAACTGATGAAACATCATCAGAAGGTTATTTTTTGGGGGGGCGTAGTCTGACAGCTGTAGTAATTGCGGGATCGCTATTACTTACCAATCTATCAACAGAACAAATAGTAGGGCTTAATGGCCAGGCATTTACTGAAGGTATTCTTGTTATGGCATGGGAAACATTGGCCGCTATTGCTATGGTAATTACGGCAATTTTCTTATTACCTAGATACCTTAAAGGAGGAATTACAACAGTTCCTCAATTTTTAGAACGACGTTATGATACTACAACAAAAGCAATTACCTCAGGGTTATTTTTATCAGGATATGTAGTGGTATTTTTACCGGTTGTTTTGTATACAGGCTCATTAGCAATTACCACAATGTTTGATATTCCTGAGTTATTAGGAGTGTCAAAAAACGCTTCGATATGGATTTGTGTATTTGGTATAGGCGTTACGGGGTCTATTTATGCAATTTTTGGAGGTTTAAAAGCTGTAGCAGTTTCTGATACGATTAATGCAATTGGATTATTGATAGGAGGAATTATGATTCCGGTTTTTGGTTTGTTGGAAATAGGAGAGGGAAGCATTTCTGAAGGAATTACTATTTTAATGACAACAAATCCAGATAAATTTAACGCTGTTGGTTCTAGTGAGTCATCTATTCCTTTTGCTACAATATTTACAGGAATGATGTTAGTACAACTATTTTATTGGGGTACAAATCAAGCAATAATTCAGAGAGCATTAGGAGCTAAGAACCTTCAAGAAGGTCAAAAAGGGTTGTTATTAGGGTCTTTTATAAAAATATTAGGTCCAATCATTGTGGTTTTACCAGGTATTATTGCTTATCATCTTTTTGGTTCAGAACTTACCGCTGCAGATGAAGCCTATCCTAAATTGGTAAGTAGAGTATTGCCTCTTTCTTTGGTCGGGTTTTTTGCTGCCGTTTTATTTGGTGCAATACTAAGTTCGTTTAATAGTGCATTAAATAGTTCTGTTACTCTTTTTGGAATAGATATTTATAAAGAATACTTTAATAAGGAAGCAACTGAAAAAGAGGTGGTAAAAGCCGGTAAGAGATTTGGTGTTTTACTGGCAGTTTTGGCAATGATAGTTGCTCCTTTTTTGGCAAACGCAGGCAGTATTTTTGAGTATTTACAAAGGATTAATGGATGCTACAGTATCCCAATATTGACAATCATAGTGGTGGGGTATTTAACAAAACACGTTCCGGCAATTGCAGCAAAAGTTGGGATAATTTCAGGAGTATTCTTATATGTACTTTACATACTACTTGATGAATTTATATTGGTTGATATATTGCCGCACTTTTTGCATGTAATGGCCATCCTTTTTGTACTTAATATAGTTATTATGTTGATAATTGGTAAATTGTATCCTAGAGAAAATGCTTATAAACAAGAGTACACCATGGAAGTTGATATTACCCCCTGGAAGTACACAAAAATAGTAGGTGCGATTATATGTTTAATTGTAATATCCACATATATTTATTTTAGATAATTGAAATATTATATAAAAATATCCCTATTATTATTTCTGCTTCTGCCTTCTACAATAGCAGAAGCTCAGGAATTACCGCCAATAGAAAAGTATTTGCCAGAAAATTATGGAGGTGAGACTCAAAACTGGTCTATTTCTCAGGCAGATAACAAATATATTTATGTAGCCAATAATAGAGGTTTATTAGAGTTTAATGGTGCAAATTGGACCGCGTATCCTACGCCAAATGAGACAGTAATAAGATCTGTACACGTGATTAATGATCGTGTTTATACAGGTTTTTATATGAATTTTGGATATTGGAAAAAAAATGACTTTGGTAATCTGGAATATACATCTTTAAGTGATGTTATAAAGGATCGTTTGATAGAAGACGAAGAATTTTGGTATATCGTTAATCAGGAAAACTGGGTCTTGTTTCAATCACTAAACAGGATTTATATTTATAATGCTGATACTGGTGAAATTGATATCATAGAATCTGAAGCAGGTATGCTTGGTATATTTAATGTTAATGGCGTAATTTATTATCATGACATAGATAAAGGAATTTTTAAGATTGAAAAAGGTAAACCAATATTGGTTACTGATTTTTCTATGGCAGAAAATAATAAAGCGATTAATATCTTCGAGACTCATAATGGAATTCTAATACTTACAGGCTCTAATGGTTTTTTTGAGTTTTCTAATAATAGTATCCGTAAATGGAGCACTCCTGCAGATGAATTATTAAAAAAATCAACAATATTTAGTAGTATACAACTAAAGGACAAAAGCTTTATTTTAGGCACTATATCTAAGGGGCTCATTTATCTTTCTTCAAAAGGAGAAATAATATATCAGGTCAATCAGAGCAAAGGATTAAACAATAACACGATTTTGTCATTATTCGAGGATATTGATGAAAATATATGGCTGGGGTTGGATAATGGTATTAACTGCATTAATATAAAATCTTCGATAAAGCTTTTTAATGATGCCAAAGGTAATATAGGTACCGTATATACTTCTGTAGTTTTTAAAGATGTTCTTTACCTGGGAACCAATCAGGGGTTGTTTTATAAAAAACTGAATGTTGATGAGCAATTCAAGTTTATTGATGGTACTAATGGTCAGGTTTGGTCACTTTTTATATATGATGACTCACTTTTTTGTGGACATAATTTTGGAACTTTCCTTATTAAGAATAATGTACCTAGATTGATTTCTGAAATACAAGGTGGTTGGATTTTTAAAACCATTCCAAAGCACTCCGATTTGTTGTTGCAAGGTACGTATAAAGGGCTCGCTATATTAGAAAAGAAGAGTGGTGATTGGGGAATAAAGTATAAAATAGATGGGTTTGATTATTCGGCAAGATTCTTAGAAATATACGATGATGAAATATGGGTGAATCATGAAAAAAAAGGAATCTTTAGAATCAAAGTAGATGAGCAATTTTCAACAATACTTGGGATTACTAATGATTCTTTACTTGAGATGGGAAAAAACTCAAATGTAATAAAGTACAAAGGAAATATTCTATATGCACATGAAGAAGGTGTTTTTTCTTATAACAAAGAGGAGAATAGGTTTGAGAAAGAAAATGTGGTGAACAAAGTTTCGGGCAACGAAAATTATAACACAGGTAAACTCATAAAAGATAATATTGGCGGATTATGGAGTTTTTCTAAAGATAATATCGGTTACATTTCACAAAGTCAATTTTCAGATGATTTAAAAATTACCGAAATACCAATTCCAAGATCTTTGAGAAAAGAAATGTTTGGTTTTGAGAACATAACTCATATCAGGGGTGATGAATATTTATTAGGTACAACCAATGGCTATATGATTTTGGATGTGTCTAAAATCAATTTTAAAGAACATTCTATTATACTAGACAAGGTATCTGTCAGGTTTAAGGGTTCCAAATTTAAAGAAGTACCTTTTTCTAAAGAACAACCTCTTTTTGAATCCAATCTTAATACAATTTCTTTTACCTACACTATTCCAGAATATGATGAATACTTAATTTCTAAATTTCAGTATAAACTAGAAGGCTTCTATGAGGACTGGAGCAGTTGGAGTACCAAGTCAAACATTGTTTTTGAGAATTTACCATTTGGAGAATACACCTTTATGGTCAGAGCTAAGACAGGTAATACACTAACAGAGAATATAGAAGAGTACACGTTTATTATAGATAGGCCTTGGTATTTGTCTGTGTTAGCAATTATAATGTATTCCTTGTTATTAATTGTTATGCTGTTTTTAATACATCGAGCATACAAGCGCTATTATACCAAACAAAAACAAAAATTAGTAGAAGAAAACAAAAAACAACTTGAACTCAGGCAATTAGAGAGTGAAAGAGAAATTATGAAATTGAATAATGAAAAGTTGACTCAGGATATAGAAAGTAAAAACCGAGAATTAGCTTCATCAACCATGAATATTATTAAAAAGAACGAGATTTTAAGCACCATCAAAAAAGAACTTCAAAGTTCCGAAAATGAAAGAGGGGATTTTAAAAATGTAGAGCGAATCATTGATAGAAATTTAAACAATAAAGACGACTGGAAACATTTTGAAGAAGCTTTTAATAGTGTTGATAAAGATTTCTTAAAAAAGCTAAAAGCAAAGCATTGCGATTTAACTCCTCATGATTTAAGATTTTGCACCTATTTACGACTTAATTTATCTTCCAAAGAAATTGCGCCTTTATTGAATATTTCGGTAAGAAGTGTTGAAATTAAAAGATATCGTTTAAGAAAAAAGTTAAAATTAGAGCATTCTGATAGTTTAGTAAACTACATCCTTGAGATTTAACACTACAACATCTTCATATAATACCTTAACATTACCTATACTTTAACGTTGTAGCTGAGCTATAATTTAAGATTTTCTTCATATTTTTTAATACACATTATAATAGTATTACTTCCTGTTTTTAATAGGGTTTTTACTCAAAATCCCTTAATGCTCAATGTTTTTTTTTACTCATTGTATATTTTTTGTTGTGGTTCATTGTTGAGAATTTGCTATGAATACTCTCTAAGTTTGAGTAAACCAAACGTAAACATTTATGAAAATTGCATATTTCGCAATAACCATGTTCCTAACCACGGTTATTCATGCACAGGAAATTCAGATTAAGGGAAAAGTAACAGATACAAATGGGATGCCCTTACCCGGAGTCAACATAATTATAGAAAACACTTCAAATGGAACGACTACCGATTTTGATGGTGATTATGTTTTGAAAAATGCTCCTATTGGGAGTACCATGGTATTTTCTTCTATGGGATTTGAAACCCAGGAGATGGTGGTTGGACAGAATCTAATAGTCAACATTATTCTAGAGGAGGATAGCGAATCACTAGAACAGGTTATAGTGATAGGTTATGGGACACAAACTAAAAAAGAAATTACAGGAGCTGTTTCGGTTATAGGCTCTGAAGCGATTGAAGAACTCAATGCAGTAAGAGTGGAGCAGGCACTACAAGGGCAAGTCGCAGGTGTAAATATAACATCGCAATCTGGTGCTCCTGGAAGTAATTCTACGATATCCATTCGCGGTATAACAACCAATGGGGATAGCAGGCCTTTGATTTTGGTAGATGGAAACGTGATTGAAGATTTAAGCGTTATTAATCCCAATGATATTGAAAGCATTAATGTGTTGAAAGATGCCACAGCCGGTATATATGGAGTTAGAGCGGCAAATGGGGTAATCTTGATTACAACAAAATCAGGAAGGAAAAATCAAGAACTAAAATTCGAGCTGGATACTTATACCGGGTTTCAGGAAACTACCCGAAAAATCCAATTGCTAAATGCAACTGAATATGGATTTATTACTAATGAAGCCTTTATTGCAGGAGGAAGCACACCGCCATTTACAAATATTGCTGTTTTAGGAGAGGGAACAGATTGGCAAGACGAGATATTTAGAACTGCAGCAATTTCTAATATTAATTTTAGCGCAAGTGGAGGTGGAGGAAACTCAACGTATTCTGCAACAACCTCTTATTTAACGCAAGATGGAATTGTAGGGGGCAGCAATGCAAGTTTCGAACGTTTTACAGCAAGGATAAATTATAATTTAGAGTTTCTGAATAATTTTAAACTTACTACATCTGCCATCTATACACAAACAGATCGACAAACATTACCTGAAAATTCTCTGGGTTCCGTTCTGTTTAATGCCATAAATATGGCACCCAACCTATCAATACGTGATGAAAATGGTGATTTTACACTGGCCGAAGGATTAGGTAATGAGGTAATTAACCCGGTAGCACAGATTGCAAACTCTTTTAACGATGCTAGAATTAATAAAATTAGCGGAGTGGTAGGTCTTCGTTATAATTTTTTAAAAAACTTTAAGGTTGAGTCCAGATTTCAGTTTAATTATGCCGAAGTATCAGAAAAAAGATTTGCTCCCGAAGTTTTTTATGGTTCAGGAAAAGTATTTAATGTAGATCGTAACAGTGTTACCGAAGATGATGATATTTTTAGAGACTTTACCTGGGACAATTTCCTGACCTATGAAAATACCTTTGCAGAAGATCATAATCTGAAATTGCTTCTAGGAACGTCAGTATTTAAAACTACAGGTGATTTTGCAAGTTTTACAGGTTTTGATATCCCTAATAATTCTTATGATAATGCCAACCTTTCACAAGCGTCGGATATCGTAGATAATTTTGTGAATGGAGAAAGCACTTTTGATGCAAGGTTATTATCATATTTCTCAAGGTTACAGTATAATTTTAAAGGTAAATATTTACTTTCTGCAGTGATCAGAAGAGATGGCTCCACTAAGTTCGGCCCCAAAAATAGATTCGGATATTTCCCATCTGCCTCATTGGGATGGGTGGTGTCCGATGAATCTTTTTTAACCGATAGTAGTTGGTTAGATTTTCTGAAGTTAAGAGTCAGTTACGGAATTATCGGTAATGATAGGATTCCAGATTTTAGGTTTGTTTCACTGCTTGAGGGAGAAGGAACTTACGTAATAGATAACGAATTAGTTTTCGGAGAAGCCATAAAAGCCCTTTCTAACCCCGAAATTAAATGGGAAAAGCAAAAAACATTCGATCTTGGTCTGGATACAAGATTTTGGAAGAATAAAATTGATGTAACATTTGATTATTTCAAGAAGAGAACAGAAGATTTATTGGTAGTATCTCCGGTTTCTGGTATTCTAGGCGCATCAGCTCCGGGATCAGAACCACCAGTTGTCAATGCAGGAATAGTTGAAAATGAAGGATACGAGTTTAGAATTAGTTATAGTGATAAATTATCCGAAAACTTCAAATTTAATGTCAGTTATAACTTCACAACACTACAAAATGAAGTAGTTTTTGTAGATAGCGAAAATGGTTTTATTCCGGGAGGGTCTTTTGGCGTAGGGCAAGATTCTCCAGCCAGAATGGAAGTAGGAAAACCTATAGGATATTTTTATGGTTTGCAAACCGATGGAATTTTTCAGAATCAAGCCGAAGTAGATGCACACGCTACTCAGGCAAATGCTGCACCAGGAGATTTAAGATATGTAGATAGTAACGGTGATGGGCAAATTGATTCTGAAGATAGAACAGATATAGGAAACCCTATCCCCGATGTGATCATGGGGTTTAATATTGGATTTAATTACAAAAACTTTGATGTTACTTCTTATGCATTTGCCTCTCTGGGTAATGATATTGTTCGAAACTATGAACGTAATCAACCCTTGGTGAACAATAGGAATGGTTTTTTAGATCGTTGGACCGGTGAAGGAACAACAAATTCTTTTCCAAGAGTAACTACAGGTGCCAATTCTAATACTTTGTTTTCAAGTTTTTATGTAGAGGATGGTTCTTATCTAAGAATCCAGAATGTGCAATTTGGATACACCTTTGGAGATGCAGACATGGAGTCCATAGGCATTGATAAATTGAGAATTTATGCTTCTGTAAATAACCTGTATACGTTTACAGAATATAACGGGTATGACCCTTCAGCCTCATCAGGAGATCCAATCGGAGGAGGAATTGATCAAGGGTTTTATCCTGTGCCAAGAACATATTTATTAGGAGTAAATCTTAAATTTTAATACGATGCAAAAAATAACATATACCGTAAAATCAATACTCTTTTTTGTAACACTTACAGCAATTGTCTCTTGTAGTGATGATTTTGTAGATATTGATTCGCAAGACCCAAATTCAGAAGACTTTTTTAATACAGAAGAAGAGTATCAAGATGCTTTAATAGCTGCATACGATCTGTTACAATCCACTTACATTAATGTGATGTTGGGTGAAATAGCCTCAGATAACACCTTGGCAGGAGGAGAAAGTGCTACAGATGTTCCGGGAATCCAGGAAATAGATAATATGACGCACACTCCTGTAAATGCACAGCTCAGGGATATATGGTCTTGGATGTATGCTGGTGTAAATCGAACGAATTACATTATGGAGTTTCAGGATAAGACTGATTTCCCAGGTAAAGAAGCGGTTATTGCTCAAACCAGATTTTTAAGAGCTTATTATTATTTTGAGTTAGTAAAATGGTTTGGAGACGTTCCTTTGGCAATAGATAAAAGGATTCAATTTGGAGAACAATTTGATATCGATAGAACCCCAAAATCAGCTGTGTATACACTGATAGAAGAAGACCTTCAATTTGCTGCTGAAAACTTACCAGCTACTCAAGCTGAAGCAGGTCGAATAACACAAGGCGCAGCAAGGGCTTTATTAGGAAAGGTATTTCTGTTTCAAGATAAGTTTTCAGAGGCGGCAACTGTTCTAGATCAGGTGATTTCGGGTCCTTATGATCTGGTTGCAGACTACAATATGATTTTTGAACAGGAAGGAGAAAATAATATAGAATCCATTTTTGAAATTCAGTATACCGATGAAGAAGGTGCTGGGTTTGAGTGCTTGCAATGCAGTGAAGGTAATGTGGCTGTTGGTTTTAATGGTATACGCAATTATTCGGGACCATTGTTTGACTCGGGCTTTAGTTTTAATTTACCAACACAAGAAGCGTTTGATGCTTTTGAAGTTGATGATATTAGAAGAGATGTAGCCATTCTGGATATCGATGCCTGGGCTGCGGATACCGGAGCTACTTTTGTAACAGGTTTTAAACACACGGGCTACTACAATAGAAAATATATAGCGCGCCAGGGAGATTTAAATACAGGTGATGCCAACCTAACAAATCCCAATAATTACAGAGCTATTCGATTTGCAGATGTTCTATTAATGGCCGCAGAAGCACACAACCGGAAATCATCGAGCGATGATACACAGGCTCTGTTGTATCTAAATAGAGTAAGAACAAGAGCACAGCTCGCAGATGTTTCTTTTACCGGCGCTGCATTAACAGATGCAATTTATAATGAACGAAGAGTAGAATTAGTAGGAGAAGGACATCGTTTTTTTGACTTAGTAAGAACCGGAAGAGCGGCACAGGAGATCGATGGTTTTATTAATGGGAAACACGAAGTTTTTCCGATACCATTAATAGAGATTCAATTAGCAGGAAATAGATGGGAACAAAATTCAGGATACTAAAAAAATAAAAAGATGAAAATTTTAAAATTATTAGTACTACTATGTATAGTGTCATTTACATTTAATGGGTGTAATGAAGATGATACCTCGTTTGATATTGAGCAAATATCGGCTCCGACTGATATATCTGCCAATTTTAATATAGCTCAGGATGATTCAGGTCTTGTGACTATTGTACCAACAGGAACTGCGGCAGCTTCATTTCATATTTATTTTGGAGATATCGAAAATGAAGAACCAACCGTAGTTTCACCGGGTAGTTCAGCAACACACATCTTTAGTGAAGGAAGATTTACTGTACAAGTTATAGGGGTTGGAGTGACTGGACTCACCAGTGAGTTTGTACAAGAGGTAGAGATTTCATTCAGAACCCCAGAAAATCTTATCATTACCATTGAGCAAAGTATTATAAACCCTGCAGTAATTACAGTAAGCGCAAGTGCAGACTTTGCTACATTATTTGATGTGTATTTTGGAGATGTAAATGATGAATCCCCCGTTTCTATAATGCCTGGTGAAACTACAGAGCATACCTATGCTTCCCCGGGGGATTATACAGTGAGAGTAGTTGCCAAAGGGGGAGGAACGGCTACGGCAGAGGCTACCCAGATGGTAACCATTTCTGATGCCAATAATCCGGTCACACTTCCGATAGATTTTGAATCACTTGCAGTAAACTATGGTTTTGTGAGTTTTGGGGATGCTGTTGCACAAGTTGTCGACAACGCGAATCAATCAGGGATTAATACTACTGGAAAGGTAGGGCAGTTAGTAAAACCCGCTGGAGCACAAGTTTGGGCAGGAACCTTCCTGCAATTAGAAAATCCGATAGATTTTTCAACGAATAAAATATTCAAAGTGAAAGTGTTTTCACCCAAAAGCGGAATCATTGTCAAGCTTAAAGTAGAGAATGCTACCGATGACACTATTGGTGCAGAAGTAGACGTAGTCAATAGCGTAGCAAATGATTGGGAAGAGTTAACCTTTGACTTTAGTTCGATAGATATCAGTAACGAGTATCAAAAAGTGGTAATCTTCTTTGATTTTGGAGTTGAAGGCGATGATACTGAGTATTTATTTGATGATATTGAGTTAGTTAACGAACCTATCATAGCTGCTCCAACTCCAACAATACCAGCAAGTAATGCAATTTCCATGTTTAGTGATGCCTATACAGATGTCACCGTAGATACTTGGCGTACGGTTTGGTCTGATGCTACTTTTGAAGAGGTTACTATAGCAGGTAACCCTGTTAAAAAGTATAGTGCGTTAAGTTTTGTGGGAATCGAAGCTACAACATCTCCTATTGACGCTACTTCTATGACGCATTTTCATATGAATGTATGGTCTGCAGATGCTACTGAACTTAGAATTAAGTTAGTGGATTTTGGAGCAGATGGAGCTTTTGGAGGAGGAGATGATGTAGAACATGAGATTACAATTTCTAGCCCTTCTCAGGATGAATGGATAAGTTTAGATATCCCATTGTCAGATTTCACAGGACTTACCACTCGGGCAAACATTGCGCAACTAATATATTCGGCATCTCCATCAGGAACTGCAACGATTTTTATAGATAACATATTTTTTCATAATCAATAGCTTTAAAACATAGACATGAACACAATAAAAAAAACAAAATATATGCTGCTATTAAGTATTCTTTTATTGATAGGATGCCAGGATGATGATGCAACGTTAGGAGCGATAATCGCGCCTACTAATTTACAAATAGAAGCAGTCATAGAAGATGGCCAAACAGGTAATGTGATCATTACCCCTAAAGCAGATAATGCACTAAATTTTCATATTTTCTTTGTCCCAAACGGTACTCCGGTTTTAGCAAAGCCGAATGAATCTCAAACATTTAGATATACACAATCTGGTCAATATTCTGTTTTAATAACTGTAGTCGCCTTTGGAACCGGAGGCTCATCTTCTTCAAAGTCTATAGAACTGGATTTAGATGTGAGATTATTTATAGATCAGGAAACGCTACAGATGATTGGCGGTGATGGTACCAAAAGATGGGTTTGGGACAGCAGTGTGGGAGGTCATTTTGGGGTAGGACCTATTACTAATGATTTCCCTGAGTTCTTTAGTGCTTCTCCTAATCAGTTAAATCAATGTGTATATGATGATGTACTAGTGTTTAACTATGACGCTAATGACAATTATAATTTTGAGCTGATTACCGGAAATAATAATGAATCCTTTATTAATTGGTCCGAAATTACCAGCTTTTTTCCTAATGATACCCCTACGCAGTTTGTTGATGAATGTAGAGATATAACGGGGCAAATAAAAACCAATACTAATTTCGTAATTTTTGAAAATGACGAAGGAAAACAGGTCATCAGTGTAGAAAATAGTATGCTGTCCTACTGGTCTGGGGCGGTAGAATATGAAATAGTAGAACTTACCACACAGAAACTCGCTGTTAGAGGGATTCAGGATGTTCCTGCAGATTTTGGCGGTGGTCAGTTGGCTTGGTACCATACTTTTGTGCCTGAAGTAATAGGAGAAGAAGTATTACCACCTTTTGATAACTTGGTTTGGTCAGATGAGTTTGATATAGATGGAGCACCAAATACTGCAAATTGGACATATGATTTGGGTACTGGTGATAATGGATGGGGTAATAACGAATCGCAATCCTATACTAATGATCCAAGTAACGTAATTGTAGAAGGTGGAGTATTGAAAATCATTGCCAAAGCTGAAAATGGAGGATATACATCTGCCAGAATCAAATCTCAAGATTTATTTGAGTTCAAATACGGTAGAGTAGAGGTGAGAGCCAAATTGCCTACAGGAGGTGGTACCTGGCCGGCGATATGGATGTTAGGAGCTAATATTACAGATGTAGGTTGGCCAGAATGTGGTGAAATTGATATTATGGAACATGCAGGGAATAATCAGGATAAAGTTTCTAGTGCGCTTCATTTTCCAGGAAACTCCGGGGGGAACCCTATTTTCAAAGCTACCGATGTTCCCGGAGCGTCTAGTGATTTTCATGTGTATACCGTAGAATGGTCCTCAAATAAAATCGTTTTCTCAATTGATGGAGTAGAATATCATAGCTATTCTTATTCCAGCAACTCCGCATTTTACAATAATGATTTCTTTTTAATTCTTAATGTAGCCATGGGAGGAGGCTTTGGGGGAGCAATTGATGCAGGGTTTATTGAGTCATCAATGGAAATAGATTATGTAAGAATATATCAATAAAAAAATAATTTGATAGTTAGTTTAATTTGTTCTCAATTGGGAGGTTATATCCCCAAATAACCTCCCAATTATTATTGATAACTTCTGACAGGAATTTTAAAATGATTTGCAGAAGAAGTGTTAAAAATATAAACACATGAAAAGAAGGATTAATATTTTTATCGTAACAGCCGTTATTGGTTTACTTGTGGTAGCTTGTAATCTATCGACAGAAACACATAAGGAATTAGCAATAGATACTGCTTCAGATAATATAAATACAGAAATTGAAGCTAAAGTAGATTCACTACTTTCTATAATGACACTCGAAGAGAAAATAGGTCAGATGAATCAATATAATGGGTTTTGGGATCTAACGGGACCTAAACCAGCCGATGGAGCCGCCGCAAAAAAATATGAACATCTTCGCAAAGGCTGGGTAGGTTCTATGCTTAATGTAAGAGGCGTTAAGGATGTAAGAGCAGTGCAAAAAATTGTTGTAGAAGAATCAAGATTGGGGATTCCTTTGATTATTGGTTTTGACGTAATTCATGGATATAAAACGATGAGCCCAATTCCGTTAGCAGAGTCTGCAAGCTGGGATATGGAGGCTATTCAGAAATCTGCCGAGGTTGCTGCACTAGAAGCTTCGGCAGCAGGAATCAATTGGACATTTGCTCCCATGATTGATATTTCAAGAGATGCCCGTTGGGGTAGAGTTATGGAAGGAGGAGGAGAAGACCCATATTTAGGATCTAAAATTGCTGAAGCACGGGTAAAGGGCTTTCAAGGACAAGACCTTTCCAAAAATACCACCATTGCTGCTTGTGCTAAACATTTTGCCGGGTATGGATTTGCTGAAGCGGGAAGAGATTATAACACCGTCGATATCAGTACATCTACCTTACATAATATTGTTTTACCTCCTTTTAAAGCTGCTAAAGAAGCTGGTGTGAGAACCTTTATGAATTCATTCAATGAACTTAATGGGGTTCCTGCTACCGGGAATAAAATGCTTCAGCGAGATATACTAAAAGATGATTGGAGTTTTAATGGCTTTATTGTTTCTGATTGGGGTTCTATTGCCGAAATGATTGCACATGGTTATGCGAAAAACGGTAAAAGTGCAGCAGAAATGGCTGCTAATGCTGGATCAGATATGGATATGGAATCTTATTTATATGTCGAACATTTAGCCACTTTAGTCAAAGAAGGAAAAGTTGAAGAAAGTTTGATTGATGATGCAGCTAGAAGAATTCTAAGAGTGAAATATGAACTAGGGTTATTCAATGATCCATATAAGTATTGTAATGAAGATCGAGAAAAAGAAGTTATAGGAAGCAAAGCCAATCATGAAGCAGTATTGGATATGGCTAAAAAATCTATTGTTCTCTTAAAAAATGATAAAAAACTACTTCCATTAAAAAAAGAAGGACAAAGAATTGCCTTAATCGGAGCGTTAGCTAATGATAAAAACAGTCCATTAGGAAGCTGGAGAATTGCGGCAGATGATAATACAGCAGTTTCGGTATTAGAAGGAATGCAACAATACAAAGGAAATACATTAGTATATGCTAAGGGGGCTGATGTATCTGTTGGTGAAACTTCATTTGTAAACGAAACTAAAATTAATACTACCGATAAGAGCGATTTTACAGAAGCAAAAAGAGTAGCTAAAAATGCAGATGTTGTGGTTATCGTTTTAGGTGAAATAGGTTTTCAGAGTGGTGAAGGACGTAGCAGAACTGAGCTCGATTTACCTGGAGTGCAGCAAGAACTTTTGAAAGAAATATATAAAGTAAATCCAAATATTGTTTTGGTCCTAAATAATGGCCGTCCGTTAGCAATTACTTGGGCAGATGAACATATTCCCGCTATTTTAGAAGCATGGCATTTGGGTTCTCAAAGCGGTAATGCCATAACACAAGTGTTGTATGGGGATTATAACCCTAGCGGTAAATTGCCAATGACATTTCCAAGAAGTGTTGGGCAAGTACCCATCTATTATAACTATAAAAATACAGGAAGACCAATAGAACCACAACCAGATTTGGTGTTTTGGTCTCACTATTCTGATCAGAAAAATACACCTCTATATGCTTTTGGCCATGGACTGAGTTATACCACATTCAATTATAAAAACTTAAAAATACAGACCATCAATTCTTCAGTATCTACTCCCCAAATTAAAGTGGTCGTTGATGTCACAAATTCTGGGGATCGTGAAGGTAAAGAAGTAGCTCAATTATACATAAGAGATCCTTTTGCAAGTACAACCAGACCGGTAAAAGAATTGAAAGGCTTTGAGATGGTTTCATTAGAACCAGGAGAAACCAAAACAGTAAACTTTATTCTTGATAAGACGACTTTAGGCTTTTATGATAATAATAATAAATGGATAGTAGAGCCAGGAGAATTTAGAGTTTTTGCTGGAGGAAGTTCTGATACTACTATTCAATCTAATTTTGAATTACAATAAATAAAAAAACAGGAATCAGTAATTCTGGTTCGATATTCTTTTCTGAAGTAAATAGTGTACAATTACTTCTTTTGAGACTTAAAATGTAAGCTTCATTATTAACCTGATGAATAGTATTTACTATGCAATTCTTATAAAAAAATTAAACTTTCTATATACAATTTTACTTTATATATAGGGAATTCGAATGCAAAAATCTAATGAATTTAACGTAATAAACACTCGACATGAAAACAAAATTAGTAGTGCTAATCACTATTTTTTCAATAGGATTATTATCAATAAGTGATCTCCGAAGTCAGATCACTCAAATGGGGAATGGTAGTTACACTACCGTTTTTCCCGGTGTAGACGCAGCAGGAAGAAATGGTTTTCCTTCAGGTACTCCTGGACTTTCAGGAATAGCCGCAACAAAACCTGTTCCCACTAACGATTGGTGGTCAGATTTAATGAAAACAGATCATGGGGCAAAGGCATTTAATTACCCTTTGTCATTTAGATCGTTATCCAGCGGGCTTACTATAAATTATACCATTCCTTTGGCCTCAGGGCCCAAAGACTACCGTCAACCTATGAGTGATGTTCAGGCTATTGTTGTTGGTGTTGAAGGCCTTGGAGCAACAAGCTCAACAGCTTCTGATCATTCTGATTGGAGCGTGACCATGAATTGGGATGATAAATTTTACAGCACAATCAATATTGGTTCTCCCTTTGTATATTTTGAGAAAAGCAATCCTACAGCATTGGCTAAAGTTTCAATTAATTTCAATGGAGCGGGTGCAAGAGTCGATGGTAATAAACTGATTATTGAAAACAATATGAATAATTCAAATTATGTTGTTTTTGCGCCTGCAGGATCTACTTGGGTAGGCAGTAATGGCGTATATACCTCTACATTAAATGGAAAAAACTATTGGTCTATGGTACTATTGCCATTTGGTGTAGATGTGACTACGGCAATCAATGAATATGAGCAGTATGCTTATGTGTTTCCCGACAAGACAACAGTAGATTGGAACTATAATGAAACCTCTGGTTCGGTTAGAACTACGTTTACCGTTACTCCAGATGTAAAAGAAGGAAACAATACCAAAGTTTTACAAGGACTTCTTCCGCACCAGTGGGATCGACTTGCTTCAGATTCTCCTCGACCTGCAGGTTACAATTATCCTTCTGTGCGCGGCACTATCAAAACCTTATCCTCTAACAGTTTTGTTGTAGAAAATACCTTCAGTGGTATTTTACCAACACTTCCTGATCTTGGTAAGTATACGGCAGGTTTTGACCCAGGAGTTTTGTCTCAAAAGATTGATCAAATTAAAAATGATGGGCTACCAGAATGGACAGATTCTTATAATCAGGGACAAGATATGAATCGTCTGATACAAGCAGCAAGAATCGCTGATCAAATGGGAAATATAGAAGCCCGAGATCTTCTCGTGAATACGGTAAAAGTACGATTAGAAGATTGGTTATCTGCCGAGGGTGACGAAGTAGCTTTTCTTTTTTATTATAATTCCGACTGGAGTTCATTACTAGGATATCCGGCAGGGCATCGACAAGATGTAAATCTTAACGATCATCACTTTCATTGGGGATATTTTATTCATGCAGCAGCAGCGGTTGAGCAATTCAATCCTGGTTGGGCATCACAATGGGGAGATATGATTAATTTGTTAGTGAGAGATGCCGCTAATCCATCCAGAACCGATAGTATGTTTCCTTTCCTTAGAAACTTCAGTCCTTATGCTGGACATAGTTGGGCCAATGGTTTTTCTTCAGAACCTTTAGGAAATGACCAAGAGTCAACCTCAGAGTCTATGCAGTTCAATTCTGCACTAATACATTGGGGAACGATAACCAACAATAACGAATTAAGAGATCTTGGGATTTATCTATACACCACAGAGTTATCGACAATTCAGGAATATTGGTTCGATGTAGAACAAAGAAGCTTTCAGCCCGAATATGCCTATGAAATGGTAGCCAGGGTTTGGGCAAGTGGTTACGATAATGGGACTTGGTGGACCGATGATGTTGCGGCCTCTTATGGCATACAGTTGTATCCTATTCATGGCGGCTCATTATATCTAGGACATCGTACGGATTATGTAGAGAGAGTTTGGCAAGAAATGACTCAAAATACAGAGGTGTTAAACAATACACCCAATGATAATCTATGGTATGATACGTATTGGAAATTTCTGTCTTTTAAAGACCCCATACAAGCACTTTCATTATATAATTCGTATCCCGAAAGAGGAATGAAAGTAGGTATTTCTGATGCACAAACCTATCATTGGCTTTATACTATGGCATCTCTTGGACAAGTGGCTGAAGAAATTACGGCAGATTATCCCATTGCTTCTGTTTTTAATGATAATGGAAGCCTTACCTATGTAGCTCACAATTATGGTAATTCAAAAATCACGGTTCATTTTTCTGATGGATATAGCCTGATAGTTCCAGCCAATAGTATGGCCACAAGTCGAGATGTAAATGTTGATATTACATTATCAGCCGACAAATCTGAAGTTCCTTTAGGAGGAGATGTTAATCTTACGGCTCTTACTACCGGAGCTGGTATCACAAAAGTAGAATTTTATGTTGGCGGTACCTTAATTGGTACAGATACTACTGCACCTTACACGCTTAATAGTGGAGCATTGTCGGCAGGCTTTCCAAGAATATATGCAAAGGCATTTGTAGGGAATAATCTTAATATATCCAATACAATTCCTATTCAGGTTGGAGATCAATTAGCATATTCAGGAACACCGATTGCCATTCCAGGTACTATTGATGCTGGTCAATACGATGTGTTTGAAGGAGGAAATGGTCAAGGTATTGCATATTCAGATAATGATGCTTTTAATCAAGGTAATTTCAGACCTTCTGAAGGCGTAGATGCAAACAGTACTACAAACGAAGGATTTACTGTGGGTTGGATTAATTCGGGTGAATGGTTAGAATATACAATTAATGCGGCAAATGCTGGTCGTTATAGAGTAACATTAAGATATGCTTCAGGAGATGCAGCCGGAGGAGGACCATTTTGGTTTGAACGTGATGGTGTCAAAATTAGTAATGATATCAATGTACCTTTTACAGGAACAAATTGGGATGTTTGGCAAAATGAAATTACAGAAGATGTACATCTTATTGCTGGTGAGCAAGTGATTAGAGTGATGGTGGGTAATGGAGGTTTTAACCTAGGGAAAATGACTTTTGAATATACAGGGCCACCTAGTGATGAAGTCCTGACAAGTATTGTAGTCACGCCTTCAAATGTCGATGTATTAGTTGGAGAGGTACAGCAATTTACTGCTCAAGGATTTGATCAAAACGGGAATCCTATGGCAGCAGTATACAGCTGGACAACTGATGGGGGATTAATAGATGTTAACGGACTTTATACAAGTTCATTACTTGGTGATCATATCGTCACGGCTATTAGTGGTTCGATTTCAGGCTCTGCTACTATTAAAGTTTCAAACAACACATCTACTACGTATACGATACTTCCAGGGATTTTAGAAGCCGAGAATTACAAATCGGGAGGACAAGGAATCGGTTTTAGCGACTCTACCATAGGAAATACTGGCGGTGAGCACAAACAAGATGATGTAGATATTGAAATCACAGGTGATGGTAGTGGATCATATAATGTAGGTTGGATAGATGCTGGTGAATGGTTGGCGTATGATATTAATGCTACAGAATCATCAAACAGCTATGATATAGATTTTAGAGTAGCGTCACCTGGCGGAAACGGTTCTTTTCATTTAGAATTGAATGGTTTACCTATTACAGGAATCCTTTCTGTTCCCAATACCGGAAACTGGCAAAACTATCAGACTGTAACCGTTACCGGTGTCAATATTCCAACAGGTCAGCAAGAATTACGTATCGTTTTTGATAGCAATGGCTTCAATTTAAATTTCATAGAATTCAGAGCCGCCTCAACCGATAACAATCAGGAAGGTTGTTTAGGAACCGCATTGAATCAACAGTATAGTTATAAAGTTTCTTCAGATACGATGGCCCCAAGTATTACATTTATACCGGAAACTCTAGGAACGGGCGATACTATTTGTATTCTATATTATGGAACATCAGCTACAGGTTCATATCCTGGATATATTGTAAGCCCAAATGAACCCTATCAAATCAATGCGCTTGAAGGAGAAACAATCTATTTCTATTATACGTATAGCCTGTCGACAGGCGGTGAAAACAATACCGCAGATCAGCGACATAATTTTACAGTAGGAGATTGTAATAATTCAAAATCATCAGTACTAAATCTAGATTCTAAGATATCAATTTATCCAAATCCAATGGATGAGGTCATAACATTGTTTGGCGTAGATAATGTTTATAAGGTAAATATTTATGATGTAAGCGGTAAACTAGTCCAATCAAAATCTATAACTAAATCCCAAAATCAACAATTTATGTATGTAAACTTATTGGCAAAAGGATTTTATATACTGAAAACATACTCTAAAAATAATGAAGTTACAACTCATAAAATACTTAAGGATTAATGAGCCTTAAATAAGTTGTTCTGAAAAGTAATTGTTCGGTAAAACAAAAATCCATCGCGAAAGTGATGGATTTTTATGCTTTTAGTGACCTCGGCAAGATTAACTACTTTGATCCAGACAAAGCTCCGCTTTGAGAACCACAAAAAGAATCACTTCGCTTTATTCCAAAAAAGAAGCGAGCTTCATTTTTGAAACTCGCTTGTAATTCACATTTTTTGTGATTCATTCGTGACCTCGGCAGGATTCAAACCTGCAACCTCTTGAGCCGTAATCAAGTGCACTATTCAGTTATGCTACGAGGCCGTTTTGCGGGTGCAAATATAATTGTTTTTTATATTGCTAGCAAAATTTATGTTGACTTTTTAATAACTAAAAAAAACTAGCTGAAATGCTTCAGTAAAATAATACCGAAAAACACAATTCAAGTAGCCTGATATTAAGTACGTAAGCTATTGCCTAATTCAGTATGTTATTGAAACTCCTCTATTTTACGCTCTCTTTTTTGACATCATTTTTTTAGCCTCTTTTTTCAATTTTCATTATTTTCGGCCGATGAACATACAAGAATTTATTAGAGATATTCCTGACTTTCCGAAACCCGGAATTTTATTTAAAGATATCACACCTTTATTGGCAAATCACAATGCTTTGATTAGTTGTGCAGATCAGCTAGCAAATTTTTGTCCAAACAATATTAAGATTGATAAAGTGATCGGCATAGAGTCTAGAGGTTTTATTATTGGAGGAATGATTGCAGAGCGTTTAGATGCTGGTTTTGTACCTGTACGCAAAAAGGGGAAGCTTCCGTATGATGTAAAATCAAAAAGTTATGGTCTTGAGTATGGAGAAGATACTTTAGAAATTCATACCGATGCGATTACTCCTGGTGAGCATGTTTTAATTCATGATGATGTATTGGCTACCGGCGGTACGGCTAAAGCAGTTTGTGATTTGGTACAAGAACTTGGTGGAGTGGTAGTACAGTGTAATTTTATTATGAAACTTGATTTCCTTAACGGGAAAGATAAATTAAGTGTTCCCGTATCTGCATTATTGAATTATTAAAAAAAGCCTTCATTAAATTGAAGGCTTGACTAAATTTATATAAGTTATTTACTTCTTAGTAGTTACTATTATGGCACCATCCTTTGCCTTATCACCGTAAATACTAATGGCAGTTTCTGGTTTAAGAAAATCTACTTCGGCCAATTGATCAGATTTTGCAAAGCTATCTAAGGTTTTAAAATCAGACTCTTTTCCGTCAATAATAATTAGCTTTTCTATTTCTGGATTGTCTACAAAATTAAACTTCTGATTATTTTTTCTTTGGAAGGGGTGCAATCGCTGACCATTAAAAATTAAATTCTCATCCTCACCCTCTTCAAAAGTAAAGGAGCTCATGATTTGATCTTTGAATTTTTGAATGTTAAAAGATAATGAATCAGTGTGTTCATCAAAGTTAAAATCAAAAGCAAAATTGTGCTTTTTCATAATACTATCCATATCAATTTTTGGGTACTTAAAACCAGATTGATTGGTCCAGGCGGTTATGTCCAACATACCAGAATTTGTGATATAAAGACTGTCGTCTTTGTAACCTAATTTGATTTCAGAAATGGGTTGATTGGAAGATGAAGAGTATTGGCTTTTTGAATCCCCTTTTTTAAGAATAAGACTTAAACCTGTGATTTCATTCTGATCATTATACTCCACTTTTTTAAGGATCAATTCTATATCATTTTCTGCAAAAAATGTTTTGAGATCTTCTAACTCTTTCTCTGATGTGTTTTTGTTGATTACAGCTGTTATTTCATCAGATTGAGCAGTGTTAACTATCAATACTTTATTTGGGGTTTCTGTAAATGCTGTTAAGGAAAGCATACCTAGTATGCTCATTCCCAAGATGAACCATTTTTTCATACTAAATATTTTTGGTTATGTATAGGAAATTAGAACGTCATCTTAATTACGAAAAAGATTGACTAATGTTGCAAAAAAAACCTATTAGTATGATTTACAGTATGTTTTTAGCCTAAGGCTCTCTTGGTCACATATAATCTCCACCCAAATATTAGTAACTGAAGCTTTGATGCTTTAGCCAGATCTAAACGTTTTTTGGTAAAACTAGGTAAGATTAATTTGTTCGTTTTTGCAAGAATTGAAAATAGTTGTTTTGTCATACTACGAAAATAAAAAAACTCGCTCTATTAAAGCGAGTTTTTGATTGAAATACATTTCAATACTATTTTGTCTTTTGAAGAAAAACATATTCTGGGTTCTTGGTAGTAATTTCAATTATATGTGCTTTTTCATTTTTTTTCCAGTATTGCTTTTCGATTTTGGTCATTATGCTTTTCCAGGGTATTGCATTTTCTATAATAACGACACCATCTTTGGCAGCTTTACCATATTTAGAAACACTATCTTCGTTTAGTAGAACGATTAACCTTTTGTTAGAAAGAAAAGCCTTTCCTATTAATTCAGACTTTTGATGTTTTTTTCCATTAATAATATACAGAGGGCTTTCTCCTAAAGCATAAAGCTTATTTCCATTTGCTCCATCATCCAAGTTGTTAACTTTGTTTGTGAAAAATCCAATTTCTTCTGTTTCGCCATTTTTATCTACCTTGATTTTAAATACTATGGGTTTTATAAATTCAGATTCACTATTAGTTGTATAGGTTTCTTGATTACCAAAGGCGTCTTTATATTGCATTTTTATAGCAGTGATACGATCATTTTTGAATGTAATGTTGCTAAACTCAAAATCGACATTAAAATGTTTCTTTATGAATACTTTGAACTCTGTAAGTTCTTCTATTGTACTTTCTTTAGTGATATCTTTGGATAGACCCCCAAGATGAGGTTTTATAGAGTCTTGAGGTTGTTTTAGCTCTTGTTTAGGGAAAAAGCCATATTCTGGTAGCGTTTTAGTTATTTTAAAGAATTCTCCTACAGTATAATCACTTTTTTGAAATATATCAAAGCCTTCTTTTGGGGTATTCACTTTTGTAGTGTTATGAAATATTAGAACACCATCACTGGCTTCTTTTCCATATTTTTCTTTGGCTTCTTCATCTAATAAAAGTTCTATCCCTTCGGTTACTAGAAACGCTTGTCCTTCTAATTCGGATTTTCTAAATTGTTTGCCGTCTACAATATAGACAGGATTTTCTCCAAGTTTATGTAAAGAAGAAGTCATTTTCTGAATTCTTGATTGTTGTTCAAACGTAAAACCTTTTGGTATAGCGGCAAATTCGACATTTTTTACTTTTTTATCCTTGTCTAATTGGAGTGTGATTAAAATATTGGGGATTGACTCATCAGAATCTGCATCAGAATATGAGGTCATATACCCAGATTCATTTTCAATATTGATATTAATTTTAGAGATGAGGTTTTTATTAAACTCAAGTGTTTCAAAAGTTAGTTTTAAATTATACTTTTCTTTTAGCGATTTCTTAATATTTTCAAGTTCTTCACGAGTATTTTCTTTTTTGATCTCTATTTTAAGTTCACCAAGTTTTGTTTGAGATATATTTATGCCCTCATTGCTTTTATACTGTAGTACTTCTTTTGTATTAAAACTCCATAGAAATAGTGAGAGTAAAGGGAGAATAATTCCAAATTTGACTAAGTTCTTCTTTTTTGATGGTTGCTTGTTTAGCATAACAATTCGTTTTTTGATTAATGATTGATAAAAATTATTGGCTATTATTGAATAATTGTTTGATGAAACATTTACAAGGGCAAGCTGGTAGGCTTTGGTTGAAGAAATTTCATTTAATGCCCCTCTGTCGGCAATAAACTCAAGATTTTGTTCTAAGCTTTTTTTATAAAACCAGGCAAAAGGGTTAATCCATTGAAAAATCAGTACCAAGTTTGCGAGTAAAAGATCGGCCGTATGATATTGCTGTACATGAACCTTCTCATGGGCAAGAATCATATCTAATTCTTTATTTGAATGAAGAGAAGGGTTGTATACTATGAATTTAAAGAAAGAAAAAGGGGCAATATCGTCCTTAATTTCAATAAAGTTGAATGCTTCAATATCTCGATTTTCTTTTTTATTTAGTAACTTTCTTAACGATAGTATTTGGGTTACAAAACGAATAAAGAATACTAATATACCAAGGCCATAAAATGCAAAACTAATTTGCCACCAGCTGATTGGGGTTGTTTTTGAAATTACTTGTTCAGATAGATTGCCCGCCTGCAGAACGTTGTCAACAGGAGTAATGAAAGTACTGTTTTCTGATAGTGAAAAATTAGGGTTTTCTGTATATGTTATTGTGGTAAATTCTAAAAATGGCAACAACAGTGAAATCACAATTCCTAGTAAGAAAAAATACCTGTTTATAGTAAAGAAGGTATCTTTTTTTAATAGAAAATAATATACCAGGTAAAATATTGAAAGCAGTATACTTGTTTTGAAGAGGTAGATTAAAAGGGTTTCCATAGCTTATTTTTTTTCTTCGATTACTTTTAAAATTTCTCTTAATTCATCTGCCGTAATTTTTTCTTCTTTTGCGAAAAATGAAACCATATTTTTATATGAGTTATTAAAATATTGGGTCATTGCCTTATTAACAAAAAGGCTTCGGTATTCTTCCTTGGTCACAATAGGAAAATATTGATGTGTTTTCCCGAAAGCCTGATGGTCTACATATCCTTTCTCCTCTAGATTACGTATGATAGTGGATACTGTATTGTAGTGTATCGTATTATTAAGTTCTGCCTGCACTTCTTTTGCAAAAGCTTTTTTTAGCTTCCATATGGCTTGCATGATTTCTTCTTCTTTATTTGTGAGTTTTTCCATAAGGATCTTGTTTAAGAGGTTCAAATCTATAACTATAATTCTAGTTATACAACTATTTTTATAGTTATGTAACTATTTTTATAGTTTTTAATTAAATTTAAAAGCTTCATTACTTTTTTTTGTGATCTCTGTAAACTCCCAAATACTTATTTTATATTCGCAGGCAAATAGTAAACTATGATGTTAAGTATACTTTATGTGTTAATAGGTCTTGTTCTTCTGGTGGTAGGAGGAGAGTTTCTGGTTAGATCTTCTGTGGCATTATCTTTTAGACTTAAACTCTCTAAGATGGTTATTGGTTTAACTGTGGTTTCTTTTGCCACATCTGCTCCAGAGCTATTGGTAAGTATACAAGCTGCATTAGATGGATTATCTGATATATCTTTAGGTAATGTTGTTGGGTCTAATATAGCCAATATTGGACTGGTGTTAGGGATTACAGCAATTATTGGCCCATTAGCTATAGATAGAGATTTTTATAAATTTAACTGGCCGGTAATGGTATTGCTGTCTTTTGCTTTATTTGTTCTTTTGGGTAATGATGGGGTGTTAAGTCAGTTAGAAGGGCTTGCGTTATTCTTGTCATTGTTGTTGTATCTTTTTCTTTTGATTAGAAGATCTAGAAAATTTTCGGATACAATGCTTGAAGAAGTTGATGATTCTCTTCAAAAGACATCAAATTTTAAAATTTTTGTTTGGTTAGTAATAGGAGGATGTGCTCTTTATTTTGGATCAGAGTTATTGGTTAATGGCGCCGAAACTATTGCTTTAAAAATGGGAGTTAGTGAAGGTGTAATAGCAGTAACTCTTATTGCTGTAGGTACAAGTGTTCCCGAGTTAGCGGCTTCCGTTATTGCAGCACTTAAACAAGAAAAAGCTATTTCTTTAGGAAATCTAATAGGATCTAATATTTTTAATATTGCTTCTGTACTGGGTATTACGGCAATGATTCAGCCCATAGCTGTAAAAGATGAAAGTCTAATGAATGTGAATATATATTGGATGCTTAGTTTTGCAATGATTCTACTTCCTTTAGCTTTTATACCCAAAAGAATGATTATCGGTCGGCCTAAAGGTGTTTTTATTTTTGCTGCGTATTGCATTTTTATAGCATTGGTATTTATGAAGTAAATAAGTAGACTATTATAAATTCTACAAAAAAAACCTCTGAAGAATTTCTTCAGAGGTTTTTTAGCGTTTAACCAACATCGTTAGTTAGTTCAAAGTATTGTTATGCTAGTATAGCTGATACATCTGCAGTTTTAACAGTTTTAACAATTCTAGCTGCAATTTTGTACGGATCACCATTAGAGGCTGGGCGTCGATCTTCTAACCAACCTTTCCAACCGTTTTCTACAGTGATGATAGGAATTCTTATAGAAGCTCCTCTATCAGATACACCATAAGAGAATTCGTTGATAGATTGTGTTTCATGTTCTCCCGTTAGTCTTTGGTCATTAAACTCACCATAAACAGCAATATGCTCTTTAGTAACTGGTCTAAAAGCTTCACAAATAGTTTCGTAAACTTCTTTAGAACCACATGTTCTTAATACTTCATTAGAGAAGTTTGCATGCATTCCAGAGCCATTCCAGTCTCCTTTAATAGGTTTTGGGTGATAATCGATATAGTATCCATATTTTTCTGTAAGACGATCTAATAAGTATCTGGCTACCCATATCTCATCTCCAGCTTTTTTGGCTCCTTTAGAAAATAATTGAAATTCCCATTGTCCACTAGCTACTTCTTGGTTGATTCCTTCAAAGTTAAGCCCTGCATCAATACAAAGATCAGCATGCTCTTCAACAAAATCTCTACCATGAGTATTTCTTCCTCCTACAGAACAGTAGTACATTCCTTGTGGTCCAGGATAACCACCAACAGGGAAACCTAATGGTAACTGTGTGTTCTTATCCATAATAAAGTATTCTTGCTCAAAACCAAACCAGAAATCATTGTCATTATCATCAATAGTGGCTCTAGCATTTGATTCATGAGGAGAACCATCAGCGTTTAAAACCTCTGTCATTACCAAATATCCATTTCTTCTTGTTGGATCTGGAAAAATTGCAACAGGCTTTAATAAACAGTCAGAAGAACCACCTTCTGCTTGTCTGGTAGAACTACCGTCAAAAGACCAAGTTGGGCAATCTTCAAGCTTTCCGCTAAAATTTTCTTCAACTTTTGTTTTACTTCTTAGATTAGCGGTTGGCTTATAACCATCTAACCAAATATACTCTAATTTTGATTTACTCATAATTAACACTTTATAAATTGAACTCTGTATAGAGGACAAATTTAGTTTTCTTTTTTATAAACATAAAAAAAACAAGGGGTTAAAGTTGATTTATCACCTAAATTTTATTAACCCCCTACTTTTTTAGGGGGTATTTTTAAATATATTCAATTTTAAAAGAGTATATTTTTCATATTAACAATAAAAACTTGTTTTATATTTGTAATAAAACTCACTCAATTATGTCAACACTAAGATTTCAAGCCTTAAAAGAAACGTTAAATCGTGATTATGTGGTAGTTAATGAAACAGAACGACGTTCTGTTCTGTTTGGAGAAAATGTTTTTAATCAGGCAACGATGTTACAGTCTTTAACTAAGGATGCTTACAATAGTGTAATGGATGCCATTGAGAGTGGAGCTAAGATTGATCGTAAAATAGCAGATCAAATTGCCTCTGCAATGAAAGATTGGGCATTGTCTAAAGGAGTAACACATTATACACATTGGTTTCAGCCGCTTACAGGTGCTACCGCAGAGAAGCATGATGCTTTTTTCGAAACCATCGGTGATGGGAAGGCGATAGAAAGATTTGGAGGAGGACAGTTAGTACAGCAAGAACCAGACGCTTCTTCTTTTCCGCATGGCGGAATTCGAAACACTTTCGAAGCACGAGGATATACCGCTTGGGATCCTACCTCGCCAGCTTTTATTTATGGAACAACTTTGTCTATTCCTACTGTTTTTGTGGCATATACAGGCGAAGCTCTGGATTATAAAACCCCATTGTTAAGGGCATTACAAGCTGTAGATCACGCAGCAACAGCTGTAGCAAAATATTTTGATAAAAATGTAAAAAAGGTGAATGCTTCTTTGGGTTGGGAGCAGGAGTACTTTTTGATTGATAGTGCTTTAGCATATTCAAGGCCAGATATTGTTATGACAGGAAGAACACTTCTTGGGCATTCTTCGGCAAAAGGTCAACAGCTAGATGATCATTATTTTGGAAGTATCCCTACCAGAGCTCTAAATTATATGATGGATTTGGAAATCGAATGTATGAAACTTGGTATTCCGGTTAAAACGAGACATAATGAAGTTGCTCCAAATCAATTTGAGTTAGCACCTATATATGAGGAAACAAACTTAGCAGTAGATCATAACTCCTTACTTATGGATGTTATGGAGAAGGTTGCGGCCAGACATAATTTAAAAGTGTTATTGCATGAGAAACCTTTTGCAGGGGTGAATGGATCTGGAAAGCATAACAACTGGTCTTTAGGAACTAATACAGGTGTTAATTTATTAGGTCCTGGTAAAACTCCAATGAGCAATCTTCAGTTTTTAACGTTTTTCATTAATACAATCAAAGCGATTAATGATAATGAAGAGTTAATGAGAGCAGGAATAGCCTCTGCTAGTAATGACCATCGTTTGGGTGCAAATGAAGCTCCGCCGGCAATTATGTCTGTGTTTATAGGTGAACAATTAACGGCTGTACTAAAAGAATTAGAAGGAGTTACAGATGGTAAATTGTCACCACAAGAGAAAACAGATCTTAAGTTAAATGTAGTAGGAAAAATACCAGAAATCTTATTAGATAATACCGATCGTAACCGAACTTCGCCATTTGCTTTTACAGGAAATAAATTTGAGTTTAGAGCGGTTGGTTCTAAGGCAAACTGTGCTAATCCGATGACTATCCTTAATACTATTGTTGCTAAGCAATTAGTTGATTTTAAGAAAGAAGTTGATGCTTTGATAGATAAAAAAGGATTGAAAAAAGATGAGGCTATTTTTAATGTTTTAAGAGAGTATATAAAGAGGTCTAAAAATATTCTTTTTGAAGGGAATGGATATAGTGATGAGTGGGAAAAAGAAGCTAAAAAGAGAAAATTAAGTAACAACAAAACAACTCCAGAGGCATTAAAAGCAAAAGTTTCTAAAGAAAATATAGCGCTGTTTGAAAAAATGGGAGTAATGAATAAGACAGAAGCCGAAGCTCGTTATGAAATTGAGATTGAAGAGTATGCCCTAAGAATTCAAATAGAAGGTCGTGTACTGGGAGATATTGCCCGTAACCATGTTATTCCGACGGCTATTAGATATCAAAATATGTTGATTAATAATGTTTCTGGTTTAAAAGAGCTTTACGATAAGGATTTTAAAAAATATGCAAAAGAACAAATGGAGATAATCGAAGAAATCTCTGGGCATATAGGTAAAATTAATACCAAAGTAAATGAAATGACAGAGGAGCGAAGAAAAGCTAACAAGTTGTCAGATTCAGAACAGAAAGCAAATGATTATTGTAATAAGGTAAAACCTTTATTTGATGAAATTAGATATAGTTGTGATAAATTAGAATTACTTGTTGATGATGAGTTATGGCCTTTGACCAAATATAGAGAGTTGCTTTTTACACGATAAAGTAAGAATTAACTGACGAAGACCGTTTTTGTATTATTTTTAACAAAAAAAATATATTTGTTAAATCCTTTTAAACTCGTAATAATATACTCATATTACGGTTTTTCCGTAACGCTTTTCATCGAATTGTTGCGAAATTCATAAAAATAGCCTTAATATTTTCATAGATTTGTCCCTGTCGTATGTTTATGACAACACCCCTAAGATCTCCCCGAAAATACTTTTATACTGAATTGGAATTACAAGAATTAAGTTTTTTAACCTATTTCTTAATAGTATGGTTTTTAACAAAAAAGTAAACTCATTAATCACTTTAAATATATTACGTATGAAAACAATGATTCTTAGTCTAGCGGCTTTATTAAGCGCATCAGTAGTCGTAGCGCAGGCAAATGCTAGTAATGTAAGTCAAGAAGGGGAAGACAATATTGCCAATATTTCTCAAGTAGGAACCTCTAATTCTTCTATGACAATTCAAGATGGAGGAGGAAATAATGCAGAAGCTATTCAGGGAGATGCATTTGATTCAAGAAATGGTATTGTAGAACAAACCCAAACCGGAGATAAAAATTCTGCTTTTGTAAAGCATGAAGAAGATGAAAACCAAGTGTATCAAATACAGGTTGGTAATGGAAATTCGGCTAGTGCCACTCAGAATTTGGCGTTTTTTGGAGGAGATAACTTTACTTTACAAGTTCAAGAAGGCGATGGTAATAATGCTGTGACTTCACAAGAAGGTCTGGGTAATTCAGCCTTTCAGGAACAATTTGGGGATGGTAATTCAGCTACATCTACACAAGAAGGTGTAGATAATTTTAGTGACAGTTATCAAGAAGGAGCATTTAACACTGCTACTATAGCTCAAGTTGGAAGTACTAATGTTTCACAACAAACTCAATTTGGAGAAGCAAATCTTGCTAATGCAGAGCAATGGGGAACAAACAATTTTGTGATCCAGGATCAACAAGGAGGAGGAAATCTTGCAACTTCTTTACAAGGTAGTGCGGCTTTTGACTCTAGAGGAGGAGAAGTTCAACAAGTACAAATTGGTGATGAAAACGAAGCGTTTGCTAATCATGAAGAAGATAATAACACAATTCTTCAAGGTCAATTGGGAGATGCTAATAGCGCAAGTGCAGAGCAAAATTTAGGATCTTTTGGAGGAGATAACTTCTCTATCCAAATACAATCGGGTAACGGAAACACTGCAAGTGTATCACAAAATGGAAGCAATAATAGCGCTGATCAATTACAAATTGGAGATGAAAATGTTGTAACTGCTGTACAAAGTGGAACTAACAATGTTTCTGATCAGGATCAGAATGGTATAGGAAACCTTGCTGAGGTAACTCAAAATGGTGCTGATAATATAAATATCCAAGATCAATCAGGTAGTGGTAACGTAGCAACTTCTATCCAAGGAAGTTTCTTATTTGATTCTAGAGGTGGTACTGTAGATCAGTTTCAGTCTGGTGAAAGAAATAATGCATTCGCACAACACGAAGAAGATAATAATGTAGTTACTCAGACTCAATTAGGAAATGGGAATAGTGCTTCAGTTACACAAAATTTATTATTCTTTGGTGGTGATAATTTTACACAACAATTTCAAATTGGAGATGGTAATATAGCAGAAGCTTCTCAAGAAGGTGATTTTGGAATAAACGGAGAGAATAATATTACTAGCCATATCCAATTAGGTGATGAGAATATAGCGATTACATCTCAAAATGGTGCAGGTAACATAAGTGATATTTTCCAATCAGGAAATGGAAACATAGCTGAAGACACTCAGTTTGGAACAGATAACTTTACATTTGTTACTCAGACTGGTGATGCTCATAGTAGTATAATTCTTCAAGTTGGATCTAATAATTCATCAGTAGTTACACAAACTAACGGTGCTGGAGGATTTTAGTAAGATTTGAATAAAATTTAATATCTTTAGAAGAGTTATGCTTGATCATATAGATAAGCATAACTCTTTCTTAGTTTTTTAATTCCGAAAAGATGAAAAACACTATTTTATATTCATTAATGCTTGTTTTGCTTTCTACAGCAATTACATATGCACAGAGTAATGAAGAAGACCAAATTTCTGTTACAGATCAAGATAAATTTATAGCATTATCCCAAGTAGATAATCTATTATCGCAAGGAGCAAGAAATCAATCTTCTATTTCGGAAGGAATAAATTCTGTTTTTATTCAGCAAATAGGAGCTAATAATGCGGTTTTTTCTAGTATTGTTGCAGAATCTTCTGATATTAAAATTTTTCAGAATGGTAATGAAAATACTGTCGAAATCAATGAATCTTCAAAAGAAATAGAAAAAGTAATTACTCAAAATGGTAATAATAATTCTGTAGTTGACTTTTCTTTTAACCCTGAAATATCTACAAACTTACAACTTCTTCAAGAAGGCGATAATTTGATTTTTGAACGTTTTGGAAGTAATGAATTATCCAAAAACCTTAAATTCAAAATGTCTGGAGATGCCAAAACGATAATAGTTAGAAGTTTTTAATTACCAATTATCCACTAAGAATGTATGAAACTGAAACTCATCATACTTTTTACTTTGATTTTTCAGGTTTCTATAGGCCAGTTTGTTAACATTGATGTAACAGCTAAAATAAAGATAGAAACCATTGATGGTACTGTTTCTGTAATAAGTACCGCAACTAATACTACAGAAGTTTATAAGAGCTTAAATTATGTGTTTACAGTTTTTAGAACCGATGCCCAAAATAATATATCAAAAAATAATCAAGAAGGTAGATTTACCTTAGAAGCTAATGAAAGTAAAGAACTATCAAAAGTTTCGATAAGTATAGAGGATACAGATAAAACAGTGGTGCTACTTTTGCTCATTTATGAAGAAGATGTAATTATTGGAAAAGATCGTATAGCATTTAATGAGCCAATTAAAAAAAAACCTCAAAAAGTTGAAGAAGAAGAATCTGATGATGGATTGGAGTTAAAAGGGATAGTTATAGAAGAAACCAAAACCAAACCTGGCAGAGATTTTTATGAATTTTTCTATAATTCGTATTCGCTTAATCAAATAAACGGTAATAAAGTAGTAGGGGTATTCGAGTCATTAAGTTTTGGCCGTACAACAATAATTCAAGTCAAAATAGAGGATAATGTCATTCATAAGTTTATAAGCAAACCAGACTTGGAATATTTAGAACAGATGTCTAAAATTTCAATTCGGAAAGTGTATAAATATTTCAAAGACCTCAAAAACCAGAAGAAAGATATTTTCCGATATTAAAAGTATGTAAGAATGAAATCAATTGTAGTTAGTATATTTTTTATTTTTTCAATCTATAATCTTTCCTTTGGGCAAGATTTGGTATATAGGCCAGTAAACCCTGCCTTTGGAGGAGATACATTTAATTATCAGTGGCTTCTAAGCTCTGCAGAAGCACAAAATAAATTTACAGACCCCAACGATACGGGCAGAGATGAAAGATCAGATCTTGAAAGATTTACCGAAAGTTTAAATAATCAGTTATTAAATGAAATATCCAGATCATTATTTGATGACCAATTTGGTGAAGGTGGCCTTACAGAAGGTACTTTTAGTTTTGGGTCACTTTTTATAGAAATCTTTCCTTCGGGAGAAGGTTTAGTGATCAATATATTAGATACAAGCACCGGAGATCAGTCCCAAGTAATAATTCCTAATTAATTTTTAATGTACTATAAGTTTTATAAAGTAATCGCAGTAATTTCTTGCGCACTTTTATTGACCGGATGTGGAGCATATTTTAACCAGCCTATTACGGTAGAAAGCGCCAGAATTGGTGAAGATACAGATGTTACTAAATCACTAAGAAATATTCCGTCACCAGTAGAGCCTGTAGTAGTAGGGGTATATAAGTTTAGAGATCAAACGGGGCAATATAAACCCACAGAAGCAGGAAGTACTTTTAGTACCGCAGTCACACAAGGAGCAACTACCATTTTAATCAAAGCACTCGAAGATTCTAAATGGTTTGTGCCTATAGAAAGAGAAAATTTAAGCAATTTACTTAATGAGCGTAATATCATACGCTCTACAAGAAAAGAATACAGAAAAACCAAAAATCCAAATGAACCACAATTACCACCATTGTTATATGCAGGGATTATTCTAGAAGGAGGAATAGTTTCTTATGATTCAAATATAATCACAGGAGGCTTGGGAGCTAGATATTTTGGGATTGGTGGATCTACTCAATACAGACAGGATAGAATCACTGTGTATTTAAGGGCCGTTTCAACATCTAGTGGGAAAATCTTAAAAACGGTATATGTGTCCAAAACTATTCTATCACAGGCAATAGATGCTAACTTTTTTAGATATGTGAAATTTAGAAGATTGCTTGAGGCGGAAACAGGATATACAAAAAACGAACCTGCTCAATTAGCAGTATCTGAAGCAATAGAGAAAGCTGTAGAGTCCTTAATCATAGAAGGAATTGAAGATAAGTTATGGAATGTAAATGCAGAGCCAGAAGCGGTAAATGAGCTAATAGGAAATTATAAAGCAGAAAAAACCGAAGCGCAGAATACAGCCTTGTATGATCGATATTTTAAGGAAAGGAGAGCTCAAAAATCTATTGCTATAAAAGGCGGCGCAGCTTTGATTAGTGGGGATTATAACAATCCAGAATTAACATATTCTGCCGAAATAGGAGCGCGATGGTACTTTAATCCATATATTAATGTAAATGCAAGTATCAACAAATTTGAACTTACCAATGAAAATGCATTTTCAAAAGGATTTAATGCGATAGGACTTAATACAGAATTGACATTATTGCCATTCGAAAAATTATCACCCTTTCTCTTTGCAGGGATAGGGGTAGTTAATGATGATGATTTTGATACTACGGCATTTAAGTTTCAGTATGGTGGAGGAGTAGAATATTTGATTTCTGATAAAATTGGTATTTCGGTTAATGCGTCCCAAAACCTTGTGTTGAGCGATGAATTAGATGATATAGTACAAGGAAAAAGAGATGATCAATATTTTAATTTTTCTTTTGGACTAAACTGGTATTTCGGAAATCCGGTTAAAAGAGATAAAATAAAAAACTAAAACTAGTATAGTTTCTAAAGCATAAAATTATCAAGTAGATGAAAGAATTTATTATTAAAATAGTGAGCATTTTTGTTATCTTAACTACGGTTTCTTGTAGTGAAGATACAATTGATCTGGTGGGGTTAGGCTCTGTAAAAGGAAGGGTAGTTAGAATAGGTACTAACGAACCCTTAGAAAATGTAAAAATATCTACAAATCCAGGATCAAGTACAGTTTTTACGGGCGCAGATGGTTCTTATCGTTTAGAGAATATTCCTTCTGGGGATTATTCACTTTCAGCTCAGCGAGAAGATTTGTTAGCCGTTTTTGAAGGCATTACTGTGATCTCGGATAGAGAATTAGAAGTGGTTTTCGAAATGGATGTCGAAACTGCAGGAAATCGACCTCCTAATGCACCTACCTTACTTACACCAGCAGATAATACAGAAAATCTTCCGATAAACGTAGAGTTAATGTGGAGCGCTAGTGATCCAGATGATGATACACTTACCTATATTGTGAGCTTAAGAAATGATGAAAATGCTACTGTAGAGCGTTTTGAGAATATAACAGATACTACTTTTACACTTTCTGGACTTTTATATGGAGTGAAGTACTTTTGGGATGTGGCTGCTAATGATAATATCAATAGCCCTGTAAATAGCAATACCTTTGCTTTCGAAACTGAGACACCACCAAATAATAGGATTGTGTATACCCGATTAGTCAATGACAATAGTGTTATTTATTCTGCCGACGAAAGTGGAGGCACAGAAATCTCTCTTACTTCTACAGCAAAAAATAGTTTTAGACCTAGAAGAAATGCCAGTACAGGGAAAATTGCCTTTTTACAATCTGTAGGTTCGCAGACACATTTGTTTACTATGGATGAAGACGGATCACAAGTCAAACAGGTAACATCCTCAATTGGTGTGTCTGGATTTAACCTCGAAGAAATAGATTTCGCCTGGGATGATAATGGAGCAAAACTATTATTTCCAAATCAGAATAGATTATATTCTATTAACGTAGATGGAAGCGGACTCGAAGAGATATACCGGACCACAGGAGATCTTATTACCGAAGTAGATAAAAACGAAAATACCGGAATCATTGCTATAAAAACTAATAATTTAGATGGGTATGCCGTACAAATTTTTACAATAGACGAGGCTGGAGTAGTACAAGATGTTGTGTTGACCGGACAGAATGGTGCTGCTGGTAGTATTAATTTATCTGTTGACGGAACAAAACTATTATATAGCAGGGATATTTCAGGATCAGAAAACCCTGTTACTTATCGTCAGTTAGATTCTCGTGTATTTGTCTATGATTTTGGAGCGATGACTAGTACCGATTTATCCACAGACAAAGTGCCCGGAACTAATGATTTAGATGCAAGGTATTCTCCAAATGAGGCTAGTATTATTTTTGTGAATACATCTAATGATGGTATTTCGGCTAAAAACATATTCACGGTTTCAATCTCGGATCTGGATGCTAGAACTGCTTTAATAGAAAACGCAACTATGCCGGATTGGGAATAAGATCATAAATTCATAAAATTTTAATTCCAAATTCCGATAGAATATTCTCGGGATTTGGAATTTTATGTTTTCAGTTTAGTCTTTGAACTAAATTGAATTATCTTTGCGCTTTAATTTCTAATACCATGAGTCAAGAAGTAAGCAAACGCTACGCGCAACGAGGAGTTTCTGCATCAAAGGAAGATGTGCACAGCGCAATCAAGAATATTGATAAAGGACTTTTTCCAAAGGCGTTTTGTAAGATTGTTCCAGATTATCTAACAGGCGATAAAGAGTCTTGCCTTATTATGCATGCCGATGGTGCGGGTACCAAATCTTCTTTGGCGTATATGTATTGGAAAGAAACCGGAGATCTTTCTGTCTGGAAAGGAATTGCACAAGATGCATTAATCATGAATATTGATGATCTATTATGCGTTGGAGCTACAGATAATATTATGCTGTCTTCTACTATTGGTAGAAATAAGAATCTGATTCCGGGAGAGGTGATTTCGGCAATTATTAATGGTACCGAAGAATTGCTTACAGAACTTAATGATTTTGGAGTAAAAATTCATTCTACAGGAGGAGAAACAGCAGATGTTGGTGACCTGGTGAGAACTATCATTGTAGATTCTACAGTTACAGCTCGCATGAAGCGTAAAGATGTAATTGATAATGCTAATATAAAAGCTGGTGATGTAATAGTGGGACTTGCCTCATTTGGGCAAGCGAGCTATGAAAAAGAATATAATGGTGGTATGGGGAGTAATGGGTTGACTTCTGCACGACATGATGTGTTTAGTAAAGTTCTTGCCGAAAAATACCCCGAAAGTTTTGATCCTTCGGTTCCTTCAGATTTGGTATATTCTGGTAAAACTAAATTAACAGATGAGGTTAAAGATTCACCAATAGATGCAGGTAAATTAGTATTGTCTCCTACCAGAACATATGCACCAATTATTAAGAAGATTTTGTCAAAGTTTGATACTAAAACTATTCATGGGATGGTGCACTGTAGTGGTGGTGCACAAACTAAAATCTTACATTTTATAGATAATTTACACATCATCAAAGACAATTTATTTGATGTTCCCCCATTATTCAAATTAATACAAGAAAACTCGGGTACAGATTGGAAAGAGATGTATCAGGTATTTAATATGGGACATCGTATGGAGTTATATGTTTCACCAGATATAGCAGAAGAAATTATCGAAATTTCTAAAAGCTTTAATGTAGATGCACAAATTGTAGGTAGAGTAGAAGCATCTAATGATAAAAAACTCACCATTAAAAGTGAGTTTGGAGAGTATATCTACTAACCATAATCACTTCGTGATATTTGAATATTTTTCTTTTAAAAAATCTAATTTGGGATTAATATACTTTTCGCAAAAAGGTTTTTCTGGATTCTTTTGGTAATAGTTTAAAAGGGCTTCTCTTGAAGGCGAAAACTCCTGAAATGGTAATACTTTAGTTATGATTGAAGTTTTAAAATTCTTTTGTTGTTCTAAAAGAAAATGTTCAATATCATGCTTTATGTCTTCTTCAAAATAATAAATAGCACTTCTGTACTTTTTTCTAAAACTATGATTAACCGTGCTTTTATGAGTATGTAGATGAATTTCTATGAGATCTTTTAAGAGTAGTATTTCAGGATTATAGTGCACAATGACGGCTTCAGAGAAATCAAGGTTCTTGCCTGAGCTTTTGATATACCCTTGTTCAACTTTTATAACACCTTTTAAAGACTGAAAAACAGCTTCGGTACACCAGTGGCAACCGCCTCCTAACCCTATTTTTTGTGATTCCATACCATTTAAAGATATTAGATTTATGAAAAACCACCTAAAAATATTTATGCAATTAAGACGTTATAATATCCTAAAGCCCTAGTATTATGAAAACCCCTATATTCTACATTCTTGCTTTATGCGCTACATTTGTTTTTACAGTTTCTTGCTCGTCAGATGATTCTGAAAATCCTTCTGGCAACCCTCAGGTTATAACTACAGACCTGTCCGATGCAGAGAATATTCAATTGTTCCCGGCAGATCATCCATTAAATATGGATATTTCTAATACTCCCGTAGATCCTAATTCTGATTTAATATTGAGTAATATTGGATTAGGTGAAAGTCTTTTTACAGATTTTGGTAGCGGTTTGTATGAAGGTTCTCCCATAGGCATACCGTATGTTGTTGTAAATGAAAGCCAACCACGTGTGCCAATACTATTTAGAGCTAATAATTACGATGGTGATTATGGGGATGAAAGTGATCCAGGTCCATTTCCGATTCCGTTAAATGCTCCAATAGAAGGAAATGGAGGAGGAGATAGCCATATAATCTCTGTAGATGTAGAGAATGGAATGCTTTACGAATTATATAATGCCTCACTGGCAGGATTGGGATTCGAGGCTTCGTCTGCGGCAGTTTTTAATTTAAATACTATTGCATATAGGCCCGATGGTTGGACCTCGGCAGATGCAGCAGGGTTACCTATATTCCCATTGTTGGTTCGTTATCCAGAAATCGAAAAAGGTGAGATAGATCACCCTATTCGATTTACGATCACACGGGCAAAAATATATGAAGGATATGTGTTACCCGCACGACATTTAGTTTCTGGAGATACCAGAGACGAATTGCTTCCTTTTGGAGGTAGACTAAGGCTTAAAGCTGATTATGAAATAAGTAGTTTCTCAGAAACAAATCAAATTATTTTAAGAGCAATGAAAAAATATGGACTAATACTAGCCGATGTAGGCTCAGATATGTTTATAAGTGGAGCTCCTAATGATAATTGGGATAATGATGATCTAAGAAATCTACGACAAGTAACACTGGATAATTTTGAAGTCATTGAGCTGGGAGAGATAACGACCAGAACAAATTGATCCAAAAATATTTAGAATATGAAGTTATGAAAATAACTCGTTGTCTAACTTTTTTGTTTTAGTCTGGGTTTTGTCTTCTTGAGACTCTACAAGCTCTATGTTATTATCCTGGTTAAATTTTCCTGATTTTTTTTGAAAAAGAAAAGGTACAGGAACTAAACAAGCTATCATTATAAATAGGATCAAGGCAAATCTCCTCAATATTTTTTTGAATCTTTTCATGTTGTAAATTGATGATAGATGTCATCATCTTTAGGTAAAGATGTGAACGTTTAGAATACACTAAATTGATTTTTACATAATGTATAACAGGTAGTTATACTATTTGAAAAGAATCTTCCTCGTCTGGGTATGAGGTGTTAAAGATTAATCTGTCTAAAAAGGAAACAGTGAATAGTGGGGTATTGATTTTTGTTTTTACCCGTTGCGTATGGCACAACACTAATACATTATTTTTTATATGAATAAAGCAGCAACCAATATGTTGTACAGGTCCTTTCTGATAACAAGCAGTTTTAGATGATTGTTCCTTAGGCCGAATTATTAGCTCAGAAGTGATTTGTTTAGTTTCCGGCGATATGTAATTAGAAAATCCTCCTATACCTAACAAAACAGTGATGATAAAAAACCACTTTGCGATCGAAAGATTGTGATATGTAACGGTATAATTTTTCATATCTATTTCAAAAATACGGTTTTTGTGATAGAAAAGCATATTTAGAATACTAAGAAGATGTCAGCTTTTGTGCAAAAAAGCTTACTTTTGTATCTTCCACAGTTAGGATATTTACTATGATTGATAAATTAAATATTGTAAAGCAACGATTTGATGAGATAAGTGATTTGATCATTCAACCTGATATTATTGCTGATCAAAAAAGATATGTAAAGCTTAATAAAGAATATAAGGAGTTCAAGGCCATTATGGATAAGCGAGAACTTTATATAGAGCTCACTGATAATATTAAAGAAGCTGAAGAGATTATTGCAGATGGCAGTGATGCCGAAATGGTTGAAATGGCCAAAATGCAATTAGAAGAAGCAAAAGAAGAATTGCCTGGGCTTGAAGAAGAAATTCGCTTTATGCTAGTGCCAAAAGATCCCGAAGATGCTAAAAACTGTGTAGTAGAGATCCGAGCAGGTGCAGGTGGTGACGAAGCTAGTATTTTTGCTGGAGATTTATTTAGAATGTATACCAAGTACTGCGAAGGTAAAGGCTGGAGCACAAGTGTAGTTGACCTTAATGAAGGAACTAGCGGTGGGTATAAAGAGATTATTTTTGAAGTCAATGGCGAGGATGTATATGGTACTTTAAAATTTGAAGCGGGTGTACATCGTGTACAACGTGTCCCTCAAACCGAAACACAAGGACGTGTACACACCAGTGCTGCAACAGTAATGGTATTACCAGAAGCTGAAGAGTTTGATGTTGAATTGGATATGACTGAAGTAAGGATCGAGAGAACTACTTCTACTGGTCCAGGAGGTCAATCGGTAAACACAACATATTCTGCAATAAAGCTACATCATGAGCCAACAGGAATGATTGTGAGTTGCCAGGATCAGAAATCATCACATAAAAACTTAGAGAAAGCTTTAAAAGTATTGCGCTCGAGATTGTATGAGATGGAGCTGGCTAAAAAACAAGCTGCAGATTCTGAGAAACGTAAAAGTATGGTATCATCGGGAGATAGATCTGCAAAGATTAGGACATATAACTATCCACAAGGCCGTGTAACCGAACATCGTATAGGGTTAACATTGTATGATTTAGGTAATATTATCGATGGTAATATTCAGAAAATTATAGATGAGCTTCAATTGGTGGCAAATACAGAAAAACTTAAAGAGTCTAACGAGGTGTTTTAACTTCTATAAGAGAATGATTATATAAAAAAACCGATTCAAAACGAATCGGTTTTTTTACATGGAAATTTTTTAGTTTTCCTGTTTTTTCTTCAGTGACCTAACTATAAAGTATAATCCAGCTAATACAAATGGAACACTTAGCCATTGACCCGTGGATAGTACATCCCCAAGAGAGTCTTCAAATCCTCCCTGGCTTTTTTTAACGAACTCAACGATAAATCGTACAGTCCATAATAAAATCAGAAATGCCCCAAAAAGAAAGCCTGGATTATTACGTTTGTCTGTTTTCCAATAGATAAGCCAAAGAATAATAGCGACAAAAATATATCCAAATGCTTCGTACAATTGTGCAGGATGACGATAAGGAATTGCTTCTAAAGTGTCTGCAAATTTTGGGTCATTTACTATAGCAGAGTATGCATCGTTAATATTTTTAATTCCTGTTTCTTTTACAGCTTCAGATTTTCTTAATCCATCTCTAACAAATTTAACTCCAAAAGCCGAATCGCCAGATGGATTTCCTATAATTTCAGAATTAAAGAAATTTCCTAAACGTACAAATATAGCTCCAAAAGATACAGGGATAACTATTCGATCTAAAACCCATAATAGATGCTTCTGAATTACATTTTTTGAATAATAATACATAGCGACAATGATCCCAATAGCGGCACCATGGCTAGCTAATCCTTGGAAACCAATAAATTCGAATGCTGGTTTAAATCTAAAAGGTAATATGATCTCTAAAAGATTGTTTTTATAATAATCCCAGTCGTAAAAGAAAACATGACCCAAGCGTGCGCCTATTAAAGTTGCTACTACGGCATAAATGAAAATTGAATCTAATTTCTCTATGGATATGCTCTCACGGATATAGATTTTTTTCATTAAGTACCATCCTAAAGAGAATGCAACAACAAACATTAAGCTGTAAAATCGTATTATAAAAAAGCCAAGATCTATTCCTTCAACAGGGTTCCAGATAATTTTTGATAATATCATGTATGAGTTTTATTTTTTGCAAGTAAATATAGGTATTTATATAAGAAAACGGGGAGTAGTTTTTAATAGTATATTCTATGGCTAATTCATTCTTTTGTTGACGTATTCTCTACATCAGGAACCGGGTCGTAACCACTGCCTCCCCATGGGTGGCAGCTAAAAATTCTTTTAGCAGAAAGTTTTCCTCCTCTAAACAACCCATGTTTTTTTAAGGCCTCAATAGTATAATGAGAGCATGTAGGCTGATATCGGCAGGTAGCTGGAGTTAATGGAGAGATCAAAATTTGATATAGTCTTACAAAACCTATAAAAGGTGAAATCAAGATCTTTTTTTTATTAATTTTTGATGCCAATTTTGTTTGCAATTAGTGTAAAGAAAAACTAGTACCTTCTCGACCATCTTTTAACTGAATTCCTATTTCCTGAAGTTCATCTCTGATTTTGTCGCTTGTAGCAAAATCTTTATTAGCCCTTGCTTCAGTTCTTAGTTTAATAAGTAATTCTACAGTGCCAGAAAGCTTATCATTAATATCAGAAGAGGTTTCGTTAATATTTACTAACCCTAAAACGTCAAAAATAAATTCATTCATGGTGTTACGAAGTAATTCCAAGTCTTGCTTTGATAGCGTGGCTTTTTGTTCTTTAACAGTGTTAATAAATTTAACCGCATCAAACAAATTGGCAATCAAGATCGGACTATTAAAGTCATCATTCATTGCATCATAACAAGAAGTTCTCCATGCTTCGACATCAAATCCTTCAGTATTTTTGCTGGTACTTAATCCTTCTATGGTTTGTACAGCATCCATTAATTTATGAAATCCTTTTTCTGAAGCCTCTAAAGCATCATTAGAAAAATCTAAAATACTTCTGTAATGAGCCTGCATCATGAAAAATCGAACAATACTGGCGTCAAAGGGTTTGCCTAAAAAATCATTATTGCCAGAGAACAGTTCTTCAGGGGATATCGTGTTTCCTGTGGATTTTGACATTTTTTTACCATTAAGTGTAAGCATATTGGCATGCATCCAATAGTTTACTGGTGTCTGCCCGCAAGCAGCTTCGCCTTGGGCAATTTCACATTCATGATGAGGGAATTTTAAATCCATTCCACCTCCATGAATATCGAAACGTTCTCCAAGATATTTAGTACTCATTACAGTACATTCGAGATGCCAACCAGGAAAGCCATCACTCCATGGAGAGGGCCATCTCATAATATGTTGCGGTTCTGCTTTTTTCCATAGTGCAAAGTCCTGAGGATTTTTCTTGTCGCTTTGAGCAGATAGTTCTCGGGTGTTGGCAATCATATCTTCAAGATTACGACCGCTTAATTTTCCGTAATGATTAGTCTCATTAAATTTTTGAACATCAAAATATACAGAGCCATTAGAGATATAAGCAAAACCATTATCGATAATGGTTTTGATGATTTCAATCTGCTCTACGATATGACCTGTTGCTGTAGGTTCTATACTAGGAGAAATTGAATTAAATCTAGACATTACATTATGAAAATCCAAGGTGTATCGCTGTACGATTTCCATGGGTTCTAATTGTTCTAAACGAGCCTTTTTAGCTACTTTGTCTTCACCTTCATCTGCATCATTTTCTAAATGCCCAGCATCGGTTATGTTTCTAACATAACGCACCTTATAATCTAAATGTTTTAGGTATCTATATACTAAATCAAAAGAAATAAACGTGCGACAGTTTCCTAAGTGTACATTACTATAAACCGTCGGGCCACATACATACATACCTATATTGCCATCGGTAATCGGTTTGAACGTTTCTTTTTGCCCTGAAATAGAATTGTAAATTTTCAATTCCTGAATTTTGTACAATGGAGTTGCTGGCATAATCTTATGTAATGCTAATAATTATAGTTGAATAAAATTAAAAGGTAGTGTCTAATTTAATATAATCAAGGAATTCTCGTCTGACAGCTTCTTCTTTGAATTTCCCTCCAAATTCACTCGTAACCGTACTACTTTCAATATCTCTAATTCCTCGTGAATTCACACACAAATGTTTTGCATCTATTACACAAGCTACATCCTTTGTTCCCAGTACAACCTGAAGATCTTGTACTATCTGCATCGTAAGGCGTTCTTGTACCTGAGGGCGTTTTGCATAATAGTCAACAATACGATTCATTTTGGATAACCCTACCACAGTACCATTAGAAATATATGCCACATGTGCTCGTCCAACGATTGGTAATAAATGGTGTTCACAAGTAGAGTATACGGTAATATTTTTCTCCACTAACATTTCACCATATTTATAGTGATTATCAAAAGTAGATGCATCTGGTTTTCGTTGAGGGTGAAGCCCAGAAAAAATCTCATTTACAAACATTTTAGCAACACGTTGGGGGGTGCCTTTAAGACTATCATCTGTTAAATCTAATCCTAGGGTTTCCATTATATGTTTTACATCTTCTTTAATCAAAGCAATTTTCTCTTTATCACTAAGTTTAAAGGCATCTTCTCTAAGAGGAGTGGTAGCGCTAGTAGCTACATGATTATCACCTAGCGCTTCAATAGCTTCAAGGGCCTTGTCAATTTTCACACTTAAAAATTTTATTATTTAGTACATAAAAAGGGAATAATTTATTATTACTCCCGTAATATGGGTTGCAAAGATACGATTTTGTTGTTTTACTTGGTAAAAGCTATGTTAAACAATTATATTTTACATATTTCTTAGAGAAGTTGTGTATATTTAAATCCCAAATGTGACTATGATACAAGAAAAATATAGTTTTTAACGTTATATAAAAATGACCAAAATATTATATCAAACCCTATTATGCGCAGCAGTTATTCTTATTTGTAATACTACTATTAACGCTCAGGATGACGATCTTGCATGTAGAACAGCTAATCCGTTTTGTTCTGATGCCTCACAAGAATTAACATTTCCTAATATAACAGGAGAAGATATAAGTTTTCAAGGACTAGGATGTCTTAATACTACTCGTAATTCATCATGGTATTATATACGTATTGATCAGCCTGGAGAGTTGATTTTTGATATTCAACAGTGGGTAGAGATTAATGTGAATAATACTTTGGATAGAGGAGAAAGACAATTGGATGTTGATTTTATTGCATGGGGTCCTTTTAATACTTCTTTTATTGATTGTGATCTATTAGCTACTGGCTGTGATAATAATGGAGATGGTGAAAACTTACGTCCAGAAGAATGTGTTAATAACGTTGACGACCCCGATTATTATACACAGGGTATTCTGGGTATGGATAATACCAATATTGTAGATTGTAGTTATGCCAGAACTCCTGAAGAAAATATTTTTATTGAAACATTTACTATTCCTAACGCGCTATCTGGGGAATATTATATCATATTGATCACGAACTTTTCTGATGAAGCTGGTGTGATACAGCTTCAGCAAACTAATCTTGATGATCCAAATGCTGGAACAACAGACTGTAGTATTTTAGAACCAGGTGTGGGTATGGATGTGGCGGTTTGTGGACCGTCTGAGTTTCCGGTTACGATTGAGGGGCGTTTTCCAGATGCGATATCGTATCGATGGAGGAGAGCAGATCCGGGAACAACTAATTTTCAGGATATTCCTGATCCTGAAGGTGCGGTTCCGTTTTTAGAAGTAAATTCACCAGGAGTGTATGAGTTAATTGGATATTCTGATACTGCTAGAACAGTAGAGGTGGGGAGAGATGATTTAGTGGTTTTAGATGTTTCTGATGCTGTTGTTTCTGTATCACATAGTATAGCAGAAGAATCTTTTGCAGGGGGATACACCATTACCGCAGAAGTGACCGCTAATCCGGATGTTGAAGCAGCTGGATTTAATGATTTTGAGTATAGGTTAGATAGAGATTTGGGCAATGGATTTATTGTGTATAGAGAATTTCAATCTTCTCCTGTGTTTACCAATGTCCCACCGGGAGATTATCGAATAACAGCCAGATATGCTAACTGTCCTGATAGTGAAAGAGAGTCAGAGATTTTTATGATTCTTGGGTATCCAAAATATTTTACTCCTAATGGAGATGGTTTTCATGACACTTGGAGCCTTATTAATATAGAAGACCAGCCTGATGCCTTGATTTATATATTTGATAGATACGGTAAACTCTTAAAACAATTGCGTGCTGGGGGAGTAGGTTGGGATGGTACATATAATGGTAAATTAATGCCCTCTTCAGATTATTGGTTTAGAGTAGAATTTAATGAACCTAGAGATCCTAATATGAGACGAAGAGTTTTTGCAGGAAATTTTTCTTTGATACGATAGTAAAATATAAGTAAAAATAAAGAGAAAGACTGGTAAATTATTACCAGCCTTTCTCATTATTGAACATAGGGTTGTGTTGTTTGTCAAAACCCCATAGCTAGCGTAAATGTAAAGTTATCTCTATACGAATCTACCACAGCAAAATTAGTAAAGCCTGATCCGGGAAAAAACTCTTCTTCTCTCTGCTGTTCTGAATAATCGTAGGCAACATCAAACTTAAATTTTCCGAAATTATATCCTGCTCCAATAGAGTATCCTATTCTGTCTCCAAAAAACAGATCATTTTCATATGGGCTTTCTTCGTAGCTAAAGCCACCTCGTATACTCCATTGTCCATTTCGCCATTCTGTACCCAGATTTATGGTAGAAGCACCTTGTAAATTATTACTTATTTCTCTATTAACCTCAGAAAAAATGGCACCTTGATCAGAACTCAGTTTGATAGACGAATAATCTTTATATGAGTAATCTAGGCTTATTAATCCTTGTTGACCAAATAAGAAAGCAACACTTCCCGTAGCTTTTAAAGGAGTGCGTAATCTATATTCGGGAAAAAGATTGACTACCCTTGGGTTTACGATAGCTCTCCCGTCGGCATCGCTAAATGTCTCTAATCGTTGTGTAGTTTCTTCTTCGATATAATACCAGGTCGGCGTTTCAAAAGAAGCTCCTAAACGAACCATTTCAGACACTTTTGCAATTCCTCCTATTTGAGCAGAGAAACCTGCACCTGTAGTGGATAGTTTATTAGTGAAAATCACCTCGTTTATAGTGCTTCCTGGGTTGTTATTTCTTTCATAAAATTGAGTAATCTTATCATAGCTTATGAAGTGAGAATTAAGATTGAAACCAACATAATAGTTTTGATTGATTTGGGCACCTCCATTAAGTGTAAACTTACCATTTAACCCTCTACTTTCGATAAAAAACTCTTGGTCAAAAACACCTGAACCAATATTTGAGAAGTACGATGTATTATCTGGATCATTAAGATCATTAGCTTCAATCAAAAAGGATTCATGGCCAAGAAAAGCTTGTTGTGCACTAAAACCTTCGGTCTCTCCTAAAAAAGAATACAAATCATCAATATCTTCTCCAGATCTAAGGGTGATTAAGTCTAGTGGAACTCCTTGTGCTTCATTAATAAAATAGCTGTCTATAGAGTTTGTACTTCGCCCAAAGGCAAATACTTCATCGGCATTATCTGCGGTTTGATCATAGGCCAAGCCTAAAGAAAATTTATTAACTCCCTTAGAATCCTTATTGTATTCATAAATAAAAACGGCTCCTAATTGATTGAAATTTAAATTGGTAGAGCTATTGTTTCTAAATCCATCAAAATAACTTGCGTCATTATCAATTCTGCTTGTTGATAGTGTAACCGATCCATAAGAGTCTAAAAAAACAGCAGACCCAGCTGGGTTAATCTGCAAAGCGGACAAATCACCGCCAAGTGCACCAAAGGCTCCGCTCATTGCTCTAAATCGAGCTGTACCCATGATATTTTGCTGTGAGTATTGTAATGCATCTGTAATATCTTGAGCGTTCAAAAAAGACATAGACAGGGCGCATATGAATAAAAATAGCTTTTTCATCTGTTTTTTAATTTTTAATTACAGAATATCTCAAAAATAACAAGATATTCGGGAAAGTTATCTGATAATGGTCAGGTTTAGATATGTTCTATTATTCTAACCTCTTCCTCGGCTTCTACCACCACTGCGACTACCGCTACTTCGGGATCTACTTCCTCCAGAACGAGAATACCCACTACTACGAGATGAGCCTCCTCTTGAATACCCCGAACTTCTACTGTTAGAGGATCTAGAGGGAGTGTACCCTCGGCTTCTGTTCGAAGAAGAACTACTTCTGGACCTGGTAGTAGAGCCAGAATATCGATTAGAACCACTTCTATTAATAGACGAGGATCTCGATCGAGTACTGTTGTTATTATAATAGCTCGAAGATCTTGTTCTGCTTCTAGAATCTGCAGATACTCTTCTTTGATTGGTATAATTTTGTCTACTTCTGTTGTAGCTTGAAGAGCTTCTAGATCTTGTATTGTATCTTGAATTGTAATTAGATCCACGACTTCTATTGGAATAGGCGTATGCATTTCGGGCGCCTCTATTGTATGCATATCGGTGACCTCTATAGTGTCCGTAAAAACCGTTGTAGGGTCTCCATCCCCAAGGTCTACCCCATCCGTTCCATCCCCATCCTGCATTCCATCCCCATCCTGGGCCATTCCATCCATTCCAACCCCATCCGGCATTCCATCCTAATCCCCATCCTGGGCCGTACCATCCGTTCCATCCCCATCCAGCGTTCCATCCCCATCCTGGGCCATTCCATCCATTCCAACCCCATCCGGTGTTAAATAGATTTACATTTACTTCTGTGGGATTGCTTCCCCATGATGGTTGTCCCGTTTCATAGTTAAGCGCAACATCAATACTATCTGTAGCATCATATTCCTGGCTAGAATACGAATCGACATCGGTGAAAATCTCACTGTTCTCAATTACATTATCAATCTGTGCAGATTTTTCTGAAAAATAATTTGAGTAGTAACTTGATTTTGGATTGCTATTATTAGGTTGAGCTTCAATATTTCTTTGGCTTCCTGCTTCTCCATAGATACCATCATTATGAGGTACATACTCATATGAGCTACAAGACGTCAACATAAATATGCTGCCGAGAAGTAAAGCTCCTACAGCACCATTTCTGTGAAAATAATTTTTAGACCGCATATCTTCTTATTTTATTGTTGAACATTACAAATTTAGTTAGTTTTGCGCTAACAAAATTATATTTAACAGAGTCACAACATTTGTGCCAAATAGTAGTATATGAGCAAGAATTTAACAAAACGTAGTGAAGATTATTCAAAATGGTATAATGAACTAGTCGTTAAAGCTGATTTAGCCGAAAATTCGGCGGTAAGAGGGTGTATGGTTATTAAGCCATATGGGTACGCTATTTGGGAAAAGATGCAAGCAGAATTAGATAGAAAATTTAAAGAGACTGGGCATCAAAATGCATATTTTCCATTGTTTGTGCCCAAAAGTCTTTTTGAAGCCGAAGAGAAGAATGCTGAAGGTTTTGCAAAAGAGTGTGCTGTAGTGACGCATTATAGATTAAAGACGGATCCCGAGGATGCTTCTAAATTGATAGTTGATCCAAAAGCTAAACTAGAAGAAGAACTAATTGTTCGTCCTACTTCTGAAGCAATTATATGGAGTACCTATAAAGGGTGGATACAATCCTATAGAGATTTACCATTATTAATAAATCAATGGGCAAATGTAGTGCGATGGGAAATGAGAACACGTCTTTTTTTGCGTACAGCAGAGTTTTTATGGCAAGAAGGGCATACTGCTCATGCAACCAGACAAGAAGCTATTGCCGAAACTGAGCAAATGAATAATGTATATGCCGATTTTGTTGAGAATTTTATGGCTATTCCTGTTATAAAAGGTAGAAAGACCGAAAGTGAACGTTTTGCCGGAGCAGAAGATACATATTGTATTGAAGCATTAATGCAGGACGGTAAAGCATTGCAGGCAGGAACTTCTCATTTTTTGGGACAAAATTTTGCGAAGGCTTTTGATGTTAAGTTCACTTCTAAAGAAGGGAAATTGGATTATGTGTGGGCAACCTCTTGGGGTGTTTCTACAAGATTAATGGGTGCGTTGATTATGACACATAGTGATGATAATGGATTAGTACTGCCTCCTAATTTAGCTCCTATACAAGTGGTAATTGTTCCTATTTATAAAGGAGAAGAGCAATTGGATCAGATTTCAATAGTGGCTAATGAATTAGTTACGGATTTAAGGTCCAAAGGGATTTCAGTTAAATTTGATAATCGTGATACGTTTAGACCAGGAGCCAAGTTTGCTCAATATGAATTACAAGGGGTACCTCTTCGAATCGCCATAGGTCCTAAAGATTTAGAAAAAGGAACAGTAGAGCTGGCTAGAAGAGATACATTGACTAAGCAATTCGTGGCAAAAGATGATGTGGTAGATACAATTGAATCTTTACTGAAAGAAATTCAAGAAAGCTTACATCAAAAAGCAACCGAATATAGAGATGATCATATTACGGAAGTAGATACTTTTGATGAATTCAAAGAAGTATTAGAGAATAAAGGAGGATTTATTTCTGCACACTGGGATGGTACTGTAGAAACAGAGCAAAAGATTAAAGAGCTCACCAAGGCTACTATACGTTGTATTCCTTTTGATGCAAAAGAGGAGGAAGGGAAGTGTGTTTATAGTGATAAGCCGTCTAAAATTCGTGTATTATTTGCCAAGGCATATTAAGTTTTAGAAAAAAATAAAATAACACTTGCGCCATTAAAAAATAGTTGTATTTTTGCATCCGCAATTAGGCAAATAGATGGCCCGTTCGTCTATCGGCTAGGACGCCAGGTTTTCATCCTGGTAAGAGGGGTTCGATTCCCCTACGGGCTACAAATAGTGAAAATATTAATTGCAGATTTATAACGAAAGCTATAAATTTGCAATCTTTGAAAGAGAAGATGGCCCGTTCGTCTATCGGCTAGGACGCCAGGTTTTCATCCTGGTAAGAGGGGTTCGATTCCCCTACGGGCTAC